>NZ_JBFODP010000003.1:63629-232876 GCF_040908375.1 Aeromonas sp. R2-3 | reverse complement strand
TGGTTGATAACAAACGGCTATGTAGCTCAGTTGGTTAGAGCATCGCACTCATAATGCGGGGGTCACAGGTTCGAATCCCGTCATAGCCACCATTATTTCTGTTGGGGTATCGCCAAGCGGTAAGGCAGCGGGTTTTGATCTCGCCATCCCTAGGTTCGAATCCTAGTACCCCAGCCATTTTTCTGTTCTCGTCCACATCAGTGGTTGATAACAAACGGCTATGTAGCTCAGTTGGTTAGAGCATCGCACTCATAATGCGGGGGTCACAGGTTCGAATCCCGTCATAGCCACCATTAATATTGCGGAAGTGGCGAAATTGGTAGACGCACCAGATTTAGGTTCTGGCGCCCTAGGCGTGAGAGTTCGAGTCTCTCCTTCCGCACCATTAATAGCAGTACCAAACAGACCAGCTCACGCTGGTTTTTTTGTATCTGAAATTTGCCTCTCCCCAGTTTTTCTCTCGCTCCTCTATTAACCCGGCTCCACGTTAATTTCCGTTCACGTCACTCTTCACTGATTCCGATCACGCCTTGCCACTCTTGTCTCCCGGCCATAAAAAAGCGGCCCGCAGGCTGCTGGTGCACACATTCATCATCCCGGTTATCAGAATGGGAAGAACCAGGGGATCGCTACCACGCTCACCGCCATCACCAACAGGGTGAATGGCACCCCGATACGGATAAAATCGGCAAACTTGTAGTTGCCCGGCCCCAATACCAGGGTATTCACCGGTGACGAGACCGGCGTCATAAAAGCGGCCGAGGCGGCGATGGCAATGGTCATGGCAAACGGATAGGGCGATACCCCCATCTGCTGGGCCGTGCCCAGCGCAATGGGCGCCATCAGCACTGCGGTGGCGGTGTTGGAGATAAAGAGCCCGATCACCGCGCAGAGGGCAAACAGGCTGGCCAGCATGACCCGCGGCCCCATCTCCCCTACCGCATTGATCAGACCACCGACGATCAGATCCACCCCGCCGGTTTTTTGCAGCGCCAGCGCAAAGGGGAGCATACCGACGATGAGGATCAGGGTCGGCCAGTGGATCGACTTGTAGGCACTCTCCATATCGATGCAGCGAAACTTGCCCATCAGCAGACAGGCGATCAGCGCGGCAATCACGTTGGGCACAGGATCGGTCACCATCAGCAGGATCATCACTCCAAGACAAAAGAGGGCATGAATGGCCTGACTGCGGGCGGGGGCCATCTCGTCCACTTCGGCGGGCAGCCCCATCAGCAGAAAGTCGCGGCTATGGGTCTGCAACTGTCTGATGTGGCTCCAGTTCCCTACCACCAGCAGGGTGTCGCCCATCTGCAACGGCTCGTCCACCAGCTTGCCTGCCAGTGCCTCACCGTCGCGGCGCAGCCCCACCACGCTCAGACCATAGCTGGAGCGGAAGGTCACCTCACGCACGCTTTTACCCAGCAGCTTGGACTCAGGGATCAGCGACACCTCGGCCATCCCCACCTCCCGCGCCTGATCGGAGAAATACTCCCCGCGCAGGATCATCGGTTCAAGCCGCGCCTCGGTGCAAAACGCCCGCACATCCACCTCGGGGTCTGACATGTCGATCAGCAGCACATCCTTCGCCTGGAACTCACTGATCCCCGACACCGGCACCATCACCCGGCGAAACTTGCGCCAGCGCTCCACCCCGATGACGTGGGCACCATAACGGGCGCGCAGTTGCAGCTCGTCCAGGGTGTGACCAATCAGCGGGGAGTCAGGCCGCAGCGCCAGACGACGGGCACGACCGGCCAATCGGTAGTCTCGGATGAGATCGCGCAGGGTGCGGCGCCCGGTCGGCTTGCCTTTGCCCTCTTCCCCTTCACCCACCAGGGAGCCGCGCACCAGCAGCATGTAGAGGATGCCCAGCCCCAGGATCAGCACGCCCATGGGGGTGAAATCGAAGAACCCGAAACCGTGAATGCCGTGGCGCATCAGCTCGCTGTTGACCACCATGTTGGGGGGCGTGGCCACCAGCGTCATCATGCCGCTGATCAGCCCGGCAAAACCGAGGGGCATCATCAGGCGACCGGCCGGGATCCCCATCCGGTTCGCCACGCTCAGCACCACCGGGATAAAGATGGCCACCACTCCGGTGCTGCTCATCACAGCCCCCAGACTCGCCACCGCGACCATCAGCAACACCAGCAGCTTGGTCTCGTTGCTGCCCGCCACCTTCACCAATGCATCCCCCACCTGATAGGCGATGCCGGTGCGAACCAGCCCCTCACCCACCACAAACAGGGCGGCAATCAGAATGACGTTGGGATCGCTAAAGCCCGCCAGCGCCTCCGGCAGGGTGAGGGTGCCGCTCAGCACAAAGAGGATAATGATCAACAGGGCGACCACGTCCATGCGCACCTTGTTGGTCATGAAGAGATAGATGGCGCCAGCCAGCAGACAGAGCACCCAGACAAGCTCGGAATTCAATGCAACCTCCTTTTATCACGTGATTCTCCTCCCGGAGAGTGGACTCTATCAGACCACAGCCACGGCGCTATCATCTTGCTACATATCAATAAAGTCCGACCCGCCGGGGCCCCATAACCCATCACTGCTGGAATAACCGGGCAGCAGCGGCGATTTCTTTGATATGGGCCAAGCCCGGGGCGGACAAAAGTCCTGCCCCTCCTCCCCCTCACCCCTTAGAATGGCGCCCTCGCATACTAACCCTCATGCCCAAGGATCAGAAAATGAGCATATTCGAGCTGTTCAGCATCAATAACACGCTAGTGACCATACCGCTGGGTGGCGGCTATGCCATGTCATGGATTGAAGCCATCGGCACCCTGTTTGGTCTGGCCTGTATCTGGTTCGCCAGTCAGGAGAAAACCATCAACTACCTGTTTGGCCTGATCAACGTCAGCCTGTTTGCCATCATCTTCTTCCAGATCCAGCTCTACGGACTGTTGATGCTGCAGCTGTTCTTCTTCTGCGCCAACGTCTACGGCTGGTACGCCTGGACCCGCCCGGCCAACGATCAGGGGGATACCCTGCAGATCCGCTGGCTCAGCAGATCCAAACTGATGGTGACCGCCGCCGTGAGCGTGCTGGCCATCGCCCTGCTGACCCGCTATATCGACCCGGTCTTCGCCACCTTGGCACGCACCTCGGTCTCCCTGCTCAACCTGTTTGGTGCCAACCTTGCTACCCCCGAGCCTTCACCCGATGCCTTCCCGTTCTGGGATGCCAGCATGACGGTGCTCTCGGTGGTCGCCCAGATCCTGATGACCCGCAAATACGTGGAGAACTGGATCCTCTGGGTCGTCATCAACATCATCAGCATCGGTGTCTATGCCGCGCAGGGCGTCTACGCCATGTCGCTGGAGTACCTCATCCTGCTGTTCATCGCCGCCAACGGCACCCGCCTCTGGGTGATTGCCGCCAAGCGCCAGCCACAAGGTCTGTAAGCCATGAGTCTGTTACCCCATCTTCAGTGCCACCCCGACCAGATTGCCGAGAGGGTGGTACTATGCGGCGACCCGGCCCGGGTCGATCGCATCGCCAGCCAGCTCGAACAGTGTGAAGTGCTGGGGCAAAACCGGGAGTTCCGCCTCATCAACGGATCCTATCAGGGGCTGCCCATCACGGTCTGCAGCACCGGCATCGGTGGCGCCTCGGCCATCATAGCGCTGGAGGAGCTGGTGCAAGCCGGCGCCCGCTCGCTGATCCGGGTCGGCTCCGCCGGTGCCCTGCAGCACGACATCGGCCTTGGCGACCTTATCGTGGTGGAAGGGGCGGTTCGCAATGAGGGGGCCTCACAGGCCTATCTGCCCGCCGAGTACCCCGCCTGCGCCGATATCTGGCTGCAGGCCGCCTTGCTCAACCATGTAGCGACCGGTAGCCAGCCTCATTGGCACGGGCTGGTACGCTCCCACGACAGCTTCTATCGAGATGATGAGCAGGAGGTGTGCCGCTACTGGCATGCCCGTGGCGTGCTCGGCGCTGACATGGAGACCGCAGCCCTGCTGACCGTGGGTCGCCTGCGCAAGGTGCGGGTTGCAGCCGTGCTCTGCAACGTAGTGCTGTTCGAGCAGGATGTGCAACAAGGGGTGGCGGATTACGCCAGCGCCGAACAGGCGATGATGGCCGGTGAGCAGCAAGCCATCGCGGCCGCCCTCCACGCTCTGGTGCAATAAAGCGCAAACCGTTAACTGCGGCACATCCGCTACCGTGCGGGCTGGTATCCGGCCCGCACTCTTGCTAGCCTCATGGCCCTCGTCATCCGGTGCGACAGGCAGTCATGCAGCAACAGCCCTACCCCCTCGGCCGTTTTCACGCCGAACTCCAGCAGCTTGAACCCCGCTTTGCCGCGGCGCTCGACGCCTGCACCCTGTTTCTGCGCCGTTACCTACCGGGCGAATTGATCATGCGGCAGGGGGAGCAGAGCGAGCAGCTCTATCTGGTCGAACATGGCCGGGTCTCCCTCAACAGCACGGTACACTCTGGCCGCCGCTTCCAGCTTGGCGAAATTGAGTGTCACAGCCAGATCTTCGGCGAAATGGAGTTCTTCAGCGCCACCCCGGTGCAGTGGAACGTGGTGGCCGAGACCGAGCTGGATGCCCGGGTCATCTGCGCCCACAAGCTGGCCCTGCGGCTGCTGGCCGAACCCGAGCTGACCCTGTTCTTTGCCGCCGCGCTTGCCAGCGACTATCTCGACACCCTGGAGATCACCACCAGCCGGCTGCTCCACCCCATCGCCTACAACATCGCCTATGAGCTGTGGCGTGAGCGCCAGCGCACTCCGATGCTGGGATCGCGCAAGCGGGCCCACGAGGCAGCACGCTTCGGCACCACAGAGCGGGTCTACCGCCGCGCCCTCAAGGAGCTGGTCGAGCAGGGCATAGTCGCCGACAGCAGCGACGGCCCCGTTATCGCCAATCTGGCCGGGCTGCGCGCCTATCTCGACCTTTGATTTCCATTCATCCCATTTCGATTCACCCTGTCAGGAGTCACCATGTCTGCCCATTCCTATCCCGAATTCACCTTCTTCAGCCGCTTCGTTGCCGATATTCAGGCGGGCCGCAAGACCATCACCATCCGCGACGAGAGCGAGGCCAACTGGCAGCCTGGCCAGCGGCTGGCGCTGTTCACCAACCCGGAGCACCAGCCCTTTGGCACCATAGAGGTGCTCTCGGTCAAGGCGGTCGCCTTCGATGAACTGAGCGACGAGCACGCCCGTCAGGAGAACATGACCCTCCCCGAGCTCAAACAGGTGATCCGCAATATCTACCCCGCTCTGCCGCCGCTCTATGTGATTGAATTCCAGCTGCTTGGAGTCTGATTTTGTGAGCCGCCTCAGCTAACGCAGGTTGCGCTCTCTGGCTAAAAGCGCAGAATAACTGTTTTTATATACAGTTATTGGTGCGTTATGGATACACAACTTGAACCGGCCATTGCGGCCATGGTGGCGGATTTCATTGCAGCAGGCCGCCCCAGGGCGAGCAGCCTGAGCTGGCAGGCGCGGCGTGAAGGCTATCTTGCCTCTGCCGTATTGGGTGGTAAACGGGAAGAGGTTGGCGCTGTCGAAGAGTGGCAACATGGCCACTATTCCATTCGCCTCTATCAACCAGCGCCAACCTCAAGTGCAAGCCGTCCGGCCCTGATCTACTTTCATGGCGGCTGTTTTGTCAGCGGTGAGTTCGACACTCACGACCGCCAGATGCGGATGCTGTGCAATCGCGCCGAGGCACTGGTGTTCGCGGTACATACCCGCCTTGCCCCTGAACACACCTATCCTGCAGCACATGACGATGCAATGGCTGCTACGCTCGCCATCATGGCCGATGTGGAGAAATGGCATGGGGATCCGGCAAGGATTGTCCTTGCGGGAGACAGTGCCGGCGGCCACCTCGCCCTGATCACCACCTTGCGACTCAAGGAGCGAGGGGCCCCCTTGCCCTCAGCCCAACTGCTCATCTATCCGATGCTCGATGCTGCGGGCGACAGTGACAGCTATCGGCAGCTAGGGGATGACTACCTCATCACCCGCGATATGCTGTTAAGCGGTTTTCACGCCTATCTGGGGGAGCAGCCCGTCACTCACCCCGAAGCCAGCCCTCTCCACCATCCGGACCTGTCAGGATTACCGCCGACCCATATCGTCACGGCGGAATATGATCCGCTGCGCGATGAGGGGGAAGCCTTCTATAGCAAACTGCTGCAAGCCGGTGTCACGGCTACCTGTCAGCGGCAACTGGGGGTTATACACGGCTTCTTCCAACTGGCAGGAGTCAGCCCCGCGGCGCGTCAGCTCATTGAACAACTCTCACTGCTTATCAGGAGACTCTGATTTGGCCTTTGCCGAGCGATGTGTTAATAGTGTCCTCTTTTGAATCAGGGAGGTGACCCAAGTGTTTGAGATAGCGAGCCTGAAAGAGGGGATGATGCACGGGGTCGAGCTGTTCCAGCTGCTGCTGGAGATCATCTCCATCGCCTGTGTGGTGATAGGGCTTGGCAAGACCCTCTGGCTGGCGGCAAGAGTGCGGGATCACCAGCCCGGTTTTCCGCGCATTCGCCTCTGTTTCGGCAGTTGGCTCATCTTGGCGCTGGAGTTCCAGCTCGCTGCCGACATCCTGGCCACCACGGTCGCGCCAAGCAAGGAGGAGCTGATCCGCCTTGCCATCATCGCGGTGATCCGCACCTTCCTGAACTACTTCCTCGGCAAGGAGCTGGAAGCACAAGCGGAACGCCAGCAAGACAAGGCAGAGCGCCAGCAGGAGCAGCACAGCGAGCAGGCCAAGGCTGCTCAATAACCTGTATTCCTGCATAGCATCAACGCTAAGTGCCGTGCCATCCCGACCACAGCCGTGGCCCGGGATGGCACCTTTGTGACCCTTCCCGCACTTTTGGCAATCAGCCAACTATGGAACCCTTTTCAAGGTTTCCCCTGCCCTGTCGAGTACCCGTTCATCTGCGTAAGATAGAAAATCTTCTCCCCCAACCGGCCACGCTGATGAAAACGCACTCCCTCCACACGCCCGATATCGACCTCGATAGCTGCGTCATCTACCAGATCTACCCCATGAGTTTTCAGGACAGCGATGGCGACGGCATGGGCGATATCAATGGCATCCGTCAGCGCCTCGACTATCTGGCCACCCTCGGGGTCGATATGCTCTGGCTCACCCCCATCTATCGCTCCCCCAAACGGGACAACGGCTATGACGTGGCGGACTACCGTGCCATCGACCCCGCCTTCGGCACCCTGACCGAGATGGAGCAGCTGATAGCCGAAGCGGCCGCTCACGGCATCGGCATCATGATGGATATCGTTGCCAACCACACCTCCACTGAGCACGAGTGGTTTATGAAGGCGCTGGCCGGCGATCCCCGTTATCAGGGTTATTACGTATTCCGGGATCAAGCCTTTGTCGATGCTCACCCCATTACCTCGATTTTTGGCGGCAGCGGGTGGCAGTATGTACCAGCGCTTGATCGCTACTACCTGCACAACTTCGATCCCAGTCAGGCCGATCTGGACTGGGACAACCCGGCGGTGCGGGCCGAGATGGCGGCGGTGATCAACTTCTGGCTGGGCAAAGGGATCAAGGGATTTCGCTTCGATGTGATCGACATGGTGAGCAAGGAGTGGGACCGGCTGGCCATGAGTAACGGCCCGCGCCTGCACGACTATATCCGCGAGCTCAATGCCGCGAGCTTCGGCGGCAAGGGGATCATCACGGTGGGGGAGACCTGGGGGGCCGATCTCGCCCATATGCAGAACTATTCGAACCACGACGGCAGCGAGTTCAGCATGGTGTTCAACTTCGAGCATCTGGGGCTCGGCAATGACAAGTGGTCATCCCACTTTGATCCCCTCGCCTTCAAGCGAGCCATGGCCCGCCACCAGCAAGGGCTACACGGGCGTGGCTGGAACAGCCTGTTTCTCGGCAATCACGACCTGCCCCGCGCCGTCTCCCGCTTTGGCGATGACAGACCCGAGTGGCGTGAAACCAGCGCCAAGCTGTGGGCCATGGTGCTGCATATGATGCAGGGCACCCCCTTCATCTATCAGGGGGAGGAGCTCGCCATGACCAACCGCCACTGGCAGCCGGGCGAGCTGCGCGATGTGGAGGCCATCAACTACCGCGCCAGCCACTCAGGGCTGGATCCTGCCGAGCTGAGTTGGCGGCTCGATGCCATCGGCCGCGACAACGCCCGCACCCCGATGCAGTGGGACGCTGGCCCCCACGCCGGTTTCAGCACCACCACGCCCTGGATTGCCCTCAACGCCAACCACATTGAAATCAACGCCGCCGAGCAGTTGATCCGCCCCGACTCGCCGTTTCACTGCTATCGCCAGCTCATCGCCCTGCGCAAGGCTCACCCGGTCGTTCGCCACGGCAATTTCGAGCTGCTGGATGGGGATGATCCCGAGCGCATCAGCTATCGCCGCCACTGGCAGGATCCGGCCAGCGGAGAGCGGCACACCCTGCTGCTGCTCGCCAATCTCACGGCGAACCCCTTGCCGATGCCCCACTTCGACAAGGTGGCAGACGGAATGCGGTTGCTGCTGGCCAATTACCCAAGCGAACCACTGCCACTCTTCGCCCCTTATCAGTGCGCCATCTGGCTGCAAGTGGATCAGGGTTAACCCCGTGCTGACGGGCCATGTCAATGGCCCGTCAGCCACCTCCCGTTTGCTGTCAGCAGAAAATCATGCACCCACGCGGCGGGATTAAATTAACCACTATTACTGACTTATTAATTGATTATTTATCCCGTTTGATACGCTCTTATTGCCCCTCTTACTATGCCTGCGACCTATCCATTGCCGATGCAACTATCGGCCTTCAAACTGGCATAGCAAAGTGGAAAACACATGATCACCACAGACGGGAATAACGCAGTCGCCTCGGTGGCGTACCGCACCAGCGAAGTCATCGCCATCTACCCCATCACCCCCAGCTCGGCCATGGCTGAGCAGTCGTCGGCCTGGTCGAGCGAGCGGGGCAAGAACCTGTGGGGGGATGTCCCCCGGGTTGTCGAGATGCAGTCGGAAGGGGGCGCCATTGCCGCCGTCCACGGCGCCCTGCAGACCGGCGCGCTGGCGACTTCGTTTACCTCGTCGCAGGGGTTGCTGCTGATGATCCCCAATCTCTACAAGCTGGCGGGTCAGCTCATTCCCTTTGTGCTGCATGTGGCGGCGCGCACCGTGGCGACCCATGCGCTATCGATCTTTGGCGATCACTCGGACGTGATGGCGGTGCGCCAGACCGGCTGTGCCATGCTCTGTGCCAGCAATGTGCAGGAGGCGCAGGACTTTGCCCTGATCTCCCAGATAGCGAGCCTCAACAGCCGCCTCCCCTTTATCCACTTCTTCGACGGCTTTCGTACCTCTCACGAGATCGCCAAGATAGCGCCGCTCGCTGACGACACCCTGCGTGCCCTGCTGCCCGCCGATGCCATCCGTGCTCATCGTGACCGGGCGCTCACCCCCGACAAACCGGTCATTCGCGGCACTGCCGCCAACCCGGACACCTACTTCCAGTGCAGGGAGGCGAGCAACCCCTGGTATGACGCCGCCTATGGCCATGTGAATGAGGCAATGCAGGCTTTTGGCAAGCAGACCGGCCGCCACTACCGGCCATTTGAATACGTCGGCCACCCGCAGGCGGAGCGGATTATGGTGCTGATGGGCTCAGCCATCGGCACCTGTGAAGAGGTGATCGAGCGCCTGCTGGCCCAAGGAGAGAAGGTGGGGCTGGTGAAGGTGCGGCTGTTCCGTCCCTTCTCGGCCGGGCACCTGTTGGCCGCGATTCCCGAGAGTGCCCGCACCATCGCCGTACTGGATCGCACCAAGGAGCCGGGCGCACAGGCCGAGCCCCTCTATCTCGACGTGATGACGGCGCTGGCCGAAGCGGTCAGCCGGGGCGAGCGGGCAAGCCTGCCGCGGGTTATCGGCGGCCGCTATGGCCTCTCCTCCAAGGAGTTCGGCCCCGCCTACGCGCTGGCGGTGTTTGCCGAACTGGCGCAGGAGAACCCGCGTCCGCGCTTTACCGTCGGCATCTTCGATGACATCACAGGTCTCTCGCTACCACTGCCCGCGCTCAATTCGCAAAGCCCCATCCACAGCCAGCAACACAAGCTGGAGGCGCTCTTCTACGGTCTTGGCAGCGATGGCACCGTCTCGGCGGCCAAGAACAGCATCAAGATCCTCGGCAACCACACCGACCTCTATCCGCAGGGCTATTTCGTCTACGACTCCAAGAAGGCGGGCGGCCTCACCGTCTCTCACCTGCGGGTGGGCGAACGGCCGCTGCAATCGGCCTATCTGGTGGAAGAGGCGGACTTTATCGGCTGCCATCAGTGGCAGTTTGTCGACAAGTACCGGATGGCTGAACGCTTGAAAGCGGACGGCATCTTCCTGCTCAACACCCCCTACAGCGAAGCGGAGATCTGGCAACGCCTACCCAGCGAGGTACAGCACGCCCTGCGCGAGAAAGAGGCGCGCTTCTACATCATCAACGCCGCCAAAATTGCCCGCGACTGCCAGCTCGGCAACCGCATCAATACCGTGATGCAGATGGCCTTCTTCCAGCTCAGCGCCATCATTCCCCCCACAGAGGCGACCAGCCTGCTGAAGCAGGCCATCGCCACCAGCTATGGCAGCAAGGGACAGACACTGGTCGAACGCAACTGGCAGGCACTGGAGGCAACCTGCGCCGCTCTGACCCGAGTGCCACTTGGCGAGCAGGATCCCGCCAGCCGCCCGCGCCCGCCGGTGGTTTCCGCCAAGGCCCCCGATTTTGTCCAGACCGTCACCGCCGCCATGCTGGCGGGGCTGGGTGACAGCCTGCCGGTCTCCGCCTTCCCGCCGGATGGCACCTGGCCGGTCGGCACCACCCGCTGGGAGAAGCGCAATATCGCCAAGGAGATCCCCATCTGGGAGGCGGAGCTCTGTACCCAATGCAACTACTGCGTCGCCGCCTGTCCCCACTCGGCTATTCGCGCCAAGGTGGTGGAACCGGATGCGCTGGCCGCTGCCCCCGCCACTCTCGATGCGCTGGATGTGAAATCCCGTGACATGCGCGGCCAGCAGTACGTGCTGCAGGTGGCGCCGGAGGATTGCACCGGCTGCAACCTCTGCGTCGAGGTGTGCCCGGCCAAGGATCGCAGCAACCCGGATCGTAAGGCGATCAATATGGCTTCACGCCTCGATCACCTCGACGAGCAGAAGGCCAACTACGACTTCTTCCTCGACCTGCCGGAGCGTAGCGCCGAGCAGCTGGAGCGCATCGACATCCGCACCTCCCAGCTCATCTCGCCGCTGTTTGAATACTCGGGCGCCTGCTCCGGCTGTGGCGAGACTCCCTATATCAAGCTGCTGACCCAGCTCTATGGCGATCGGCTGCTGATTGCCAACGCCACCGGCTGCTCGTCCATTTATGGCGGCAACCTGCCTACCACCCCTTACACCACCAACGCCGAGGGGCGCGGGCCGGCCTGGGCCAACTCGCTGTTTGAAGACAACGCCGAGTTCGGACTGGGGTTCCGCCTCACCGTCGATCAGCACAGGGAGCGGGTGCGCCGTCTGCTGGCGAGCCTGGGCGACACCATCCCGGCAGCGCTGCGCGAGGTGCTCGGCGATGCCACCCTGCCGGTTTCCGAGCAGCGGGCCCATATCCAGCAGTTGCGAGCACTGCTGCAGGAGAGCCAGATCCCGGCAGCCCAAGAGCTGGCTCGCGATGCGGACTATCTGGTGGAGAAATCGGTCTGGCTCATCGGCGGCGATGGCTGGGCCTATGACATCGGCTTTGGCGGGCTCGACCATGTGCTGAGTCTGGGGGAGAACATCAATGTGCTGGTGCTCGATACCCAGTGCTACTCCAACACCGGCGGCCAACAGTCGAAGGCAACCCCGCTTGGGGCCATCACCAAGTTTGGCGAGCAGGGCAAACGCAAGGCACGCAAGGATCTCGGGGCCAGCGTGATGATGTATGGCCACGTCTATGTGGCGCAGATCTCCCTCGGCGCCCAGATGAACCAAACTGTGAAAGCGATTCAGGAGGCGGAAGCCTACCCGGGGCCGTCGCTCATCATCGCTTACAGCCCCTGCGAGGAGCATGGCTACGACATGGCAGAGAGCCACGAGCAGATGAAACAGCTTACCGCCACCGGCTTCTGGCCCCTCTACCGCTTCGATCCGCGCCGCGCTGACGAGGGTAAACTGCCGCTGGCGCTCGACTCACGGGCCCCCAATGCCTCGCTGGCCGAGACCTTGCGCCACGAGCCCCGCTTCCAGCGGCTGGAACGCCAGCTGCCGGAGGTGGCCAGCCAGCTCTATGAAGAGGCGGAGCAGGAGGCCAATCGCCGCTTCGCCTGGCTGAGCCAGCTGGCAGGCAAGGAGAGTCCGGCGCAGGAGTAAGCCACGTATGGCTTGATGGCAGCAGCCACTCTATTCGCCAAATAACGATCAGGGCTCCCCGCGGGGAGCCCTGATGCTATCTATGGTGAGCCAATGTCGGCGCAGGCCAAATCAGGCGCTGATGGAGGCCAGCTCATGGCGCTTCAACGCCAGCAGGGTGATGAGCAGCGCCAGCGTGGCGATCAGTGCCATGCCGATATAGGTCGCGCTGAAGCCCGGGGCCAGCAGATCGGGGGCGAGCCGGCTCAGATCGCCATCGCTGCCGGCTGGCAGGCGGAAGTGAAACAGCATGGAACAGATGGCCACGCCGACGGCACCGCCCAGCTCCCGCCCGAAGTTGAACAGCGACATGCCGATACCGCGATCCTGCCGTGGCAGGGCATTTTGCACTACTACCGAGAGGGCGGGCAGCACCAGACCCAGACCGATACCGGCAAACCCGAGCGCCAGCCTGACCCAGGCATCGAAGTGGATCTGCCACAGCGCCACCGCCGCGAGGCCAAAGCCCACCGCGACAAAGCTCTTGTAGTGACCGGTACGGCCAATCAGCTTGCCACCGACAAAGGCCCCGGCAGTGATGCAGATCATGAAGATAACCATGATGGCGCCGCTCTCGCTGGCGCTCATCCCCTTCTGCCACTGCATCTGCAACGGCAGATAGACCAGCACGGCAAACATCAGCAACTGGGAGAGCATCACCAGCAGCACGCTCACCAGATAGCCGGGCAGCCGGGCCAGATGGGCGGGCAATATGGGGTCGTGGGCACGCCGCTCAATCAGAATGAGCAATAGCAGTGCAACGCCCAGCGCCGCCGAGAGCCAGACGGCAGGTAACGCCGCCTCCGGCGAGAGCAACAACAGGGTGAGCGTGGTGACGGTAATCAGCAGACCCGCCCCCTTCCAGTCGAAGCGACTGTGGCGACGCACGTTGAGCTGCTTGAGGTTGCGGTTGATGAGAAAGACTGCCAGCGCCCCGAGCGGCAGATTGATCCAGAAGATCCAGCGCCAGCTGAGCTGCTCGGTGAAGTAGCCGCCAAGCAAGGGGCCAGCGATGCTGGAGACCGCATAGACCGCCGAGATATAGCCCTGATACTTGCCCACCTCCCGCGGCGGAATGGTATCGGCAATCACGGTAAACGCGAGGGCAATCAGACCGCCGCCCCCCAGCCCTTGCAGCACCCGCGCTGCCAGCAGGGTCTGCAGATCCTGAGAGAGGGCGCAGGCCACCGAGCCTGCCAGAAACAGGCCGATGCCGATATTGAGCATCCGCACCCGACCAAAGAGATCGCTCAGCTTGCCGTAGAGGGGCAACACGGCGGTGGCCGCCAACAGGTAGGCGGTGACCACCCAGGTGAGGGCGCCACCGGCATGCAGTTCGGCGCCAATCATGGGCAGCGGGGTAGTGACGATGCTTTTTTCCAGTGATCCCAGTGCGATCACCAGCGCCACACTCGAGAAGATGGTTTTCGGGGACATAAGAGGACTCGCTAATCTGATATGCCAAAGGATCCGGCATTGAGCGAATTATTGTCTCACAAATCAGCAAGAGAGAGAAAAAACCACGGCCGGCCATCTTCAACCATGAGGCCGATCCCACAATCCAGGTCCCCGATCTGCTAGCCTGCCCTATTTAGCCAAGGAGTCCCCATGAGCGAGCAGTACCGGTTTGATCACTACGATGCCCTGATTTTCGATATGGATGGCACTCTGGTTGATTCCATGCCCCTCCACCTCGATGCCTGGGAGCTCACCTGCGCCGAATTCGGCATTCCCTTCAAGCGGGAGCAGCTCTACCAGTACGGCGGCATTCCGACTCGCAAGATCATCGCCATGCTGGCCGAGCAGCAGGGACTGGAGGTAGATACCGACGCCTTCGCCCGCCGCAAGATTGCCCTCTATATGGAACATATCGACAAGGTCAGAGTCTTCCCCCGGATGTGGGAGCTGGTCAGGCACTATCACGGCAGGGTGCCGATGGGGATTGGTACCGGTTCACCGCGCAATCAGGCGGAGTCGATCCTGAAGAGTACCGGTCTCGATGCCTATATCTCTGTGGTGGTGAGCGCCGATGACGTCATCAACCACAAGCCGCACCCGGACACCTTCCTGCAGGTAGCCGAACAGCTGGGGGCCAATCCGGCCAACTGTCTGGTGTTTGAAGATACCCAGATCGGGCTTGAGGCAGGCAAGGCGGCAGGTATGGATACCGTGCTGGTGCTTGAGGGAGAGTGGCACCCGAGATAACAGGGATATCGCCACCGTGCCAAGGCACAACTGCAATCATTTTCGGGGAGCCTGACAGCTCCCCGACTCGTAACTGGCTGACGCCTGTTTGCCCAACCTATTTGCCCGACCTATTTGCTCGAGAGGGAGGCCGCAGACGCAGGTACTTCAGACACCGTGAGAGTAAAGCCATCGGCATGCAACTCATGCTGCTTCTGATGAGCGCACAGCAGCTCCAGCGCCTTGCTCGGACTATCCGCGAAGGTGGGCGCAGCAATGGCAGCAAAACCCTGTGCAACCAGATGTCGACGCTCATCGCTATAGCTGGGTGCATTCGCATCGAGATAGGTAAGCGACTGACCTTGCTTGAAAAAGTGATAGTTAGGCATCGATTGGCCCCGCAAAAATAAAGCGTCATTCTACTCCTTTTTGCCCGCTTGCCTGCGTCAATCTGTGGCGTATCGAGTGATCTCGTTCACATTTTTATCAACAATTCGGCCACACCAAACACCAGCAAAACCCATACCCCCTCTCCTCTTAAGTCATTGATAACCGGAGAGAGCGCCACCACCCGCGCCAAACAAAACGCCTCCACAGTGGAGGCGTTTTCATCTCGGATAGCGCGGCACAACCCGTGTCGGTCACCGACCCTTACATCGCGTTGGTCGATTCGAAGATCTTGTCGGCCGACGCCTCGACGAAGCCCGGATAGAGCACACCATCTGGCTGCGGGTAGCGCAGGGCGAATTCATAGAAGCAGCTCGGGATAGTACGCACCCCATCGCTGAACGGCACATCCGCCTTGTCGGCCATGGTGGAGGATTGCTCCAGCATGACCTGCGGATCCCCTTTCACCTCGCCACCCACGCTGTTGAGGACAAAACCCGCCGCCTTGAGCGCCGCGTTGACCTGCTCGATGGTATCGAAGTCCTTCAACTTGTTGATATTGACCGTGAAGTGGTTGGCACGATAACCCCAGGCTGCCATCCAGGCTGCATACTCGCTCTCCGCCAGCAGGGTCTGGTAGTCGGCGTAAGAGACCTGCCAGGGGGCACCGGCGTAGAGAAATGCCGGGGTATCGGTCAGATGCTCGGGCACCTGATCCGCCAGCTTGTGGATGATGGCCTGCGCGCCTGCGGAGAGCTCTTCGACCTTCAGCTCGCTGATAAACACCTTGGGAGCATCGGGATCCTTGTGCTCGAAGTGTTTGGCGTTGAGCTTCTTCGCCTTGAACACATACTCCCCCTTCTGCTCGTAACCCAGCGCCAGAAAGTGGGCGGCCAGCTTCTCCAACCCCAGTTTGGGCAGGTTGTAGGTCCGAAAGGCGATGTGGTCGTTGATGATGGGCTCACCGCCCCCCAGCAGGGCATGCACTTTAAGGGCGCTCGGCGTCACCTTGATGTAGTTGTCCCACAGATGACTGAACAGGGTGTTGATATCCTTTTGCATCTCTCTTTCCTTTGATTGCGGGTACAGGTTGGGGCACCCGCCGGATGCCCCGTTTTGTTATTGTCAGAAGCTCAGACCGGGAGACAGCTGCTCCGGCATTGCCGCTTTGCTATCCTCGACGGATGCAACCGGATAGGCACAGTAGTCAGCGGCGTAGTAGGCGCTCGCCCTGTGGTTGCCGGAAGCGCCGATACCGCCAAACGGCGCGGCACTGGAGGCACCGGTTATGGGCTTGTTCCAGTTGACGATGCCGGCGCGGATCCGCTTGAAGAAGTGATTCCAGTCCGCCTCCTTGTCACCCAGCAAACCGGCCGAGAGGCCGTAGCGAGTGGCATTGGCCAGATCGATGGCCGCATCGAAATCGTCATAGCGGATCAACTGCAGCAGCGGGCCGAAGTACTCTTCGTCCGGCAGCGCGCTGACCGCAGTCACGTCGATGATGCCCGGGGAGACAAAGCCGGTGCCCGCTTTCAGGTGCTCAAGCACCTGCAGGCTCTCGCCGCCCAGCTGTTGCAGGTTAGCTTGTGCCTCAACCATGCCAATCGCAGCTTTCTCGCTGATCATCGCCCCCATAAACGGCTGTTCTGCAGCGTCATAGAGGCCGACCTTGATCTTGCCCACCACCTCGACCAGTCGCTTGACCAGCGCATCGCCACGCTCGCCGCGCTCGACAAACAGACGACGCGAGCAGGTGCAGCGCTGACCGGAGGTGATAAACGCCGACTGGATAATGGCATGGACGGCACCGTCGATGTCGCTCACCTCTTTCACGATCAGCGGGTTGTTGCCACCCATCTCGAGGGCCAGAATTTTGCCCGGCTGGCCGGCAAACTGCTGATGGAGGAAATGACCGGTACGGGATGAACCGGTAAAGAAGAGGCCGTCGATATCGGGGTTGCCCGCCAGCGCCTTGCCGGTCTCGACCTCGCCCTGCACCAGATTGAGCACTCCCTTGGGCAGTCCCGCTTCCTGCCACACCTTGACCATGGCTTCCGCCACCATGGGGGTCAGCTCGGAGGGTTTGAACACCACGGCATTGCCCGCGATCAGCGCTGGCACTATGTGGCCGTTGGGCAGATGGCCCGGGAAGTTGTAGGGGCCGAACACCGCCACCACACCGTGGGGCTTGTGACGGACATACGCCTTGGCGCCCGGCATGGGGTTTTCCACCGTACCGGTACGCTCGTCATGGGCGCGGATGGAGATGGCAATCTTGCCCTGCATGGCGGCCACTTCGGTGCGGGTCTCCCACAGCGGTTTGCCGGTTTCGCGGGCGATAGTCAGGGCCAGTGCCTCTTTCTGCTCGCCGAGCAGGTCGGCATAACGACGCACTATGGCCAGACGACCCTCAAGGCTCATGTCCGCCCAGTGGTAGAAGGCGGCACGAGCGGCCTTGACGGCGGCATCCACCTGCGCCGCACTGGCGGCAGCCCCCTGCCAGATCACCTCGTTCTTGGCCGGATCGGTTGACTCGAACGGCTTGCCTTCACCGGCAAGCCACTGACCGTCGATAAATTGCACTAACTGGCTCATCCATTCACTCCCTGTCGCTGGCAGGCAGCCTCGGCTGCCTGTCTGATAATCGGTTTGCTTGTCCTGTTTGCCTCAGTCGAGGTCGACCACCCGCACCATGTCGCCATCCTGCACCTTGAGTGCCGCCGCCATCTTGGGCGGGATGATGGCTTCGTGCTTGTCGAGATCGACCCGGATATTGCCGTAGCAGGCGCGGTAATGTTCGAAACGGCTGTTGCAGATAAGGTGGGTCTTGCCACCAATGGGCTCGCCCACCAGCACCCGCAGCTTCTTGCTGCGGCGCACGCTGCGAATATTCTTCACGTCGCACTCGACGGTGGGGCCCGCATCGAAAATATCGACGTAGCCACGGTTCACGAAGCCCTCGTCCTGCAGCATCTTGATGGCCGGGCGGGTCTTCTCGTGGGTCTGGCCGATAACGGCCCGCGCCTCTTTGCTCAGCAAATTGACGTAGAT
Organism: Aeromonas sp. R2-3; assembly: GCF_040908375.1. Classification (NCBI taxonomy): domain Bacteria; kingdom Pseudomonadati; phylum Pseudomonadota; class Gammaproteobacteria; order Aeromonadales; family Aeromonadaceae; genus Aeromonas; species Aeromonas sp. R2-3. The sequence goes on along the minus strand of NZ_JBFODP010000003.1, from coordinate 214,839 downwards.
GGGGTACTTGGGCATCAGTTCGGCGATAAAACGCTTCTTGCCGATGCCGGTCAGATAGTCGACGGTGGGAAAATCCATCGAGAAGAAATGGGTTTGCAGCCACTCGTAGAAGGGGCTGTGACCGTTGGCATCGGAGACGCCGCGCATCTCGGCGAAGACGGTCTCGTCAAACAGCTCGGGGTGCTCGGCCATAAACAGAAAGCGGTGCTTGGAGAGCAGGCGGCCGTTGAGCCCCTCGCGGGCACATTCGCGCAAGAACAGGGTGCAGAGCTCGGAGTTGCCGGTGTAGTCGTTGGAGAGGGTCAGGGTTTCAACGACGTTGTAGATGCCGAGCTTGGGGGAAGAGTGCACCACCTTGCCGATGTGGTAGTTGTAAAACGGCTGGGAGAGGCCAACCGCAGCATCGATGGCACAGGTGCCGACCATCTCGCCGGTCTCCAGATCCTCGGCCACGAAGAAGTAGAGGCAGTCCCCCTTACCGGCAGGCTTGTCGGAAAAAGTCTGGGTAGAGGCGTCAATCTTGCGCTGCAGCAGCTCATCGTTGACGGGCAACGAGGTCATGCCGGTGCCGGACTCGATGGCGCAGGTCTTGAGCCCGGCAAAATCTTTTTGCTCGATGGGACGGATAACCAACATAAATGACAACTCCCTTTCATTGACGACAGGTGGGGTCCCGGCTCCTGCCGGGAGAGCTCCCCACCTCAATTTGGAATCAGGCGTTAACCACCTGGGCAACCGCCTTCTCGAAGCGGGCCAACCCTTCCTTGATGTCCGCTTCCGGGATCACCAGTGAAGGGGCAAAACGAACCACGTTGGTACCAGCCACCAGTGCCATCAGCCCCTGATCGATGGAGGCCAGCAGGAAGTCGCGGGAACGCCCCTTGTAGGCATCGCTCAGGGCCGCGCCCAGCAGCAGACCCTTGCCGCGGATCTCGCTAAAGCAGTGGTATTTGGCGTTGATTGCCTCGAGCCCCTCGCGGAACAGCTGCTCGCGCTGCTTGATGCCAGCCAGCACCTCCGGGGTATTGATCACATCGATCACCGCTTCCGCCACCGCGCAGGCCAGCGGGTTGCCGCCGTAGGTAGAGCCGTGAGTGCCCACTTTCAGGTAAGAGGCGATTTCGTTGGTAGTCAGCATGGCGCCGATGGGGAAACCGCCACCCAGTGCCTTGGCGCTGGTGAGGATGTCCGGCGTGACGCCAAGCCCCATGTAGGCGTAGAGCTCACCGGTACGACCGACACCGGACTGCACCTCGTCATAGATGAGCAGGGCATTGTGCTTGTCGCACAGCTCGCGCACCCCTTTGGCAAACTCGTCGGTGGGACGAATGATGCCCCCCTCCCCCTGCAGCGGCTCCATCACCACGGCGCAGGTGTTATCGGAGATCACGTCAGCCAGCGCGGCCAGATCGTTGTAGGGGACGTGGGTGATGTCACCGGGCTTGGGCCCGAAACCATCGGAGTAGGCAGCCTGACCGCCGACGCTGACGGTAAAGAAGGTGCGACCGTGGAAGCCCTGATTGAAGGCGATGATCTGGGTCTTATGCTCGCCGAACTTCTCGATGGCGTAGCGGCGGGCCAGCTTGAGGGCGGCCTCGTTGGCCTCGGCGCCGGAGTTGCAGAAGTAGACCTTGTCGGCAAAGGTGGCGGCGACCAGCTTCTTGGCCAGACGCAGGGCCGGCTCGTTGGTCATCACGTTGGAGAGGTGCCACAGCTTCTCGCCCTGGCTTTTCAGGGCCTCGACCAGCTTGGGATGGCAGTGGCCAAGGCCGTTTACGGCGATGCCCCCGGCAAAGTCGACATACTCGCGACCATCCTGATCCCAGACACGTGATCCTTCGCCACGCACCGGGATGATCTTGGCCGGCGCATAGTTGGGAACCATCACTTCATCAAACACTTCACGTGTCACTGCCAACAATTCTGACATATAGCTCTCCTTCGATTCGGCGACAGAATAATCCACCGCCCAAAAGTTAAATCCGTGTAAACGTGACGGGATTATCACAGAAATAAAGTAAAAAGTCTGTAACAAGAGGGCCTGTAAGGAACAATGTTCGACTGCCCCTGATATTTTAGGCAACCGCATTGCATAACGACTCAGGGGGGCTTGGCAAGAGATAATTTGGGCAGGAGAGGGGGTGAATAAAGTGTCAGAGAAATTTTTTTTGCCTTCTCTCGATATTGAGAAGGTGGTCACAACTTTTTATGAACGGGTCAGAAAATTGGCCAGTAACAAATGACCCTGCTCGCTCAAAATACTCTCCGGATGGAACTGCACACCCTCGATGTTGAGCGTCTTGTGACGCACTCCCATGATCTCGTCGAACGAGCCATCGGCATGCTCGCTCCAAGCGGTGATCTCGAAGCAGTCGGGCAGCGTCTCGCGCTCCACCACCAACGAATGATATCGGGTCACCCGCAAGGGGTCCTTGAGGCCGCAGAATACCCCTTCGCCGCGATGGCGGATGAGGGAGGTCTTGCCGTGCATTACCTGACGCGCGCGAACCACGCGGGCGCCAAACGCCTGCGCCAGCGACTGATGACCAAGGCAAACGCCGAGAATGGGCAGCTTGCCAGCGAAATGGGTGATGGCGTCGAGAGAGATACCTGCCTCGTTGGGAGTACAGGGGCCGGGAGAGATAACCAGAAAACGGGGAGATAACTGCTCGATATCGGTCAGCGTCAGTTCATCATTGCGTCTGACCTCGACCTCCTGACCCAGCGCACCAAAATATTGCACCAGATTCCAGGTAAAGGAGTCGTAGTTATCAATTAACAGCAACATGAGATAACCAGCAGCGGAGAATTAACGATCGAGAAAACGACCCTGCTCCATTTCCCGCTCACGCTGACATTCGGCCAGATAGATGGCGGCAGCGATGGCAGCGGTCTTGTGATGCTTGTCGATGGCATTGGAGACCATCAATTGCAGGGTATTGAGGTTTTTCGCCTTGCGAAACTTGCGCAGCCAGTGACCTTTGTCACTCAGCTCTTCAATTGAAATATTCGGTTGAACAGACATGGGTACTCTTGGGGATATATCCCGGGTTGGAATAATAAAATAAAACAAAAATAGAGCTGGGGAAAATAAAGAAAGCCAGGCAAATACCCAGCTCTCTTCTACTACACCTTCCCAGTATGTCAGGCTCGAGGAACGAAGCCGACTACATCATATACGCTGGTCAAAGTTTTTTCAGCCCTTTCACGCGCCTTTTGTGCCCCTTCGGCCAAAATCGCAATCAGATGGGCCTCATCCTGACGCAGCTCATTGAAACGGGCCTGAATCGGCTCCAGCAGTGCGACAACAGCCTCGGCGGTTTCGGTCTTGAGGTGACCGTACATCTTGCCTTCAAAATGCTGCTCCAGCTCCGGGATGGAGCGACCGGTCACACCGGACATCAGGGTCAGCAGGTTGGAGACGCCCGGTTTGTTTTCCGGATCGAAACGCACCACGGCCGGATCGTCGGAGTCGGTTACCGCACGTTTGATCTTCTTGACGATCTGCTTGGGATCTTCCAGCAGGCCGATGAAGTTGGCCTCGTTGTCATCCGACTTGGACATCTTCTTAGTCGGATCCTGCAGGCTCATCACCCGCGCCCCTTCGGTCGGAATGAAGGGCTCCGGCATGGTGAACACTTCACCATAGAGGTTGTTGAAGCGGGTGCAGATATCGCGAGTCAGCTCGAGATGCTGCTTCTGGTCGTTGCCGACCGGCACCTGATTGGCCTGATAGAGCAGGATATCGGCCGCCATCAGCACCGGATAACCGAACAGGCCGACGTTGACATTGTTCTCGAAACGGGCGGACTTGTCCTTGAACTGGGTCATGCGCGACAGCTCACCCATCTGGGTGTAGCAGTTGAGGATCCAGCCCAGCTCGGCGTGCTGCGGCACGTGAGACTGGATGAAAACGGTGCTCTTCTTGGGATCGATACCGACCGCCAGATAGAGGGCGGCCGCATCGAGGCAGGCCTTGCGCAGGGCAACCGGATCCTGGCGGGTGGTGATGGCATGCAGGTCGACGATACAGTAGAGGCAGTCGTACTCATCCTGCATATTGACCCACTGACGCAGCGCGCCCATGTAGTTGCCGATGGTCAGCTGACCGGAGGGCTGCGCCCCGCTCAATACGATTGGTTTGGTCATGAGAGTAGTAATCCTTGTAATTCAGCCAGTCCGGCGACGCGCTTAGCTCAGCAGCGCATCGAGCTGGGAAAAGTGTTCGAACACCCAGTCAGGCCGGGAGTCGGCAATGGGGCGACCATAGTTGTAACCGTAGGTCAGGCCCACCACCTTCATGCCGGCAGCCTTGGCAGCCAGCACATCATTTTCGGAGTCACCTACCATCAGGGTGCGAGCCGGACTCACTCCCAGCTCCTGGCAGGCGTGCAGCAAGGGCTCCGGGCTCGGCTTCTTGACCGGTACGCAGTTGCCGCCGAGCCAGAGCGCGAAGCAATCGCTGATACCGAGGGCATCAAGAATAGGCGCGACAAAATCGCTCGGCTTGTTGGTGACGATCGCCTGCTGATAACCCAGGGTTTGCAGGCGGCGCAGACTCCGGGCAACCCCATCATACATGGCCAATCCCTGCAGCAAACAGGCGTTGTAGTGCTGGAAAAAGATCGGACGGGCCTTGGCAAACAGCTCAGGGTCGGCCTCGCGATAGGCAAGGGCCCGCTGGATCAGCTTGTCGGCACCATTGCCGACCCAGGTACGGATAACCACTTCATCAGCTTGTTCCAGACCCAGATCAGCCAGAGTCAGATTGACTGCCAGCGCCAGTTGGGCGGCGCTGTCGATCAGGGTGCCGTCCAGATCGAACAGCACCAGATCAAATGCGCGCTCAGCGTTTGACATGAGCCAGCTCCGCACGCATCTGGTCGATCACCGCTTTGTAATCGGGCTTGCCGAAGATGGCAGAGCCGGCGACGAACATGTCGGCACCCGCTTCAGCGATTTCACGGATATTGTCGACCTTGACCCCGCCATCGATCTCGAGGCGAATGTCACGGCCGCTCTCGTCGATCAGGCGACGAACCTGACGCAGCTTGTCGATGGTGCCGGGGATGAAGCTCTGGCCACCGAAGCCCGGGTTGACCGACATCAGCAGGATCACGTCCAGCTTGTCCATCACATACTCGAGGCTGGAGAGCGAGGTAGCCGGATTGAGCACCAGACCCGCCTGGCAGCCCATCTCCTTGATGAGGCCCAAAGAGCGGTCAACGTGGTCGGAGGCTTCCGGATGGAAGGTGATGAGGGAAGCACCCGCCTTGGCAAAATCAGGAATGATGCGATCTACCGGCTTGACCATCAGATGCACGTCGATGGGTGCCTCGATACCAAAGTCACGCAGCGCCTGACAGACCATGGGGCCAATGGTCAGGTTGGGGACATAGTGGTTGTCCATCACGTCGAAGTGAACCACGTCGGCACCGGCAGCCAGTACCTTGGCTACGTCGTCACCCAGACGGGCAAAATCGGCAGAGAGGATCGAGGGGGCAATCAGAAAGTCTTTCATCAGCATCATCCATTGGCAGCCAGGGAGAAAAAGCGGCGCAATTTTAACGTAAATGGCGGGCGAAAACGACTCGAAAGCGGGAGAAATGGGGCAATCGCCTCCCCTCCCCCAACAACCCGGGTTTTGGGGCATCGGCACGGGCGCGACTCGCCCATAAAAAACGGCGCCCCTGGGCGCCGCATGGTCTGTTACGTCAGTGGCAGCAGTTCACTGTCGCTGGGATAGTAGCCCTGCTCCGGTTCGATTCCGGGGGGATAGAGCGCCAACAACTCGGCCACCTTGTTGCGGGTGCCGCCGTTGCGGCTGATGGTGCGCTTGACCAGGATCTCGTCGAGGCGGGCACCGCGATAAAGCTCACGAGTCAGCTCGATATCGTGGTTGCTGATCAGCACCGGCACCCCTTTGTGAGCGGCTGTGTGACGGGCCAGTCGCGCCAGGATCGCCTGATCATCCAGGGTAAAACCGCCGGAGGCATAGGTGGTGAAGCTCGCCGTAGTGGAGAGCGGCGCATAGGGTGGATCACAATAGATAACCCAATCCTCTTCGGCACGCTTGATGGCGTCGGCGTAGCTCTCGCAGATAAAGGTCGCCTTCTGCGCCTTTTCGGCAAAGGCCCACAGCTCTTTTTCCGGGAAATAGGGTTTCTTGTAGGAACCGAACGGCACGTTGAAGCCGCCCTTCTTGTTGTAGCGGCACAATCCATTGAAACCGTGACGGTTGAGGAACAGGAACAAGAGTGCCCGCTCGAAGGTAGTCTCGGTCTGATTGAACTGGGTACGCAGCCGGTAATAGGCCGCCTTGTGGTTGTGCTCTGCCACAAACAGCTTGCGCGCCTCGGCAATGAAACTGTCCGGCGTCAGCTTGAGGTGGTTGTACAGGCAGATCAGATCCGGATTGATGTCATTGAGCACATACGCGTCGTAGTCGGTGTTGAGAAACACAGACCCGGCCCCGACGAAGGGCTCCAGCAACACACGCCCGGCCGGCAGGCGCTCGGCGATCTCTTCAACCAGGGAGTATTTTCCCCCGGCCCATTTTAAAAAAGCGCGTGTTTTTTTCATGGAAATCCGGTGTGTAAGAAGGCAAGACCCAAAAAGGGGGACGATTCTACCCCCTTATCCGGTATCAAGGCTATTGCTTCAGCTCTTTTTGTACCTGTGCAAACGACTTGGGCCAGGGCTGGCCTTTCAGCAAGGCTGGCGGAAGCTTGCGAATGGCACTCTTGGCCTGGGTCAGACCGGCATAATCCCCTTGCAGCACCACATACCAGGGGCTGCCACGGAATTTGGTCTGATAGACCCATACCTTGCCCGCCAGACCATGCTCGGCGACAAATTGATCCACCGCCTTGGTGTTGCTCGCCCCCATCAGCTGAACGCTGTAGTGGTTGCGCGGCTTCTTGTTCAAGGTGGCGACCGGTGTCAGGGCCACTTTGGGTGCTGGCGCGGCAACCGGCTCGTTGCTGGCGGTTTTGGTGGTAGCAGCAGGCGTTGCGGTTGTCGCCGGATTCAGTGCTTTGGAGGTACTGGCTGGCGCCGTGGTTGCGATTGCACCACTGGGGGCTGTGCCACTCGGGTTCTTGCCGGTCAGCTCGTCCACCACGTCAGTAGGCAGAGCGCCGCTCACCTTGGGTTCGGTCATCAGCTTTTGCACGACCTCGTCAGAGATCACCACCCGACGCCCTTCGTAATTGGTTGATTCGGTGGTCACAGTTTCGCTCTCCACCGATTTGGGCAGCACTTTCGCCTCCGGCTGCCAATCCTTCACAACCCCGTTGGGATTGCTGGCTGCATCGCTGTTTTGCGCGCCTTGTTCAGCGGCATCGGTATTCGAACCGCCTGCGGTGAGGGGATCGCCTCCCGCTACCGGGATCGGCAATGCCTTGTTCTGCGCCGGATCATGCAGCGCCGGTTTGCTTTCATTGTCAAACAGCGCAGGCAGCAGGTAGCTCAGCGCCAGCAGGCCGCCAGCGACCAGCGCGATAGCAGTGGCAATCTTCTTGACAGGCAACTCCGCCTGACGCTTCTTGGGCCTTCTGTCGGTCATGATATCCTCCAGTAACTGCATGATGGTGGACGGATGTCCGTTCGCCGTTTTCAGGATCTCCTCCACTTGCGGCTTGGGCAAGAGGGTCGCCGGGATCTTGAGCTCTTTGGCTTTCTCATACAAGAAGATGCGCTGCTCGGGCGGGCTCAGGGGCGGCACTTCCAGCTCAAGGGCTGGCATGGCACGCCCTTTGAGCTGCGGCCGTTGGGTACGACACCAGACGTCACTGCCCGAGACAATAATGGCCAGCTGATGGGGCGCCGCCAGGGTATCGTTATGACGGATGATCGCCCACAACTCTCCCAGCAGTTCGGCTGGCAACTGGTCGGCCCGCTCTATCAGTAGCAACAGGGTGGCTGGCTTGCTCCCCTCCAGCATGCGAAAGAAGCTCTCCGCCAGCGCATCCTGTGAATTGAACAGCGGGCGCGCCACCACCTGTGGCAGCAACAGCTGGCGCACATCCACCATCTTCATGGCAGGCGTACCAATCAGGCTTACCACCCGCACTTTTTCCGGCAACACGCCGAGCAGGGATTCGCACAGGGTACCGCGACCACAACCGGGTTTACCGGAGAGAAAAATGAAAGGGTGATTGAATTCAATCAGATGCAGCAGCCGGTCAACCAGCTGCCGCTGGGAAGGAAGTTTTAGCAGTTTATTCGTCACGACCAGACTCGATCACCGCCAGCAACTCGGCATCGGACACATCCCCCACCACCTGCGCATGGCCGATACCAACCGGCAACACCAGACGCAGCTTGCCTTCCAGCACCTTCTTGTCACGGCGCATATGGCGAATAAAGGCGGCGAAATCCATCTCGGCAGGCGCATGAATGGGAAGATTGGCGGCCAGCAGCAGGGCGCGCACTCGCGCAACGTCCTCTTCGCTCATATCGCCACGGGCCTGCGCAGTCCAGGCTGCCAGCATGGTGCCAGCGGATACCGCTTCACCATGCAGCCAGTTGCCATACCCCTGCTCGGCCTCGATGGCATGACCAAAGGTGTGACCCAGATTGAGCAGCGCACGGACGCCGTGCTCGGTCTCATCCTGACCGACCACATCGGCTTTGATCTCGCAGCAACGTTTGATGGCGTAGGCCAGCGCGGCAGGTTCCAGCTGTTGCAGACGCACCATGTTCTGCTCCAGCCAGCTGAAGAAATCAGCATCCCAAATGATGCCGTATTTGATCACCTCGGCCATCCCTGCGGCAAATTCGCGGGCTGGCAAGGTACTCAGACATTCGGTATCGATAACAACTTGTTTGGGCTGATAAAAAGCCCCAATCATGTTCTTGCCGAGGGGGTGGTTGACCGCGGTTTTACCGCCGACAGAGGAGTCAACCTGGGAGAGCAGGGTGGTCGGGATCTGGATAAAAGGAATGCCACGTTGATAGCTTGCTGCCGCAAAGCCCACCACATCTCCGATCACGCCGCCCCCCAGAGCGATCAGTGTCGTATCGCGCCCATGGTTGGTTTCAAGCAGAGCAGACATGATCTGCTCAAAGGTCGCCAGGTTCTTGTACGCCTCGCCGTCAGGCAGGATCAGGTGTTCAACCTGAAAACCCGACAGCAGAGCGATTACCTGTTCAAGATAAAGCGGAGCAACGACCGTGTTGGTCACTATCATCACCCGCTTGCCCTTGATGGTCGATACCAGCGCCTCGGGGCGCTGCAACAACCCGGCAGCTATCTCGATGGGATAGCTGCGTTCACCCAGTTCGACCTTCAACCGTTCCATGGACGTCCTCTAGATTACATACCGATCAGCTTTACAATTTGATTGGCAACGATTTTTGCGCTCTGGTCATCGGTGTGCACAACAAAGTCGGCAACCTCTTCATACAGGGCATTGCGCTCTTGTGCCAGACGTTCCAGCACTTCGCGTGCCGGTTCTTCGGTCTGTAGCAGAGGGCGGCGTTTGTCTCGCTGTGTGCGCGCCAGCTGCTTTTCGATAGTGGTTTCGAGGTAGACCACGATGCCGCGAGCAGACAACTTGTTGCGGGTTTCGCGACTCTTGATGGCACCGCCACCCGTCGCCAGCACGATACCCTGCTGCTCTGACAATTCGCCGATCACCTTCTCTTCGCGAATCCGGAAACCTTCTTCGCCTTCAACATCGAACACCCAGCCGATATCAGCACCACTGCGGCGCTCAATCTCATGATCTGAGTCGAAAAACTCCATATGCAGTTGTTCTGCCAGATGTCTACCTATGGTGCTCTTGCCCGCACCCATGGGACCTATCAGGAAAATATTGCGTTTCTCAGCCATGTCTTTTCGTTAGTAATTACAAACTGTACGACCCCGATGAATACTGGATCGGGGTACCTATGAACCTTATCTTGCGATGGATCAGGAGGGGGATTATCTCAATAGATATCGGGACTGGCAACCGCAGCCCTTACGCCCCAGCCTCATTGGGGCGTAAGGTTATATGTGTTTTACCCTCACATGTAAAGCATTCAGAAGGCGTCGGTGACTATCTTGGGCGTCACGAAAATCAGCAATTCCCGCTTTTTGTTCTCGCTGGTGGTCTTGCGGAACAAGGCCCCCAATCCGGGAATGTCACCCAGCAGCGGCACCTTGGTCACATCGCTCTTGATGGTCTGCTGATAGATGCCGCCCAGCACCAGCGTCTCGCCATTGTTCACCAGCACCTGAGTGGTGATGGACTGGGCGTTGATGGAAACAGCATCACCGGTACCGGTCGGTACCGTTTCACCCTTGGTATCCTGGGTCACGGTCAGGTCGAGAATCACCCGATTGTCAGGGGTGATCTGCGGGGTCACCTTCAGGCTCAATACCGCCTTCTTGAAGGTAACCGAGGTAGCTCCACTGGAAGAGGACTCCACATAGGGGATCTCGGTACCCTGCTCGATCAGCGCCGGTTTCTGGTTCGCAGTGGTCACCCGCGGACTGGCGATAATCTCGGCCTTGCTCTCTTTTTCCAACGCCGACAACTCGAGATCCAGCAAGGTGCCATCAGCCAAACGGGCAACCTGGAAGGCCAAAGTACCGGCCGCATTGGTCACCGGCAGGTTGACGTTCAACCGATCATCTGCTGTCGGTCTGGTAATTGTCGAGCCACCATTGTTGTTACCAGAGCCATCATTCCCCTCGATGGAGCCGGACGTACTGTTGCCATGACCATCGTTTTTGGTCACTCCCCACCGCACCCCGAGCGCTTCATCAAAGCCGTCATCAATGGTCACCATCCGCGCCTCGATAACCACCTGCTTGACCGGAATATCGAGAATATCGAGCATCCGTTTGATGCTGCTGATGACATCGGCGGTATCCTTGACCACCAGCACGTTGGTCCGTTCATCCACACTCACCGCACCACGGGGTGACAGCAACTTGGTACTTTCGGAAGAGAGCAGGGCAGCCACTTCCGAGGCCTTGGCATAGTTTATCTGCAGATATTCGGTATAGAGCTGCGCCAAATCAGCGACCTGATTGCGGCTCTCAAGTTGCTGCTTCTCGCGCGTTGCGATCTCTTCCGCCGGTGCCACCAGCAGAATGTTGTTGTCCAGTCGTTTATCCAGACCCCGCACCTTCAAAATAATGTCGAGCGCCTGCTCCCACGGCACCCCGTCCAGACGCAGGGTAATATTGCCTGCGACCGAATCTGTTGTTACCAGGTTGAGATTGTTGAAATCAGCGATCAGCTGCAATACGGTACGGACTGGAATATCCTGGAAGTTCAATGAAATAGGCTTGCCCTGATACTGCTTGGATGCCGTGGCCGTCGTCCGCTTTTTCACCTCGATAATGAAGAGCTTGTCTGCCTGATCGTAACGGTAATCAAACTGACCATTGATCGACAATTCAAACAGGGTATCACTGCCCTGCCGGGAGACTTCAACCTGAGAGACCGGCGTTGCAAAATCCTGCACGTTGATCAGATTAAGCAAGCCATCCGGTACCCGAGTGCCATGAAACTTGGCCAGTACGGTCTGGCCGCGGCTGCTCACATCAACGGCGGCGGAGCTGTTATCCAGCGTGACCAGAAACTCCCCCTGGCCATCTTTACCACGACGAAAATCCACATCGGTAACCGTGTTGAAATAGGCGCCGCCCCCACTGCTTTGATAGTTGTTGAGCACCGGCTTGCTGGCAGGCTGTGTGGCTATCGGCGTAGTCACGGGCGCAACAGGCATAGACCGGGCGACGACCTGAGGATTGAGCAGCGCCGAAGGAGAGGGTGTGGCCACCATCGCAGAGGGCGCTGGCACAGGAGTAGCCGAGGTTGCGGGTGCAATCAGGGCGCTCTCACCATTGATGAGCCCGGAAGAGGCCCCCTCGCCCAATGACACCAGCAATTTGTTCCCCTGTTGCTGCACCTGATAGGGGGCCAGCTGATCGAGTGCGATCTTGATATCCAGACCTGCGCCCTTACCCTCAACCTTGATATTATCTACCCCCAGGCGCTGGATCGGCAGCGGGTTCACTTTCAGCGCCCCTACCGCACCGGGAACATGCAATAACAACTGATTGGGCTGGTAAGAGAGACGATCGGTAAAGCCCGTGACCGGCTCACTGAAACTGAGCTCCACCAGCAATTGATCGGCAAGCAGCGGATTGACCTTGATCTCCTGCAGGGTTGCCACTGCCCACGCCTGACTGAGGGCGCTGGCGCAAAACAGCAAAGCCACTTTGGATACACTCTCTATTGTTGTTCTCATTGCTGTTCGTCCCTGATTATTGTTTTTCTTGCACATTGGCCATCGCCAACTGGGTTTCTCTTGTTACCCAGCACCCCTTCCCGTCCGGAATGGTTTCCAGCAAATCCACGGCAGTGTCAGTGATCTTGATGACCCGGCCCTGATCAAGCCCCATATACTGGTTGAGTCCGACGCGCATCGATTTGCCATCCGGGGTGCTGATCAAGGCCCACAACTGGCCTGCCTTACCCAAAGAACCATGCATCGACAGACTGGCCAGCGAATAATTTTCCAGCACCTCTTTCTCACGATCCATCAGGGTCTGAGCACAATCCGGCTGGGCCTTGGCAGTGCTTGTACTTCCGACCGTCGCCTCAGGCTGGGGAACCATGAAGGGGCTGCGCAACTCGCGTTGCTGGTAGTGCATAGGGGCAAAAGGCTTCAGCTCGGGCAAGGGCTCGATAGGTATGGGTGGCCTTGCTTTGGTCTGGGCGACATAGCTATCCATGTCCTCCTGACCACCACAGGCCGCCAGTAAGAGGGCAGGTAACAACCAGCAGATGCGTCTCATTGTTTCGGCTCCACTGTTTTACCGTTGTACTTGTAGGTCTTGGCCAACATCGACATCGAAATCAGCTCCCCTTCATCCTTGCTCTGACCCAGAGTGAAGGAGTCAAGGATGACGATACGGGGCAAGGCGGCCATGTCAGCGGTGAACTTGCCAATTTCATGGTAAGTGCCCACTACCTCGATACGCATTGGTAGCTCGGTTGAAAACTCGTGCTTTACCTCTGGCTCCCAGTTGATCCGGTTCAATTTCAAGCCGTTGTCGGTAGCAATAAAGCTGATATCGTCCAGCAGACCGGCGACCTCATGGGTATTGGGCAACTGCTTGAGCTGGGTATCGACCAGTTGCTCAAGCTGAACCATTTGTGCCTTGTATGCCCCCAGGTTGGCAGCCAGCATCGCCTTGCTTTCAAACTGGGCTTTCAGTTCGGTCTCTTTCCCCGCTTCCTGAGTCAAACTGGTCAGTGAGTTGGCAATCACGTAGTAGTAGATGGCGCCGCCGGTCAACACGCAGCAGAAAAAGATGAAGACCCCTTTTGCCCATTTTGGCCAGCTTGCTATGTCATTGATATCCAACTCGTTGAGTTGCTGAAGGTTCATTGTTGCTCCTTGGCCACATTCCCTGCAGCCGCAGCATTGTTGGCGATCAGGAACATCATGGAAAACTGGCTCAATGACACTGGCGCAACATCAGCCGCAAAAATAGTGCTTATCTTTGCCTGACCCAGCCAGCCGGAACCATCAATCCGCCGCATCATGCTGGCCACCCGACCATAGGCTTCGGTCTTGCCATTTACATCAATAATATTGTTCTGCATCGAGAGGGTGTTGAGGTAAACCCCGTTGGGCACCAATGAAGGCAGCTGATTGAAGAGGCGGACGGGCACATTGCGGCGCATCTGCAACTGCTCGATGAGCTGCATCCGATCGATCAGTTCCTTGCGACGCTCTTTGAGCAGACGGATCTCCCCCAGCTGGGCATCCAGAATAGTCATCTCCTGAACCAGCCTCTGGTTGCGCTGCTGCTGGGCGACGATCTGGCGATCAACCAGCCAGTTGGCAAAAAATCCCAACGCGACCGTGGCCAGCACAAAAATCCCCAGCAAGGCCCCGAACTGTTTCTTTTGGCGCTGGGCCCGGGCTTCACGCCAGGGTAGAAGGTTTATATTTGACATGGTGTGAAACTCCTCAGAGCCAACCCGAATGCCGTCATATATTTAGCACCATGTACCAGCTCGGCCTCCCCTTTCGGTTTGCCAAACAGGGCGAACAGATCCGGGTGCAACACCTCGCAATTGACCTCTTCTTTTACCTGTACCAACAAACCGGGTAGCAGACTGCCTCCCCCCGTCAGCACCAGTTTTGCGATGTCGCGATAACCGGATGAACTGCAAAAGAGCTGGATATTGCGCCGCACTTGCTGCAGCAACGAGTTGATGTGGGGCATCAGCACATCCAGCTCATGGTCAACAGGCAAGGTTCCTTTGGTTTTAGCCTGCTCAGCCTCATCCAGCGTCATGCCATAAAAGGAGGAGAGCGCCTGGCTGTACTGATCGCCGCCGAAGTTTTGCAAGCGGGAGTAGATCACCTCTCCCTTGACCAGCGCCGCAAAGGTCATGGCACTGGCACCGATGTCTATCACCCCGATCGGCCGTTCACTCTCCTGCAATTCGGGCAGACAGGCCACCACAGCACGGCCCAGCGCATGGGCACCCACATCCACCACCTTGACGGCAATACCGGCTTCAGCAAGGGCGCTGACCCGGCCGTTGACACTCTCGGTGCGGGCTGCGCTCAGCAGCACATCCTGACGATCTTCACTGTTGTTGGTGCTCAGCACCTCAAAATCAAGACTCACTTCATCGAGGGGGAAGGGAATGATCTGCTCGGCCTCCAACTGCACCTGACTCTCCAGCTCCTTGTCGCTGAGGCGGGCATCAATCTGGATCACCTTGGTTATCACGTTGGAGCCGGTCACCGCAGTGGCGGCATAGTCGCTGTGAGTTGGAATAAGACGCTTGAGGGTCTTGAGAGATTGGCTGACACGCTCGATATCCTGCAATTGATAGTCAACCAGCGTCCCTTTCGGGGTGGCAATATCGGCGACCGACTCGAGATGAAGCTTGCCAGGTCGGCCACTGAGGGTAACGGCCTTGATGGTCTGGCTGCCAAAATCAATGCCCACCAGAGGGAGGAGGGATCCCTTGTTAAAAAGCCCAAACATATACACATCCATGCGTTATTTGGTTTTATTCCTGAACAGAGTGTAGGACACCCGATCAGAGGAGTGCTTCACTCATCCTAAATGCTCTAACTATCAATGTCATAAAGTTTATGCCGAAAAGTGACCCATCTCGCTTTCTTCATGGCAAGTGGCCCTCCTTGGTTATTGCTCCCTGTAGTGCTAACCTCTCGCATCCTTTTGAGGTGGGTGGCTCGCCACAGGAAAACCTCGAATTCCCGATGGCAAAAGGGCTATACTCTGCGCCCGTTGGCTAATTTTAAGACGATTGGTAGTTCTTCCATGCTGAAATGGCTCGTTCGCCTGTTTATTGTCATGATGCTGGGTGCTGTGCTGGGTGTTGCCAGCCTCATCGGTATCTACTTCTATATCAAACCCCAACTGCCCGATGTCACCGCACTGCGTGACGTCAAGCTGGCAACCCCGATGCGGGTTTACAGCCGGGATGGGGAGTTGATCGCCCAATATGGCGAAATTCGTCGCATTCCGCTGCGTCTGGACGAAATTCCGCAACCCATGATCGATGCCGTACTGGCGACCGAAGATGCACGTTTCTATGAGCACCCGGGTATTGACCCGATTGGTATCATTCGAGCTGCATCCGTCTGGGCTGTTTCCGGCCATGCCCGTCAGGGTGCCAGTACCATCACCCAGCAGGTTGCCCGTAACTTCTTCCTGAGCAATGAGAAGACCATCATCCGCAAGATCAAGGAGGTCTTCCTGGCCTGGCGGATCGAGCAGAATCTCTCAAAAGACGAGATCCTCGAACTCTACCTCAACAAGATCCCCCTCGGTTATCGCTCCTTCGGGATCGGTGCTGCGGCACAGGTTTACTTTGGTAAAGAGGTCAAGGATCTGGGACTGGACGAGATCGCCATCATTGCAGGTCTGCCGAAAGCCCCGTCCATGCTCAACCCCATCCGCTCCCCCGAGCGCGCCTTTGCTCGCCGCAACGTGGTGCTGGGCCGGATGCTGGAAACTGGCAAGATAACCCAGGCCCAGTTTGACGAAGCGTCCAAGATGCCGATCAAGGCCCGTTTTCACGGCGCCGAAGTGACCCTGCACGCCCCCTATCTCGGTGAAATGGTGCGCCAGAAGATGGTCGAGCAGTTCGGTGAAGATGCCTACACCATGGGCCTGCACGTCTACACGACCGTCTCTGCCGAACGTCAGCGGGCGGCAAGACAGGCACTGCTGGATGGCGTTTTTGCCTATGACATGCGCCACGGCTATCGCGGCCCGACGGCTCAGCTGTGGAAGGCTGGCGAGACAGCCTGGGATTACGAGCAGATCGTCGCTCACCTTGGCAAACAACCCACTTACGATCCGCTGATGGCGGCGGTCGTGACCAAGCTCGGTGATCGCAGCGCCACGCTGGTACTGAAGAATGGCAAGGAAGCAGAGCTCGGCTGGAACGGTATTAAATGGGCCCGCTCCTTTATTACCGACGACCGCCAGAGCTATGCCCCGAAATCGGCGCGCGATGTGCTGAAAGTCGGCGCCCAGATCTGGGTGCGGGAAGAGGGCGAAGAGTTGCTGCTGGCCCAAATCCCGGACGTCAACGCCGCGCTGGTTGCCATGAACCCGAAAAATGGGGCGCTGGAAGCACTGGTCGGTGGTTTCAGCTTCGAACTCTCCAAATTCAACCGGGTCGATCAGGCGCGTCGCCAGATCGGTTCCAATATCAAGCCTTTCCTCTATGCGACCGCGCTGGAGCATGGCTATACCCTGGCATCGCTCATCAACGATGCGCCGATCAACCAGTGGGATCCGTCAAAAGGGCCCATGTGGCAGCCCAAGAACTCCCCGGCCGTTTATGATGGCCCCACCCCGCTGCGTCTGGGACTGGCCAAATCCAAGAACGTGATGTCGGTTCGACTGATGCGCGCCATCGGTCTGGATACCTATATCGACGGTCTGACCCGCTTTGGTTTCCCTCGCGACTTCATTTCTCCCCATGAGTCGCTGGCACTGGGAGCTGCTGAATTCACCCCCCTCGAGGTAGTGCGTGGTTACTCGGTTCTGGCCAACGGTGGCTTCCTGGTGACCCCATACTTCATCGACAAAGTGACCGACAGTCTGGAGAACACCCTCTATCAGGCCAATCCTGCTATTGCTTGCACCACCTGCGAACAGCAGGCCGCGCCCGAGCAGAGCACACTGCCAGAGCCAACTGTTGATGGTGCCGCACAAGATGGTACGCAGACCCCTCTCGCGCCAACCATCGCCCCGCATACCATCAGTGCCCAGAGCGCATTCCTGATCACCGACACTCTGAGTACAGCCATCTGGGGTGGCAACGGCTGGCGTGGTACCGGCTGGCGTGCAGCCCGCGACCTGAAACGTCACGACATCTCCGGTAAAACCGGTACCACCAACGAATCGCGGGATGCCTGGTTCTCCGGCTACACCCCGGACATCGTTGCTACCTCCTGGATCGGTTTTGACAACCACCAGCGTGGTCTTGGCCGTGCCGAGTTTGGTGGTGGCGCCGCGCAGCCTATCTGGATCGACTTCATGAAAGTCGCCCTCAAAAAGCTGCCTGAGCACAAGATGCCGGTTCCCGAGGGGATCATGACGGTGAAGATTGATAGCGAAACCGGCCTGCTGGCAACCAGTGGCGGCACCGACGAATACTTCAAGGAAGGTACCGAGCCGACCCGCTACGCAGCACCGAGCTCGGATGGCAATCAGGTCTACGGCGGTGACAACCCCGATGTAGAAGGGCCTGTATCTACCGACGATATCTTCTAAGTCGTTATCGCGGCAGAAGCAAAATCGGCAGCCTTGGCTGCCGGTTTTTTTATTGGGCCAACTGCTTGCTCATCAGCGTGGCGATCGAGGCGGCCAACTCATTGAAGCAGGGGCGACGCACCGAGTAGTGGCGATAGAGCAGCGAGATGGTACGCCCCGGCACAGGGTCAACCACTGGTCGATAGCTCACCCCTCCCTCATCATGATCGGCAGGTACGGCCAACTTTGGCACCAGAGTCATACCACTACCGGCGGCCACCATGTTGCGCAGCGTCTCGAGACTGGTCCCCTTGAAGCGTTGATCCTCACCTATCCCGCCAGCGAAACAGAATCCCATCGCCTGATCCCGCAAACAGTGGCCATCAGCCAGCATCAGCAATTTCTTGCCCTTGAGATTGCCAAGCGGTACCTGCCTGGCCTGTGCTTCGGGGTGATGGCAAGGCACCGCCAACCACATCGGCTCATGATAGAGCTGGATTGAACCAAACCCTTCCATCCCAGGCATCTCGGCCAGAATGACGCAATCCAGCTCCCCCTCTTCCAACCGCTTGAGCAAGGTTTGAGTCTGCTCCTCATAGAGGTAAAACTCCAGCTGGGGAAAACGCTCACGCAGGGTCTGGATAATGCGAGGCAACAGGTAGGGGCCCACGGTCGGAATAAAACCGATATGGATCTCCCCGGACATCGGTTCGGAGAAGTGCTGGCCGATGCTCTTGAGCTCGCGCACCTCCTTGAGCACCCGACGCGCCTGATGGGCCATGGCATCGCCAGCCGGAGTAAACAGCACCTTGCGCGAGGTACGTTCGATCAGAATGACCCCGAGTTCATCCTCCAGCTTGCGCAGCTGGCCGCTCAGGGTGGGTTGACTGACAAAGCAGCGTTCAGCGGCTTTGCGAAAATGTTTTTCCTCATCCAGCGCCACCAGATATTCGAGATCGCGAAGATTCATACAGCAAGAGTCCTGCCTGGAAAATGGGCCATCAGCATGCACAATATCGTCCGGCGGGACAAGTCATCCACTTGCAGTGAGCCTCTCTGGCTACCCCTCCAAAACAGAAAAGCCCGATCACCTTGCGGTAATCGGGCTGTTTGGCTCGCCGAGGGATTACACCCTGAAACGGCGCACCATATCCTGCAACTGGGTAGCCAAATGGTTCAGCTCGTTGCACGCCTGAGCCATCTGGGTGGCACCAGCGGCCACCTCTTCGGAAGCATGGCTGATATTGACCACGTTACGGTTGAGCTCCTCGCTCACCGCGCCCTGCTCTTCGGTGGCTGTCGCAATCTGGATGTTCATGTGGGAGATGCTGCTGACCGAGCCACTGATCTGGGAGATGGACTCGCCCGCTTCCCGCGCGGTAGCAACCGTGGTGTTCATCAGCTCCTGACTCTGTTGCATGGTACTGCCCGCCTGTTCGGCACGCTGCTGCAACTCGGCAATGATGGTGTTGATCTGGGAGGTGGAGTCCTGAGTGCGCTTGGCCAGAGTACGCACCTCATCGGCCACCACCGCAAACCCCCGTCCCTGCTCACCGGCACGGGCCGCTTCAATGGCGGCGTTCAATGCCAGCAGGTTGGTCTGTTCGGCAATGCCGCGGATCACCTCCAGCACCATGCCGATATTGCGGCTGTCATCGCCCAGTTGGCGGATCACTACCGCAGTGCTCTCGATAGCACCGGCGACCCGTTCGATGCGCAGAATGGAGTCATTCACCGTTTGCGCACCAAGTTCGGCCGTCTCACTGGCCGAGGTGGCAGCACTGGCCGCATCGCTGGTGTTGCGCGATACCTCCTGCACCGTAGCCTGCATCTCGTTCATCGCCGTTGCCAGCTGATTCAACTCATGTTGCTGAGCATTCATGTTGTTGGCTGACTGCCTTGCTACGGCACTGATCTCTTCTACCGCAGAGCTCATCTGTACAACAGAACCGGATACCTCCCCAACCAGTTTGCGCAAGTTTTCTTGCATCTGCGCAAAGCCTTTCGCCAGTTGTCCTAATTCATCCTGATTAAACGCATTCAACTCCACACGATGAGTCAAATCACCAGCCGCGACGCTACCAACAAGTTCCAGCAAGCGATTAACGGGTCGTTTGATTTGCTGACTCAAATACCATGCAATCAACACCACGAAAATGAGAGTCGCTGCGCCAGTCAAGATACTGAGGAATTTGGAGCTGGTGTATGCCTCTTCACCTTGGGCATCCATCTCCTTGCCAATACGCTCATTTATCTCACGCAAATCCATCGTTAATTTTGTTGCCTGCTCCAGCGTGGTTCTGAGATTCCCTTGCAAAATATCTCTTGTCTTGTCACTACTCTGTTTCACCGCCTGATATAGCGGGTCATGCGCTGTAAAAAAGGCATTTCCGGCAGTCTTCAACGCGTTAAAGGTTTGCTCTTCATCCGCAGCATTAAAAGCCAATCCGCCGTAATTAGCCGCAGCCTGCTCAAAACGTGCCTTTGAATCCATCACACCTTGTTGAGTTCGTTCAATATCCGCACTGTCGTTGTAGCCCATCGCGATCACCATAGATAATTGGAAACGCCGAGCATCAAGCAGTGCAATATGCATCTGACTTGCATAGCGAACAGAAGGGATAAGGTTCTCTGCCAATACAGTGTTTTGTTGATTGAGATACGACAGTCGTGAGACGCCATACCCGGCAAGCAGGCATACGCAAAGTGCCAGCACCGCAAAGCCAGTACTCAACTTCTGGCCTATGGACATATTCTGGAGCATAGATTCATCCTTAACTGCGTGTCATCGTTTAATGTCGGTTTTGATAGGAGCTATGTGTTCATGTTTTTGTAATTGAGCATAGCCGTAGAGCTGTGCTTTTGTAGTTTGCATAAGCACCATATATCGCTATCGACACGCAGAGAGGGCCACTTTAACTACCGCAGACTATTAACGGTTTACTCTATTGCACGCAACAGTCGTGGGATCAGCAACTCCGGCTCCCCCAGATACTGGTTGACCTCTATCCTTTCGAGTTTTCCCCCCCGCTCTATACCCAAAGTAGGATAACCCTGACCGCCCAGCCGTTTCATCCAGCCCTGGCTATCTGCCAGATGTTGCAGCAAGGGGGCCTGCAGATAAGCTTGCTGGAATGCCTCGGCTGAAATCCCCTGCTCTGCCGCCAGCGTGGCGAGAAATGCCGGCTCACCAATCCAGATCCCGTCCCGATAGTGGGATTGCTGGATCCGGTGCAACATGACCAGCCCATCGCCCCCCAACGCCGTGACGGCCAAAACCGCACGGATCGGCGGCTCGGAGTCCAGCAGACAGCCTTCCCGCAGCAGCAGTTCGTTAAAGTAGCGCTCGCCAAAATGCTGGCCGGTCAGCGCTTCGATCCGCTGATCATGGGGGCGCACATAATCACGCAATGCCTCGCCCATCGGCTGACGGCGACTACCCAGCCAGAGACCGCCCGCATGCAGCTCGATCTTGAGTCCGGCCATGGTGGCTGCCGCCTGCAACAGGGGGGCGGCACCGTAGCACCAGCCACAGAGCGGGTCATAGACATAATGGAGGGTGGTTTGTTGTTCGCTCATCTTCATTCTCACTTCAATCTCGGATAAAAAACCGGGCCCTTAGGCCCGGTAAAAAAACACAGGGAAAGCAGGCTCAGTGGCTTACCACTTCATCTCGCCGGTATTGACCTTGGCACCGATGGCCAGACCATCGTCAACCGGCAGTGCCGGATAGGCCTTCTTCAGAGCCTCAATCAGCTCACCGGAGTTTTTCGCCTTCGCCAGCTCCTGTTCGAAACGCTCTACATAGTCACGGGTAAAGCTCACAGCAGCAGTGCCTTTGGGAGCAGTCCCCAGGAAGTGGCCCGGTACCACGCGCTCGGGTTTCAGGGCCAGCAGGTTGTCCAGCGCCTTGACCCAGTTACTGCGGGCCGCCTTGGTCTGGCTGTCCGCCATCCAGACATGCACCCCGTGGTAGACCGGTACACCACCAAAAGCAGTCTTGATGGAAGGGGCCCAGAGGTAGGCATTCGGGGTGTTCATCTCTTTGATCTCAATCTTCTCGCCATCCAGCGTCAGGTGGCTGGCGGTCATCACTTGCGGCACGGTCAGGCTCTTCGGTGCGCCCTTGCCGAGGATCGGGCTCCAGTAGCTCAGCTTGGCATCCTTGGTCTGGTTGATATGGTCAACCACGTGCTGATCGGCCAGCACTTTGACATCCGGGAACGCCGCCATGACCGGCTCCAGACCGAAGTAGAAGTCGGGGTCACCGGCACTGATATAGACAGTGGTCAGCTTCTTGCCGCTCTTCTTGATCATGTCGACCAGCGCCTGACCATTTTGCACGTCGAACTGGGCATCGATCAGGATGGCCTCTTTGTCACCGGTCACCAGTGAGGAGGAGACCGGGAAGATCGCCTTCTCGCCAGGGTTGTAGACGGTCACGCTCAGGGGGGCGGCCAGTACGGCGCCACTCAACAGGGTGGTAGCCAGAGTCAGGTTGCGGATCAGGGTGTTGTTCATCATCTATTCCTCATTAAGTATTCGGGGGTTCATTTGATGGACACAGTGTATTGGATCACTTAAGGTGCAAATACAGCATAAAAAGCGCATCACTGTTGCACATATCGAACATATAGAGAGCCGTACATGGATCGACTGACCGCCTTGCGGGTCTTTGTCAGCGTAGTCGAACAAGGGAGCCTGAGCGGCGCCGGAGAGAAACTGGATATGTCGCGCGCCATGGTGTCTCGCTATCTGGCCGAGCTGGAGAGCTGGATGGGCGCCCGCCTGCTGCACCGTACCACCCGTCGTCTGAGCCTGACAGGGCCAGGAGAGGAAGCGCTGAACCGGGCCCGCGCCATGCTGGCGCTCGGCGAAGAGATGGAGCAGATCGCCGTGAAGGGGGATGACGCCCCCAAGGGGCAACTGCGGATCACCAGCAGCTACTCCCTGTCGGAAGCCTTGCTGGTCGGGGCTGCCAACGACTATCTGGCGCAATACCCGGGGACGGCCATCGACATTCTGCTGCTCGACAGAACCGTCAATCTGGTGGAGGAGCGGATCGATCTGGCGGTGCGCATCACCAACGACCTCGACCCCAATCTGGTGGCGCGTCGTCTCGGCACCTGCCACTCGGTAGTCTGTGCCAGCCCGGCCTATCTGGCCCATCATCCGATGCCACACAAGGTGCAGGATTTGGCGCTGCACAACTGCCTCACCTACACCTACTTCGGCAAGAGCCTGTGGGAGTTCAATGGACCGGACGGTCCCGAGTCAGTGCCGGTTAGCGGTAACCTGAGCGCCAATATCTCCAACCTGCTGCTGGAAGCAACGCTGGAAGGCGCCGGTATCAGCCTGCAGCCCCGCTACTCGGCACAACCCTATCTGGAGCGCGGGGAACTGGTGCCCCTGCTGACCGACTGGCAGCCCAAGCGCCTCGGGGTATACGGGGTGTATGCCACCCGCAAGCAGATGTCGCCGCTACTGCGCAGCTTCCTCGATTTTCTGCTGGCCCGCATGGCGGCGGATCCCATCTGGCAGGAGTAAGCACTCCGCACACCCAAACATAACGAAGGGGCCGCTGCGGGCCCCTTCTTCACTCTGATCCCTTGATCAGGCTTCAAATCCGAATGGTTCTGAGTGCGGCGCTTCCGGCTGCGCACTCTCGTCCAGGAAAATATCCCGATAAGCCACATAGATGGAGTAGTTGAGCGCCGGGATCACCACCAGCAGACCTACCAGCAACAGCACAGCGCCAAACAGCAACAAAATGGCTGAGAGCAGCCCCCACCAGAAGAAGGGAAAAATATTGCGCCAGCAGCCGAAGAAGCTCAGCCGTACCGCCTGGATGATGCCGATATCGTGGTGGTAGATCAGCGCCGGAGCAAAGGTGACCCCCATCAGCACGGGAATGATAAGCAGCATACCCACCAGCAACACCAGCAGCAGTTGTTGCAACTGGCTGGCAGAGACCACCATGCTCTCGGGATCCTGCGTCAGCAGCGGGAGCAGTCCCCACATAGAGAGCAGACCGAGACAGACGAGGCCAACCAGGCTGAACAGCAGCAACACCAGCAGACCGCCTAGCATCAGCGGGGTCAGCTTGTGGCGAAAACCGGCGAAGAGATCGGCAAACTGCAGCGGCTCCCCCCGATAACCCCGAGCGGCGACCGCCACCCAACCCGCGCCCCACACCATGTAGAGCAGTTGGGAGATAAGGCCACCCGCCGGCAGTTGCTCCAGCAGCATGCCCACCATAAACCAGACCAACACCATGGCCACGCTGATCCCCATACCCTTGTTGAAGATATCGAACCCGCTGCGAACCCAGAGCCAGCCACGACCTGTCGTGTACCGGGCCGGAGTGGTGCGCAAAGGGGGTAATCCGTTCATATCGTCTCCTCGGAGTGTCGGTGGCATCAGTGCCGGAAGCCGATTCTAGAGCCAGGGCGGGGGCGACTCAATGGCGAAGCGGCCCGACCACGACATAAAACCTGACGCAGCGATGCACAAAAGGGGCGTCAGCCACGCCCCGCCTCTGGCTGCCCCGACCATAACGAGGCACAATCTGCCCCCTTCCCCAGCCGCGCCTGTCGTGGCCAACGTGTCGTGATCACACTTTAGTGATCGACGAATACCGGACAGGGGGTTGTCATCCCGCCATCCCGGGCGCTTTAACATCGAGTGGTATCGTCATGAGAGTTGTGTGTTGTCTGTTGTTGTTACTGGCCAGCCAGTCGGCCCTGGCCGAGGGTTTTATCAGTCGCCTGCTCAACCATCCGGTGCCGGGTGGCGTTGCAGTGATCCCTCTTGGCACGTCACCCACTGCCCCCACGGCCCGCTATCACGACAAACCCGTGCTGGTAGTGCGCGAAGACAACCAGTGGATCGCCATCGTCGGCATCTCTCTGAAAAGCACGCCCGGCGCCCAGCAACTGACCACAGGCGATGGCCGTACTCTCGGCTTCACCGTGACCCCCAAGCACTACCGCGAACAGCACATCAAGCTCAAGAACAGCCGTCAGGTCAATCCGCTCGCCGAGGATATGACACGTATCAACCGCGAGCTGGCGGAGCAGACCCGGGCTTACCAGACCTTCAGCCCCAACCAGCCGAGCAACCTGATGTTCGACAAGCCGGTCAACGGCCCCCTCTCCAGCCCGTTTGGCCTGCGTCGCTTCTTCAATGGCGAGGAGCGCAATCCCCACTCCGGCCTCGACTTCGCAGTGGGCGCCGGCACCCCGATCAAGTCCCCCGCCGCCGGCAAGGTGATCCTGATCGGCAACTACTTCTTTAATGGCAATACCGTCTTTGTCGACCACGGTCAGGGGCTCATCAGCATGTTCTGCCACATGTCAAAGATCGATGTGAAGCTCGGTCAGAGCCTGCCGCGCGGTGGCATCGTCGGGCGAGTCGGTTCGACCGGCCGCACTACCGGCCCCCATATGCACTGGAATGTCAGCCTCAACGACACCCGGGTCGATCCCGCTATCTTTATCGGCGCCTTCAAGCCCTGAATCGGCAGAGCCCGTTAACAAAACATCCTCTAACAAAACAGGCAGCCCATGGCTGCCTGTCTGCTATCTGCACGTCGAACCTGATTACCTATCCGGCCAGCGCGTGGGCACCGGACTCCCGACGCATCGCCCGCCACATCACCAACACCAGCAGCGAGCTGCACGTTGGCAATGCCAGCCAGACCCCAGGCACGCCCCACAGGGTCGAGAATCCCCACAAGAAACCGCCGATCAGCACCAGCTTGCCACCGGTGAGCAGGGAGGCGATGCGGGCCCGATTGATGGCCTGGAAGTAGGTGGCCCCCACCAGCAGCAAGCCCTCCATCGGCAACCCCCAGAAGTAGAGCCAGATCCCGAGGCTCGCCACCGGCAGCAAGGTAGCGTTGTCCCCGGCAAACAGATAGACCGCCGCCTCCGGCCACAGATAAAGCGGGAACATGGCGCACAGGGCGATCCCCAACGTCACTCCGAGTGCCAGGTTGCGGATCCGCAACACCCGCCGCCAGTGACCGGCTCCCGCGTTGAAGCTGGCGATGGGCTGGATACCCATGGCGATCCCCTCGAACACCAGATAGAAGAAGGCCTCGGTGTAACTGATCACCCCGTAGGCCGCCACATGCAGCGAAGTACCCACCGCCAGCAACGCCTTGTTGTGCAGCGCCAGCACCACAGAGAGATAGAGGTACATCAGAAAACTGGAGATCCCGAGGCGCACCGTCTCGCCCATCAGCCGCAGATCGGGGCGCAAGGTGTCCCAGCTTATCCGCAGCTGGCTACGCGGTGTGAAGAAGTGCCACAGGCAGGCAAGGCCCGTCACTGCCTGGGAGAGCATGGTGGCCGTCGCCACCCCGGCCAGTCCGAACGGAAACACCACCATCAGCAGATAGTCGAGCAGCACGTTGAGCAGCCCCCCGACTACCATGATGAGGGTGACAAATCCGGGGCGGCCATCGTTGCGCAGCAGCGAGCTGAACGCCATCGATAGCACCGCAAAGACGCCCAGCCAGGCGTAGGCCTGCAGGTAGGAGAGCCCGGCGGTGAAGATCTCCCCCTCCGCCCCCATCCAGGCCAGCATGGGCTCGCCATAACGGCTCCCGATAAAACTGAGCAGTGCCGAGGCCAGCAACACCATCACCAGCGCATTGCCGACGATATAGCGGGCTTTGGCCGGATTGCCCTGCCCCAGATAGAAGGAGACCAGCGACGAGGCCCCCATGCCGATCAGCGCCCCAACCGCATAGAGCACGGCGCAGATGGGATAAGCCAGCATCAGACCGGCCATGCCATCCTGACCCAGCACATGGCCAACGAAGATGCCATCGATGGTGACATAGATGCCGGTGATCAGCATGGCCGCCACGGTCGGGGTTACGTAACGCCAGAAAAGGCGAGATAGCGGGGCTGTGCCCAGATCAACTGCTGACATATTCGACTCGGTGGAGAGAAAGCGGCCGGGATCATAGCGAAACGGCAGCACGACTTCCTGTTATTTGTGTTATGAATCATTAATATAGACTGCTTTACCCGCCTCCCTGCCCTGTTTTAGGCTAGGGCCACCTCTTCTGAACGGAAACGAGCCTCATGTTGCAACGCCTGCTCACCCTCTTGCTGCTCTCCCTTATCTTGTTGCCGCCAGCCGTGCGCGCCGACGATGCCATTGCCCAGGCCGAATCCCTGTTGCAGAGCGTGCCCAAGAGCGATACCCCGGAAAACCAGAAGCTGCGGGAGAGCTACCAGCAGGCGCTGCAATTTGCCAGAGAGGCCGAGCGTTACCGGGAGCAGAGTAAAGCCTATCAGCAGATCCTCATCGATTACCCCAAGGAGTCGGCGCGCCTCAAGGAGAGCCTGCATAACTATCAGCCCGCCGCTCGCCCGCCGCTGGCGAGCCTCAAGGAGGAGGCGCTGCGCCAGGCCATAGGCTTGAGCAGCAACCGCCAGCTCAACCTGCGCAAGGAGCGGCAGGGGGTGATGGACAGCCTCAACCAGCTGGAGAGCACCGGTCAGGAGTATCACCTGCGGGTGGATGATCTGCGCAAACAGCTGCAACTGACCCGCAGCCAGCTGGAGCGACTGAGCTTCAGCAGCGAATCGGATCGCCAGCAGGAGGCACAGCTGCTGCTGACCAGAATGAAGGAGCAGAGCCTCTCCGACCGGATCCAGATGCTGGAGCTGGAGCAGCTCTCGGCCCAGCAGCGCAACGATCTCGGCAAGCTGAAACTGCAGGATCTCAATCTGGCCATCGCCGACGAGGATGAGTGGCAAGCCAGCCTGCTGACCCAGCAGAACCAGCTGCGGCGGGAGAAGACCGAGCAGGCGCTGGAGGAGAGCGAACGGCTGCGCAAACAGCTCACCACCGACATGCCGCTGCTGCTGGAGCAGCAACAGCAGAATCAGGCGCTCTCCATCCAGCTCGGCACACTGGAAGATCAGATTGAGCGGGTGCAGGACGAGCAGCGCAGCGTCGACAAAAATCTGTTTGAGCTGAATGAGCTGGTCAACTCGGTGCGCGAACAGCTGGAGTGGCTGCAGATCAGTAATGCCTACGGCGAGAACCTGCGCAGTAAACTCTCCGATCTGCCCCCCCAGTTCCCCCTCGACAAGCTGGAGTCCGCCATCGTCAGCGCCCGCATGGCCAAGTACCAGTACGAGAGCGAGCAGGATGGGCTCAAGGATACCCGCCAGCTGCGCGACAAGCTGATGGCCGAAGAGGAGGTGACGCTCGATCGGCCACAGCAAGCGGTGCTCGACAACCTGCTCAAGGCCCGGCGCCAGCTGCTGACCCGGCTCAACGACGCCTCAGACACCCTCATTCAGGAGCAGACCCGCCTCAAACTGCTCTACAGCCGCCAGAACAGCAAGATTGACGAGATCCGCGAAATAA
The DNA here is from genome assembly GCF_040908375.1 of Aeromonas sp. R2-3. NCBI lineage: Bacteria > Pseudomonadati > Pseudomonadota > Gammaproteobacteria > Aeromonadales > Aeromonadaceae > Aeromonas > Aeromonas sp. R2-3. The sequence continues at coordinate 186,665 of NZ_JBFODP010000003.1, read as the reverse complement.
GCGCCAGCCACCTGTTCTGGATGCCGGATGTGCGCCCCTTTACCCCACAGGTGATGCTCGGCATTCCTGCCGCGCTGACCCTGGCTTTCAACCCGGACAACTGGTTGCAACTGCCCTACGCCATCGCCGAAAACAGTCCGCTGAGCCTCACGCTGGCCGGTATTGGTCTGCTGGTGCTGGCCTGGAGCTGGTTCAAACTGGCCCGTCACCTGAGCCTCTATTGCGACCATATTGCGCCGCGGATCGGCAAGGTAACCCAGGACAAATTCAGCCTCACCAGCCGCTTGCTGCTGCGCTCCCTGCTTGCCGCCCTCCCCTTGCCCGCCATGGTGCTGATGATGCGCGGCCTGCTCGAAGGGGCCTGGCAATACCCGTTTGCGGTGGCGGTAGCACGCGGCCTTGGCGAGATCTGGTTTCTGCTGCTGGCACTGGTGATGGCCCGCCACCTGACGCTGGAGCGGGGGATTTTGATCCACCACTTCCGCTGGCCCCGGGAACAGGTGCAAAAGGTGTGGGGGCAGTTTCGAACCCTGCTGCTGGTGCTGATCCCGAGTTTCTTCGTGCAGGGGATGGCCAACAGCTATCAGGAGCACGCCTTCTACGACTCCCTCGGCCGGATGGCCTTCATGATCGGTGCACTCTGGCTGCTGCTCTTCTTTGCCCGTCTCAACCGGGAGCGATTGCCGCTCACCTGGGGCCAGACCGATATGACCAAGCCCCATCTGCTGCACCACTTCATCTGGAACAGCCTGATGCTGGCGCCGCTGCTGGCGGTGATTGGCGCCCTGTTTGGCTACTTCTATACCTCGCGCACCCTGCTGCGCCAGCTGGAGCTTAGCCTGCTGATGGGGCTGGGTTGCCTGCTGGTCTACTATCTGGCCAGACGCTGGATGCTGATCCAGCGCCGCCGCCTCGCCTTCGAGCGCGCCAAGAGCAAGCGGGCCGAGATCCTGGCCCAGCGCGGCCGGGAAGAGGGGCATGACGAGCTCAGCTCCGAGACCCCGGACGTGGTGGAAGAGACTGAGCTGGATCTCGATACCATCAGCGCCCAGTCGCTGGGACTGGTGCGCACCCTGCTGATGCTGGGCTTCACCATGCTGGTGGTGGTGCAATGGTCGGATCTCAACTCCGCCTTCAGTTTCCTCAGCAATATCGAGGTGTGGCAGGTAAGCAGCAAGATTGGCGGCATCGAGCAGCTCTCGGCCATCACCTTGCAGGATCTGATGCTGACCGCCTTCGTTTTCATTCTGACCGTGGTGACTGCCCGCAACCTGCCGGGGCTGATGGAGCTGACCCTGCTGCAACACCTCAGCCTCTCCCCGGGTACCGGCTTTGCCCTCACGACCACCAGCAAGTATCTGGTGATCCTGATCGGTGCCCTCACCGGCTTCTCCATGCTCGGCATCGACTGGTCGAAGACCCAGTGGCTGGTCGCCGCCCTCTCTGTGGGGCTGGGTTTCGGTCTGCAGGAGATCTTCGCCAACTTTGTCTCCGGCCTCATCATCCTGTTCGAGAAGCCGATCCGGCTCGGTGACACCGTCACCATCCGCGATCTCACCGGTACCGTCACCAAGATCAAGACCCGGGCCACCACCATAGTGGATTGGGATCGCAAGGAGATCATCGTGCCCAACAAGGCCTTCATCACCGAACAGTTCATCAACTGGTCGCTCTCCGATGCCATCACCCGGGTCAAACTGCGGATCCGGATCGGCCTGACCCGGGATCCGAAACTGGTGCAGCGCATTCTGGAAGAGTCCATCCAGGCATCGGCCCTGGTATTGGAGACGCCAACGCCAGAGGTCTTCCTGATCGAATTCACCGACTCGGCACTGATCTACGAGATCCGCCTCTACGTCAACAACATGGATCACCGGATGCCCATCACTCACGAGGTTCATTCGCTGGTGCTGGAGAAGATGCAGCAGCAGGGACTTACCCTGCCCCATCAACAGATCGACATTCACCTGAGCCGCGGCTGATCCGCGAGGTAAAAGGAGCAGAACATGCAGATTATTGCCCATCGTGGCGCCAGCGGTCTGGCACCGGAGAACACCCTCAAGGCGATGGCCAAAGCGCTGGAGCTGGGAGCATCAGCCATCGAGATCGACGTGCAGGCGGCCGATGGCGAGTTGTGGGTCTTCCACGACCGGCGGCTGGAGCGCTGCACCAATGGCAAGGGGGTGCTGACCGAACAATCCCGCTCCTATCTGGAGCAGCTCGATGCCGGTGAGGGAGAGGTGATCCCGACTCTGTGGCAGGTAATGGAGATCATCGCCGGACGCTGCGAGCTGCATATCGAGCTCAAGGGCGCCCATACCGCCGATGCGGTGGCAGCCCTGACCCGACGGGCAGAGGCCGAGCTGGACTTTACTCCCGGCCAGTGGGTGGTCTCCTCCTTCCATCACCCGGAGCTGGCCCGATTTGCCGCCTTGCGGCCCGATATCCGGCTCGGTGCCCTGACCGCTAACCTGCCGCTCAACCTGGCGCAGTTTGCCGACGAGCTGGGGGGCTGGTCCATCAATTGCGATGTTGATTTCATCGACGCCGCGCTGGTCGATGATGCACATCGCCGGGGGCTCAAAGTTCTGGTTTATACCGTTGATTATCCAGAAGATTATGAAACGCTCTCTAGCATGGGGGTCGATGGAATCTTCACCAATCGACCAGATCGTTTTCTGACGCAGTGAGGGGGCGATACGCACATGGATAACCACTGATTTAGGCACTAACTTTAAATAGCTGACCGGGATACAAAGAGTTCAACTTCAGCCGATAAACAGAGGCTCATAACAATAACTAGATTCCACACACACTTCAGACTGACGCTCACAAGGATGTAACTATGAACTTATCCATTAAAAACAAGCTTGTTCTGGCTATCGGGGTCATCATTCTGGTGATCACCTGCCTGCAGGTCTGGTACAACACCTCGCAACTGCGCAGCGAGACCCAGCGACTGGTCTGGAACATCATCGACGAAAGCTCCATGGCCAACGTCAAGGGGATCTCCCGCTGGGTCGACTCCCGGATCAGCATGGTCAGCACCACCAAGGAAGCATTCGCCAAAGAAGACGAACCCATCAGTCATCTGGCCCAGTCCATGAATGCCGGTGGCTTCGACCTGGTCTATGCCGGTACCGCAGACGGCAAAATGATTCAGAGTAAACCAACCGATTTGCCCGCCGGTTATGACCCACGTCAACGCCCCTGGTACAAGGACGCGGCCGCCGCAGGCAAGCTGGTCATCACAGCCCCCTATGCCGATATCTCCACCGGCCAGCTGATTGTCACCATTGCCGAGCCGTTCCAGCGTGGCAATACCCAGGGGGTCATCGCCGGTGACGTCTCCATCAGCTCACTGATCTCGGATATTCTGGCGGTCACCACCGAGGGCACCTACGCCATGCTGGTGGACAGCAATGGCACCATCATCGCGCACCCAGATGCCTCCCTGAGCCTGAAATCCGCTACCGCTCTGGCACCGGAACTGACTGCGGCCTACATCAATCAGGTCGCCCATGACGGCATGATCAACGAGCTGGTGATCAGCGGCAAGAAAGAGGTCTACGACTTTAATGCCATTCCCAATACCAACTGGTATTACGGCATGATGGTGGATGAAGAGATCGCCTACCAGTCGGTACGCCGCATGGTTACCTCCTCTCTCATTCAGGGGCTTATCACCATACTGATCGTGGCAGGCTTCTCCTATGTCGCCATCAACGGCTCGCTGGCCCCTCTGAAAACCCTGGGCGAAGCGATTGCCGATCTCTCCCGTGGCAACGGCGATCTGACTCGCCGCATCAAGATTGAACGTGAGGATGAAGTAGGCGCGGTTGCCAAACACGTCAACACCTTCATCGAGCGGATCCATGTGATGGTGCAGGATATCTCCAACTCCTCCGGCCAACTCAATCAGCAGGCCAAGTCCTCCCACAGCATGGCGGAGAAGGCCAATCAGGGGCTGGCACGCCAGCAAAACGAGATCTCCCAGATCGCCACTGCGGTACACGAGATGTCGGCCACCGCGGTCGAGGTTGCCAGCAACGCCGAGCAGACCGCCGAAGCAGCCCGCAGCTCCTCCAGCAGTTGCGAGCATGGCAAGCAGGTGATCGCCCGCAACCAGCGCTCCATCACCGATCTGGCCACCCAGGTGGAACAAGCCTCCAACATCATTCAGGAACTGGAGAAAAACGCTCAGGAGATCAACACCATCCTCTCCACCATTCAGGGCATCGCCGAGCAGACCAACCTGCTGGCACTCAACGCAGCCATCGAGGCGGCACGTGCCGGTGAGCAGGGTCGCGGCTTTGCGGTGGTAGCCGACGAGGTGCGCGTCCTGTCACAGCGTACCCACAGCTCCACCGTCGAGATCCGCAATATGATCGAAACCCTGCAACGCAATACCCAGGGAGCGGTCAGCACCATGCACGAAGGCCAGCTGCTGGCCCAGAACAGCGTGGATGACGCCAACAACGCCACCCATGCGCTGGAGCAGATCACCACCTCGATCAACCAGATCTCCGACATGGCGACCCAGATCTCCAGCGCGGCTGAAGAGCAGCGGGCCGTCACCGACGAGGTAAGTCGCAACATTCAGGCAGTGAAAGATGTCTCGGACGAACTGGCAGTAGATGCTGACAGCTCACGCCATCTCTCTGAACAACTTAAAAATATTTCGGGTGAACTGAGCAATCAGGTCGGCATGTTCCGCATTTGAGCATGAGCAAAAGGGGCCGTACAGGCCCCTTTTATTTTTCTAAATAGCGCTTAATTTTCAGTGAGTAATCTCACATTACCCGCCAAATACCCCACCTTGAAATCCTTGTAATTCGTCTGGAATTATCAGGTCACCGCCGTGGTCACCGTCGAATTTCGGATTACATATTTCTATCCGAATAGATAAATGCCAATAATTCTCATTAAAAAATTACAATAAAAAACTTAAAATTTTTTTCGCGAGTACCTAAAAAGAGAGGTGATTCGCATTTTATTGAAAGAAAACTACGTACAATCCAGAAGTTAAAGTACTCGTAGCTAGGTGTTCAACTGCTCAGTAACACCAAAAAATGACGATAATAACGACATTTTCATCCAGGGATTTGGGTGTTTTATAGAAAAATAACCAATAAAAAGGGAATAAAACCTAGCAGTTTGACTTGCATCAAGCCTGAATTTTTTTCATAGAGCAAAATCGTGCCCAGCAAATCTATCCCTAAGGAGGCAGATGTGGATATTATCAAGACCGATGTGGCCATCATCGGTGCTGGCGGTACCGGCTTACGCGCCGCTATCGCTATAGCCGAATCACAGCCAGACCTGGACATCGCCCTGATTTCCAAGGTTTACCCGATGCGCAGCCACACGGTTGCTGCCGAAGGCGGCGCCGCCGGTGTCGTCCGTGATGACGACTCCCTCGAAAACCACTTCAACGACACCGTCTCCGGTGGTGACTGGCTGTGCGAGCAGGACGTAGTGGAATACTTCGTCAACAACGCGACCAAAGAGATGATCCAGCTGGAGCACTGGGGTTGCCCCTGGAGCCGCAAGCCGGATGGCAAAGCCAACGTGCGTCCGTTTGGTGGCATGAAGGTTCCGCGTACCTGGTTTGCCGCAGACAAGTCCGGTTTCCATATTCTGCACACCCTGTTCCAGACCTCCGTCAAATACCCGAGCATCAAGCGCTTCGACGAGCATTTCTGTCTTGATCTGATCGTGGACGACGGCCGCGTTCAGGGCGTACTGACCTTCGACATCCAGAACGGTATCACCCGCTTCATCCAGGCCAAATCCGTGATCGTGGCCACTGGTGGCGCTGGCCGTGTCTATCGCTACAACACCAACGGTGGCATCGTCACCGGCGATGGCATGGCACTGGCCTACCGTCACGGCGTACCGCTGCGTGATATGGAGTTCGTCCAGTATCACCCGACCGGTCTGCCGGGCACCGGCATCCTGATGACCGAAGGTTGTCGTGGTGAGGGTGGCGTCCTGCTGAACAAGGATGGCTACCGCTACCTGCAAGACTACGGCTTGGGCCCGGAAACCCCGATCGGCCAGCCGAAGAGCAAATACATGGAGCTGGGTCCGCGCGACCGCGTTTCCCAGGCATTCTGGCAAGAGCAGCAGAAAGGCCGCGTCATTCAGGGCCCGATGGGCGATGTGGTTCACCTCGACCTGCGTCACCTTGGCGAGAAGTACCTGAAAGAGCGTCTGCCGTTCATCTGCGAACTGGCCAAAGCCTACGTCAACGTGGATCCGGCCAAAGAGCCTATCCCGGTACGTCCGACTGCCCACTACACCATGGGTGGTATCGAGACTGACAACAAGTGTGCCACCCGTCTGCCCGGCCTCTACGCCGCGGGCGAATGTGCCTCCGTCGGTCTGCACGGTGCCAACCGTCTGGGTTCCAACTCCCTGTCCGAGATCGTGGTATTCGGCAAGCTGGCCGGTGAGCAGGCAGGTGAATTTGCCAAGACTCAGAAGCATGGCAATACCGAAGCGCTGGCCGCCAAGGCCGAGGCGCTCATCAAGCAGCACCTCTCCCTGATGGACGTAGACGGTACCGAAAACCCGGCCGATATCCGCAACGAACTGGGCATGTCCATGGAAGCCGGTGTCGGTATCTACCGTACCGAAGAGCTGATGCAGGGCACCATCGACAAGATCAACGAGCTGAAAGCCCGTTACAAAAAGGTCAAGATCAACGACAAGTCCTCTGTCTTCAACACCGACCTGCTGTACGCCATCGAACTGGGCTACATGCTGGACGTGGCTGAAGCCATGGCGCACTCCGCCATCAATCGTAAAGAGTCCCGCGGTTCCCACCAGCGTCTGGATGGTTACGAAGAGCGTGATGACGTGAACTTCCTCAAGCACACGCTCTCGTTCTACCAAAATGGCGAAACGCCCTCCATCGATTACTCCGATGTGAAGATCACTAAGTCCCAGCCGGCAAAACGCGTGTACGGCTCCGAGGGTGAGAAACAAGACGAGGCTAAGAAGAATGGCTGAGATGATTGAAATTGAGATCCTGCGCTACCGTCCGGAACAGGATAACGAGCCCTGGATGCAAACCTTCCAGGTGCCATACCAGAGAGAGATGTCTCTGCTGGACGCCCTGCAGTACATCAAGGATCACCTGGACTCTACCCTGAGCTTCCGCTGGTCCTGCCGGATGGCGATCTGCGGCTCCTGCGGCATGATGGTCAACGGTGTGCCCAAGCTGGGTTGCAAGGCGTTCCTGCGCGACTACCTGCCGGGCAAGATGACCGTCGAGCCGCTCAACAACTTCCCGATCGAGCGCGATCTGGTGGTCGACATGTCCGACTTCATCGAGAAGCTGGAGAGCATCAAGCCGTACATCATCCCGAGCGAGCCGCGCAGCCTGTGTGATGGCGAGTACATCCAGACTCCGGCCCAGATGGCGCAGTACAAGCAGTTCTCCCAGTGCATCAACTGTGGTCTCTGCTACGCGGCCTGCCCACAGTACGGCATCAACAAGAAGTTCACCGGTCCGGCGGCACTGGCTCTGGCCTATCGCTACAACGTCGACAACCGTGATGCCGGCGCCAAAGAGCGTATGCGCATCATCAGCCAGGACGAAGGCGTCTGGGGCTGTACCTTCGTGGGCTACTGCTCCGAAGTGTGCCCGAAGGGCGTCGATCCGGCGGCGGCCATCCAGCTTGGCAAGGTCGAAAGCGCCAAGGACTACATGATCGCCATGTTCAAGCCAGATTGAGAGCAGGATTGAGACCATGAACAACACTGATAGCAAACGTAAACCTTACGTCCGCGAAATGAAGAAAGACTGGTGGCTGAAGAACGCCTTCTACACCGGTTACATGATCCGTGAAGGCACCAGTATCTTCGTCTCCATCTACGCCGTTGTGCTGATGTGGGGCCTGATGCGCCTGGTTCAGGGTCAGGAAGCGTTCAACGGCTGGCTGGAATCCCTGCAAAGCCCGATCGCCATCCTGTTCCATGTCGTCGCTCTGGCGGCGTGCCTGTTCCATGCCAAAACCTGGTTCGCCCTGGCGCCGAAAGCCATGCGTATCTTCCGTGGTGAAGACCTGGTACCGGAGAAGCCGATCGTTCTCGCCCAGTATGTGGCGCTGGCGGTGGTGTCCCTGCTTGTCCTGATCATCGTGGCCTGAGGAGAAAACAATGAGACGTTCTGACGAACCAATTTACTGGGGTCTGTTTGGTGCGGGTGGCATGGTCGTTGCCATGCTGCTGCCGGTCATTGTCCTCATCACCGGTCTGCTGGTGCCCATGGGCATCATGGACGTGGAAACCATGAGCTATGACCGCGTGCACGCGTTCGCCAGCTCCTGGTGGGGTGCCTGCATCCTGCTGGTGATCATCGCCCTGCCAGTCTGGCACGGTATGCACCGTATCTACCACGGTCTGCACGATCTGGGGATCCACACCACCAAGCTGCACCACTATGTGTTCTATGGCTTTGCCTTCCTGGTATCTGCCATTAGTGTCGGCCTGCTGATGGTGCTGGTACTCCAGTAATCACATCTGACTGATTGACCAAACCGGGCCTCGTGCCCGGTTTTTTTTGCCCCGCTACCCCGCCCCTGCTTTTTATTCACTCAAACAATTCGATAAAAACCAGATTATCGTCCAATCATATGGCGATCATAGTCACATAACCCCAATACATTCGTCATTTGCAGCAAACCATTTTGACCACCATCAATTTAGTGACATCCATATCAATTATAATTATTCAGATTAAATAATTATTCATATGGAGCTAGCTAATGACAGACAAAACACGCTCGGTGAGCATAGGCAGTTACCTGGCACTGGCCTTCGCCGTGGTCTTCTTCTCCGGACTGTTGCAATCCGGCGAGTGGTATGGGGTATTCGATTTCACCACGCTGAACGGCTCGTTCGGCACCATGGTCCAGAGCGTCAGCGAGAATGGTGACGGCATCAAGACCGCCATGACCGACATGCGCGGCAAGGGGGGCAACGGCGCTCGCGATGGCTTTCTGTTCGCCCTGACCCTGATCCCCACCGTGATGTTTGCCCTCGGTATGATCAATGTGCTGGAGCACTACGGCGCGCTGGAAGCGGCCCGCAAGTTGCTGACCCCGCTGCTGCGCCCACTGATGGGGATCCCCGGTAATACCGGTCTGGCGCTGATCGCCTCCCTGCAGAGTACCGATGCCGGTGCCGCCATGACCCGTCAGCTCAAGGATGAGGGGCTCATCACCAAGCGTGAAACCGATGTGTTCACCATGTTCCAGTTCTCCGCAGGTGCCACCATCGTCAACTTCTTCTCCTCCGGCGCCGTACTGTTCACCCTGACGCTGGCAGATGGCAGCCCGGCGGTCAGCTCCTCCATCGGTCTGGCTGTCATCGTGATGTTCGCCTTCAAATTTGTCGGGGCCAACCTGTTCCGGGTCTACCTCAATATGAGCGAAGGCAAGCAGACCGATAACAACACCCAGCAGACCCTCAACACTCAGGAGCAAGCCAAATGAGCCAGGCCAACATCAAGAAACCCATCGTCACCGATATCTTCGTCGAAGGGGCCAAGAAGGGCTGGGTCATCGCCACCACCTCCACCGTACCCAACGTACTGATGGCCTTCGTCATCATCAAGGCGCTGCAGATCACCGGCGCACTGGATGCCATGGGCGCCATCTTCTCCCCTGTCATGGCCATCTTCGGGTTGCCCGGAGAGGCGGCAGCCGTGCTGATCGGCGCCTGGATGTCGATGGGCGGTGCGGTCGGTGTGGTCATCACCCTGTTCGATCAGGGGATCCTCAACGGCACTCACATCGCCATTCTGGCGCCAGCCATCTACCTGATGGGCTCCCAGGTACAGTACATGGGCCGCATCCTCGGCTGCATCGGCACCGAAGGGCGTTACATCCCCATCATGGTCGCCATCTCGGTACTCAACGCCTTCGGCGCCATGCTGGTGATGAACATCCTTCTCTGACCCGAACCTGATAGTGGAGCAAGCAATGACTTTTTCTCTGGATCAATACCTGACCGAACTGGCCCCGCTGATCAATCTGGATTGCGGATCCCTGCACCAGCCGGGCATTGCGGCGGTCGCCGACCTGATGGCCGCTAAATATGAGGCGATGGGCGGCTGGCAGATCAAGCGGGTCGACTGCGGCGCCGCGGGGGTGGGGCTGGAGATCCGCAACCAGCCTGATGCGGCGCAGATCGATGTAATGCTGATCGGCCATATGGATACCGTCTTCCCCCTCGGCACCGCCGCCGCCCGCCCGATGAGCGTCGATGGTGAGCGCGCTTACGGTCCCGGTGTCTCCGACATGAAATCGGGCCTGCTCAACATCGTCTATGCCCTGCGTGAACTGCCCCGCGAGGTGCGCGATCGCCTGAGCATCTGCGTCTGCATGAACCCGGACGAGGAGATTGGTTCCCTCCACTCCAGTGACTGGCTGGCAACGGTGGCCAAACAGGCGAAACAGGTGCTGGTGGCCGAAGCGGCCCGCGCCGATGGCTCGCTGGTCAAGGCGCGCAAGGGGATGGCCCGTTATCGCATCGATTTCACCGGCAAGGCGGCTCACGCAGGCAACGAACCGCAGAAGGGGCGCAGCGCCATCACCGAGCTGGGCCACTGGATCCTGGCCATCAACGCCCTGACCAACTTCGAGAGCGGCACCACCCTCAACATCGGCATTGTCGAGGGGGGCAATGGCGCCAACATAGTGCCGGCCCATGCCAGCGCCGTGGTGGATGTCCGTTTCTGGGACAATCAGGAGTACCACCAGATCGACGATTATCTGCTGACCCTGGCCGAGCGTCCCCATCTGGACGGTGTCACCATCCAGCTGACCCGCGAGGCCCACAAACCGGCCATGGTGCCATCAGAAGGCACTCAGGCACTGATGCTGCTGGTGGAAGAGTGTGGCACCGAACTGGGGCTGCCGATCAGCTGGCAGGAGGTGGGGGGCGGCTCCGATGCCAACCTCACTGCCGCCCTCGGCATCCCCACTCTGGATGGTCTGGGCCCTATCGGTGCCGGTTTCCACAGTGACGAGGAGTATCTGGATCTGGCCAGCATTGCCCCGCGCATCGAGCTGCTGGTGAAGGTACTGACCCGTCTGGCGGCCTGACAGCCTCTCACGTAAAAAAGGGCCAGCCGGTTTGCACCGGCTGGCCCTCTGTTTATCTGCTCCCCAGAATGACAGCACCCCTTCGCTATTACTCCATTGCCGGCAAGAAGCGGCGCATCACCTCATCCGTATGCCCCCCTTCCTGAAACGCCACCAGCGACTGATTGAGGATATTCACCAGCTGGTGGGCGCGGGGGGAGCCCTTGCTCACCAGCAGATAGAATCCCTTGCGGCTGGGCAGGGCGAGATTGAGCAACCCGCTCTCGCTGCGGTAGATGCCAAGGCTGATGCCTGCCACCAGAGGTTCGATTTCACTTGGCAGAAAGTCGCAACGATCCCGCTCCAGCATATCGAGCGCCTGCTGCAACTGTTTGACCCGGCGTGGCTCCTGCGCAAGCCCGTAGGGGGTGTAGTTGTAGCCAATCACCCCGCACACCCGGGATCGATTGACCGTCTGCAGATCCGGCGGTTCGGGGTAGCGGCGCTTGAGATAGAAAAAACCGAGGTGGGTGTAGTAGAGGGGAACGCTGTAGAAGGCAAACTCGGCCCGCTCCGGCTTGTAGCTGGCATCCCAGGTCAGCTCGCACAGACCATTCTGGCGATAATCCGCCAGCTCCTGCTGCACCCGTGCCCAGGGCAGATAGCGGATCTGGTGCGAGAGCCCGCTCTGTTGCAGGGCATCGAGCACCAGCGTCGTCGCAGAACCGGTCAGGCGGCTGGTATCGGGCACCCCGTCCTTGCGCTCCCAGTAGGTAAAGGGGGCCCACTCGTTGCCCTCTCCCAGGCAAATCTTCACTGGCGGCTCTTGCCCCCATAACGCAGGGGACAAGATGGCCATCGCCAATCCCGCCCACCATGTTCCTGCTCGTCTCATCTCCCGCTCCCGAACTGTTTATCCCTCTTGCAGCTTAGCCCAGAAGGGATTTTGCTCACTTTGCAGGGGCGCTTTCATGCCACAACGCCAGCAAATTGGCCGGAATGGCACCATAACGGAGCTGCGGTGTCTGGTGCCAGTCAGCCAGCTTTTGCAGGGCTTTCGCCAGATCCTGTGCAAGCGTACGGGTCACTCTCACACCAGCTTCCAGATAGAGGCTCTTGATCTCGAAGATCCCCTGCTGGCGATGGGCCTTGGCATCCATTCTGCCCACCAGCTTGCCGCGATGGAGCAAGGGCAACACGAAGTAACCGTACTGACGCTTGGGGGCCGGGGTATAGCACTCGATGCGATAGTCGAAGTTGAACAACTCACTGGCTCGCTTGCGATCCCATACCAGCGGATCGAACGGCGACAAGGCCGTGGTATGGGTTGCCTTGAGGGTGCCCGCCTGTGCCCTTGCCAGCTCATCGGCCAGCGAGGCGTGCACAAAAGCGCCGTGCTGCCATCCCTCCACTCGTACCGGCAACAGTTCACCCTCGTCCGCCAGTTGATGGAGCAAGGCGTCATATTTGCCGCGCCGCAGCCGGTAGTAGTCCGCAACCCAGCCAGTCTTGACCAGCCCCAACGCCCGGCAGCTGGCGCACACCATATCCCGCTGCGCCTGCTCGACGCTCGGCAGATCCCGCTGGTCGCTCCACTCGGGGATAACCCGCTCGGCCAGGTCATAGACTCGCTGAAAGTTGCGCCGCTCCCGCACCATCAGCTGACCGCTGGTAAACAACACCTCGAGATGGCGCTTCTCCGGTTTCCAGTCCCACCAGCCATTCCCCTTGCCGGTTGTGCGTTCAAAGTCAGCCGCCCGCACCGGGCCGTGCTGACGAATACGCTCGATCAGCTGACCGATCTCCTGCTGATGGGTAGCGAGCCAGTTGGCCGAAAACTTCCACCCCATGGCGGCGGGGTCGAGCATCCGGTGGCGCAACAACCGGTAATCCTCGCGGGGCACAAAGCAGGCCTCGTGGGCCCAATATTCGAAGATCTCGCCGTCAGCCAGCAGTTGCTCCAGCCAGCTCGGTTCGTACTGGCCAAGCCGGCTGAACAGCACCAGATAGGGGCTGCGTGCCACCACCGAGATGGTATCGATCTGCAGCAGCGCCATGCGGCGAATGGTGGCCAGCAGATCGGCCGGGGTCGCCTTGCTGCGACGGGGGGCAAGCAGCCCCTGCGCCGCCAGTTGCAGATGACGGGCATCTTGCAGTGACAAATGGGTAATCGACATCAACAACCGCTCCCTGGTATCTGACCATCGCGCGCCCGGCGGATGGCCAACAAAAACGGGGAGGTACCACGCTGGTATGCCTCCCCTCCCTGTGTGCCAGCGCCGCTATGAATGGGCCGGGGGCAAGACCAGCTGATTGACCACCAGCATGATCTCTTGATAAGTGGCCTCTACCGTCTCGGGGGTCGGCTCCAGAATCAGGTCATCGGCATAGCCGTTGATGAGAGAGGTGATCTGACGCGCCAGTCGCCGGGCATCGCCCGCGACAAACTCGCCGCTGTCGATCCCCTTTTGCAGGATCTGCTCCAGCACCTCGCGCCACGCCAGAATGATTTTGCGGTAGCTCTCGGCAAACACAGGGTCGCGCAGTGACTCGTTCCAGGCATCGAGATAGATGGCCCAGGAGGCATCCTGACTGGTCGGCAGGTTGTCCCGCACAAACAGCGGCAACGCTTCGCGGGCGGGTAGCGGCAGCAACCACTCCCGCTGCTCGGCGATCTCCTGACTGGTGAAACGCTCCACGGCGCAGAGGCAGAGCTCCTTCCAATCCTTGAAGTAGTGGTAGACGTGACTGCGCGCCAGACCGGTGCGCTCGGCAATATCACGGGTTGACGATGCCGCCATCCCCTTCTCTCGAAACAGGGCCAGTACGGCCTCGATGATCATCTCTTTGCGCTGTTCTGCTGATGGGCGTGCCATCTGACCTCCTGCGATATCAATCGATCTGCTTGACTTTGAGCAGTCGCTCAAACAAACTTTGAGCACTCGCTCAAACTTAGCGTTTCCGACATCTTAGGAGATAACCCATGACAACACCAACCACTTCGGCAGCCAGTTGCGACGAGCAGGCCACGCCGTTGCCACACTCGGCCGGTCGTTCGCTGGGGGCGATTGCACGGGCCAATCCCCTCAAGCTGGCGGGCACCTTCTCGCTGGTGGCCCTCGAAAACATCCTGCTGGTGGTCTATCCCCTGTTCGCCGGCTTTGCCATCGACGCCATCGTCAAGGGCCAGTGGTGGCAGGCTTCAAGCTACGCCCTCATCGTCCTGCTGTTCTGGCTCATCGGTGCCCTGCGCCGGGCGGTCGACACCCGCGCCTTTACCCATATCTATGCGGCACTGGCGGTGCCGGTGATCCTGACACAACGCCAGCAGCAGGAGGGGCAATCTACCATAGTGGCGCGGGTCACCTTGGCGCGGGAGTTTGTCGATTTCTTCGAGAAACATATCCCGATCCTGGCCACCAGCCTGATCTCCATCGTCGGGGCGGCCGTGATGCTGATGGTGATCGAGTTCTGGGTCGGCATCGCCTGCATGGGGATATTGCTGCTGTTCGGCCTGCTGCTGCCCGGCTTTTCGCGCAAGAACCAGCTGCTGCACGAGCGGCTCAACGATCGGCTGGAACACGAGGTCAAACTGGTCACCCATGCCCAATCAGCCAGCCTCGCCCGCCACTACCGCGCGCTGGCCTGGCTCCGCATCCGGATTTCGGATCGGGAGGCACTCGCTTTTCTGGCGGTCGGCATCAGCGCCTCCCTGCTGTTCCTGCTGGCCATCACCATGCTGATGGCCCAGCCCCAGGTCTCGGCAGGCCATGTCTATGCTGTGATGACCTACCTCTGGAACTTTGTCACCAGCTTGGATGAGGGACCCGGCCTTGCCGATCAGCTGGCCAGGCTGAGAGACATAGGCCGCCGGGTCAATACCGCCCAACCCGATGAAATGATTTGATATTTTGTATCTGTAACCGGAGTAGAAGATGAATCCGACCACCCTTTGCCAACGAGCGTTGACCATGTGCATCAGCTGTTTTTTCCTCGCCGCCTGCGGCCCCAAGATGAGCGACTTTGAGCCCAACACCAGCTACTGGTTCAAGGAGAAACCGGCAGAGGATAGTGCCCCGCTGGCGCAAGACATGAAGGTGGATATCGCCATCATAGGTGGCGGCTACAGCGGCCTCTCCAGTGCATGGCATCTGGCCAAGGCCAATCCGTCGCTCAAGATCGCTATCTTCGAGGCCAAACAGGTGGGCAGCGGCGCCTCGGGCCGCAACGGCGGCATGGTGTTGCCGGGCTCCGAGGTGATGGACCTCTACGAAGAGGGGGAAGCGAGCAAGCGCCACTACGATCTCACCGTCGCCAGCATGCGCAAGCTGCAGGCGCTGGTCGCCTCAACCGGCGTCGAGGCCGACCTCAAGCTCGATGGCTATGTGGAAGCGCTCCTCGATGAGGAGGATATCGCCGAGTACCGCGACTATGTGAAAACCGCCAATCGCCTCGGCATCCCGCTCCAGTACTGGAACGCCGATACCACAGAGGAAAAACTCGGCACCGACCGCTACGTGGGGGCGGTCTACGACCCCAATGGTGGTCAAGTTCACGCCATGAAACTGGTCAATGCCCTGCGCAAGGCGGTGGAGCAGGCGGGCGTCACCATCTATGAACAGAGCCCGGTGCTGGGGATCAAGGAGGGCAAGCAGATCGAGCTCAATGTGGCCGACAAGTACAAGGTGACCGCCAACAGCATAGTGCTGGCGACCAACGGCTATACCTCAAAACTTGGCTACTTCAGCGGCCGGGTCTTTCCGGTGCACGCCCAGAGCGCCGTCACCGAGCCGCTTACCAAAAAACAGCTGGCCGCCATCCAGTGGCAGAGTCGGCTGCCCTACTACGACACCCGCAACATCCTGTTCCATCTGGTATTGACCCCGGATAACCGCATCGTCATCGGTGGCGGCAATGCCGAGTACGTCTTCAACGACGGCCTCAACTACAAGGGCGATCTTAACCGGGTCAGCGAGATGATGATGAGCGAGCTGGTGACCCTCTATCCGGCCCTCAAGGGGATCAAATTTGAGCAGGTGTGGGACGGGGTGCTCGGCATGACAGGTGACAGCACCGAAGCAGTGGGGGTAATGGGGGATCACAAGAACATCTACTACGCCCTCGGCTACAACGGCCACGGCATCAATCTCTCCTTCCTGTTTGGCGACATTGTGGCCAGCCTCTATCAAGGCAAGGATCACCCCTGGTTCAACCACGCGGAGCAGAGTCTGCCGATGTGGCTGCCGCCAGAGCCGTTCAAGTCAATCGGCGTCAAATCTGCCCTGATGTACTACCAGTGGCAGGACAAGGGCTACAAGGAGTAGCGCCGAGCAAGAACTCGACGAGTAACAGACGAAGGCACGCCTCAGGGCGTGCCTTTCTGCAATACCGCCACATCGGCGTGGGGGAAGCTGAGTTCGGCCTGCCAGCGAGCAGCCAGCACCCGAAACGATGCCTCGGCAAAGAAGACGATGTGGGTCGGGTCGTGGCGATAGCGCCAGTTTTTAAACCGCTCGTCACTGAGCACCCGCTGGGTTTGCAGCACCAGCAGGCCACCAGGCTTGAGGCAATCCCACAACTGCGCCAGCACCGTGCGCGGCTCGGCAATATGCTCGATCACCTCGGTACTGGTGATGAAGTCATACTGACGCGTCAGCAACTCGGGAAAATCTGCGTAGAACTTGTCATACCCCGCCATCTGGTAACCCGCCTCGCGCCCCATCGCCACCAGCGCCGGCCCCGGGCCACAGCCAAAGTCGAGGCCACTGGCAGGGGTTGGCACCCGCGCCAGCACCTCACCAAAAGCCCGCATCAGAAAGCTGCGATAACGGGGATCATCCACCCGGTTGTCGTGACCGTCATAGACCGCCTTCTCCGCCGCCTCATCCAGATGATCCGCCTCATCCAGCCAGACCAGCTCGCACGCGAGGCAGCGATGATAGCGCTTGCCCGCCACCGACAGGGGATAACTGCGATGGCTGGCACACAGGGGGCAGCTGACGGTGGATGACATGGCGGTTCCTCTTGGGGGCTTCCTGTTGGATAACAGCGGCGCAGATTGCCTGCCCGCTGCCTCGCTGACAACTTTTTTTGCTCCTTAAGGGTTTCTTAAGTTTGCCCTTTTACTCTCAAACCATCGCAAGAGAAGGAGTCACCCATGACCATCGAGATCCAGGCCCCCTACCGATTGCTGCTAGCCAAGTCCCCGCAGCAGGTCATGGCGCTGCAAACCTACATCCAGGCCGCCTACACCCTCGAGTTCAACGCCCGCATCCCCCATTTTCTCCCCTGCCTGCTGGGGCTCTACAGGGCGGACGGGACGCTGGTCGGTGCCTGTGGTCTCAATCATGCCAGTGAGGGGCCTCTCTATCTGGAACAGTATCTGGAGCAACCCATCGAGGCCGCCATCAACACCCGCCTCGGGGTCTATCCGGCACGCAACCGCATTATCGAAGTGGGCAATCTGGCCTGCAGCGAACCGGGCAATGCCCGCCTGATGTTTGCGGCGCTGTGTCGTCTGCTATGTGAAAACACCCTCGACTACGTAGTCTTTACCGGCACGGCCAAGCTGCGCAACAGCTTTGCCCGGCTGCAACTCAACCCGGTGGAGCTGGCCCCCGCACAGGCCCATCAGGTGGGGGCCGACGCCGACGCCTGGGGTGAGTACTACCGCTGCCAACCCAAGGTGATGGTGGGTGACATCAATCAGGGGCGCGAGGTGCTCGCCCAGCGCAGCCTGCTGCTCAATCTGCTGGCCCCCATGCCGACTCTGTTTGAGGATGCAGGCAAGTGCAGTGATAACCAGACCCATCAAATAAGGTGCGCCCAATGAGCCTGTTCGACGCCATCGCCAAACATGCCCACGAGAATCCGCAATCCCCTGCGCTACTGAGCAGCCAGCAGCGCCTCGATTACCAGACCCTGTGGCAACAGATCCAGCGTCTGGCCAGTCAGCTGCAACAGCTCGACATCAGCCGTCTGGCGCTGCAACTGGACAACGGCCTGCCCTGGGCGCTGCTGGATCTCGCCTGCACCAAAGCCGGGATCGTGGTGATCCCGGTACCCCACTTCTTCAGCCTTGAGCAGCAAGAGTGGCTGCTGGAGAGCAGCGGCGCCGATGCGCTGGTCGGCCCATATCATCAGGGGTGGCATGCCGCCGAGCCGCTCTCGCTGATCACAGGCGAGCTGCCACTCTGGCGCCACATACCGGCTAATCGACCGGCACTGCCCAAGGGCACCGCCAAGATCACCTACACCTCCGGTACCACGGGCCAGCCCAAGGGCGTCTGCCTGTCACTGACCCAGATGATGGCGGTAAGCCATGCGCTGGCCGAGCGAGTCGCGCCAGCCAAGGTAGAAAAACACCTGACCCTGCTGCCGCTGGCGACCCTGCTTGAGAACATCACCGGCCTCTATGTGCCGCTGCTGACCGGCGCCTGCAGCCGCATTCCGTCCCTCGGGGAGCTCGGTTTCACCGGCTCCAGCTCGCTCAACCCTGCCATGCTGGGAGAAGCCCTGCTGCGCTGGTCGACCCATAGTCTGGTGTTGGTGCCCGAACTGCTGCGCCTGCTGCTGGCGCTCTGCACCAGCACCCCGACGCTGGCCCAACAGCTCAAGAGCCTGCGCTTTATTGCCGTCGGTGGCGGCAAGGTGGCCCCCGACCTGATCAAACATGCCCGCCAGCTCGGCCTGCCGGTGTATGAGGGATATGGCCTCTCGGAGTGTGGCTCCGTGGTGGCGCTCAACAGCCTGGATGCTGACAAGCCAGGCAGCGTAGGCCGCCCCCTGCCTCACTGTCAGGTCACCATCGCCAGCGACGGCGAAATTATGGTGAGCGGCAGTGCCATGCTGGGCTATCTCGGCAGCAACGAACCGACTCCCGAACAGATCGCCACCGGCGAACCTTCTGCCATGCAGATCGCCACAGGCGATCTGGGCCACCTCGATGAAGAAGGCTACCTCCATATCACCGGGCGCAAGAAGAATGTCCAGATCACCGCCTTTGGCCGCAACTTCTCGCCAGAGTGGGTGGAGGCCGAGGCCCAGCTCTGCCCCGCCATCGCTCGCATCGTGGTGTTTGGCGATGGTCAACCCGCCAACGTGGCGCTGATCCAGCCCCTGCCGGGCAAAGAGGCGGATCTGCCCCGCCAGATCGCAGGTCTGAACCAGCGGCTGCCCGATTATGCCCGCCTGCACTACTGGTTGCCGGTGGCACTCGACCAGCATCCCGGCCTGCTGACCGCCAACGGGCGCCCCCGTCGCAACGAGATTTACCAACACTTTTCCCGGCAAATCAGCCAATGCCTTACAGGAGAATCGTCATGAGCTTCTACCAGACTCTGCAACAAGCCACTGCTCAGGAGCGTGAGCATCTGTTCAACGCCCCCATCATCGAAGCCTGCCGCCGTGGCGATATCAGCCGTGACACCTATCTCGCCTTTCTGGCGCAGGCTTACTACCACGTGCGCCACACAGTTCCGCTGCTGATGGCAACCGGCGGCAAGCTGGGTCAGGAGTACGAGTGGGTGCGTGGCGCCATTGCCGAGTACATCGACGAGGAGTATGGCCATCAGGAGTGGATCTTAAGCGATATCCGCGCCTGTGGCGGTGATGCCGAGGCGGTGCGCCACGGCCAGCCCGGGCTGCCCATCGAGCTGATGGTCGCCTTCCTCTACGATCAGATCCAGCGCGGCAACCCCATGGGCTTCTTCGGCATGGTGCAGGTACTGGAAGGCACCAGCGTCGCCATCGCCCTCACCGTTGCCGACCAGCTGAAAAAGGGACTCGGCCTGCCACCGCAGGCGATGAGCTACCTGAGTTCCCACGGCGCCCTGGATCAGGAGCACCTCAAGTTCTTTGAATCCCTGATGGATCGGGTCGAGAGTCCGGCGGATCAGGCCGCCATCATCCACGGGGCCAAGGTGGTTTATCGCCTCTATGGCGAGATGCTCTACAACCTCACCGCCACACCGTAAGTCGGCAGCAGACAGCAAAAAGGGAATCCATACCATGAACCTTGAAGGGAAACTCGTGCTGCTCACCGGCGCCAGCGGTGGCATAGGTGAAGAGCTGGCGCAGGAGCTGGCCGCCCAGGGGGCACACCTGCTGCTGCACGGTCGTCGCGGCCCGGCACTGGAGCGGCTGTGCAAGTCACTGCCTCATCCCGAGCGCCATCAGGTGGTGCTCGCCGACCTCGGCTCTGCGCAGGAGCGGGCCAAGCTGTTGCAACACCCGGCACTGGAGGACGGGATCGACATCCTGATCAACAATGCTGGCTGCAACCAGTTTGCCTGGCTGGAAGATCAGAGCTTCGAGCAGGTGGAGCGCCAGCTGCTGCTCAATATCGAGGCGCCCATCCAGCTCACCCGAGCCCTGCTGCCAACCATGCGCAAGCCGGGGATCATCATGAACATGGGGTCGAGTCTGGGCAGCATCGGCTACCCCGGTTACAGCGTCTACTGCGCCAGCAAATTTGCCCTGCGCGGCTTTAGCGAAGCGCTGGGACGGGAGCTGGAGGGGAGCGGCATCAAGGTGCTGCACTTTTCCCCCCGCGCCACCCGTACCAAGCTCAACTCCGAGGCCGCCTACGAGATGAATGCGGCGCTCGGCACCCAGACTGACAGCCCGCAGGAGGTGGCCGAAGAGGCGGTCATCGCCCTGTGCAACGAAACCCGCCGCAGCTGGCTCGGCTGGCCGGAAAAACTGTTCGTGCGGCTCAACGCCCTGCTGCCCGGAATCGTCGACAAGGCGCTGGCCAGACAGCTGCCGATCATCAAACGTTATGCCCGTCATCTTCAGCCAGGGACGGCTGATGCCGGCGCAAACAGTGCGCCACAACCAGACTTGTCCCGCCCGATCCCGACCAAGAAGGAGCATTAATATGAACTTTTTCCGTCAATCAGTGACCTCTTGTGCCATCGCCATCCTGCTGGGGTCCACCTCGGTCATGGCCGCGGGTGATGCCCTCGTCCCCATCCAGCAACAGTGGGCCGTCTGCCAGTATCAACAGACCGGCAAGGCGAAAGAGAGCTGCCTCGAAACCCTGAGCACCCAGGCCGAAGCGGCCAGCGCCAAGGAGCCTTTTCGCGCCGATCTGCTGATCTGGTCTGCCATCGTCAAGAGCACCTGGGCGGGGGCCAAAGGGGGGCTGGGGGCACTGGGTCTGGTGAAAGAGGCCAAAGCCAAGCTGGAGCTGGCACTCAAACAGGATCCCAAGGCGCTGGACGGCTCCGCCTACACCAGTCTGGGCTCCCTCTACTATCAGGTGCCCGGCTGGCCGGTCGGCTTTGGCGATGACGAAAAGGCAGAGCAACTGCTCAAGCAGGCGCTGGCCATCAATCCCGATGGCATCGACCCCAACTTCTTCTATGGCGACTTCCTGCTGGATCAGGGTCGCAAGGCCGAGGCCAAAACCTACCTCGACAAGGCGCTGGCCGCCCCGGCCCGCCCAGGTCGCGAAGTGGCCGACGAAGGGCGCAGAATGGAGATCCGCGATCGGCTGGCCAAGCTATAAAACCCTGATGGATCAAAGAACTATTTAAACTCTGCCCACCAGCTTGCATACTGGTGGGCAGGGTTGTTTATGCCACGGCACGCCCTGGCGCTGAGCCAGATCGCCACACCCAACAAACAGGGAGAAAAGAATGCGGATCCTGCTGGTAGAAGATGATGTGATGCTGGGGGATGGTATGCAGGATGCACTGCGCCATAGCGGCTACACGGTGGACTGGCTGCAACAGGGGTTGCCCGCTCTGGCAGCCCTCAAGAGCGACGAGTTCGCCGCCCTGATCCTCGATCTCAACCTGCCAGACATCGATGGCCTCAGCCTGCTGCGCAAGTTGCGGCGTGAAGGACACCAGCTGCCGGTGCTGATCCTCACCGCCCGCGATGCGCTGGACGATCGGGTGGTTGGCCTCGATGCCGGCTCCGACGACTACATGGTCAAGCCCTTCGCCCTGCAGGAGCTCAACGCCCGTCTGCGCGCCCTGGTTCGCCGCAGCAAGGGGCAGGCTCAGGCGGTACTGGAGTATGGCGATATCCTTATCTATCCAGAATCCCAGCAGGTCACCTATCAGGGCGAGGCGGTCAAACTCACCCCCCATGAATACAAGTTGCTGCAGGAGCTGATCAGCCAGAGCGGCCGGGTGCTGAGCAAGGATCAGCTGCAACAGAGCCTCTACGGCTGGGATGAAGGCGCCGAGAGCAACGCGGTAGAGGTGCATATCCACCATCTGCGCAAGAAGTTCTACAGCGACCTCATCCGCAATATTCGCGGTGTTGGTTACATCATTCCCCAGCTCGAACAGCCAAGCCGGACACCCGCACGATGAAACGTCCCCGCTCCATTCGCCGCTTTCTGCTCACCGGTATCCTGACGCTGGTGAGCCTGAGTCTCACCATCAGCGCCTTTATCGGCTACATGGAGGCGAGCCACGAAATGGAGGAGCTGTTTGATGCCCGCCTCGCCCAGTCTGCGCGCATCACCAACCAGCTGCTGGCCCGCTATATGGCCCAGCAGGGGCAGTTGCCCGCCAATGGCACCGTCTATCAGGAGTGGGAGGCGCAGAACCCCGATGAGTGGCAAAAAGACCCCAGCCTCAACCTGACCGGCGAGGATCGGGAGATCACCCCCTACGGCCACGAGTTCGAGCGCAATCTCTACTTCCAGCTGCTCGATGAAAAGGGCGGCTTGCTGCTGCGCGCCCCCAGCGCCCCGGATCAGCCGCTGGTCACCCTGGCCATCGGCTTCGACACGGTCGAAAAAGATAATCACCAGTGGCGCACCTTCACCCTCTACAACCAGCAGGAGCAGACCTGGCTGGTGGTGGCAGAGCGGGACGACGAGCGCAGCGAACTGGCCAGCAAGATGGCCACCCTCACCATGCTGCCGCTGCTGATCACCCTGCCCTTTCTGCTGGCCCTGCTCTGGTGGCTCATCACTCGCGGGCTGGCCCCCTTGCGTCAGCTGGCCCAGGCCATCAGCGAACGTCACCCCGCCAACCTGAGCCCGCTCAGCCTCAAGATAAGCGCTCAGGAACTGACCCCCCTCACCAACGAGATCAACCGGCTAATGCAGGCGCTGGCGGAGACCATAGAGCGGGAGAAGCAGTTCACCAACGAGGCGGCCCACGAGCTGCGCACCCCGCTGGCGGTACTGCGGATCCACAGTGAAAATGCCCTTGCGGCCGAAGATGAAGTGAGCCGCCAGCAATCCCTGCACAAGATGCTGCAGGCCCTCGATCGCAGCGATCGGCTGATCCGCCAGCTGCTGACCCAGGCCCGTATCGACAATCAACAGGGACTGGTATTGACCGAACTGGAGGTGGGCCACCTGCTGCAAGGCACCCTGGCGACCCTGGCTCCCATTGCCCTCAAGAAGGAGCAGCAGCTGTCGCTGGAGTGTGAATTGCCGCTGCTGGTGATGGGGCAGGCCACCCTGCTCGAACTGCTGTTCAGTAATCTCATCGACAATGCGCTGCGCTACACCCAGCCGGAGGGCGAGATCAGGGTGCGGGTTCAGCGAGAGGGCAACCGGGTGAGGGTGGATGTGAGCGACAATGGCCCCGGCATTCCCGCCAGCGCCTTGCCCCGGCTGTATGAACGCTTCTTTCGGGTCAATCCCCAGCAGGGGGATGGCGTGGGGCTCGGCATGGCCATCGTCTCGCGCATCGCCCAACTGCACGGCGCCGATCTCGATGTCCACAACCGACCGGAAGAGGGGCTGGAGGTGAGCGTGTTACTCCCGCTCCCGCCGGCAAGATAAGCGATAAGTAAAGAGCCCGCGAGCGGGCTCTTTACTTTCAATCACAATCTGGTTGCACGGTAAAGGTTCGACTGGAATCCACCGGGCCCAGCTCCGCCAGCAGACGTCGGCCCAGCAGCACCGGATAGATCATCTTGCTGCGATCCCGCAGGGTGAACCACTCCTCATACACCTTGTTCCCCAGACAGATGGACATGGTCACCGTTGGCCGCTGCGCCATACCGCCCGCACCGCGCACCGTCACGCTGCGCTCGACCCTCCGTTCGAACTGTTGTTTGACCAGTTTGCCGCTGTCGGCATCAGTTACCACCAGCATGAAGCGCACCCAGCGCTTGCCATCCCTTTTGAATCTGGTGATGGCGCGAGCATCGAGGGAAGAGGTGAGCGCCCCGGTGTCGAGTTTCATCTTCACCGCCACGCCGGTGGGCAAAATAAGTCCCTTCTCGATCCAGCCATAGCTGGTCGGGGTCTCTGCCAGCACACTGCCACACAGTGCCAGCATCAGGGTGATCCCCACCATCATCTTGCCCATTTTACTGCCCCGCCTTGTCAATCCTGCGCCCAGATCTACCACAGTCCTATTGTGGGTCAATCCGATTTATTTCAGCTACTTGGATAATATCTGGCAGGTCAGGAGAGAGACGACAAAGAGTGGCCGAACGGCGGCCCAAGCGAGCGGGAATATCGAAGGAGAGCAAGGCACCGAACGGTGCTGGATGAAACTGGTGGTTAACCTCAGGTTGTGACGCCAAAGGCTACCACAAGGATTTACAAATTATCAGTCTTGTTCTGAAGGGATTTTTGCCTACACTGTTGTAAACCGGAGGGCCTGAAAACCACCGGTTTTTTTGCGCCTGCCGAAAATTTGCCACTGCAAAAGTGACTTTCAACAAGGCTCAATAAGGAATTTGTAATGCGTATCGAAGAAGACTTGAAGCTCGGTTTCAAGGATGTCCTGTTCCGCCCCAAGCGCTCTACTCTCAAGAGCCGTTCCCAAGTAAGCCTGACCCGTCAGTTCACCTTCAAACACACTCAGACCCAATGGCAAGGCGTACCCGTCATCGCCGCCAACATGGATACCGTCGGCAGCTTTGCCATGGCGCGCACGCTGGCCGGTTTCGAGATGATGACCGCGGTACACAAGCACTACAGCCTTGAGCAGTGGCAAGCTTTCGTCAACGAGACCGACCCGGCGCTGCTGGGCCATGTGATGGTCTCCACCGGCACCTCGGCTGAAGATTTCGCCAAGACCCGCCAGATCCTTGCCATGTCCGAAGCGCTGCGCTTCATCTGTGTCGACGTGGCCAACGGCTACTCCGAACACTTCGTCGAGTTTGTACGCAAGATTCGTGAAGCCTGCCCCAACCACGTCATTCTGGCGGGCAACGTGGTGACCGGCGAGATGGTCGAAGAGCTGATCCTCTCCGGCGCCGACATCGTCAAAGTCGGCATCGGCCCGGGCTCGGTCTGCACCACTCGCGTCAAGACCGGTGTCGGTTATCCGCAACTCTCCGCCATCATCGAGTGTGCCGATGCGGCCCACGGCCTCGGCGGCCAGATCGTCGGTGACGGCGGCTGCACTTGCCCTGGCGACGTCGCCAAAGCCTTCGGCGGTGGCGCCGACTTCGTCATGCTGGGTGGCATGCTGGCAGCCCACGAGGAGTGCGGTGGCGAGATCGTCGATGTAGACGGTGAGCCCTTCATGAAGTTCTACGGCATGAGCTCCTCCAGCGCCATGGACAAGCACGCTGGTGGCGTCGCCGAATACCGCGCCTCCGAGGGTAAAACCGTTCTGCTGCCATACCGCGGCCCGGTCGAGAATGCCGTGCGCGACATTCTGGGCGGCGTGCGCTCCACCTGTACCTACGTGGGCGCCAGCCAGCTGAAAGAGTTGACCAAACGCACCACCTTCATCCGGGTGCGTGAGCAAGAGAACAACGTCTACGGCAAGGAGTAACCTGCCACAGACCTCCGTCACGCGCTGACGGTTAGAAGCCAGTCAACCGGTGTGCTACCCTGCGCACCGGTTTTTTTGCATCTGGGATCCCGAGCCATGACCACTCCCCTGCCCCCGTTTGACTGGGATATCTTCTGTTGCGTCGTCGACAACTTCGGCGACATCGGTGTCACCTGGCGACTCGCCCGCCAGCTAAAGCGGGAGGAGAATATAACGGCACATGGCGATGCGGTTCAGGTGCGGCTCTGGGTGGACGATCTGGCAAGTTTCGCCCGCATCTGTCCCGGGCTCGACCCGGAGCAGGATGGTCAGTGGGTCGATGGCATCTATATCCAGCACTGGCATGAGACCCTGCCGACCGACATGACTCCGGCCAGGGTGGTGATCGAGGCCTTTGCCTGCGAACTGCCCGCCCCCTTCATTGCACAAATGGCCGAACTGATGGCGAGCCAACCCAAGCCCCCCTGCTGGATCAATCTGGAGTACCTCTCGGCAGAGAGCTGGGTCGAGGATTGCCACGGCCTAGCCTCGCCCCAGCGTGTTGGCAATAAAAGCCTCAACAAATACTTCTTCTTCCCGGGCTTTACCGCTAAAACCGGCGGCCTTTTGTGCGAGCACGACCTGATCGCCGAACGGGAGCTGTGGCAGCAAGATGATGCGGGACTGGCAGCCTACTGGGCCAGTCTCGGTTTGCCACCAAAACAAGAGAACGAGCTGCGGGTCAGTCTCTTTACCTACGAGAGCAATGCGCTGAAGAGTCTGGTCGAGAGCTGGTGCCAGAGCGCCACGCCCGTCACCCTGCTGCTGCCGCTGGGGCGCTCTCTCAACGATGTGCTCACCGGTGCCGGTCTGACTGATGCCATCCCTGCAGCCAAAGCGGGGGATCTGCTCCACTCGGGCAACCTCACCATCAAGCTGCTGCCGATGACCGATCAGGCTGGCTACGATCGACTGCTGTGGACCTGCGATCTCAATCTGGTGCGTGGGGAGGACTCCTTCGTACGGGCCCAGTGGGCGGCTCGTCCTTTCCTCTGGCACATCTACCAACAGGAGGAGGAGGCCCATCTGGTCAAGCTGGAGCAGTTCCTTGACCACTACTTATCCGATCTACCCGCCGAGTGCGGCCAATGGCTGCGCCGCTTCAATCTGGCTCTCAACCGTGGCGAAGATTGCGGCGAACTTTGGGCCCAATGGCCCCGATATAGCGCCATTTGGCAGCAACATGGGCGAAGCTGGTCACAGAAGTTGCTCCGGGATGGGGATCTCGTCACGAGGTTGGTGAAATTTCTGGAAAGCCGTATATAATCTGGCAGTTTTTATCCGTCCGTTTCACGAACAGGAATTTTTTACATGAAAACCGCTCAGGAAATCCGCGCTGGTAACGTAGTCATGATCGGCACCGAGCCGATGGTGGTCCAGAAGGCTGAATTCAACAAATCCGGCCGTAACTCCGCCGTGGTCAAAATGAAGCTGAAAGGCCTGCTGAACGGCAGCGCCACCGAGACTGTCTTCAAGGCCGACGACAAGCTGGACGTTGTTCAGCTGGAGCGTAAAGAGTGCACCTACTCCTACTTCTCCGACCCCCTGTATGTCTTTATGGACACCGAGTACAACCAGTACGACGTAGAGAAAGACAACCTGGGTGACGTGCTGAACTACCTGGTAGACGGCATGGAAGATCTGTGTGAAGTGACTTTCTACAACGAGAAAGCCATCTCCGTAGAACTGCCGACCACCATCGTGCGCGAAGTTGAGTACACCGAACCGGCTGCCCGTGGCGACACCTCCGGCAAAGTGACCAAGCCTGCCCGTCTGAAAGGCACTACCTACGAGCTGGCTGTTGCCGCTTTCGTAGAGATCGGTGACAAGATCGAAATCGATACCCGCACCGGCGAATTCAAGCGTCGCGTCAACTAATTGACCGCTTTGAATTGATTGCAAAAAAGCGAGCCACCGGCTCGCTTTTTTATTGCCTCCGAGTTGCCATCACATCGCCCGCCTTCAGAAAATCCCGCCGCCGCCGCTAACCCAGATAACCGGGGGAGCACACTATGGCCAGATTATCCTTATCACTGCTGTTATTGACCTTGCTGGCTGGCCATGGGGCAGAGGCGAGCGAGGTTGCGCCCCCCGTTGCCGAACCTATGCCCCTCGACCACTGGCAAGCGAGCGACTGGAAAGGGTTGCCCGATGCCACCCAGATCGATAAGCAGACGGTGCTGTTTGCCAAACACGACAGTGAAAACTATCTGGGGCTCGCCATTTTACTGCCCGACTGGCAGCGCAGCGGCCAGCTCTGGCAACTGACTCGCGCCCTCGGTCGACTGGGCTTTGATACCCTGCTGCTACTCCCCTCCCCCCAGCAGACCGAACTGGACCCAGCCGCCGAGAAAAAAGCGAAAAACAGCGATACATTTCGCAAACAGTTTGCCGAGCGGATCAGCAAGCTGGCGGACGCCAAGCTGCAGGAGGGGGGCTTCAAGCTGATCCTGGCGCAAGGCACAGGCGCTGCCTGGACCACCAACCTCATTGCTAGCGAACAGTTGCCAGCCCCCGATGCACTGGTGCTGCTCGATGGTTTTTTCCCCAACCAGCAGAGCAACCAGACCCTGGCCAAACAGGTGGCTCAGGCGGCCATCCCCACCCTGGACCTCTATCAGGAGGATGGCGGTCGGTGGCCCCTGCTGGCCGCCGAGGCCCGCAAAAGCGAGAGCCGGCGCAGCCACAAGCTCAACTATCGCCCCTACGCCCTGATGGAGCTGGAGGAGACCCCCACCCGCATTCAGGGCTGGCTCAACCATCTGGGCTGGCTCTAAATCAGCCGCCACCGTGGCGCAATAAAGCGCGCGCCAGCTCACATCTGCCGGATAAAGCCCAACCCTGCCACGGCGACGATCTGGCCCTGACCGCATCCTCTTTGGCATCATGGCCTCTCGAACCTGAACAATGGCAGGAAGGCCCATGCAGCAGATTGTGTTTCTCGACAGCGATACCCTGGATGCGGGCATCACCCTGCATCACCCCGACTTCCCCCACCACTGGCAGAGCTATCCAAGTACTACCCCGGAACAGGTGGTGGAACGGCTCAAAGATGCCAGCATCGCTATCATCAACAAGGTACGGATCGGCGCCGCCGAACTGGCCCTGCTGCCAGAGCTCAAACTCATCGCCCTGGCCGCAACCGGCAGCGACAACGTGGATCTGGAAGCGTGCCGCGCCGCCAACGTCGGGGTGTGCAATATCCGCAATTACTCGGGTCCCTCGGTGCCGGAGCACGCCATGGCGCTGATGCTGGCCCTGTCGCGCAACCTCTTCTGCTGGCGCCAGTCGCTGCTGGAGGGGCGCTGGCAACAGAGCGGCCAGTTCTGCTTCTTCGACCACAACATCATGGATCTGCACGGCAAGCAGCTTGGCATCATCGGCAAAGGAACGCTCGGACAGGCGCTCGGCGAGCGGGCCAAAGGGATGGGGATGACAGTGCGTTACGCCCAGAGCCAGATCGGCGCCAGTCACGACGAGGACCGCTTGCCCCTCGACGAGTTGCTGCAAAGCTCGGACGTCATCAGCCTGCACTGCCCGCTCACCCCCTACACCCGCAACCTCATTGGCGAGCGGGAGCTGGATCTGATGAAACCGGGCGCCCTGCTGATCAACGTCGGCCGTGGCGGTCTGGTGGATGAGGAGGCGCTGCTGCAAGCGCTGGCCAACGGCCGCCTCGGTGGCGCCGGTTTCGATGTGGCGAGCGTCGAACCCCCGCCCCCCGACCATACCTTGATGAAGGCGCTGCAATACCCCCACTTCATTCTGACCCCCCATGTGGCCTGGGCCAGCGAGGAGTCGATGCAGCGACTGGCCGACCAGCTTATCGACAACATCAACGCCTTTGCCGCCGGTCGCCGCCAGCACCGGCTGGTGTAACCGCACGAGCGAGTCACCGCAAAATCGAGTGACCACACCATGCAAAACGGGACCAACAGGCCCCGTTTTGCATCTTCCGCACTCACTGCACACGCATCAATCGTCGTCATGCCATCTGTGCTTCTTATGCTTTTTGTACTTCTTGTGGTGCTTGTGATGGTGATGATCGTCGTCATCATCGTAATAGCGATCCTGGCTCTTGTGGCCATCGCCGGTCTTGGCACCGATGGCCGAACCGCTCGCCCCGCCGACCCCGGCGCCGATCAGCTGACCGTTTTCACCACCGACACTCTTGCCGATGGCGGCACCGCCCAGCGCCCCCACAGCGCCGCCAAGGGCCGCTTCATTCTTGTTGCCCTTGTTGGCCGTCGCTGCCCCACCAGCAGCACCGCCTAACGCCGCTCCCACCAGCGCACCGGTATCGCCACCCAGCTCCTTGCCGATCATGGTGCCCGCCACACCACCTGCGCCGCCACCCAAAATGGTATTGAGGGTCTCGGAAGCATGCACGGTCGCGCTGCCAGCCAGCAAGGCACCCAGCAATGCCAGTGCGCGAAGAGCACGCGAATTCATCTCCATGGGTACTCCTGTCAAACCTGATTAATATTCAGCGGCACTATACAAAGTGCCACGGGGTTCGCCAGCCAGCAGAAATGAGGGATGCGACAGTCAATGGCCGCACGGCCACCGCCCAGAATGGAAGAGTAAAATCAAGCGATTGAATTTAAAGATTAAAATCACCAAAAAGCCACACTATTACGGCTGGGCGCCCCACAATCTGGTTGTCGTGTCCCGGCACAGACCCGCCGCGCTGGGACAAAAGCTGTCAGTCAGCAGCCTCATCCGCCAAATGCCAGCAGTCCCGGCCAGCCTCCTTGCTACGATAAAGGGCTGCATCAGCACGCTCGAAGATGGGGTCGGCAAGGGGTGAATGGCAGGCGCCGCCGATACTCAAGGTGACCTGCCCCTTGTGCTCACGCCACTGTTGATGTCGCACCACGTCAAGCAGACAATTGAGCTTCTCCGCCAGCTCATCCTGTGGCTGTTGCAGCAGAGAGGCAAACTCATCGCCACCAATCCGGTAAACCCTGCTCACCCCCAGCACATCAGCAAGACAGTTGGCCACCCGACACAGCACCTGATCGCCGAAGGCATGACCCCGACTGTCATTGAGTCCTTTGAAGTGATCAATATCAAACAGCAGCAGCCAGAAGCGCTCCCCCCTCAGCTCCAGCGCGCTCTTGTGCTGCTCGAAGGCTCGCCGGTTCATGATACCGGTCAGAGGGTCCCGCAACAGCGCATCTTGCCCCTTGAGGAAGCTGGCCCTGACCTGATCGATCTCGTTCAGGCTGCGTCGCACAAACCAGGTATTGGCCTTGGTGATGGGGGGAGAACTCTCCAGATTGCGCACGATACCGGTCAGTGAACCCGACACCAGCGCCTGCTCCTGGCGGAAGATCCGCACCAGCAGACTCAGTGTGCAACACCAGATGGCAAACAGGGAGATCAATGGCAAAACCACCATCTGCAGCGCCTCATAGAGGCTGTTGCGAAACAGCACGGGCGGCAGATAGATATTGAGATCCCAGCCAATGTCCGCCAGCTCGCGCTTCAGGAAAGTGCCATGACACAACACATCCAGACCGAGCCACTGCTGGCCCTGATGCTGCTCGATGGGGTAATCTGCCAGCAGATCCATATTGCTGCCCACCACCAGCTGGCCGCTGTCGCGCAAGGTAAGATAGAGTGCGGCCTGATTGCCGCCAACTGTCCGCTGTAGCGCCTGCTGCAGCGAGTCGAATGACATGTCGACCATCAGCAGCCCCAGCAGTTGCCCCTGATCGTCCCGCACCCGTTTAATCAGGCTGAGTATCAGTTCATTGGTATTGTATTCAGGGTAGGGGCCAAACCAGACGAGCTCGTCGCCCGGCATGGTGGTCACCTGATACCAGGGTCGCAGCGCCGCCTGATAACCGGGGGGCGGTAGCCAGTCCGGGTAGCTGTCGATACGATCCGCGTTCAGGTTGTAAAAGTAGATGTAGTGGTTGCCTGGTTTGATCTTGTGCGCAATGGCCCAGATGGGGGAGTCGGCCAGCCCGCCGCGAGCGATCTTCTCCTTGTCGAGCGAGGCCTCCAGCACCGCCAGTTGCCGCTCATTGACCTTCACCATCTCGTGGATCAGGGACGCTTCAACGGAGGATGCCATGTGGCCGAAACCGGATACCGTCATGTCGATATCCCTCAGATAGCTGGCAATAGCCATGATGATCGTCACTATCAGGATCATCAAACCAATCAATGCAGAGAGGGGGACCAGCACATAGTAGCGTTTATTGAGATACGAACGGCTCACATCACATCCGAACCAAGAAAACATACGAGGATTGTGGGAGAGAAAGGAGAGTGAATCGTTGATTAATATCACTTTCGCGCCCCTTAAATGACATTTCCAACATTAGCGAAACGTCAAGGTTCGCAAACGAATATCAACTGACAGGAAAAACGCTAGTTACCCCCGGTTAACCCCGCTCTGCATCGCGGGTGTTATAGTCTATACCTGATTCGGCAGGCGCTGGACAAACCGTCCATCACCGGCTGCAACGCCAAGCAGAACAAGGAGATGTTATGAGCAGTCCGTTTATCGAGCAGATCAAAGCACGTCGTACCATCTATGCCCTGGGCGACCAGGTGTCCCATACGCCGGAGCAGCTGACGGCCCTGATCCAGGATGCCATCAGACACAGCCCCTCCTCCTTCAACTCCCAGAGCTCCCGTGCTGTCATCCTGTTTGGCGCCCAGCACCACAAGCTGTGGGATATCGTCAAAGCCGAGCTGAAAAAGATTGTGCCGCCGGAAGCCTACGCCCAGAGTGAGGCCAAGGTAGATGGCAGCTTCCGCGCAGGCTTCGGTACCGTGCTGTTCTTCGAAGACACCGACGTCATCAAGGATCTGCAGCAAAAATTCGCCCTCTATGCCGACAACTTCCCCATCTGGTCGGAACATGCCACCGGCATCGCCCAGTTTGCGGTCTGGACGACGCTGGCACAGGAGAAAGTCGGTGCCTCCCTGCAGCACTACAACCCGCTGATCGACGAGGCGGTACGCAAGGAGTGGAACCTGCCCGCCAGCTGGCTGCTGCGTGCCCAGATGCCCTTTGGCAGCATCAAGCAACCGGCCGGTGACAAGACCTTTATCGACGACGCTACCCGTTTCCGTGTTTTCAAATAACCGTTGAGAAAGCAAAACGCCCCCGCATCTCGGGGGCGTTTTTATTGCGGCATACAGTGTTGATGGCAATGGTTCATACCGCAATCTGCGGTCGTAACGCGCTCTATCCACCGCTCAGGCGGGCAGCGTCACCAACAGGGACGTCTCCCCCGGCTCCATATTCACCTCGCACCAGTCGCGGATCACCGCCACCACCGCCGGATTGAGCGGCGCATCGCCCCCTACCTGCACCACACTGCAACCTGCACGCAGGGCACTCTCGATACCGGCCGGGGCATCCTCGAACACCAGACAACAATCGGGCGACACGCCAAGCCGTTTGGCTCCCAGCAGATAGGGCTCGGGATCGGGCTTGCCATTGACCACCTCTTCGGCCCCCACCAGCACAGCCGGCAGCGGCAAACCGGCACAATTCAGGCGGTGACGGGCAACCTGCTCACTGGCGGAGGTCACGATGGCCCAAAGCTCTGGCGGCAAATGGCGCAGCAACTCGCCAGCCCCTGCGATGGCGTCGCCGCCGGTATGCAGCATCTCCAGCTCGTCGAGCCGCGCCGCCTCCCGCTCCACATCCAGCTGCGGGGCCAGCGCCCGGATCACCTCACGTGAGCGCATACCGTGGCATAGAGCCAGTACCGGCTCAGGGGCAAGCTGATGATACTGGCACCAGAGCCGCCACACCTTCTCCACATCGCAGGTCGAGCAGACCAGAGTGCCATCCATATCGAGCAACAGGGCGGATACCGACAGGGTGAGCGTGTTCATGCCAGCGCTCATACAGACACCCCGGCCAGCTCGGGCAGAGAGCCAGAGAGTGCATCGGCAAAGGCCTGCTGCTGGGCGGCACGCTCATAACAGGCCAGCGCCTGCTCGGCACTGCCAGCCCACACTTGCAAGGGGCCGACCACAAAACCCTGTTGCAGCAGGCTGGCGAGCAGCTCCCCCGTCTCCGGGGCCGCCAATGGCTGGGCCAGCACCAGCTTGCCCTTGATCAAAAAAAGATAACGTTGAGTGGACATGATATGGCTCCTTATTCCGGTTCAGAGGAGGGCGATTCCCCCCTTGCAGAGCCATTAGAACAAGGCGATTAGATAATTTATAATCAATAAATCGCCACTTTGGATAACCAATTGGAATGAGATTCGACTTGAGGCAACTGCAGGCGTTTGTGACGCTGGCCGACACCGCCAACTACCGGGAAGCGGCCAGCCGCCTCTTTATCACCCAGCCGGCACTCACCAAGCAGATCCAGGGGCTGGAGCAGACGCTGGGCTGCACCCTGTTCAAACGGGGCCGCCACGGCGCCGAGCTGACGGCGCTCGGCGCCCAGCTGCTCACTCAGGCGAGTGCGCTGGTCGAGCACGGTCGGGAGTTCGAAAGCCATGCGCTGGCTGTGGCGAGCGGGGTAGCCGGTCGGCTCAAGATTGGCTTCGGTCTGTCGAGTTTCGCGCTTGCACCCTCGCTGGTGGCCCGCTTCAAACAGCAGGTCACGGACGTGATGGTCCATCTGCAGGATATGCCCTCCGCCATCCAGCAGGAGCAGTTGCTCTCCGGCCAGTTGCAGCTGGGCTTTATGCGCAGACCTCAGATGCCGCAGTTACAGGAGCACAAACTGCTGATCGACCGGCTGGTGCTGGCGGTGCCGACACGGATGACCGAGCCAGACCCGGCCGCATTCGACGTCCAGCAGGCACTGACCAGTCAACCCCTGTTGCAGATGGTGGGCCACCGCTGCCCCGGGCTCAGCCAGCAGATCGCCGGTTTTCTCGGCGCCAATCGGCTGACCGGCATGGTCCAGGAGGCCGAGGATATCCAGACGCTGGTGGCATTGGTCGCGGCAGGCATAGGCAACGCCATCCTGCCGCGCAGCGTCAGCTTTATCGCAGGGCCCGATGTCACCCTCTATCCCCTCTCTGGTCCCAGCTCCGAGTGGGAGGTCAGCATGGTATGGAATCCGGACTTTGCCGACCCCATCAGGGATCACTTCGTCAGGCAGGTGATCGCCAGCCATCCCCTGCCGGTGTCGGCCACGCCCGAGCGCTGAAACCAACGCTCGCTGGTAGCTAACATCGTGCCACGTCAAAACAGTGCGCCCCCATCAAGGGGGCGCATGCAGGACAAAAGCGGCAATGCGGCTCAACAGCTGGCGCAGTGGCTACGGTTTTTACCCGCCCCCTTGGCGCAATAAAGCGCCGCATCGGCCGCGGCCAGCAACGCACCTTCCCCCTCCAGCAGTTGCTCTGCCGTGTAGGTAGCAATGCCAATGCTGGCGCTAAGCTGAATATTATTTGCCACCACGATGTCGAGATCGTTGATGGCCTGGCGGATCTCCTCTCCAATCCGCTGGGCCGCATCTCGATCGGTATTGCCGAGGATCAGGGCAAACTCGTCACCACCAAAACGGCAGGGCAGATCCGCCGGACGCTGGCAGAAGGATTGCAGAAGATGGCCCACCAGCTGGAGGGAGCCATCCCCCATCTGATGACCAAGATGGTCATTGCACGCCTTGAAGTTATCCAGATCCAGCATGATGAGGGAGAGCGGGGTATGTTCACGCATGCTGCGCCGCCACTCGTTATGCAAAAAGCTGTTGAACAGCCGCCGATTGGCCAGTCCGGTCAAGGGATCATGTTGGGAGAGGCTGGCAACTTCCAGCTCCAGCAGCTTGCGCTCGGTGATATTGATATGGGCGATGGAAAAATACTCGGCATCAAGCCCGGGTACCGGCGCGACTCGCATCATAAACCAACGCTGGGTGTCGGGGCTGTGGCAGGGGTATTCCAGATAGAACTTCTCCTGCTGATGACGGATAACCCGGAGGATCCCCTCCACAGCAGCCAATCCAGAGGGCTCAGATTCAGCGTCACAAGCCCCCATGTAATTGACCCCAATCCAGTTATATCCCTTGGGCATGCCGTTTTGCTCGGCAAACAGATCCCAGGCGAGATTGGTGTAATGGATCACGCCATCCCGATCTATCACCGATATCTGGTCTTCCAGCGAATCCAGCAGCGCAGCCAGATAATGAGCCCGCTCGGAGAAGTGACTTCGCGGCCTCTGTATATCATCCACCATGATGGCCATCCTGTGGCAAAAGTGGCATACCGCCATCTATTAACAATAAAGTCAGCAGATAGAGTAAAGCACCCCATTCCCACTTAGCCAACTGAGACCAAATTTCACCATCGAACACTATCCGGCAAGGTTTCAGGCCAGTTTCCCAGGTCCGGATCACAAGAGCACATCATGAGCATATGTATCTGATAAGTCACATTTAATGGCCACACCACTGATTTTCGCAGGGGATGCCATCGCCCTCTCCGTCCATTTTGGTGTTCGGGCAATGTTGCAAAAACCAGGTTGCCTCCTCGCAGGAGGTCATCTGGGAGCAATGCTGCCGACCATCACACTGACGAATAAAGGTTGTTGCCTGTGGCGTGCTGACCTCCTCCTGATTGAAAGATGAGACCGGCAATGGCGCCATCGACTCGGCCGAGAAACGGGAATAGATGGAAAAGAGGCCGACGAGCACCAGCAGAGGGATCAATTTGCCACTCCAGCTGCTCTTGCGACGTCGATAGGGGTTACTTCTCTCTCTGGTCGAGGTGGATCGTGGCGGCTGACTTGCCGCCCGAAACGATGGCGCCGCCGATGATGCGGATGAAGGCTCGGCATCCGCCAACGTGAGCGGGCGATCGGGGAAAAAGACCTGTAACGCCCTCGGTTTGCCATCCTGGCCACTGCCGATCAGATAGGTGACACGCTCCCCCGGCTCGGGCACGCGGCCATCTGATTGCAGCGCCGTAACGTGCACAAACAGCCCTGCACTGCGTGCTCCATTGATTGCCTGCTCGGCGCCATTTTGCTCCGGCGTAATAAATCCAAAGCCGCGCGCCTCGTTCCAGCTCGCGATCCGTCCCTGATAACGCATCTGTCCATCCTTGTTGTTATCCATGTGAGCACTATATTGCCCGACAATCATGTTGCCCAAAAGCGCTGCGGCCCGACAAGGGGCCGCTGAGTCAATCTCAACACGGTGCTCGGGTGCTGCCTGCGTTAAGGATCAAGCCAGCCGGGACACCTTGATGATCTCGGCGATACGGCCCAGCATCCGCAGCGAGGTGTGATGCTCGGTGGCATCTGCGGCGGCGCAGGCATCCTCCAGAATGGTGATGGCGTAGTCGCGATCGTGACCATCCCGCGCCGCCGCCTGAATGGCCCAGCTAGTGCTCACCCCGCACAGATAGAGGTGGTCGATGTGATTGGCGCGCAGCGCAGGCTCCAGCGCCGTGCCATAGAAGGGACTGACCCTGGGCTTGGTCAGCACCAGATCGCCGGGCTGCACATCCAGATCAGGATGAAAGTCGGTGCCGCTGTCAGCCAAAGAGAGCGCACCCTGCTGGTGAGCGCGACCAAACATGGGGGAGCCTTTGGGTTGCAGCTGATAGCCGCCGTCAAAGCCCACCTTGATCAGCACCACCAGCCAGCCGTGGGCGCGGGCATGGGCCAGCGCCTGATTGGCATGCGCAATGGCATCCTGCTCCACCACGTGGGCTGCGGAGGCGGCAATGCGCCCGTCGGGATGGGCAATATCGTTGATAAAATCGATCACCAACAGTGCCTTGTTCATCACCTTTGCTCCTTCGCGCATTCTGCCCGTGTTACCTGGTTTCTACCTGTCAAACCAGCCCCAGTGCATAGCGCAGCGCCATCTCCTTGAGCGGGCCCGCCTTGTCCGCCAGATTGAGAGCAAGATTGCGGGCCAGCTTGAGCGGGCCAATCTCGTTGCTGAATACCCCGTAGAAGAGATCCATTCCCGACTGCATCAGCAGGTTGTCGGGGCGACGGCGTCGCTCGTAACGCTCGGCCAACGCCAGCTGATGCCAGTCGGCGCCAGCTCCTTGCAGCAGATCAGCCCAGCAGGCCACATCCTTGAAGCCGAGGTTGACCCCCTGCCCCGCCAGCGGGTTGATGGTGTGGGCAGCATCGCCAAGCAGCACCACCCGACCGGCGTGATAGTCGTTGGCGTGGCGGCGCACCAGCGGGAAGCTCCCCTTGCCGGTGACGGTGAACCCGCCGAGCCGACTCGGGAAGTGGCGGCGCACTTCGGCGGCAAGCCCTTCGTTGCTCATGGCCGCCAGCGCCCGGATCCGGGCCGGGCTGTCATACCACACCAGAGAGCCGTGCTGGCCTGGTAGTGGCAGGAAGGCGCGCGGGCCGCTCGGGGTGAACTGCTGCCAGGTGATATCTTCCTGCGCAAAGTCGGTGTCGATATTGATCAGCATGCAGTGCTGGCGGTACTCGAAGCGCGATACGCCGATACCCGCCAGCTTGCGGGTGTGGGATTCGGCGCCGTCGCAAGCCAGCACCCATCGGGCCGCCAGCTCGGTGCCGTCGTCCAGAGTCAGCACAGCTTCATCTGCACTCTGGCGCAGGCTGGTCACCGCCGCCGGGGTGTGGGTCTGGATGGTGGGAAAATCCTCCATCCGCTTGAGCAGGGCGAGCTGTACCAACCGGTTTTCGATGATGTAGCCAAGCTGGGGCAAGCCGAGATCGGCGGCATTGAAGCGGGTGGCAAAACCGTCCAGCTCCCAGGTCTCCAGTCGGCGGTAGGGGCAGAGCCGCATCTGCTGCAGATGGTGCCAGGCACCGGCCTGCTCCAGCAGCGCCACCGAGGCCTGACTGATGGCGGAGACCCGCAGATCCAACGGCTGCTCCGGCGCGTAATGCTCCGGCAGTTGGGTCTCGATGACCCGCACCGAGAGGCCCTGAGCTGCCAGCAGACAGGCGGTGGCGGCGCCCACCATGCCGGCGCCGACGATGGCGATATCACACTGTTCCATACATTTATTCCTGAAAGGGTGCGTCCGGCGACAGCGCCCGGACGTGAACCGGATGGCTGCATGATAGCGCAAGGGCGACTGATAAACAGTGAGACAAACGGGGAATTGCTGCGTCAAATCAAGGAGAAAGCTTATTGAGCTTGCTGGCAACAGGTATCGGGTGAGCACCATTGCCATCTGGATATTAGCTAGGCAGTATCCAGATTGCGGAGTAAAATGCGCGGTCCTTTGACCATGCCGATTTCAAAACAAGTCAAGAGAAGCAATGAGCAAGAAACTTCACATTAAAACCTGGGGTTGCCAGATGAACGAGTATGACTCGTCCAAAATGGCCGACCTGTTGGATGCCAGCAATGGCTACACCCTTACCGAAGAGCCCGAAGAGGCAGATGTCTTGCTGCTGAATACCTGCTCCATCCGCGAAAAGGCGCAGGAGAAGGTGTTCCACCAGCTGGGACGCTGGAAAAAGCTCAAGGCCAACAAGCCCGGTCTGGTGATCGGCGTGGGTGGCTGCGTTGCCTCTCAGGAGGGCGATGCGATTCGCCAACGCGCTCCCTATGTGGATATCGTGTTCGGCCCGCAGACCCTGCATCGCCTGCCCGCCATGATCAAGGAAGTGCAAGAGGGCCGTGGTGCCCAGGTTGATATCGCCTTCCCCGAGATCGAAAAATTCGACAGCCTGCCCGAACCGCGCGCCGAAGGGGCCACCGCGTTCGTCTCCATCATGGAAGGCTGCTCCAAATACTGTACTTACTGCGTAGTGCCCTACACCCGCGGTGAAGAGGTGAGCCGACCGCTGGACGACGTGCTCTACGAAATCGCCCAGCTCGCCCAGCAGGGCGTGCGCGAAGTGAACCTGCTCGGCCAGAACGTCAACGCCTACCGCGGCCCGACCTTTGATGGCGGCATCTGCACCTTCGCCGAGTTGCTGCGTCTGGTGGCCGCCATCGACGGTATCGATCGCATTCGCTACACCACCAGCCACCCGATCGAGTTCACCGACGACATCATCGAAGTCTACAA
This sequence comes from Aeromonas sp. R2-3, assembly GCF_040908375.1. NCBI lineage: Bacteria > Pseudomonadati > Pseudomonadota > Gammaproteobacteria > Aeromonadales > Aeromonadaceae > Aeromonas > Aeromonas sp. R2-3. The sequence continues at coordinate 146,837 of NZ_JBFODP010000003.1, read as the reverse complement.
AGACACCCCGGAAGTGGTCAGCTTCCTGCACCTGCCGGTGCAGAGCGGCTCCGACCGTATTCTGACCATGATGAAGCGCCCGCACACCATCCTGGAGTACAAATCCAAGATCCGTCGTCTGCGTGCCGCCCGTCCCGACATCACCATCAGCTCCGACTTTATCGTTGGCTTCCCGAACGAGACGGACGAAGACTTTGAAGCGACCATGAAGCTGATCGAGGATGTGGGTTTCGACATGAGCTTCAGCTTCATCTTCAGTCCGCGCCCGGGCACCCCGGCCGCCGACATGCCCGACGATGTCGACATGGAAGTGAAGAAAGCCCGTCTGGCCCGCCTGCAGCACGTCATCAACAACCAGGCGATGCAGATTGGCCGCGCCATGCTGGGCACCACCCAACGCATCCTGGTGGAAGGGCCTTCCAAGCTCGACCCGATGCAGCTATGTGGCCGCACCGAGAACAACCGGGTGGTCAACTTCGAAGGCCAGCATACCCTGATCGGCGGCTTTGCCGACGTGGAGATCACCGAGGTGCGTCCCAACTCCCTGCGCGGCAAGTTCATCCGCGGCGAGAGCGAGATGAACCTGCGGATCGCCACGGCACCGAGCGAAATCCTGGCCCGTCGCCCGGATAACGTACCGGACGAGCTGGGCGTGGCCGCCTTCACACCCCATTAATCCCCTCCTCCCCATTCGCCCGGCGGATGGGGAGCGCCTTGAGACGAGGATATTTTGAGCCGACACATCTCGACCCTGAATCTGCATCTGGAGCCCGCCGACAACCAGCGCCTTGCCAGCCTGTGCGGCCCCTTCGATGACAATATCAAGCAGCTGGAGCGCCGCCTCGGCGTCGAGATCAGCTACCGTGACAGCCACTTCCAGCTGGTGGGCAAACCGGCCCAGATGGATGCCGCCGCCGTCATCCTCAAGCACCTTTATGTGGAAACCCAGCCCCTCAAGGGTGGCAAGGTGACCGACATCACCCCCGACATGGTCCATCTGGCCATTCAGGAGTCGCGAGTGCTGGAGCAGGATGACGAACCGGCACCGAGCATCCCCTATGGCAAGGAGGTGACGGTCAAGACCAAGCGCGGTCTCATCAAGCCACGCAGCCCAAATCAGGCCCAGTACATTGCTAATATCGTGCGCCACGATATCTGCTTCGGCATAGGCCCGGCCGGTACCGGCAAGACCTATCTGGCGGTCGCGGCAGCAGTGGATGCGCTGGAGCGTCAGGAAATTCGCCGCATTCTGCTGACTCGTCCGGCGGTGGAAGCGGGCGAGAAGCTGGGCTTCCTGCCTGGCGATCTCTCCCAGAAGGTGGATCCTTACCTGCGCCCGCTCTACGACGCCCTGTTCGAGATGCTGGGCTTTGAGCGGGTCGAGAAGCTGATGGAGCGCAACATCATCGAGGTGGCGCCGCTCGCCTATATGCGCGGAAGAACCCTCAATGACGCCTTTATCATTCTCGATGAGGCCCAGAACACCACCACCGAGCAGATGAAGATGTTCCTGACCCGGATCGGCTTCAACTCCAAGGCGGTGGTCACCGGCGACATCACCCAGGTAGACCTGCCGCGCAACGCCAAATCCGGCCTGCGCCACGCGCTGGAAGTGCTGCCAGGGGTCGATGGTCTGTCGTTCAACTTCTTCGAGTCCAAAGACGTGGTTCGCCACCCGGTGGTGGCCCGCATCGTGCAGGCCTATGAGGCGTTCGATGCCAAACAGGCAGCCGAGAAGGTGGCCGGCCAAACAAACTCCAGCAAAGAGAGCGAGCAATGAGCGTAACCCTGGATCTGCAACTGGCCAGTGCCAGCACCGACGGCCTGCCCACCGAAGCCCAGCTGCAAGGCTGGCTCGACGGCACCATTCTCGGCTTCCAGCAGGAGGCTGAAGTGACGGTGCGCATCGTCGACGAGGCGGAGAGCAACGAGCTCAACCTCACCTATCGCGGCAAGGACAAGCCCACCAACGTGCTATCCTTCCCGTTCGAGGCGCCACCCGGTCTGGAGCTGCCGCTGCTCGGCGATCTGGTGATCTGCCGTCAGGTGGTAGAGCGCGAGGCCGAGGAGCAGGGCAAGCCCCTCATGGCCCACTGGGCCCACATGGTTGTGCACGGCAGTCTGCATCTGCTAGGTTATGACCATATCGAGGATGAGGAAGCCGAAGAGATGGAAGCGCTTGAGCGCGACATCATGCAGGAGCTCGGTTTTGCCGATCCTTATCTGAACGACGAAGAGTAAAACGTCGGACGGTCATCGACTTGAAACAGCAGATGGCCATCCTTATATAACCCGAACAATTTCAAGTGTGTTTAAGCGAGTAACCAAGAGAAAAAATGACCGACGATCACCCTAGTACCGGCTCGCCGAAGAAAACCTGGCTCGACAAACTCAGCCAACTCTTCCAGGGCGAGCCAAAAGACCGCAATGATTTGGTAGACGTGATAGCCGATGCCGAAGAGCGCGACCTCATCGATCAGGACACCAAGGACATGATCGAGGGGGTGCTGGAGATCGCCGATCTTCGCGTGCGCGATATCATGATCCCCCGCTCCCAGATGGTGACCATCGAGAAGTCCCAACCGGTGGATGCAATCCTGCCGGTGATCATCGAGTCCGGTCACTCCCGCTTCCCGGTGATCAACGAGGACAAGGATCATGTGGAGGGCATTCTGCTCGCCAAGGATCTGCTCCCCTTCGGGTTTGGCGGCCATCACGCCAGCGAGCCGCTGCAGCTCGAGAAAATCTTGCGCCCCACGGTGATCGTGCCGGAAAGCAAACGGGTTGACCGTCTGCTCAAGGAGTTCCGTGAAGAGCGCTACCACATGGCCATCGTGGTCGACGAATTTGGTGGCGTCTCCGGTCTGGTGACCATCGAAGACATACTGGAACTGATCGTTGGCGAGATCGACGACGAGTTTGACGACATCGAGGATGAGCCGGACGAAATCCGCCGCCTCAGCAAGCGGGTCTTCTCCATCAGCGCCCTGACCGAGATCGAGGATTTCAACGACTTCTTCGGCACCAAATTCAGCGATGAAGAGGTGGATACGGTGGGTGGTCTGGTAATGCACGCCTTCAGCCACCTGCCAAAGAAGGGCGAGGAGATCGAGCTGGACGGCTACCTGTTCAAGGTGATGCATGCCGACCGGCGCCGTCTGCAGCAGCTGCAGGTGAAGATCCCCGAGCACCACGCGGCGGCGCAATCCGAGCCGCAATAGGCAGATCCGCTCGATGTGTGAAACAACGCCCCGACCTCGGGGCGTTGTGCTCTCTGCCACCGGCATCGAGGCTCGCCGTTGCCCCGCTTACAGGTTAAGATACCGGCCATTCGACCCCAGTTGCACACCAAGACGAGCACCATCGCCCGTGAGATTATCCCCTGTTACTTCCAAAATTCTGTTAAGCCTCAGTGCATTGGCCTCTGGCGCCATCGCGGTGCTGGCCTTCTCCCCCTTCGGCTACTGGCCGCTGGTGATCCCCTCCCTGCTTGGCCTCTACGCCCTGCTGGACAAAGCCACGCCGAAACAGGCTGCCTGGCGCGGTTTTGGCTACGCCATGGGACTCTTTTTGCCGGGGCTGTGGTGGATCCATGTCAGCATGACCGAGTTTGGCGGCATCCCGCTGCCGGTCGCCTTCGTCCTGCTGGCCGGGCTCTCCGCCTATCTGGCACTCTACCCGACGCTCGCCTGCTGGGTCTTTGCCCGCTTCTTTGGCGGCCGTCACTGGAGCCGCTGGCTGCTCGCCTTCCCGGCCCTCTGGTTGGTCGCTGACTGGCTGCGCGGCTGGGTGATGACCGGTTTCCCCTGGCTCTGGTTTGGCTACAGCCAGATCGACGGCCCCCTCAAGGGCTTTGCCCCCATTCTCGGGGTGCAGGGCATCACCCTCGCCCTGTTGCTGTCCGCCTCCGCTATCTGGCTGGTGTGGAAGTCCCGCTCCCCGCTCTGGCTGGCGGTGCCCGCCCTGCTGGTTGCCGGTGCCCACGGACTTATGCAGCTCAACTGGGTGACCCGTGGCGAACCGGTCAAGGTGGCACTGGTGCAGGGCAATATTGCCCAGTCCCTCAAGTGGGATCCGGAGGCGCTGGCCCCCACGGTGCGCACCTATCAGGACTTGAGCCGCGAGAATCAGGATGCCGACATCATCATCTGGCCGGAATCGGCGATCCCGGCCATCGAGAAGGCGATGGGCCCCTATCTGGAGAATCTGGACAAGGCGATGAAGGTGAACGATACCGGCCTGCTGGCTGGGATTATTCACTACGACGAGCAGCAACAGCGCTTCTACAATACCGTGCTCGGCATGGGGGTGCAGGATGCGGATGGCAAGGAGTCCTACTTCTACAACCACTCCAACCGCTACAACAAATACCACCTGCTGCCCATCGGTGAGTTCGTGCCGTTTGAAGATCTGCTGCGCCCCATCGCCCCCTTCTTCAACCTGCCGATGTCCTCCTTCAGCCGGGGTGACGAGGTGCAACCAAACCTGATCGCCAAGGGGCTCAAGTTTGCCGCCGCCATCTGCTACGAGATCATCTTCCCGGAGGAGGTGCGCCGCAACGTCAATGCCGATACCGATTTCCTGCTGACCGTCTCCAACGATGCCTGGTTTGGCACCAGCATCGGCCCCTGGCAACATATGGAGATCGCCCGGATGCGCGCACTGGAGCTGGCTCGTCCGCTGCTGCGCGACACCAACACCGGCATCACTATCGTGACCGAGATCGATGGCAGCATCATCGGCCAGATCCCGCAGTTTGAAGCGGGTGTGCTGCGCAGCGAGGTGCGTCCCGCCCACGGCGAGACCCCCTACCTGCGCTTTGGCAGCTGGCCCCTCTACGGTCTGACCGTACTGCTGCTGGGTCTGGCCCTGGCGCTGCGCCCCAAGGCTCACCCCTGGGCCCGTGAGCTGTAATGGCCATCCACCATCCCTGATAAACAACGAGGCGCCCACAGGCGCCTCATTTTTTTACGACAAATTATCACGCATCTTTTTGCAGGCAGCAGATCACATAGCCGTAACTGCCCAGATATTGGCGGTGGATGGCTACTTCCCGGCTCAAGTCCTGCCAGGCGGCACTCTCCCACAGCTCGTCTCGATAGCGCACCAGATTGACCTCGATAGGGTCCAGATAGTTGTTCCAGGCGCTCATCGGCAAGGGTGTGTGTGATAGGCAGCGGTAGCCTGCCGCTTGTACCGTCTCAAGCAGGCCCGCCAGCGTCTGCATGGCGGGATAATCCTGCTGCCAGAATGCTAATGCCTCCTCGGGCGGGTTATCGGTCAGCCAGACCGCATCACTCAGCACGATGCAAGACTGCGGGCTCGCGAGCAGCGGACGCCACGCCTTCAGCGCATTAGCAACCCCCATCACGTAAGCGCTCCCCTCTGCCCAGATGAGGTCGGCCGGGGCCAGATCGTCCGGCAGTGCCGCCATGTTGGCGCAGAGGGTGGAGACATGCTCAAAGCCCGCCGCACGGGCGGAGTGCGCCACGGCGGCCAGTGCCTCCTCTTCCAGATCGATGGCTACGATAGTGGCATCGGTCACCTGAGCCAGCGCCATGGTCGAGGCACCGCGCCCGCAACCCATGTCAAGGATCCGGCGCGGCCGGATGGGCAAGGCGGCAAACTGCTGCTGGGTGAAGGCGCGATCCCCCGGCCCCCAGTAACTCATGCCATCCAGCAGCTGGATAAAGTCCTTGATGTAACGCTCATGTTCATTCATGTCTTTGCTCAACCATTGCAAGTGGTAGCGATCTTTCTCGCTAAAACCCTGTTTCATCGCCCACGCGAAGTAGGCCTCCGGTGCCTCGCGCTTCAGTTGCAGCTGCCAGGCCTTGAATTCCTCACCGGAGCGCGGGCGCAGCCCTGCCAGATCCGCCAACAGATCCCGGGCGCGCTGCATCCGCGCCAGCTCCTCATCCAGCTCCCTGACCCGGGCCTGCAATGCCGCTTGCTCTATCTCGCCAGCCAGACAGGCGAGGCACTGCTTGAGGCTGAGACCACCTGCCTGCAGGGCCTGCACCATCTGCAGTCGCTGCAGATCCCCCTCGTCATAGTGGCGATAGCCGTTGGCGGCCCGAGTACCGGCAATCACTCCCAGCTTCTCGTAATAGAGCAGGGTGGAGCGGGCGAGGCCGCAGCGGTGGGCCAGTTCGGATATTTTCATGGCAATCACTCACGGTGCGGGCCCTCAGATGACCCGATAGAGATGAGCTTAAACTGTGAAGCTATAGACAGGTCAACGCCCTTTTCCAGAGATCCGCCAACAAAAGCGGCCACCCGAGGGTGGCCGTTGTCAACGATGTCAGCAACAAAGCAGCGATACTACCGGCTCAGAGATCGGCTGCCTCCAGATGCTCCACCAGCAGCTGCACGCTGCGGTTGCCGCGCCACTCGTTGACGTCAAGCCGGTAGACAAGCCTCACCCGCTTCACCGAGGCATCGGGCCAGCGCTTGAGATCGACGCCAAAGGCGATGGCATCCACCGCGTGACCGGAATCGGTTGTCAGCATCATTTTGAGGTGCTTCTCCCCCACCAGCCGCTGCTGCACCAGCACGAACTCGCCGTCGAACAGCGGCTCGGGGAAGGCCTGACCCCAGGGGCCAGAGGCGCGAATCAGCTCCGCCAGCTCGAGGTTGAGCTCATCCGGCAACAATTCGCCATCGGTGAGCAACACCCCGGTCAAAAGCTCCGGTGTCACCAGCTCACTGATGACCGCCTCAAAGGCCCGACCGAACGCCTCGATGTTGGCCTTGGGCAGGGTCAACCCCGCCGCCATGGCATGGCCGCCAAACTTGCCCATCAGGCCCGGATGGCGGGTATCGAGCAGTTCCAGCGCATCGCGCAGGTGCACGCCGGGGATGGAGCGGCCGGAGCCCTTGAGCTCGCTCTCGCTGCTCTCGGCAAAGGCAATGACCGGGCGGTAGTACTTCTCCTTCACCTTGGAAGCCACCAGCCCCACCACCCCCTGATGCCACTCGTCCCGATGCAGCACTATGCCCGACGGCACCTCGCCATCGCGAAACCGGATCTGCTCCAGGGTGGCGAGGGCCTCCTGCTGCATCCCCTGCTCGATCTCCTTGCGCTCCTGATTGAGGCTGTCCATCTCGGCCGCAAGCTGGCGCGCCAGATTGAGGTCATCGCAGAGCAGACAGGCGACCCCGAGGGACATGTCATCGAGGCGCCCTACCGCGTTGAGGCGCGGCCCCAGCGCAAAGCCGAGGTCGGCGGCAGTGAGGCGGCGACCATCGCGGCCCGACACATCCACCAGCGCCTGAATGCCGGGGCGACAACGGCCAGCCCGGATCCGCTGCAACCCCTGATGGACCAGAATGCGGTTGTTGCCATCGAGCGCCACCACGTCGGCGACCGTGCCAAGGGCCACCAGGTCGAGGTAATCCGCCACATTGGGGGCTCGCAACCCTTGCCGTTCGTACCAGCCAAGCTGACGCAGATGGGTGTTGAGGGCCGCCATCAGGTAAAAGGCTACCCCCACCCCGGCCAGCGACTTGGAGGGGAAATCGCAACCGCGCTGGTTCGGGTTGACGATGGCATCGGCATCAGGCAGCTCCTGACCCGGCAAATGGTGATCGGTAACCAGTACCTGCATGCCGGCCGCCTTGGCCGCCGCCACTCCGGCGATGCTGGAGATGCCGTTATCCACCGTGATCAGAAACTCGGCGCCGCGGGCCACCGCCAGCTCGACGATCTCGGGGGTGAGGCCGTAGCCAAACTCGAAGCGATTGGGCACCAGAAAATCGATATGGCGGCCACCCATGGCGCGCAGAGCCAGCACACACAGCGCCGAACTGGTGGCTCCGTCGCAGTCGAAGTCGCCGACGATAAGGATCCGTTTCTGGGCGGTCAGGGCCTCCGCCAGCAGCGGCACCGCCTGCTCCATGCCATAGAGGCGCTGGGGCGGCAACAGCTGGCTGGCGCTGCGCTCCAGCAGGGCGGGATCCTCTACGCCACGGCTGGCGAAGATTTGGCGAAGCAGGGGATGCAGGGTGGCAGGCAGATGGGAATCATCAACTCGCGGACGACGACGGATTTGCAGGGACATCAATATGATCCAGTATCTTGAGCAGCTGTTCGGGGCTCTGATACCCGCGCACCAGATCCCCGTCGGAGGAGACCCAGGCCGGCAGTACCTTGACCCCCAACCATTGGCTCAGGCCAATATTTTGGATAAGGGTCTCACTACATGCCGTTTGAGGCAAATAGGCTTTTAACGGATCATTTTGCAGCAGGGGATCGCTGCACCAGTCGGCAGCCCGTTCGGCGTGATCAATCACCGGATAGAGAGCCACGCTCACCCCGGATGCCTGCAGGTGTTGCAAAGTGCCGGAGAGCTGACGACGTCTGGCGTCCTGCTCGCCGAGAAACAGCGCGACCCGGTGACGCTCATCCCGGGCCTTGAGCACGATGGGGGCATGGGCCACCTGCGCCAGACCAAGTCGGCGCTGCTCGCGCATACCCGAGATGGTCAGGTTCTTCATGTCGCGGGTCATATCAAGCATGACCCCCTGCACCACATAATCCCCTTTGGCATCGCTGTAGAGCACCCCCTGTGAGGTGCCCAGCATATACAACCCCGCGATCGGGGTCGGTTCAACCAGATAGACGGGGACCCCCAGCCGGGCTGTGATGGTCTGTTTCAAGGCTTGGGTATCCATCCCCGCTCTGGCAGCAAATGTGCACAAAAGCATCATTCCCAGTAGTAAATACTTCACTTGTTTACTCACGTGGTATGAATGAATCGACCCAGCAAACTACAGCAGCACAGCTCATCATTCAACCAGCTACTTACCAAAAAATTAATATCACTTTGTACCAAAAAAATGGTTCCCCCCGATTGCCAAGGACTCATAACGCCCGCAAGCTAGTCAGGACGACAGGAACAACGCGGCTTAGCCTCTGTTTTTCCTGACAAGAGTTCACCCTTTGGCAAGGGTAATCAACGCGCTATCTTGTTTAATTTCGGAGGAAATAATGAGTCTGATTCAAGAGTTCAAAGCCTTTGCCGCCCGCGGCAACGTCATCGATATGGCGGTCGGTATCATCATTGGTGCCGCCTTCGGCAAAATTGTCTCCTCTTTTGTCGGTGACGTGATCATGCCGCCCATCGGCCTGATCCTGGGCGGCGTGGACTTCAGCGACCTGGCGGTCACCCTGAAGGCCGCAGAAGGTGCAACACCCGCCGTGGTCATCGCCTATGGCAAGTTCATCCAGACCATCATCGACTTTCTGATCATCTCTTTTGCCATCTTCATGGGACTGAAGGCCATCAACACCCTGAAGAAAAAGCAGGAAGAGGAAGCCGCCGCCCCGGCAGGCCCGACCAAGGATCAGGAGCTGCTGACCGAGATCCGTGATCTGCTGAAATCCCAGCAAGGGAAATAAGCGCCATCTCCTGTCGTGTAGAGATAAAAAAACCGCTTGCTGGCGGTTTTTTGTTTTTGGGAGGCCAGCCACTCAAGCTCTGGGGTGGTGCTCCCCGTGCAGGGCCTTGAGCCGCTCGTTGGCGACATGGGTGTAGATCTGGGTGGTGGAGAGATCCGCATGGCCCAGCAGCATCTGTACCACCCGCAGGTCGGCGCCGTGGTTGAGCAGATGGGTGGCAAAGGCGTGGCGCAAGGTATGGGGGGACAGCTCACCGTTGATCCCGGCCCGCAGGGCATAGAGCTTGATGCGATGCCAGAAGGTCTGGCGGGTCATCATACGGGCCTGCTTGGAGGGAAACACCACATCCGAGCTGGTGCCCCCCAGCAGCAGGGTACGGGCCTCCCGGTTGTAACGCTCCAGCCAGTGCATCGCCTCCTCGCCCATCGGCACCAACCGCTCCTTGTTGCCCTTGCCCACAACCCGCACCAAGCCCTGACGCAAACTGACATGCTCGGCAGTGAGCCCCACCAGCTCGGAAACTCGCAAGCCGGTGGCGTAGAGCAGCTCCAGCATCGCCTTGTCCCGCAACTCCAGCGGGTCATCCACCAGCGGCGCACTCAAGAGTGCTTCCACCTCCGTTTCGCTTAAATCGGAGGGGAGTTTTTTCGGCAGCTTGGGCCCCTCCAGCAGCACGGTCGGATCGTCGCTGCGCAGCTTCTCGCGGTTGAGATACTGGTAAAAGCGGCGCAGGGCCGACAGGAAGCGGGCCGTACTGCTGGCCGCAAACTGATGATCGACCCGCCAGGCGAGGTAGTGCTGGATCTCGTCCATCCCCGCCAGCAGCAGCGAGCTCCCCTGCTCGTCGAGCCAGAGGGAGAACTTCTCCAGATCGCTGCGATAGGAGCTGACCGTGTTGTCAGACAATCCCCGCTCCAGCCAGAGGGCGTCGAGAAAGGGTTCAATCAGGGGATGTGGGTCGGGTTTGCTCATGGTGCGCTGCAATCAGGGGATCGATGGCCCATTGTAACGCGTCAACTCCTTGGAAAGACAAGGCACTTTCATTGGAAAGATAAGGCACGTTTGCCACGCCCCTTGCCGGGCGGTGAAGGTCGAATGGCAATCTGCTAGACTGGCGCCCTCCCCTTACGTTACCCATCGTGTTGCCAACATGGCGCAGCCCACACGAGCATGCGAGAACGCGCCAAAAGCAAGCGAGAAAGCGCCAACAGAGAGAAGAGCGATGAAGATTGGTCTGTTTTACGGTTCCACCACCTGCTACACCGAGATGGCTGCCGAGAAGATCCGCGCCCTCATCGGCCCCGAGCTGGTGGATATTCACAATATCAAGGATGTCTCCCTGCGCCTGATGGAGGATTACGAGATCCTGATCCTCGGCATCTCCACCTGGGATTTTGGCGAACTGCAGGAGGACTGGGAGTCCCGGTGGGAAGATATCGCCGATCTCCATCTGGAGGGACGCATCGTGGCCCTGTTTGGCCTCGGCGATCAGCTCGGTTATGGCGAATGGTTCCAGGACGCCCTCGGCATGCTGCACGACCAGCTGGTGCCAAAAGGAGTCAAGCTGGTGGGCTACTGGCCCAACGAAGGGTACGAATTCGATGCCTCCAAGGCACTGATCGACGATGGCCGTCACTTCGTCGGGCTAGCCCTCGATGATGCCAACCAATATGACCAGACCGATCCGCGCATCGAGCAGTGGGTCGAGCAGATCCTGAGCGAAATCCACGCCCTGCTCTGATCTTTCCCACGTTTTGGCAAAACGACCCTGAGCGCCTGGCCCTGGCCGCCGGGCGCAGTTATCGCACCGATTTTCTCAATCGGTATCATCGCATGACGCTATAGCGACTTTTTTGTGCTGGTCTGCAACAATGGACTCGACATCCCATAACAATCAGAGCCGGATGTCGGAAGCAAACGGACAGACCAGAAAAGGATATTCTATGACCCCATTCTCCCTGTTGGCCCCCGCCATTGCCCGTGACGTGCTCGATCACGCGCTGGCGCTGGGTGCCGATTTCGCCGAGCTGTTTGTCGAGCGCAAGCGCCGCAGCCAGCTCAGCCTGCTCTCCAGCCAGATAGAGAACATCAGCGGTGGCCTCGATTTCGGCATCGGTGTGCGCCTCTGTTACGGCCACAAGGTGCTCTACGGCTACACCAATCTGGCCAGCCGCGACGAGCTGCTGCGCATCGTCACCCTGCTGGCGGCCAAAGACCGCCGCGACCCCGTGGTGACCGCCACCGCCTTCGATTTCACCCGCCTGACCGACCGCAACCCGGTGGCCCTGCCCCTGTCGGCCGACAAGCTGCTGGAGCAGAAGATCGCCTATCTGCACGCCATGGATGCGGCGGCCCGCGCCGAGAGCGACAAGGTGAGCCAGTTCTCCGGCAACGTGCTGGGCTGGGAGCAGGAGGTGGAGATCTTCAACAGCGAAGGGTTGCAAGTCGCCGATCGCCGCCACTACAACCGCATCATGGCCCAGACCATCGCCATGGAAGGGAGCGAGCAGAGCGTCGGTTACGAGGCACCCGGCGCCCTGATGGGCTGGGAGCATGCCGATCGCATCGATCCGCGCGAGCTGGCCCTCACCGCCACCCGTCAGGCACTGGTGAAACTGGGCGCGGCTCCCTGCCCGAGCGGCACCCTGCCGGTCATCATGGAGAACGGCTTTGGCGGCGTCATCTTCCACGAGGCTTGCGGTCATCTGCTGGAGACCACCTCGGTGGCCAAGAAGGCATCGGTGTTCCACGACAAGATGGGCCAGCTTATCGCCAATCCGGAGGTCAATGCGGTGGACGAGGGACTGCAAGGCAACGCCTGGGGCTCCATCAACGTCGATGACGAGGGGATGGCGACCCAGCACACCCAGCTCATCAAGGACGGGGTACTGACCGGTTTTCTGGTGGACCGAATGGGGGCCCTCAAGACGGGCTACGCCCGCACCGGCTCCGGGCGGCGCGAATCCTACAAGTACGCTCCCACCTCGCGCATGCGCAACACCTATATCGAACCGGGCCACCACAGCCTCGACGATATGCTGGCCACGGTGGAGCACGGCATCTACGCCAAGAAGATGGGGGGCGGCTCGGTACAGCCCGGCACCGGTGAATTCAACTTCAATGTGCAGGAGGCCTACCTCATCGAGCACGGCAAAATCACCAGACCGCTCAAATCAGCCACCCTGATCGGTACCGGCCCGCAGGTGCTGCAAGAGATCTCCATGGTGGGCCGCAATCTGGCGCTGGCCGCCGGTATGTGCGGCTCTGTCTCGGGCTCGGTCCCCACCTCGGTGGGCCAGCCGGCGCTGAAAGTAGACAACATTCTGGTGGGAGGGAACGCCTGATGAGCCAGCTCGACATGAACCAACTGCTCACCCGCCTGCTCGACAAGGTGGCCGACCTCAACGCCGAGGCAGACATCATCGCTAATCAGGAGAAGGCCTTCTCCCTCAAGGCAGACAAGGGCGAGCTGGGTGAATACAAGGTCACCAGCAGCCAGCAACTCGGTATTCGCCTGATCAAAGAGGGCCGAGTCGGCATCGCCTACTCGGAATCCCTCGATGAGCTGGCGCTGGATGCCATGCTGCAGGATGCGCTCGATGCCAGCCGCTTTGCCAAGGTGGATGCGGATCAGCGCATCTCGGTGGCCAATAGCCGGATCACCACAGATTGCGCCGAGATCAACCAGCCCGATAGCACGCCGGTTGAGGAGAAGATCGCCCTGGCCCTGCGTCTGGAATCTGACATGCTGGCCATGCCCGATGTGAGCGGCGCCCCCTACAACAGCTTCTTCGAAGGGGAGAGCCAGCTCTGGCTCGCCAACAGTCAGGGCACCCTCTGCCAGCACGGCGAGTTCAGCGTCGGCTGCTACACCTCGGCGCTGGTGGAACGGGATGGCCGCCAGTCGATGCACTCGCAGGGGCAGTATGGCCGTCGCTTCGACGAGCTGGACAGTCAGGCCCTGATCGAGCAGATCTACGCCATCGCCGATGGTCTGCTGCCCGGTGAAGCGGTGCCGAGCGGTCGCTACAGCGTCATCTTCAGCACCAACTGCTTCGCCAGCCTGTTTGGCTGCTTTCAGGGCGTGCTGTCGGGCAAGTGGGCCCAACAAGGGATCAACCCCTGGCGCAGCAAGGTCGGCCAAAGCGTGGCGTCACGCTGGCTCACTCTGGAAAGCCGGGTCTATATGCCGGGCGGCATGAACATCAAGGCGTTTGATGGCGAGGGGGCGGCCAGCTCGGATCTGCTGCTGATTGGCGAAGGGGAGCTGAAGACCCTGCTCCACAACAGCGCTACTGCCCGCCACTTTGCCGTCGCCAGCAACGGCTCGGCCGCCCGCGGCGCTCGCAGCGCCCTCGATGTGACCGCTCGCCATCTGGTGTTTGGCGCGGGCCCCCATAGCGAAGCGGAGGTGCAGCGCGGTGACTATCTGGAGCTGGTCAAGCTGGACGGCCTGCACTCCGGTGCCGATGCGGTGAGCGGCGACTTCTCCTTTGGCGCGTCAGGGTTCCTCTGTCGCGATGGCGTTCGCCTGCAGCCGGTGCGCGGCATCACGGTAGCAGGCAACTTCTACCGCCTGCTGGGCGAGCTGGAAGCGGTCGGCGATACCCTGCACCACAACGACGGCAAGGGCTTCTACGCCCCGCAGATCCGTTTTGGCGGCCTCTCCGTCGCGGGCAAGTAAACGCCCCGACGAAACCTGCAAGTAAGAAAAAGGCGCCTGATGGCGCCTTTTTGCTCGTTATCTCGTCCACATTGATGGCATGACTCAGGGCGAGAGCGGCTCGCGATGATACTCGGCGCAGCCGCACTCGGGGCAAGTATCGAGCTGCTGGGGATGCAGCACGGTATGGCGCCAGCCACACTGGTCGCACACCATGACCCCGAGCCCCACCCAGTCGCCCGCCTCATAGACCCCCTTGTGCTCCAGCTCGTCAGCCAGCTCGCGCCACTCCACCTGGGCGCGGTCGGTCACATCCGCCAACCAGGACCAGGCGGTGTCTTTGAGGGCCAACATAAAGGCAGACTCTTCCACCTGCGCACTATCCTCATGGCGCCCCTCGTCATAGTTGCCCAGATCACGCTTCACGTACTCGGCGATCAGCGCCAGTTCGTCCTGAGTCAGGTCGCTGGCAGCCTCCAGATAGGCCTGCACCTTGGCAATCATCCGGTTGAGGCGCTCCCCCTGGAACTCTTCAGTCTCTTGCCACTGCTTTTGCAGCTCGGCAATGAAGGCTTCGTACCCTTTTTGACGTTTGTCCATGGCTCTAACTCCTCTACTAAACCCTGATCTGGCCCGGCTTAAGGCCCAAGGGACGCTGGCGGTTGTTGCCGCCGCAGGATATGGGTATTCTATTGCGATTTCCCAGCTGATTTATCTATTCATTTCACAGATCCGGATGTCACCAATGCAAGAGCAATACGTTCCCCAATCAATCGAACCAGCAGTGCAAAAGCACTGGGATGCCAAGAAAACCTTCAAGGCCGTGGAGAAGGTAGACAAGGAGAAGTTCTACTGCCTGTCCATGTTCCCCTATCCGTCTGGTCGACTACACATGGGGCACGTTCGTAACTACACCATAGGTGATGTGATCTCCCGTTATCAACGCCTCAATGGCAAGAACGTGCTGCAACCCATAGGTTGGGATGCATTCGGTCTGCCGGCCGAGAACGCCGCGATCAAAAACAATACCGCACCGGCGCCCTGGACCTACGAAAACATCGAATACATGAAGAACCAGCTGAAGATGCTGGGTCTGGGTTATGACTGGGATCGTGAAGTCGCCACCTGCAAACCGGATTACTACCGCTGGGAGCAGTGGTTCTTCACCAAGCTCTACGAGAAGGGGCTGGTCTACAAGAAGACCTCCTCCGTCAACTGGTGCCCGAACGACATGACAGTGCTGGCCAACGAGCAGGTGGTCGACAACTGCTGCTGGCGCTGTGACACCCCGGTGGAGCAGAAAGAGATCCCCCAGTGGTTCATCAAGATCACCGACTACGCCGAAGAGCTGCTCAGCGACATCGACAATCTGGAAGGCTGGCCGGAGATGGTCAAGACCATGCAGCGCAACTGGATTGGCCGCTCCGAAGGGGTCAACATCAGCTTTGCCATCGAGGGTCAGGCTGAGCAGTTGGAGGTCTACACCACCCGTCCGGATACCTTCATGGGCGTCACCTATGTCGGTATCGCTGCCGGTCACCCGCTGGCGCTGCAAGCAGCCCAGAACAATCCGGAGCTGGCCGCCTTTATCGAAGAGTGCAAGAACACCAAGGTAGCCGAAGCAGAACTGGCCACCATGGAGAAGAAGGGCATGGCCACCGGCCTCTATGCCATTCACCCGCTGGATGGCCGCAAGGTACCGGTTTGGGTCGCCAACTTCGTGCTGATGAACTACGGCACCGGCGCCGTAATGGCGGTTCCGGCCCACGATCAGCGTGACTTCGAATTCGCCACCAAATATGGCCTCGACATCAAGGCGGTGATCAAGCCGGTTGATGGCGACGTCGACGTGAGCGAAGCCGCTTACACCGAGAAGGGCGTGCTGTTCAACTCCGGCGAGTTCGACGGTCTCGACTTCCAGGGCGCCTTCGATGCCATCGCCAGCAAGCTGGAAGGGCTGGGCAAAGGCAAGCGCACCGTCAATTACCGCCTGCGTGACTGGGGGGTCTCCCGTCAGCGTTACTGGGGTGCCCCCATCCCGATGCTGACCCTGGCTGACGGTTCCGTGGTGCCGACGCCGGAAGATCAGCTGCCGGTACTGTTGCCGGAAGATGTGGTGATGGACGGTATCCAGAGCCCGATCAAGGCTGACGCCGAGTGGGCCAAGACCACTTACAACGGTCAGGAAGCGTTCCGCGAGACCGATACCTTCGACACCTTTATGGAGTCCTCTTGGTACTACGCGCGCTACTGCTCTCCGGACTACGACAAGGGCATGCTGGATCCGGCGGCTGCCAACCACTGGCTGCCGGTGGATCAGTACATCGGCGGTATCGAGCACGCCTGTATGCACCTGCTCTACGCCCGCTTCTTCCACAAGCTGCTGCGTGACGCGGGTCTGGTCAACAGCGACGAGCCGTTCAAGCGCCTGCTCTGTCAGGGCATGGTGCTGGCCGACGCCTTCTACTACAAAGACGAGAAGGGCGGCAACGTCTGGGTCAGCCCGACCGACGTCAAGGTAGAGCGTGACGAGAAGGGTCGCATCACCAAGGCCATCGACAACGAAGGTCGTGAGGTAATGCACTCCGGCATGACCAAGATGTCCAAGTCCAAGAACAACGGCATCGACCCGCAGCTGATGGTCGAGCGTTACGGCGCCGATACCGTCCGTCTGTTCATGATGTTCGCCTCCCCGGCAGAGATGACTCTGGAGTGGTCCGACTCCGGCGTAGAGGGTGCCCAGCGCTTCCTGCGTCGCCTGTGGCGCGTCACCTTTGAGCACGTCTCCGGTGGCGCCGTTGCCGCACTGGATGTGGCGGCTCTCACCAACGAGCAGAAAGCAGTACGCCGTGAACTGCACAAGACCATCGCCAAGGTGAGCGATGACGTGGGTCGCCGTCAGACCTTCAACACCGCCATCGCCGCCATCATGGAGCTGATGAACAATCTCTCCAAGCTGGGCAACGACGAGCAAGACCGCGCCCTGATGCAGGAAGCGCTGGAAGCTGTGGTAGTCATGCTCTACCCCATCACCCCGCACATCGGCTTCGAGCTGTGGAAGATGCTGGGCAAAGGCGACGACATCGATCACGCAGCCTGGCCGGTGGCCGACGAAGCGGCCATGGTCGAGACCGAGAAACTGGTGGTAGTGCAGATCAACGGCAAGATGCGCGGCAAACTGACCGTGCCGGCCGAGATCAGCCAGGCCGACGTCGAGAAGCTGGCGATGGCCGATGCCTCGGTACAGAAGTTCACCGACGGTCTGACCGTGCGCAAGGTGATCTATGTACCAGGCAAGCTGCTCAATATTGTCGCTAACTGATCGGTTGCCAACTGATGTCATACCATTTGGCGACCTTGGCTGACTGTGTGGCCACTCATGGGTAACGACGTACCGGCCCATGACAGCTCAACATTGTCGCTAACTAATTGGCTGCCAACTGATCATTGCCAATCTGTGACAGCAAACGGATGATAACGGCGGGCCCTGCGCCCGCCGCTTTCCCTTAATGCAAAGAGGATTTTCTATGGGCACCATCTTCACCCGCTGGATGGCCATCGTGCTGGCTGGTCTGCTGCTGCAAGGCTGCGGCTTTCACATGCGCGGCAACGGCATTCCGAGCGAGCTGATGACCATGAAGGTCGTGGGCGACAACAAGAGCGACTTCTACCGGATGGTTACCACCCGTCTGAAGGCCTCTGGCGTGACCCTGGCCGACAAGGAGGGCATTCCGGTGCTCACTCTGGGCGGTGTAGGCAGCACCAGTCAGGTTGCCTCGGTCAACGCGCTGGGGACGGACACCGAATATGTGCTGGGCTTTGGTACCCAGTTCACCATCTCGGTACCGGGCAAGCCAACTCAGGTCTTCCCCATCAACTTCAACCGCAGCTTCCTCAACAAGCCGGATGCAGCGCTCGCCTCCTCCCGTGAGCAGGAGCAGCTCAACCGCGAAATGCAGGAGCAGGCGGCCAATCAGGTGATCCGGCAGTTGAGTCAGGTCAGCTTCTGATGCGGATTTACCCGGAACAATTTGGTGACCACCTCAAAGCAGGGCTTCGGCCCTGCTATCTCGTTTTTGGCGACGAGCCCCTGTTGCGACTGGAGGCCATCGATGCCATCCGTCAGGTCGCCCGCAAGCAGGGTTTCGATGAGCGCCACACCTTCGTGGTGGAACAGGGGCTGGACTGGAATCAGGTCTACGATGCCTGTCAGGCCATGAGCCTCTTCTCCGCCCGTCAGATCATCGAGCTGGAGCTGCCCGCCAAGGTGGACAAGGATCTGGCCGCCCGCATCAGCGAAATTGGCAAGCAGCTTCATCCAGATTTGCTGCTGGTGCTGAGTGGCGGTCGCCTCAACCAGACCCAGATGAAGGCAGCCTGGTTCGACAAGCTCTACCAGATTGGCACCTATGTGCCGGTCAACCA
Source organism: Aeromonas sp. R2-3 (assembly GCF_040908375.1). NCBI lineage: Bacteria > Pseudomonadati > Pseudomonadota > Gammaproteobacteria > Aeromonadales > Aeromonadaceae > Aeromonas > Aeromonas sp. R2-3. The sequence continues at coordinate 128,346 of NZ_JBFODP010000003.1, read as the reverse complement.
TCCGGAGCCCAAGTTCTTCCCGCGCTGGATGAGCGCCCGTTTTGCGCGTTTCGGCCTCAAGGCGCTGCCCGATGCCATCAACTTCATGTGCCACTCCTACGAGGGCAACCTGCTGGCCGCCAGCCAGGAGATCGAGAAGCTGACCCTGCTCTCGCCGCCCCAGCCCATCAGCGTCACCTATCTGCAAGAGACCATTATCCGCCACGCCCACTTCACCCCGTTCCAGCTGGTCGATACCCTGCTGGAGGGCAAGGTGAACCGGGCCCAGCGCATTCTGGCCGCCCTGCGGGCCGAAGGCACCGAGCCGGGGATGCTGGCCTGGACCCTCTGCCGCGAGCTGGAGCAGCTGACCGAGCTGTCGTTGGCGATGCGCAACGGCCAGCCGCTGGGTGAGCACTTCAGCCGCCTGCGCATCTGGCAGAGCCGCCAGCAGCTCATTCAGCAAGCACTGACCCGCCTGCCGTTTGCCAAGTTGCAGCAACTGTGGCAGCTGATGGCCCAGCTGGACGACGCCCAGCGCCGCTTCGATACCGAACAGGCTTGGCTGATGCTGCAGACCATTGCCCTCGGCTTTCGTGATGGCACCCCGCTGCCGCTGGTGATGGAGAGCAGCCCGTGCTGAAGGCGCCTATTGGCCTGCTGGGGGGCACGTTCGACCCTATCCATATCGGCCATTTGCGCCCCGCCATCGAGGCGCGCGATGCGATAGATCTGGCCGAAGTACGGCTGATCCCGAACCATATCCCGCCCCACCGTGCCAATCCGTTCTGCTCCAGCGAACAGCGCCTCGCCATGGTCAAGCTGGCGGCAGCGGAGAACCACCACTTTGTGGTGGATGAGCGGGAGCTGAGACGGGACAAGCCCTCTTACACCATCGATACCCTGATCGAGCTGCGTCGTGAACTGCCCGATACGCCGCTCTGTTTTCTGATGGGGATGGATTCCCTGCTGAGCCTGCCAAGCTGGCACCGCTGGCAGGAGCTGCTCGACTATGCCCATCTGGTGGTGAGCGTACGGCCGGGCTGGCAACCGGATTATCCGGCCGGGGTGGCGCAGCTGCTGGCGCGCCATCACACCCCAGATGCCAACGCGCTGCATCAGCGTCTGGCCGGTCATATCTGGCTGGCGGACAACCAGCCCATCGAACTGTCAGCCACCCGACTGCGGGCCTTGCTGGATGCGGGACAAGACACCCGCTACCTCTTGCCCGAGTCGGTTGCGCACTATATTGATCAACAGGGGCTCTACCGCGCCAACCGCCGCTAGCCCCTGTCGTAATCCCGCCCCGCCCGATGGGAAACGGGAGTGACCATGATATAATCCGCCGCCCTGACGCAAACGCTGCGCGCCGGAATACAGGAGAGACTCATTGCAAGGCCAAGAATTGCATGCCTTTATCATCGACAAGATCGATGACATGAAAGGCCGCGACATCATCACCCTCGATGTACGCGGCAAATCCAGCATTACTGACACCATGATCATCTGTTCCGGCAACTCCAGTCGTCACGTCAGCGCCATTGCCCACCATCTGGCCAGCGAAGCCCGCCACGCGGGTCTGGATCTGCTGAGCGTGGAAGGGCAACTGAGCGGTGAATGGGTGCTGGTAGATATGGGCTCGGTGATCGTGCATGTGATGCAGGATGAACATCGTGACTTCTACCAACTGGAAAAGCTGTGGAGCGGTGCCGCTCAAATGAATACGCAATAAGAGCACAAGTGTAACGACCATGAAGATCCAGTTGATTGCGGTGGGCACCAAGATGCCCGCCTGGGTAGAGCATGGCTTCGAAGAGTATCGTCGCCGCTTCCCCAAAGACATGCCGTTTGAACTCGTCGAGATCGGCGCAGGCAAACGGGGAAAAAATGCCGACATTCCCCGCATCCTGCAGAAGGAAGGGGAAGCCATGCTGGCGGCTGCGGGGCGCTCGCGCATCGTCACCCTCGACATTCCGGGCAAGCCCTGGACCACGGAGCAGCTGGCTACCCAGCTGGAGGCGTGGAAACTCGATGGCCGCGATGTAGCCCTGCTGGTAGGCGGGCCGGAAGGCTTGTCCCCCGAATGCAAGGCTGCCGCCGAACAGAGCTGGTCACTGTCACCGCTCACCCTGCCCCATCCGCTGGTGCGGGTGCTGGTGGCCGAGAGCCTCTATCGGGCCTGGAGCATCACCACCAATCATCCGTATCATAGAGAGTGAGCCATGCGTCTCTGGAGTCTCACCTCTCATATTCACCCCTATCACAGAGAGTGAACAATGCAGTTCCTGCTCTTATTGCCCCCAAGGGTCTTGAGGTAAAGGCATGCTGAAACAACGCATCGAAATGCGCGATCACAGTGCCGAGGGCAATCTGTTCTTCCGGCGCACCCTGGTAGCCTACATCGGTATCGTCGTGCTGATGCTGGTGCTGCTGGGCAATCTCTATTATCTGCAGGTCGAGTCCTACGACACCTACCAGACTCGCTCCAACTCCAACCGCATCCGCGTGGTGCCGGTGGCACCGCCACGGGGCCTCATCTATGACACCAACGGTGTGCTGCTGGCGGAAAACCGCCCGGTCTACAGTCTGGAAATCGTGCCGGAAGAGACCAAGGATCTCGAAAAAACCGCCGACCAGCTGATCACCCTGCTGGGTCTGCCGGAAGGCACCAAGGAGAAGTTCCTCGCCGAAGTGAAGCGCCAGCGCCGCTTCAAGCCGGTCGCCCTCTACGAGAAGCTGACCGAATATCAGGTGGCCCTCTTCTCGGTCAATCAGCATAACTACCCGGGCGCCAGCATCGAGGCCTACCTCAAACGCTACTACCCGTTTGGTGACACCCTCACCCATGCTTTGGGCTATGTGGCCAAGATCAACACCCGTGACGTAGAGCGCCTCGAGAAGGAAGAAAAACTCGCCAACTACGCGGCCACCAAGGATATCGGCAAGCAGGGGGTTGAGAAGTATTACGAGGATGAGCTGCACGGTGTGGCGGGCTATCAGGAGGTCGAGGTGAACAACCGCGGCCGGATTGTCCGCACCCTCAAGTTCCAGCCACCTATTCCGGGCAAGGATATCTACCTCAATATCGACGTCCGGATGCAGCTCAAGGCCCAGCAACTGCTGGCTGGCCAGCGCGGTGCCATCGTGATGATGGACCCGAAAACCGGCGCCATCCTGGCCCTGGAGTCGAGCCCCAGCTACGACCCCAACCTGTTCGTGACCGGTATCTCAAGCGCCAACTACTCGGCGCTGCTCAACGATCCGGCGCGGCCACTGGTGAATCGCACCACTCAGGGCATTTATGCCCCTGCCTCCACCGTCAAGCCCATGATGTCCATCATGGGTCTCAACGAGGGGGCCATCACCCCGGGCTACCGCTATTTCGGCGGCCCGAGCTTCTCCATTCCCGGTACCACCAAGAAGTTTCGCGACTGGCGCCGCTGGGGTCATGGCTGGCTCGACGTCTATCGCGCCATCGAGGTCTCGGCAGATACCTACTTCTACGATCTCGCCTATCGGGTCGGCATCGACAAGATCCACAGCTACATGACCAAGTTTGGCTTCGGTCAGTACACAGGGGTCGATCTCTATGAAGAGACCAAGGGTGTCATGCCGTCCCGTGACTGGAAGATGGCCCGCTGGCGCCAGCCCTGGTATCAGGGTGACACCATCTCTGTCGGTATCGGTCAGGGCTACTGGAGCGCCACCCCGCTCCAACTGGCCAAGGCGATCAGCATCCTGACCCAGAATGGTCACGACGTCACCCCGCACCTGCTCAAGAGCACAGCCTCCCAGGCGGGGGTAGTCGATGCCCCCATCAACCCCAATATCGCCCTCAAGCTCAAGAACGACAGCTTCTGGAAAGTGGCACAGGATGGGATGTGGCGAGTCAACCATGGCAGTGAAGGCAGTGGCCGTCACTCGTTTGCCAAGGCGCCTTACTCCTCAGGCGGCAAATCGGGCACAGCCCAGGTAGTCGGTTTGAAGGAAAATCAGGTTTACAACATCAAGACGGTCAAGGCGGAGCATCGCGATAACGCTTTGTTCGTTGCTTATGCCCCCTTCGAGGCACCCAAAGCGGTGGTAGCTCTGGTACTGGAAAACTCCATCGGAGGTGGTGGTGGTCGAGCTGCATCGCCCATTGCACGCCAGATGCTGGATGCCTATCTGCTGCCCCCTGATCCGCAACTGCCACCGGCACCGGAAAAGCCGTCCCAACCGAGTGAGGTCGCTCCCAATGAGTAATTCTGCCCGCCAGCAGAGCATCTGGTACAAGCTGCATATCGACTTGCCCCTGCTGCTCGGTCTGCTGGCCGTGATGACCCTCTCCATGGTGGTGCTCTACTCCGCCTCCGGTCAGGATATGGACTCCATCGTGCGCCAGCTGGTGCGCGGCGGTCTCGCCTTTGCTCTGATGATCGGCCTGGCCCAGCTGCCCCCCTCCCTCTACGCCCGCTGGTCGGTGCCGCTGTTCGCCGTGGTTGTGCTGATGCTGATTGCGGTGGACGTGTTCGGCCACATCGGCAAGGGGGCCCAGCGCTGGCTCGATCTGGGCTTTATGAAGTTCCAGCCCTCCGAGGTGATGAAGCTCTCCATGCCGATCATGGTGGCCGCCTGGCTCAGTCGCCACTCGCTGCCCCCCAAGTTCAGCCATGTGGTGATCGCCCTCATCATGGTGCTGCTGCCCACCCTGCTGATCGCCGCCCAGCCTGACCTTGGCACCTCCATTCTGGTGGCCGCCTCCGGCTTCTTCGTCATCTTCCTGGCGGGGCTCAGCTGGTGGCTGATCGGCTTGGCGGTCCTGCTGATGCTGGCCTTTATGCCGGTACTCTGGTTCTTCCTGATGCACGACTACCAGCGCCAGCGGGTGCTGATGCTGCTCGACCCGGAGAAAGACCCGCTCGGCCGCGGCTACCACATCATCCAGTCCAAGATTGCCATCGGCTCCGGCGGCGTCTTTGGCAAGGGGTGGCTGCAAGGGACCCAATCCCAGCTGGAGTTCCTGCCCGAGCGCCATACCGACTTCATCTTCGCAGTATTCAGCGAGGAGTTCGGTCTGGTAGGGGTTGCCCTGCTGCTGGTGCTCTACCTCTACGTCATCAGCCGTTGCCTGTTTATCTCGATGCAGGCCCAGAACAGCTTCGAGCGACTGCTGGGTGGTGCCATCACCCTCACCTTCTTCGTCTATGTGTTCGTCAACATGGGCATGGTGAGCGGCATCTTGCCAGTGGTAGGGGTGCCCCTGCCGCTGGTGAGTTATGGCGGCACCTCCATGGTGACCCTGATGGCCGGATTCGGTATCCTGATGTCCATCCAGACTCATAGAAGACTGCTCGCCTGATGAGACGGGTTGGATTGCTACTCTCGCTCGCCACCACGATGGCGACCGCCGCCGTGTCGCCGGATCGGTTGGCCCTGCTCGCCGAACAGCAGCAGGTGCCGCTGGCGGAGCTGCAGGCGGCCGTCGCCCGCGCCCAGTTACGGCAGGAGGTGCTCGACACCATCAGCAAGCCGTGGGAGGGCAAACCCTGGCATCGCTACCGGCCGCTGTTTGTTACCCCGGATCGCATCCGTGATGGCCAGCAGTTCTGGCAACAACATGCCGAGACGCTGGCCCGCGCGGAGCAGACCTATCGGGTGCCCGCCTCGCTCATCGTAGCCATCATAGGAGTCGAGACCTTCTACGGTCGCCAGATGGGCCGCCATCCGGTGCTCGATAGCCTCTACACCCTGGGGTTCCACTACCCGGAGCGCAGCGACTTCTTTGCCAAGGAGTTTGCCCAACTGGTGGTGCTGGCCAAAGAGGAAGGGTGGCAACTCGATACCCTCAAGGGCTCCTATGCCGGCGCCATGGGGATGGGGCAGTTCATGCCCTCCAGCTATCGCCACTATGCCGTCGACTTTGACGGGGATGGCAAGCGGGATCTGTTTGCCAACCCGGTCGATGCCATCGGCAGCGTGGCCAACTATTTTGCCAACCACCAGTGGCGCTGGGGCGAATCCGTGGTGGAACCGGCCCAGATCGGGTTGATGGCAGTCGAACCTCTACTCAGGCCTGAGCCCGAGTTAACACAACAGTGGTCAGAACTGGCGGCGGCAGGGATTGAGCTCGCCACGCCGCTGGCCCCACAGACGCCGGTCAAGTTGCTGGTGTTTGCCCAAGCCGATGGACCGGAATACTGGGTCGCACGGCATAACTTTTATGTGATCACCCGTTACAATCGCAGCCCACTCTATGCGATGGCGGTGTATCAACTTAGCCAAGCCATTCAGGAAGCGTATGCATCTTCGTCACAAACTCCTCCCGCTCAGCCTGAGCTTGTTGCTGGCCGCCTGTAGCAGCCAGCCGGAACAGAGCGCCCCCGTCGAGCCGCAAGCACCGGTCAGCAAGCCACCCGTTATCGAGATCCCGCAAGCCACCGGCGCCATTCCGCGCCCCGAGCCCCTGAGTGCCAGCGGCAACCGGGACTACTGGATCGGCAAGCAGAAGCACGAGGTGTGGCGCGACATCAAACACTACAGCGAAGAGGGCACCGCCAGCTGGTTGTCGCCGGATCTGGACGGCCAGAAGACCGCCAACGGCGATGTGCTGGACAGCAAGCTGTTCAGTGCCGCTCACCGCAACCTGCCCATCCCGAGCTATGTGCGGGTCACCAATCTGGACAACGGGCTGGAGACCATAGTGCGGGTCAACGATCGCGGCCCGTTCAATAGCCCGCGCCTGATCGACCTCTCCTACGCAGCGGCCAAGCAGCTGGAGATGGTCGATAGCGGTGAGGCCCGAGTACGGCTGGAGCTGATCAGCGACACTCCGGATCAGATGGTGATCATGGAGCCAATGAAGCCCATCGAGATGACCCCGACCACTCCGGCTGCGGCCTCCAACACGCTGTCGCAAGATGGCTTCCTGGGTGAACCGACCGCGCTGGCGATGGCCACTCCCGCTGCCGCACCCGCTCCCGCTCCCGCTCCCGTCAAGGCGCCCGCCGCCAAGCCAGCCAAAGCGGCACCTGTCAAGCCAGCGCCTGCCAAGGCCGCAGCGCCCGCCAGTAGTGGGGATGGCAAGATGATCCAGGTACTGGCCAGCGGCTCCCGGGATCGGGCCGAGGCGATGGGCAAGGTGATGACCCAGCGTTACGGCGTGCCCTACCGGATCGATGCCCATGGCGCCATTTTCCGGGTGCTGATTGGCCCGGTCGCCGCCGACCAGCAGGCAAGTGTGCTGGAAAAAGTACGTCAGGGCGGACTGGAACAGGCCTTTATCGTGCCCTGATCGTCCCCTTTTGCCGCGGATGTGACTAACCGCTTACTCACTGTCATCACGTCGTTTTATGGCGTGATGACAGGGAGTGATGGATAAAAAACCAGTTCTGATCGCCATCTCGGGCTATAACCTGCGGGCGCATCTGGTATAGTTAGGCCCGCATTTTATCCCCATCTGGCTCGCAGGAATTTCAAGATGTCCAAATTTGCCCGTTCAGTTCTTCTGGCCTCACTGATCAGCGTAACCGCCCAGGCCAATACGCCGGTGCCGACACCGACCCCGAATGCCATGCCCATGGTGGTTCCCGCCGCGCCGGAGATCTCCGCCAAGGCCCATATTCTGATCGACTACTACTCAGGTCAGGTGCTGGCCGAGCAGAACGCCGAAGAGCGTCTGCCGCCCGCCAGTCTGACCAAGATGATGACCTCCTACATCATCGGCCAGGAGCTGCTGAAGGGGAACATCAAGCGCACCGACATGGTGACCATCAGCCAGAACGCCTGGTCCAAGAACTACTCCGACTCCTCCAAGATGTTTATCGAGGTGGGCAAGCAGGTCTCCGTCGATGACCTGAACAAGGGCATCATCATCCAGTCCGGCAACGACGCCTGTGTCGCCATGGCTGAGTTCCTGGCAGGCAGCACCGACTCCTTCGCCAGCCTGATGAACAGCTGGGCCGCCAAGCTCGGCATGAACGACAGCCACTTCATGAACCCGCACGGTCTGGATGCGGAAGGTCACTACAGTACCGCTCACGATATGGCCCGTCTGGGTCAGGCGCTGATCCGCGACCTGCCGGAGGAGTACAAGATCTACTCCCAGAAATCCTTCGTCTTCAACGGCATCACCCAGCACAACCGCAACCGCCTGCTGTGGGATCAATCCCTGCAAGTGGATGGCATCAAGACCGGCCACGTCAGTCAGGTCGGCTATAACCTGGTCTCCTCTGCCACCAACAACGAAGGCATGCGCCTGATCGCCGTGGTACTGGGCGCCAGCAGCGAAGCCTCCCGCGCCGCCGAGAGCAAAAAACTGCTCACCTACGGCTTCCGCTTCTTCCAGAGCCTGACCCCGTACAAGGCAGGCACCGAGCTAGTTACCCAGAAGATCTGGATGGGCGACAAACCGGAAGTGAAACTGGGCGTCGACAAAGATGTCTCCGTGCTGGTCACCCGCGGTCAGGGTAACAACCTGAAGGCTGATTTCCAGCTCGACAGCGAGCTGAAAGCGCCGCTGGCCAAGGGGCAGCGCGTCGGTACCGTGTTCCTGAAACAGGGCGACAAAGAGATCAAGCAGGTGCCGCTGGTTGCCCTGGAAGAGGTGCAGGAAGGTGGCTTGATGAGCCGTCTGTGGGACTATCTGGTACTGCTGGTCACCAGCTGGTTCAAGTAATCCAACGCACAATCCTCACCAAACAGCGGCGCCAACAGGCGCCGCTGCTGTCTGTGACCGGCAAAGGCAGTGAATAACCCTGTAAACTGCAGGTTCCGCCTCACCCTGATTTGTGGTAAAAAGCAGCACTTCCATCCTTGTCTGACCGATCCTGGCCTTGATCCCGGTCCGGGCAGCGCCCATATAGTTATGAGCCGTGCCCATATAGACTTGAAATGGCGGCCTCCACGGGCCATCGGCCACTAGCCATCCAAGATGAAGTCATCCCGGTGATGACGCAAAAGGTGAGTAAATGAATACCAAGTTTGATGAACTGCTGGAGTTTCCCTGCAAATTCCCGTTCAAGGTACTCGGCGTTGCCGACCCGGCACTGCCGGAAATGGTGGTTGAAGTGCTGCAGCAGCACGCCCCCGGCACCTACAGCCCGACAGTCCAGCCCAGCTCCAAGGGCAACTACCACTCGGTCCGCGTGACCGTGACTGCCCAGAGCAAGGAGCACATCGAAGCGATGTACCACGCCCTTGGCAAGATCGAGCTGGTGAAATACGTACTGTAATTTCTCTCTCGCCCCGTTCTGCGGGGCGACTGTTTTTGGCCGCAGCACGCCGCGAGGACGCCATGTCATCCCAGATCCCCGCCCAGTCCAGCCTGATTGTCAGGCAGCTGGGTCGCCGCCCCTACCAGCCGGTATGGGACGCCATGAAAGCCTTCACCGACAACCGTACCAGCGATACCCCGGACGAGTTCTGGGTGGTCGAGCACGATTCCGTCTACACCCAGGGTCAGGCCGGCAAGGCCGAACACCTGCTCAATCCGGGCAATATCCCGGTGGTGCAGAGCGATCGCGGCGGTCAGGTGACCTATCACGGCCCGGGCCAGCTGGTGCTCTACGTACTAGTGGATGTCCGCCGCTGCAAATTCTCGGTTCGCGAGCTGGTGACCGCGCTGGAGACAGCCATCATCAACACCCTCGCCAAAAGCGATATCCAGGCCTATGCCAAGGCCGATGCCCCCGGGGTCTATGTGAAAAATGACCTTGGCATGGAGGCAAAACTGGCCTCGCTGGGTCTGCGCATCCGCAAGGGGTGCTCGTTCCACGGGCTGGCCCTCAACATCAACATGGACATGACCCCCTTCCTGCACATCAATCCGTGCGGCTATGCGGGCATGGCCATGACCCAGACCAGCGCCCTGGGCGGCCCGCAGAGCGTGGCCGAGGCGCAATCCATTCTGGTGGCCGAACTGGCTCGCCTGATTGGCTATCAAACAATAACAAACACCGAGAGTGAATCATGAGCAAACCCGTTCGTATGGAGCCGGGCGTCAAGCTGCGCGATGGCGACAAGATGGCCCTGATCCCGGTGAAATTCATGCCGGATCCCAACGAAGAACTCCTTCGCAAGCCGGACTGGATGCGGATCAAGCTGCCCCCCTCCAGCCAGAAGATCGAACATATCAAGAGCACCTTGCGCAAGAACAAGCTGCACTCGGTCTGTGAAGAGGCCTCCTGCCCCAACCTGGCGGAGTGCTTCAACCACGGCACCGCCACCTTTATGATCATGGGCGCCATCTGCACCCGTCGCTGCCCCTTCTGCGACGTGGCCCACGGCCGCCCGCTGGCACTCGATCCGGAAGAGCCGAAGAAGCTGGCGCTGACCATCAAGGAGATGAACCTCAAGTATGTGGTGATCACCTCGGTGGACCGCGACGATCTGCGCGACGGCGGTGCTCAGCACTTCGCCGACTGCATCCGCGAGATCCGCGAACACAGCCCGCAGACCCGCATAGAGATCCTGACTCCGGATTTCCGTGGCCGGATGGAGCAGGCGCTGGAGGTGTTCCGCGAGACCCCGCCGGACGTCTTCAACCACAACCTGGAAACCGCGCCGCGCATGTATCGCGTCGCCCGCCCGGGTGCCGACTACAAGTGGTCGCTGGAGCTGCTGCGCCGCATCAAGGAGATGCACCCCCACGTGCCGACCAAGTCCGGTCTGATGATGGGCCTTGGCGAGACCAACGAAGAGATCGTCGAGGTACTTAAAGATCTGCGCGCCCACGGCGTCAACATGCTGACCCTGGGTCAGTATCTGCAGCCGAGCCGCCACCACCTGCCGGTCAAGCGCTACGTGCCGCCCGCAGAGTTTGACGAGCTGAAAGATGTCGCCATGGAGCTGGGCTTTACCCACGCCGCCTGTGGTCCTTTCGTTCGCTCCTCCTACCATGCTGATCTGCAAGCCAAGGGCGAAGAGGTCAAATGATCTCGTACGACAGGGAGGCCAAGTAACCGCCACCCTTACAATGAAAAAGAGCGCCTATTGGCGCTCTTTTTATTAGTATCACTGACCGTTTCCGTTTGATGTGTTCAACAATCGTTGTCAAAGATCCCCTGCTGATGCCAGCGTTGCAACTGGGCCAGCACCCGGGTCTCCCGCGCCGTCCACTGGGGACAGGGCCCCGCCAGCTGGGTCTTGTTGGTCTGCAGCGCCTCATCGAGGGCAAACCAGCCGGGCACGAAGCCAAGGCGGATCTCGTAGGGCTGCGGCTGCGGGGCCACCAGCTGATCGCCAATCCGGCACAAGTAGTAGAGCGAGCGGATGCAGTAGGCATCGAACCCCGGCTCGCGGGCGGCGCGATATTCACGGGTCTCGCCAAGCAGGCCCCCCACTTCCCGCAGCTCGGCACCGCACTCCTCCAGCAGCTCGCGAGCGAGCGCCACATGGTGGCTCTCCCCCGCTTCAATGCCGCCCCCGGGGAACATCAGATCGCCGTTGACCCGGGAGTGGACCAGCAGCAGCTCGTCGCCACGGGGCACCACGGCACGCACCGTGAGGCGCTCAAGCGTGCGGCCATCGGTACGTACCTCGCCATGAACGAAAGAGAGATCGAACGGATTGGGCCAGCAGTTGGCCGGGGAGAGCATCGTCATCACTGCCTCAGGGCCGGTAGTTGCCATACTTTAGCTGCTCGACAATTTCGGCAGCCCGCACATCGTAGCCATCCTGCTCTGTCTTGCTCAGGGTGTGGTAGATGCCAAAACGTTTGGCTGAGACCTCGGGACTATCCTGAAACGATTCGCTCACCTTACCCCACAGATAGGCCAACCCATACTGTTTCTGGCCCATATAGAGGGTGCTGAGGGAGGTGAATATACGGCTGTTAACCTTGTCCCCTTCCTGATAGAGGGAGAGGCCGTGCTGCAGGGTGGCAATGGCCTTTTCCGGGTCACTCTTGGCGTAGATACCGCCGAGTGCCAGTTGCAACTCGGGTTCATCCAGCGCCTTGGTGCCTTCCAGCGCCATAAACTGCTGACGAGCCAGCTCGTTGGTGTTGTTGGTCCAGTGCCAGAGCAGCAGGTAGGGATCCTGTGAATTGCGGGTCGCCGCATCGAGCTGGGCCAACTGATCCCCGGCCGCCAGCATTCCCTCTACCCGTGGACTCTTCTGCTCGCGGGCATTCTTGTATTCAATGCTGGTGGAGCGCTCGGCACATTTGAGATAGCGCTCAAGGTTGCGCATCAGCTCGTACTTGCGCCGATCCGTCCCCTCCTCCTTGAGATAGAAGCGACTGCGGATCACATCGGTACGCTCGTAGCGACACCAGCCATCGTCCACCAGATCCTGGCAGAGCTCGGGATGATTGCCACAGATGTTATGGATCCGATCGTCATTGCAGCCAGCCACAGCAAGGCCGACTGAAAGCATGATGAAGGTCTGTCGCAGGGGGAAATTGGCCATGGTTCACATCTTGTTGGTAACGCGGTTGGTAACAACTGGCGCCTTTACGGGCCACCTCCGGCTAGCAAACCGGTTACATATCCATTACAATGCGCGCGCCATATAAGGCCGCGATTGCAGAATAATATAACGAAATATACACCCCTACACTGATCTGCATTCGACGAATTTTCTATTTACACCAACAACGTGAAATAAAGGATCTGGTCAATGACCCACGAGCACTACTTGCAAGCGTGGCAGGAGAGCCAGGAGCTCGCCGAAGCCATGCAGCCCTTGATTGGTCGCCTCTACCGACAACAAGGGGTCGAGATCACCCTCTACGGCCGCCCGCTGCAAAACGCCTCCACCATCGATATCCTCAAGGCCCACCGGGTCGTCCGCCGCCACCAGGGCGCTCCCCTCCCCATCCAGCAAAGCTTCCCCCTGCTTCAGGCCATCGTTGCCCTCAAACCCACCGCCGCCGAGGTAGACCTTGGCAAGCTGGCAGTCGGCTACTGGCAGGATCATCAGGATGAAGCGGGGATCGAGGACTATCTGCAAACGCGACTGGCACCGGCCCTTGGCCGCAGCCAGATGCCGCAGCCGACCGACGTGGTGCTCTACGGCTTTGGCCGTATCGGTCGCCTGCTTGCCCGCCTGCTGATCGAGCGTACCGGCGCCGCCAATCCGCTGCGACTGCGCGCCATCGTGGTACGCGGTGGTCGCGACGGAGATCTGGAGAAACGTGCCAGCCTGCTGCGCCGCGACTCGGTGCACGGCCCCTTCAACGGCTCCATCGAGGTGGATGTGGAGCGCAGCGCCATCATCGCCAACGGCACCTTCATTCAGGTGATCTACGCCAATAGCCCGGCCGACATCGACTACACAGCCTACGGCATTCACGATGCGTTGATCGTCGACAACACTGGGGTATGGCGTGACGAGGCAGGCCTCTCCGAGCACCTGAAAGCGCGCGGTGCTGGCAAGGTGCTGCTGACCGCTCCCGGCAAGGGGGAGATGAAGAACGTGGTGTTCGGGGTCAACCATGAGGTAATAGGCCCGGATGACAGGATCATCTCCGCCGCCTCCTGTACCACCAACGCCATCACCCCGGTGCTCAAAGTAATGCAGGAGCGGTTCGGCATCCGCCACGGCCACGTGGAGACGGTCCACTCCTACACCAACGATCAGAACCTCATCGACAACTATCACAAAGGCGAGCGCCGCGGTCGCAGCGCGGCCCTCAATATGGTGATGACCAGCACCGGCGCCGCCAAGGCGGTGGCCAAGGCGCTGCCCGAACTCAAGGGCAAGCTAACCGGCAACGCCATCCGGGTGCCGACCCCCAACGTCTCGCTGGCGATTATCAATCTGTCGCTGGAGCAGGCCACCGATCGGGAGAGCCTCAACGCCTATCTGCAGCAGATGGCGCTAAGCTCGGCCCTGCACCGCCAGATCGACTTCAGCGCCAGCACCGAGCTGGTCTCCTCCGACATGGTAGGTTCCCGTTATGCGGGCATCGTCGACTCCCAGGCGACCATCGCCGAAGGGGATCATTGTGTGCTCTACGTATGGTATGACAACGAGTTCGGGTACAGTTGTCAGGTAGTGCGGGTGATGGAGCAGATGGCTGGCGTAGTCCGCCAGGATCTACCTGCATAGACCGATAGGGTCTACCTGCATGGCCCATCAGATCCCGCTGTTTATGGCTCAATAGTTCAAGGAGAGGCCGGATGTCGTTTCAACAGGGTGAGTTTTTACAAGCAATCAGGCAGATGCCCGAAGAGGTGTATGAGCAGCTCAAAACCGCAGTCGAGCTGGGCAAGTGGCCCGATGGCAAGCCCCTGACCGACGAGCAGAAGGCCACCTCCCTGCAAGCCGTGATGGCCTGGCAGTCGATGCACATCGACAATCCCGAACACATGAACATCGGCCGTGACGGCGAGATCGTGATGAAGAGCAAGAGCGAGCTCAAGCGTCAGTATCGCAATGAGGAAGAGATAGTACGGGTCGACCTTAACCACTGAACCTGACTCGGCAGACCGCTCGCAGCGGCCACAACAGAGAGGGGAGCCATTATGGCTCCCCTCTTTTTCCACTCTCCATGGTAGGGAGGTCAGAAGCTGTTCACGACCTGTAGCGAGAAGACGTCAGCAAGGTGAAGAGCAGCGCAGGAACCGGAGTGTATATACATACATGAGGATTCCGAGCAGCACATGAGCCTTGATCACGGCTTCGCAGTAAGGTCGCGGACAGTTTCTCAGGGCGTCAGCTCCCCACGCAGCGACTGCTGCATCAACTCGCGAATGCGGTGGGATGGCAAGTCCTGACTCAGCAGGAAGTGGAGCTTGGTGAGCGCCGCTTCGGCGGTCATGTCAAAGCCCGAGATCACCCCGGCCCGCGACAGGGCGTTGCCGGTGGCATAGCCCCCCATATTGACCTTGCCGTGCAGGCACTGGCTCAGGTTGACGATGATGACGCCGCGAGCCGAAGCCTCGGAGAGCAGCGCCAGCATGGCCGGGTTCTGCGGCGCATTGCCGACCCCGAACGACAGCAGGATCAGCGCCTTCACCGGCTGTTGCAGGATATTGGCGATCACCTCGCTGGAGATCCCCGGATAGAGGGTCACCACGCCGATGGGCTGGGGGGTGATGTCGTGCAGCACCAGCGGCCGCGCGGAGGGCACGCCCAGCTCACCCGCTTCCAGCGAGATGGCGATCCCGGCGTTGAGCAGCGGCGGATAGTTGGGGGAGTCGAAGGCGTGGAAGCCGTCGGCGTGCACCTTCTTGCTACGGTTGCCGCGATAGAGCTGATTGTTGAAGAACAGCGTCACCTCGTGGATCGGGTAGTTGGCCGCGATGTAGAGGGCGTTGAGCAGATTCTGCTGGCCGTCGGAGCGCAGCTCGGCCAGCGGGATCTGGGAACCGGTGATGATGACCGGCTTGTGCAGATCTTCCAGCATGAAAGAGAGCGCCGAGGCGGTGAACGACATGGTGTCGGTGCCATGCAGGATCACGAAGCCATCGTATTTCTCGTAGTTGTCGCGAATGTCTTCGGCGATGCGCTGCCAATCCGCCGGGGTCATGTCGGAGGAGTCGATGAGGGGCGCATATTCGTGGATATGGTAATCCGGCATCTCGGGGCGGTGGAACTCGGGCATCCGCGCCAGACAGTCTTCCATAAAGCCCGCCATCGGCACGTAGCCGTGATCGGAACGCTGCATCCCAATGGTGCCGCCTGTGTAGGCAATGTAGATAGACTTCTTCACACCCTCTCCTCTTGATGAAGTGAACACCGCCAAAACATGAACCATGTCGGGGTGAACCACAATGTCAACGCCCGCCAGCGCCTCTGCGTGCAGCGGAAACCGGCGAATTATAGAGACTGGCGCCCCAAATGACAGCCGTTCCATGCACCCTTTTCGGCTTTTCCGCCCTCTACCTACATAGTGTTAAATGTCACAATAAACGACTAAAACGAGCATTAATACGACAAAGATGGAATTAAACGATGCTTTTTGCTACAATCCGCCGGATTTTACTAAAATCTCATCTGGATGCCTGAGCATTTCAGGCCCGCACAAGCCCCATCTTTCCTGGGGCGGGGAGATGTTTCCCCTTCTTTGCTGGCACATAAGCCACACTGTTTTCATCCCGGCTGAATCTGTAAGTCTTTTGCTATGAAAGACACAGCCAATCAACATGGGAGTACTGAATGTTACAACTTGATTCCTACGCAACGCTGGTCGCTGCCACTCTGGTATTGCTGCTTGGCCGGGTGTTGGTTACCCGAGTCGGGCTGCTGCGTACCTTCAACATCCCCAAACCGGTAGCCGGCGGCCTGGTGGTCGCGCTGGTACTACTGCTGCTGCGCTCCACCCTGCAAATGGAGCTGCAATTTGATACCAGTCTGCAAACCCCGCTGATGCTGGCCTTCTTCGCCTCCATCGGTCTTTCCGCCGATCTCGCCAGCCTGAAACGCGGCGGCAAGGCGGTGGTTACCTTCCTGATGGTGGTCACCGGCCTGCTGCTGGTGCAGAACAGTCTGGGTGTCGGTCTGGCGACCCTGCTCGGTCTGGATCCCCACATGGGGCTGCTGGCCGGCTCCATCACACTCTCCGGCGGCCACGGCACCGGTGCGGCCTGGAGCGCTACCTTCTCCGAGAAATACGGGGTGCAATCCGCCGCCGAACTCGCCATCGCCTGTGCCACCTTCGGTCTGGTGCTGGGCGGACTGATCGGCGGCCCGGTGGCTCGCTATCTGGTGAAGAAAGTGCAGGTGCCCGGTGAGGAGCACAATCAGGATGAGGCCCCACAGGGCTTCGAAATGCCCGATATGGAGCGCCCCCTCACCACTTTCAGCGTTATCGAAACGCTGGCATTGATCGCCATCAGCCTCAAGGGCGGCGAGCTGCTCTCCGCCTCGCTCAAAGGGGGCGCCTTCGAGCTGCCGATCTTTGTCTGCGTGCTGTTTGTCGGCGTGCTGCTGCGCAACGTCCTGACCCTGCTGAACTGGCATGAGGTGAGCGATCGCGAGGTCTCCCTGCTGGGCAACGTCAGCCTGTCGCTGTTCCTCGCCATGGCACTGATGAGCCTGAAACTGTGGGATCTGGCCAGCCTGGCACTGCCCATCTTCATCCTGCTGGCCGCCCAGACAGTGGCGATGGCGCTCTACGCCATCTTCGTCACCTTCCGGGTGATGGGCAAAAATTACGATGCGGCCGTGCTGGCGGCAGGTCACTGCGGCTTTGGCCTCGGGGCCACCCCGACAGCCATCGCCAACATGCAGGCCATCACCCAGCGCTTCGGTCCCTCCCACCTGGCGTTTCTGGTGGTGCCCATGGTGGGCGCCTTCTTTATCGACATCATCAACGCCATGGTGATCAAGCTGTTTATGGCGATGCCATTCCTGTAATTCCCTTTCCGTCAGACGTATATGATCAGAGCCCACCTTTCGGTGGGCTCTTTGTTTGTTCTCTACTCGCCAGCTGACGCAGGCAGAACCGGGGCTCGTATCCGCCACCAGAGTGACCCGCGAGCAACCTAGACAGCCCGAAATCACCAAGCCCGCACACCCTCCGAACAACAAAAAGCCCCGCACTCGACAGAGGACGGGGCTTGTTTATCTCAGCCGGAACAGACCGTGAGTTGCACCTTACAGGATAAAGGTCGACACCTGCTGGTTAAGGTCAGCTGCACGCCCTTTGAGGCTGTGGGCCTGATCCAGATCGCGCATGGCGGCGGCGGTGATCTCGTCACTCACATCCTTGATGGCGGTGGTGTTCTGGGTGATCTCGCCGGTCACCTGGGTCTGCTCCTCGGCGGCAGTGGCGATCTGACCCGCCATGTCGGAGATGAGGGAGATGGCGCTGGTGATCTCTTCCAGCGCACGCACCGCCTGATCGGCATCCTGCACGCTGTTGTCCGCCAGCCCCTGACTGGTCTGCATCAGGCTCACCGCACGGGCGGTAGTCTGTTGCAGGGTCTCGATGGTGGACTGGATCTGCTGGGTGGAGTCCTGGGTACGGCGCGACAGTACCCGCACCTCATCAGCCACCACCGCAAAACCACGCCCCTGCTCACCGGCACGGGCCGCTTCAATGGCTGCGTTCAGCGCCAGCAGGTTGGTCTGCTCGGCAATCCCCTGAATGGTGGAGAGAATGCTGGTGATGGCCTGCGCGTGACGGCTCAGCTCGCCGATCACCTCGGTCGCCTGCCCCACCTCTTCAGCCAGACCATTGATGGACTGGCGGGTCTTGTTGACCAGCATCTTGCCCTGCTCACTGCTCTGGGCAGATTGCTGGGCAGCGGCGGCGGTATTCTCGGCGTTGCCGGCGATCTCCATGGTAGCGCTCGCCATCTCGGTGACCGCAGTGGCGACCATGGTCACCTCTTGCTGCTGACGCTGCAGCTCGTCCACCGCGGCCTGGTTGGTCACCAGACTGCGCTCGGCATCGGCGTTCAACTCGTTGGCCAGCTGACGGATATTGCCGATCAGCTGATGCTGGCTGCCGACGAAACGGTTGAAGCTGTTGGCCAGTTGGCCCACTTCGTCGTTGGCGTCGATCTTGATGCGCTGGGTCAGATCGCCGTTACCATCGGCAATGCGGGCCAACGCCTGGGAGACCTTGGTGAGCGGGCCAAGCAGCATGCTGACCAGCCAGGAGATAGCGAGGATGCTCCCCACCAGCACCAGCAGCGCCATCCCCAGCTGGGTCATCAGCAGAGAGGAGAGCGGCGCTTCCAGCGCGGCCTTGTCCAGCACCAGCACCAGCTCCCAATCCGTGTCGGGGATATCAGCCGCCCACAGCAGCTTGTCGCGACCTTCGTTGTCGAAGTAGGCCGGCACCAGTTCCTTGCTCGACTTGCTCTGCTCGATCAGCGCGTTGGTCAGATCGTTGTCGATCTCGCTGGCCGGTTTCATCGCCTTGGCAGCATCCTTATAGGCGATGATGGTGCCATCCTTGTGCATCATGATGGCGAAACCGTCGGCAGGCAGCTGCATCTTGGTCACGTCTTCCACCAGCGAGGCGATGGAGAGGTCACCACCGACGACCCCGCCAGCAACCGGCTGGGCCAGGGTCACCACCATGATGTTGTAAGCCACATCGAGATAGGGTTTGGTGACAATCAGGCCACCTTTGCTCATCGCCTCCTGGTACCAGCCACGGGAGCGCGGGTCGTAGCCATCGCGGTTGATGGAGGGATCGGAGTCATTCATCTTGCCGCTGCTCTCACCGAAATAGGTGAGCTGGAAACGGCCGGAAACTTGTGCCTGTTGCAAGGCATTGAGGGGGTCGGCACCGGCCTTGTTGCCGAGCGCCTGGATCACGTCGCGACGGGCGGCGAGCCAGTCGCTGACACGCTCGGCCTGCTGGGTACCCAGCCGTTGCAACTGCTCCTGGCTGCCTTGCAGCAACAGGGACTTCTGGCTGCTATAGCTCTGCCAGGAGAGCAACAAAATCACCAACGAAAGGGCGATCACCACTGACAACAGTATCTTCTGCTTGAGTGACAGGTTTTTCATCATGTGTTCTTCTTATTGAGGTGAGGAGCGGGTTTTTCCCTAAATTGCACAACACTACACGTAGTCATTAGCGACCCGAATGGCCAAAACTGAACCTGAAAATGGGTCGGCGGGCGATATTTTCTACCGAGGTGGAGAAAAGTGCACCAGAAATTGACGGCATGAGCCGCACAAGCCAAGGCAACCCTGTTTATTCCTTCCACAATTGGCTAGAATATCCCGTTTTTAAATCACATCGACCCTGAGAGTTTTCACGATGTTCGAAGTTAATCCCGTATTAAATAAACTTAAGGAGCTGTCTGAGCGGACCGAGCTTCTTAGGGGGTACCTTTGACTATGACGCCAAGAAAGAGCGTCTAGAAGAGGTCAACGCCGAGCTGGAACAGCCGGACGTATGGAATGAACCCGAGCGCGCACAGGCGCTGGGCAAAGAGCGCGTAGCGCTGGAAAACGTGGTCGGCACCATCGACACCCTGACCCAGGGCGTGGATGACGTCGAGATGCTGGTGAGCCTGGCCGTGGAAGGGGAAGACGAAGAGACCTTCAACGAAGCCATCGCCGAATCCGAACAGCTGGAAGCCAAGCTGGTGGATCTCGAGTTCCGCCGCATGTTCTCCGGTCAGCACGACGGCTCCGACTGCTATATCGATATTCAATCCGGCTCCGGTGGTACCGAAGCACAGGATTGGGCCAACATGGTACTGCGCATGTACCTGCGCTGGGGCGATGCCCACGGTTACAAGCCCGAGCTGATTGAATGCTCCGAAGGCGACGTGGCCGGTATCAAATCCGCCACCATCAAGTTCACCGGCGAATATGCGTTCGGCTGGCTGCGTACTGAAACCGGCGTGCACCGTCTGGTTCGCAAGTCTCCGTTCGATTCCGGTGGCCGCCGTCACACCTCCTTCTGTTCTGTGTTCGTCTACCCCGAGATCGACGACGATATCGATATCGAGATCAACCCGGCGGATCTGCGGATCGACGTCTACCGTGCCTCCGGTGCCGGTGGTCAGCACGTTAACCGAACCGAATCCGCGGTGCGTATTACCCACGTTCCGACCGGTGTCGTGGTACAGTGCCAGAACGACCGTTCCCAGCACAAAAACAAAGACCAGTGTATGAAGCAGCTGAAAGCCAAGCTCTACGAGCTGGAAATTCAGAAGCAGAACGCTGAGAAACAAGCCCTGGAAGAGACCAAGTCTGATATCGGTTGGGGCAGCCAGATCCGTTCCTATGTGCTGGATGACTCCCGTATCAAGGATCTGCGCACCGGCGTCGAAACCCGTAATACCCAATCGGTGCTCGACGGTGACTTGGACAAGTTTATCGAAGCCAGCCTGAAATCAGGTCTGTAAACAAGCAGGAATCACCATGTCTGAACAAACCATCACTCCGGAAGTCGACCAAACTCTCGAACTCAACAACGAGATGACCGAGCGTCGTTCCAAGCTGGCCGCCCTGCGCGCCCAGGGTAATCCGTTCCCCAACGACTTCCGTCGCGACAGCCTCTCTGGCGATCTGCACGCAGAGTTCGACGACAAGAGCGCCGAGGAGCTGACGAGCCTGGGTAAACGGGTGAAGATTGCCGGTCGCATCATGACCCGCCGGATCATGGGCAAGGCTTCTTTCGCCACCCTGCAGGACATGGCCGGCAAGATCCAGGTCTACGTCACCCGTGACGACCTGCCGGAAGGTTTCTACAACGAGCAGTTCAAGAAGTGGGATCTGGGCGACATCGTGGGTGTCGAAGGTACCCTGTTCAAGACCCAGACCGGTGAGCTCTCCGTTCACGTTTCCGATATCCGCCTGCTGACCAAGGCGCTGCGTCCGCTGCCCGAGAAGCACAAAGGCCTGACCGACCAGGAAGCTCGCTGCCGCCAGCGCTACCTGGATCTGATCGCCAACGAAGAGTCCCGCAAGACCTTCATGATCCGCACCCAGGTGGTTGCCGGTATCCGCAAGTTCTTCAACGAAAAGCGCTTCATGGAAGTGGAAACCCCGATGATGCAAGTCATCCCGGGTGGTGCCTCCGCGCGTCCGTTCGTCACTCACCACAATGCGCTGGACATCGACATGTACCTGCGTATCGCTCCGGAGCTCTACCTGAAGCGTCTGGTGGTCGGTGGTTTCGAGCGTGTCTACGAGATCAACCGCAACTTCCGTAACGAAGGTATCTCGGTGCGTCACAACCCCGAGTTCACCATGATCGAGTTCTACATGGCCTACGCCGACTACATCGATCTGATGGACCTGACCGAAGAGCTGCTGCGCACCCTGGCGCAGGACATTCTGGGCGACACCAAGATCCGTTACGCCAAAGAGGGCGAAGAGGGCCTGACCATCGATTTCGGTCAGCCGTTCCAGCGCCTCACCATGGTCGAGTCCATCCTGAAGTTCAACCCGGATGTGACCCTGGACGATCTGGCTACCCTCGAGAGCGCCAAGGCCGTTGCCAAGCGTCTGCACATCGAGCTGATGAAGGGCTGGGAGCTGGGCCACGTGATCACCGCGATCTTCGAAGAGACCGTGGAGCACATGCTGCTGCAACCGACCTTCATCACCGAGTACCCGGCTGCCGTATCTCCGCTGGCCCGCCGCAACGACGTGAACCCGGATGTAACCGACCGCTTCGAATTCTTCATCGGTGGCCGCGAGCTGGCCAACGGCTTCTCCGAGCTGAACGATGCAGAAGACCAGGCCAAGCGCTTCCAGGATCAGGTTGATCAGAAAGAAGCAGGCGACGACGAAGCCATGTTCTACGACGCCGACTTTGTCACCGCACTGGAACACGGCCTGCCGCCGACTGCCGGTCAGGGCATCGGTATCGACCGTCTGGTAATGCTGTTCACCAACAGCCACACCATCCGTGACGTCATCCTGTTCCCGGCCCTGCGTCCGCAGAAATAAGGCCCGCAGAAGTTAGCTACATCCCTTGGGTCAATCCCGAGCGTGATAGCCAATAAAAACGCCCCGCCACTGCGGGGCGTTTTTTTATAATGCTCACAACAATTGACGAACGCTTACCGCTTATGAGGCTGGCGGTAGCAGCCACTCTCCCTGCCACAAGGTGACGGCCTGACCGGCCATCAGTACCCGACCCTCCTGCAGTTCAAGCCGCAACTCACCACCACGGGCCGAAATCTGACGGGCCCGCAGTTGCCGTTTACCAAGCCGTTCGGCCCAAAAGGGCGCCAGAGCGCAGTGGTTGGAACCAGTAACCGGATCCTCATCGACGCCCACCCAAGGGGCGAAATAGCGGGAGACAAAGTCATGGTTCGGGCCGTTTGAGGGTGCCGTAACTATCACCCCCCGTCCCGGCAAAGCACGCAGAGCATGAAAATCTGGCAAAAGCGCACGGATCTCCTCTTCACTTGCCAGCTCCAGCAAGAACTTGGCCCCGACCGCCAAGGTCTGTCGTGGCTGGCAACCAAGCGCGGCAGCATAGGCGGGATCCAGCGTCAGTGGCGTCAACGCGATACGCGGAAAATCGAGCCAAATCCACTCCCCTTCGCGCCGGGCCAGCAGCTCACCACTGCGGGTCTCGAAGCGGATAGTCTCGTGTGCAGCGACCGCCCCTGTCTGCCACAACACATGAGCAGCCGCCAAGGTGCCATGACCGCAGAGATCAACCTCGACTTTCGGTGTGAACCAGCGTAACTGGTAATGGGCCCTGCCAAGTCGCACCAGAAAGGCCGTCTCGGAGAGATTGAACTCGGCCGCCATCGCCAACTGGCTGGCATCAGGCAGGGCTGCTCCCAATACGACCACCCCGGGATTGCCACCAAGGGGCTGCTGACTGAACGCATTGACATGAAACAATCGGATATTCGACATGGCACTTCCTGTGTTATCAAGTGGCTCTCATTTAACGCTCTTTATACCACGCCCCTCTTTTGCTGCGGGAACAGGCGTACCTCTGCCCCTTTAATGCATTAATAGAATAAAGAAGACATTTTTATTCTTTGTTGTTATCCAACACGCCCTTTAATCTGGCCAAAAATCAGACCATGGAAGACGCGTGTGATGCAATTGAAGGATTCCCCATTCAACCTATCCCCCCTCTCTGACGAGCAGCAACGTCAGTTGGGTCAGGTACTCTCGACCCTCAATACCCAGCAACTGGCCTGGGTGAGCGGATATCTCTACGGCCTCTCCCAGAGCGGTCACCAAGGCGTTGCAACCAGCGCCGCCGTGGCTGCGCCCAGCGGCAGCCTGACCATTCTCTACGGCTCCCAGACCGGCAACGCCAAAGGGGTCGCCACTGCCATCAAGGCGCAGGCCGAGGCCCGCGGTCTACCGGTCACCCTAGCGTCGATGGCCGACTACAAACCCAAGCAGCTCAAGAAAGAGAGCCACCTGCTGGTGGTAGTGAGCACTTACGGGGAGGGTGAACCGCCGGAGAGCGCCGTCGATCTGTTCGAGCAGCTTAAAAAAGGCAAGATTGGCAAGCTGGACGGCCTCAAGTTCGCGGTGCTGGGGCTGGGTGACAGCTCCTACGAATTTTTCTGCCAGACCGGCAAAGATTTTGACGACTTCCTCGCCAAAGCTGGGGCCGAGCGCATTTATGAACTCGCCAGCCTTGATGTGGATTATCAGGATGCGGCCAAGAGTTGGGGCGAGCAGGCACTCAACGCCATCGCCGCCACCCTCTCTGCCAGCCCTGCTGGCAGCAGCGTAGCCAGCGCGGTACAGCAGGCGGTTGGCCACAGCCAGTACAGCAAGGAGAATCCCTTCCCTGCCCGCCTGTCGGTCAATCAGAAGATCACCGGCCGGGATTCCACCAAGGATATCCGCCATATCGAGATCAATCTGGCCGACTCCGGCATCACCTATCAACCGGGTGATGCCCTCGGCGTCTGGTTCGACAATGACGCCGAACTGGTGGGCGAAGTGCTGGCCCTGACCGGCCTCTCTGGCGATGAAGCCACGGCCCACGGCGCCTTGCGCGCAGCCCTGACCAGTCACTTCGAACTGACCCGGCTGCACGGCAGCTTTATCACAGGGCTCGCTGACATATCGGATAATGCGGCGCTGAAAGATCTGGCTGGCGACAAGGCCCAGGTCAATGCACTGGTCGCCTCTGCCCAGGTGGTGGATGTGCTGAAACGCTTCCCGACCGCCCTCACGACCGAGCAGCTGGTCAGCCTGCTGCGCCCCCTCACCCCGCGCCTCTACTCCATCGCCTCTGCCCAGAGCGAAGTGGAAGAGGAGGTGCACCTAACCGTCGGTGTGGTGCGTTACCCGCAGGAAGATGGCACTGTGCGCTCTGGCGCCGCCTCCTCCTATCTGGCGGATCGGCTGATTGAGGATGGCGAGGTGCGGGTGTTTGTGGAGCACAACGACAACTTCCGCCTGCCGCAAAACCCCGACACCCCCGTCATCATGGTGGGCCCGGGCACCGGCATCGCCCCGTTCCGCGCCTTTATGCAGGAACGGGAAGCGCAGGGGGCCGAGGGCAAGAACTGGCTCTTCTTCGGCAACCCCCACTTTACCCAGGATTTCCTCTATCAGGTGGAGTGGCAGCGTTATGTGAAATCTGGGCTGCTGTCGAAGATCTCGCTAGCCTTCAGCCGGGATCAGGCCAACAAGATTTATGTGCAGGACCGTCTGCGTGAAGCGGGCCAGGAGCTCTACCAGTGGCTGGAAGCAGGCGCTCACTTCTATGTGTGTGGTGACGCCAACAAGATGGCCAAAGATGTGCAGGAGGCCCTGCTGGAAGTGATTGCCGAACACGGCCACAAGAGCCGTCAGGAAGCAGAAGAGTATTTGAGCGAATTGCGTCGTGCCAAACGTTATCAAAGGGATGTCTATTGATGAGCAAACAACCTCTTTCTCACCCCAAAGCGGGACCGGTCGAAGGGCCGCTGGCCGACAACGAGCGCCTCAAGCGCGAGAGCAACTTCCTGCGCGGCACCATTGAGCAAGATCTGCAAGACCCGCTCACCGGCGGCTTCAACGGCGACAACTTCCAGCTGATCCGCTTTCACGGCATGTATCAGCAGGATGACCGCGACATCCGCCCGGAGCGCGCTGCCCAGAAGCTGGAGCCGCTGCACAACGTCATGCTGCGTGCCCGCCTGCCGGGTGGGATCATCACCCCGGCCCAGTGGCAGATCATCGACAAGTTCGCCGAAGAGCACAGCCTCTACGGCAGCATCCGCCTGACCACCCGTCAGACCTTCCAGTTCCACGGGGTATTGAAGCGCGACATCAAGCTGATGCACCAGACCCTCAACAGCACCGGCATCGATTCCATCGCCACCGCCGGCGATGTGAACCGCAACGTGCTCTGCACCAGCAACCCGGTGGAGTCCGAGCTGCATCAGGAGGCCTACGAGTGGGCCAAGAAGATATCCGAACACCTGCTGCCCAAGACCCGCGCCTACGTGGAGATCTGGCTGGACGGTGAAAAACTGGGGCAGGATGAGGAGCCGATCCTGGGTTCCAACTACCTGCCGCGCAAATTCAAGACCACTGTGGTGATCCCGCCTCATAACGACGTGGATATCCACGCCAACGATCTCAACTTCGTAGCGATTGCCGAACACGGCAAGCTGGTAGGCTTCAACGTGCTGGTGGGTGGTGGCCTCGCCATGACCCACGGCGACACCAGCACCTACCCGCGCAAGGCGAGCGACTTTGGCTTTATTCCGCTCTCCCACGTGCTGGAGGTGGCCGCCGCCGTGGTCAGCACCCAGCGCGACTGGGGTAACCGGGTAAACCGCAAGAACGCCAAGACCAAGTACACCCTTGAACGGGTTGGCGTCGAAGCCTTCAAGGCCGAGGTGGAGAGTCGCGCTGGCATCCAGTTCGGGCCGGTTCGCCCCTATGAGTTCACCAGCCGTGGCGATCGCTTCGGTTGGGTCGAGGGGATCGACGGCAAGCACCACCTCACCCTGTTTATCGAGAATGGCCGCCTGCTTGACTTCCCGGGCAAGCCGCTCAAAACCGGCATGCTGGAGATCGCCAAGGTGCATCAGGGGGATTTTCGCCTGACCGCCAACCAAAACCTGATCATCGCCGGGGTACCTGCCAGCGAGAAAGCCCGCATCGAAGGGCTGGCGCGCCAATACGGCCTGCTGGATGACGGCGTAAGCGAGCAGCGCAAGCAGTCCATGGCTTGTGTGGCCCTGCCCACCTGCCCGCTGGCGATGGCTGAAGCGGAGCGCATGCTGCCGGCGTTTGTCACCGACATCGAAGGCTTACTGGCCAAGCACGGCCTGGCTGATGACGCCATCATCTTCCGGGTCACCGGCTGCCCCAACGGCTGCGGCCGCGCCATGCTGGCGGAAGTGGGTCTGGTGGGCAAGGCGCCCGGCCGCTACAACCTCCATCTGGGAGGCAACCTGGAGGGGACCCGCATTCCGCGCCTCTATCAGGAGAACATCACCGAGCCGCAGATCCTGGCCGAACTGGACGCGTTGATCGGCCGCTGGGCCACCGAGCGCAATCAAGGTGAGTGCTTCGGCGACTTCGTGATCCGAGTTGGGGTGATTGCCCCCGTTATCGATTCTGCGAGGGATTTCTATGCCGCTTAATCTGCCGCTTAATGTCACTGAAGATGGCAGTCTTGACCTACAGGCACTGCTGGCCCTCGGCCGTGAGGAGCAAGTCGAGGCGCTGGCGCCCCTCAACCGGGAGCTGGATACCATGAGTGCCCCCGAGCGGGTGCGCTGGGCCCTGGCAAATCTGCCGGGGGAGCATGTGCTCTCATCCAGCTTCGGCATTCAGGCGGCGCTGATGCTCCATCTGGTGAGCCGCGAGCGGGCCGATGTGCCGGTGGTGCTGACCGATACCGGTTATCTGTTCCCCGAGACCTACCGCTTTATCGACGAGCTGACCGAGCGCCTCGCGCTAAATCTCAAGATCTATCGGGCCGAGCTCAGCCCAGCCTGGCAGGAGGCGCGATTTGGCCTCCTGTGGGAGCAGGGGGTGGAGGGGATCACCCGCTACAACCAGCTCAACAAGGTGGAGCCGATGGACCGCGCCCTGCGTGAGCTGGGGGCCCAGACCTGGTTCTCCGGCCTGCGCAGGGAGCAGTCCGGCAGCCGTGGCAAGCTGCCGGTGCTGGGCATCCAGCGCGGCCGCTTCAAGTTCCTGCCGGTGATCGACTGGAGCAACAAGGATGTCTTCTACTACTTCAAGGAGTTCGACCTCCCCTACCACCCGCTGTGGGAGCAGGGTTATCTCTCGGTGGGCGATGTCCACACCACCGCCAAGTGGGAACCGGGCATGAGCGAGGAGCAGACCCGCTTCTTCGGCCTCAAGCGCGAGTGCGGTTTGCACGAGGAAAATGGCGAGAACGACGGCTCAGGCATCTAATCCCGTCTTGAAAACCCAACAGAACAACAAGGGCATCCGAAGATGCCCTTGTTGTTATTTGCCCATTAGCATTCGCCCGTCAGCGGCGTAGCCAGGTCTCGAAGCTATAGGGGTGCGGGTTCTTCTCATCGGCAGGGTGGCTCTCGCAATCAACGCGTTGCCAGTGGCCATCGTCAAAAGCGGGGAAACGGGTATCCCCCTCCACCGCCAGATCGATTTGCGTCAGATAGAGGCAATCCGCGCTCGGCAACATCTCGGCATAGAGATGACCACCACCGATCACCATCAACTCCTCCACCGAGCTGCCTGCCAACAGCGCCAGCGCCGCCTCGACGGAGCCCACCACCTCAATGCCCTCAGCCTGATAGCCGGGATTGCGACTGATCACCAGATTGCGCCGTCCGGGCAGCGGTCGACCAATAGATTCGAAGGTCTTGCGCCCCATCAATACCGGTTTACCGAGGGTGACACGCTTGAAGTGAGCCAGATCGGCAGGCAGATGCCAGGGCATCTGGTTGTCCTTGCCGATCACCCTGTCGTGGGCCATGGCGGCAATCATGGAAATCTTCATGGGGCCTCTCACCGTCTGTCAGATTATGGGGCGGTTACGGTACACGACCAGAGAGGGGATCGCCAAACCGAAACTGAGAGCACCGACGATAAAGAGCGCCTTGAGGCCGTTCTCCACCGCACTCTGGATCAACTCCATGGTCACGCCATTGATGTTGAGCTCTACCACCGCAATCATGGTCTTGAACGCATAACTGCCCGGGATCATCGGAATGATGGAGGCAACGCTGAACACCGGACGCGGCGCCAGCAGACGGCGAGACCAGTAGACGCAGACAAAGCCGACCGTGGTCGCCGCAGCCAGCGTCGCCCACTCGATGGGCATACCATAGTGGATCAGCAGGGTACGCAGGCTGTGGGCCAGCGCGCCGCCCATGGCGCAATACTTCAGCATCCGTGGCGGCACGTTGAACAGCATGGCAAACCCCACCGCCGGGATGGAGGACCAGAAGGCATCCTTGGCCAGTAGCCAGAGCAAATCCATCATACTTTCCACCCCCAGATCCCGGTGACCGACATGGCCAAAATGATACCTATGGCGGCGCTGATGGTCAGCAAGGTCGCGGTCCCCCAGCGGGCCAGCCCCATGTTGAAGTAGCCCTTCACCATGTCGGAGACCGCATTGATCAGCGGAAAGCCCGGCACCAGCAGCAGCACGCTGGCCGCCATGGCGAGATAGGGCTGGTCACCCCAGTTGAAGAAGGTGGCGCTGGAGGAGAGCAAAGTAGCGATAAAGCCGGTGGCGGCAAAGTTGATGAGCGGGCTATGGTGATGGCGGGCCATCAGCTGACGCACCCGCATCGCCACGGCAGACGAGAAGCAAGTCACCAGGAAGATGGGCCAGTCACCACCAAACAACAGGCTGAAGGCGCCGCAAGAGAGCCCCACCATGGGGACCACCAGCCAGGGGTGATAGTGGAAGGGGACGATGGCTTCGAGGCGCTGGCGCACTTCACGGGCACCGATCAGCTCTTTTTCCGCCATGATGCAGATCCGCTGGATCTCGCACACCACCTGCATATTGATGCCATGTTCGCGCACCCGCCGGGTAGTGGTGACGCAACCCCCCTGATAGAGACTGGTGAGTACGATGGCACTGGAAGAGATGGCCATTTCGACACTCTCCAGCCCCAGCGCCATCCCCAGCCGCACCGTGGTCTGCTCGATGATCCGGCTCTCCGCCCCGAACTGGGCCAACATCTGACCCACCTTGACGATAATGCGGGTGATCTCTGTCTGTTGCTCCCGCGACAACACCCGTCTTGGTGTGATACTTCTCATAATCCCTTCGAGTCGTAGCAATAAAAATTTCGGCCATATTAGCCTAACTTTTACTGTTATTCATCCACCCCTATCACAACCTGACTAATTAGTTATTACAAGAAGGAGAAAAGAAATTACATCACAAATACATTACGACTAACATTAAAAACCATAACAATCAGGTCGCCAGCATTTCCCTTTATTATGGCCTCACCGATTTGGCTGAAATATCAACCAAGGGGGTTATTGCAGATTATTTACGACGTCGATAGTCCGCCAGACGGATTATTTTACCACTGCCATCGCTTTCAGGCGGAGGGTCCCCCTCTTCTCTGAACTGGCTCATTTCGCTGCGCATCAAATAAAAAGATTCCCGCATCATGTTGGTAATCCGGATACAGCTATCAAGATTGTTTTTCGCCAGACGGCGCTGACCATCAATCTTGAACTGCAACCCGCGCAGACGGCGCTGCTGATCGGGGCTCGCTCGGGCCATCAACTGGTCGATCTGCTGCTCCAGAATCGCATCCAGCCGGGAGGGCTCACTCGCAGCCAACTCCTTCAGGGTGTCAAAATCAGGCAACTCCATATGCCCTCCTTGGCGACTATTGCTGGCAACACACTGCAGTACCACACCATCACGTCCCAGCCATATAAATCTGTATATACGACGCGGCTAAAAAGGGTTCAATCCATCCACTGGCGACTAAACCGGACAATGGTCACTACGAGGGTGTCTATCTATTTTAATTGTGTTTGGAAACAAGCGATTGTTTTTAATTCAGGCGAGATAAAACACTTATACATTTTAGGTTGTGATTTTCTGTTTTTTATTGCAAATAAAAATCCGGGTGGCCTTATTTTGCTTCATTCGACACTTTATTCTTCCCTCACCGACCCGCGTCATCTCCTGACGGTTTAACATATCTCACTGATTATGTTATTTTAATTGCCACTTTTATCGGACATTCAAGAGCAGACCATGAGCAAGGCAAAAATCGGTATCGTCACCGTCAGCGATCGCGCCAGCGCGGGCATCTATGAAGACCTCTCCGGCAAGGCCATCATCGACACCCTGAACGCCTATCTGACCTCGGAGTGGGAACCTGTCTATCAGGTGATCCCCGATGAGCAGGATCAGATTGAAGCGACCCTGATCCGGCTGGCGGATGAGGAGCAGTGCTGTCTCATCGTCACCACAGGCGGCACCGGCCCGGCCAAGCGGGATGTCACGCCGGAAGCGACCGAGGCGGTATGTGACCGCATGATGCCGGGCTTTGGCGAGCTGATGCGGGCCGAATCCCTCAAATTTGTGCCGACCGCCATTCTTTCGCGCCAGACTGCCGGGCTGCGCGACGATACCCTGATCGTCAATCTGCCGGGCAAGCCCAAATCAATCCGCGAATGTCTGGATGCAGTCTTCCCCGCCATCCCCTACTGTATCGATTTGATGGAAGGGCCGTATCTTGAGTGCGATGAAACCGTCATCAAGCCATTTCGGCCGAAAAAATAGCGAACCCGACCATAAAAAATAATGGCGAGCCACGGCTCGCCATTATTTTTAACTCATCTGTCTGCGCAGAAAAAACGCATCAATTATTTGCGGCCGAATACTTTTACGCCCGCTTTGCTGCGCTCTGAATTACCGTACACTTCGATTTTTTTCACACAGCGACGCGAGCCCAGTGATTTCCACTCGGTCTCTTTATCACTGCTCATTTCCCGATCGAAACGAATGGTCTTGGTACGATCACCGCCATAGGTCACCACCACCCGATCCAGGGTCAAATCACGCTCCGCCTTCACCTTGATATATTTGGTCTGACGGCAAACCACCAAAGGAATTGTCGCACCATGATCACCGGCTCCCAGCAAAATAGTCCGCCCCAGCGTGAACTGATCGTCACCGGCATGGCTGGCTGACGCCACCACCAGCAAGGCACCACCCAGCAAGCTGCGTGCAGAAAAACGGGAATTCCAGATAGACATCAAGGACATAACACCTCCAATAAAAAATGGAGTGTGATGATAAGGGTTAAACCATAACGGAAGCTGTATCACGACTGAATTTGCTGCGAATGTGCGGGGATCAACAGAGAAAACAGCGCGACTTTTCGGCAAAAAGAGAAGAGCCGCAGATAGCGGCCCTTGCGGCAAGAGAGCGCTTAGCGCTCCATGATTTGAGTCACGTCATCTTTCTTGATCATCACCTCGCGCCCTTCATGATCGTAATAGCGATACATGCCGGTGCTCTCGTCCAGCTTGGGTTTGCTCTCTGTGGTGATCATCTTGCCATCCTTGGTGCTCATGATGTATTGGGAGCTGCATGCCACCAGCCCCAGGGCACACACCAGGATCATCATCAGTTTTTTCATTGCGGCCTCTTCTGCGATCATCCTCACCACGAGGATGTTTCTTGAAGCCTAGTTCAATCGCACGGTACGGGATGATGGGATGAGCAAAGCGGGATCGCCGTCAATAATCAGCGACTTAGCCTAGTTATCTGGCCGGGTGGCGAGCGCAATGAAAAAGGCCGGACATCTCTGTCCGGCCTCTTCTTTCAAGCGCAAATGCGCAATCATGACTTGGCAGGCTGACGCTCACCGGTCACGGTCGGGTTCTTGGGATCGGAACTCCACTCGTACCAACCGCCGTCGTAGACGCTGATCTGTTTCCAGTCCATCAGCCAGGCGTAGAAGAAGGCCTCGGAGGCGCGCCAGCCGGTACCGCAGTAGAACGCAGCCTGCTGAGTTGGCTCGATATTCCACTGCTCCCACATGGCGAGGATCTCGCGGGCTGGCTTCATGGTGCCGTCCGGGTTGTGGAAGTCGCTCATGCTGTTGGCATCGACGCCACCATGACCCCACTTGGCCCCCGGGATATCGCCCTTCGGCTTGATGTAGCTGTAACCTGAGGTGTTGCCGACAAACTCGTCCCAGGTACGCACGCTGACCAGTGCGCTATCGGGCTGCTTGAGCAGCTCTTTCGCCTGACTTAGCGTGGTGTAGTACTCGGGGTGAGCGGGAATGGCCACGCCAAACTCCTTCACCGGCTCATATTTGTTGGGCAGACCGGTTTCGGTACGCAGGTGCTGGATAAACCAGGCATCCAGGCCACCGTCCAGCAGGCGCACATCTTCCACCCCCGCATACATCATCAGGTGCGCAGCACGGGCAGCCGCCATGGTGTTGCGACCGTAAAGGATGACGGTGGTGTCGTGACGGATGCCGTTATCCAGCAGCAGCTTCTTGAGCGCTTCGTCAGAGACCTTGTTCCACAGCGGCTCCTCTTCGAGGCTGTTGGTATCGATATATCCGGCCCCCGGGATGTGGCTGATGAGGTAGGCCTTGGGTGAACCCCAATCCACTTCAAACAGCTTCCAGTCTCCCTTGGGCGCCGCCGCAACCGGCTTGCCCTCTTGCAGATCCGCCAACCAGCGCGGATAGACCAGCTGCTGCCAGCGTGCCAGCGACTCGCGCGGTGCGGCTTGCCATCCTTGCAGCTCGAACAGCTGCTTGATCCCCTGCTTGCGCAGCAGACGGGCCACCTCGGCCACTTCGCGGGACGCACCGTAGAGGGCAACCGGACGATCGGCCTTCAGCCCCTTGATCTCGAGCGCCTTTGGCCACTCTTCATCGCTGTATTTCCATTCTGCTGAGAGGTTCTCAGCGCCCGCCACATGACCGCCCTGCTTCTCCCCTTCCATCGGCCACCCCTGATAGAAGTAGCTGGCGCGGGTATCCAGGATGACAGCCTGTTTGGCCTTGGCATCGGCCAGCGAGAGCGGTG
Organism: Aeromonas sp. R2-3; assembly: GCF_040908375.1. Classification (NCBI taxonomy): domain Bacteria; kingdom Pseudomonadati; phylum Pseudomonadota; class Gammaproteobacteria; order Aeromonadales; family Aeromonadaceae; genus Aeromonas; species Aeromonas sp. R2-3. Next base: position 95,025 of record NZ_JBFODP010000003.1, on the reverse strand, counting down.
GCAACTCCCCTGCCACGGCGGGCAGGGCACACCAGAGCAGTAAGGTCGCCAGCGCGGCCTGCAGGAAGCGAAGATGTCGTTTCATGGTGATTTCTCGATTCATAGTGAACAAGGTTAAAAAATGGAGCGGCCCAGCCGCTCGGCCAGCAGCTCCAGTGCCGCCGTGCCCGCCAGCGAGTTGCCGGCCTTGTTGAGCTCGGGCGACCAGACACAGACGCAGAGCTCGCCCGGGATCAGGGCGATGATACCGCCGCCGACCCCCGATTTGCCCGGCATGCCGACCCGATAGGCAAAATCGCCAGCCTCATCATAAAGGCCGCAGGTGGCGAGCAGGGCGTTGACCTGCTTGGTGGTGCGGGCTGGCAGCAGCGGTACGCTCTCGCCCAGTGGTACACCACGGTTGGCCAGATAGATGAATGCCCGCGCCAGATCGACGCAGCTCATGCGAATGGCACAGGCATTGAAGTAGCTTTGCAGCACCTTGTCCACTTCGTTTTCGAAGTTGCCATAGGCCTTCATCAGATAGGCGATGGCGGCATTGCGGGCAGAGTGCTGATATTCGGAGCGGGCGACCACCTGATCCGCCATGATGGCCGGATTGCCGGAAAGGCGGCGCACCAGCTCAAGGGTACGCTGACGGGGCGCAGTGAGGCGGGTCTCCAGCAGATCGCTCACTACCAGCGCCCCGGCATTGATAAAGGGGTTGCGGGGGATCCCCTGCTCGAACTCAAGCTGAACCAGCGAGTTGAAGGGCTGGCCGGAGGGCTCCTTGCCAACCCGGGCCCAGATCTCCTCCTCCTGATAGAGGGTGAGTGCCAGGGTCAGGCTCAGGGCCTTGGAGATACTCTGGATGGAGAAGGGGTCAAAAGCGTCACCGGCGGTGAACAGCTCCCCCTCGACGGTACAGACTGCGATACCCAGCCGATCGGCCGGTACCTGAGCCAGTGCCGGAATGTAGTCGGCCACCTTGCCTTGTCCCAGCAACGGGCGCACCTCTTCAAGGATGCTGGCCAGTAATTCGGATGACAACACCATAAGCAATAAGCGATTCCATGACTAAAACAGCGGTGGAGATCCCATCCCCACTGACAAAAATCCCGCCAGCGGCGGGATTTTTCAGTTACCCACAACAAGGCGCCAGATGCGGCAGCCTTGTATCAGGCCGGTTCACCGTACCAGAGGTCGAACAGCTCGGTAACGACCACGGCTTCCATCCCCTTGCCTTCCAGCCAGGATTTGACGGCGGCGCGGTCTTCTTCGGTACACTTGCCCAGTTGCTGGGTGCAGATCATCCCTTCCCAGGCCAGGTGACCGGAGCCGGCAAAAGCCAGTTTACGGGGTTCAACAACCTCATCGATCATCGCATCGACTACCGCATCGATGGTCTCTTCGGCAGTGCCGACCGGGAAGTTGAAACTGATGTCGAAACCCATTTCCTGGAATTCATCGACGCGCAGTTTCTTGCGCAGGCGGCGGCTACGATTGGCCATGATAGCTCCTCAAGTTAGTTGATACGCTAGGTGTGTTGACGTGCCAGCTTAGCTGACACGCTTGAAAATCAGATCCCAAACCCCGTGGCCGAGACGGTGGCCACGTTGTTCAAATTTGGTCAGCGGACGCCAGTCCGGACGAGGCACCCAGTTGCCGGTGGCAGAGGTATTCTCGTAACCCTCGGCAGCGCTCATCACTTCCAGCATGTGCTCGGCATAGTTTTCCCAGTCGGTCGCCATGTGGAACACGCCACCGATGGCCAGCTTCTGGCGAATGTCCTGGGCAAACGCAGGCTGTACGATGCGGCGCTTGTGGTGACGGCTCTTGTGCCAGGGATCCGGGAAGAAGAGCTGCAGGCAGGAGAGGGAACCGTTCGGGATCATGTGCTCCAGCACTTCCACCGCATCGTGGCAGATCACCTTCAGATTGGTGACCCCCGCTTCCTGAGCGGTACCCAGACAGGCACCCACGCCCGGGGAGTGCACTTCGATACCAATGAAGTTCTTCTCGGGGGCATTCTTGGCCATCTCTACCAGAGAGGCGCCCATGCCAAAGCCGATCTCCAGCACCACAGGTGCTTCACGGCCAAACAGTGCGACCAGATCGAGCTGCTTTGGCTCGAAATCGATGCCCATGACCGGCCAGAGCTCTTCCAGGGCCTTCTCCTGCCCTTTGGTCAGGCGGCCTTCGCGACGGACAAAGCTGCGGATCTTGCGCATGAACTTGCCGTCTTCGTTAAATACATCTTGGGTCACAGGCATAATGGTCTCGTTATTTCATCAATCCGGGTAATACATCTTGTGTCCGATCCCGAGCGGGACCGCTCGCGGCTCGGCATTTCATCGACCCGCGAAAACAGGGGAGCGAATTATCCCAAGATAGGCCCAAGGCGCAAGTGTTTCGCGCAACAAATATTCCGGCCATCCACTTCCCTGCTCCCTCACTGGCATCACCACACCGACTAACCGTCCAATATAATCCGCAGTAGAGTCGTTCCAGCCCTTTTTTGGCGATTTTTGTGACAATCATTGCCTCATTTCTGAAATCTGATACAAACGGATAACCTGGCGGTCGAATGGAGCGACCGCCCACATGCCGAGAGAATTGTCTATGCAGCCGTTTTTTGCCCAGCGCTTCGAGAAGGTCGAGCCTTCCTTTATCCGTGAAATCCTCAAAGTTGCCGCCAATCCGGAGATCATCTCCTTCGCCGGTGGCCTGCCCAATCCCCACCTGTTTCCGGTCAAGGCGATCGATCAGGCCTGTCAGGATGTGCTGCGCGAGCAAGGGGCTGCCGCCCTGCAATATGCGGCGACCGAGGGCTTCGCCCCGCTGCGCCAATATATTGCCGACCGCTATCTGGCCCGCCACGGCATGCAGATCAATCCGGACAACATCCTCATCACCAGCGGCTCCCAGCAGGCGCTGGATCTGCTGGGCAAGGTGCTGATCGACGAGGGTCAGGATCTCATCATCGAAGAGCCGGGTTACCTTGGCGCCATTCAGGCTTTTTCTGTCTACCAGCCCACCTTCAAGCCGATCACCCTGGAAGAAGAGGGACTGGACCTGGCAGCGCTGGATGCGCTGCTGGCAAGCGGCTCCAATGCCAAGCTGCTCTACGGCGTGCCCAACTTCCAGAACCCGAGCGGTGTCTCCTACAGCCGCTCCAACCGCGAGGCACTGGCCGAGCGGCTGGTTCGCCACGAGCTGTTGATGGTGGAAGATGATCCCTACGGCGAGCTGCGCTTCGAAGGGGAGCATCTCCCCCCGATTGCCAAGCTGGCGCCAAACAATACCGTGCTGCTCGGCTCGTTTTCCAAAACCGTGGTGCCCGCCTTCCGTCTGGGCTGGATGGTGATGCCGGAGTGGCTGCGCAAGAAGGTGACCATCGCCAAGCAGGCGACCGATCTGCACAGCAACGCCTTCAGCCAGCAGGTGCTGCACCGCTTCCTGACCGACAACTCCCTCGACGCTCACTTGGAGAAGATCAAGGAGGTCTATGGTCGCCAGCGTGCCGCCATGGAGGCCGCGCTGACCCGTCACTGCCCGCCCGGCGTCAGCTACACCCGACCGGAAGGGGGTATGTTCCTCTGGCTGACCCTGCCAACCCACATCAGTGCCATGGCGCTGTTTGACGAGGCGATCAAGGAGAAGGTGGCCTTCGTACCCGGCGCCCCCTTCTACGTGCGCCCCGAGATCAAGAACACCCTGCGCCTGAGCTTCTCCTGCGTCGATGAAGCGACCATTGAAGAGGGGGTCAAACGCTTGGCCCGCGCCCTCCAGCGCATGCTCTGATCGCCCAAGCCAAACCGTACCAACAAAAAACCAGCGAGCGATCGCTGGTTTTTTTATGCTCCCCATTCAACCGTTCAGCCAAACAGGGTCTTGCAAAACTGCTTCATCGGGATGGGGCGGCTGTAACGATACCCTTGCAGATAGTCAACGTGGCGAGCCCGCAGGTAGTCCGCCTGCGACTGCTTCTCGACCCCCTCCGCGATCAGGATCAATTCAAGTCGCTTCGCCAGATCAATCACGTTTTCAACGATATGGCTTGAGAGTGCATCCGTGCCGATCATCTCTACAAAGCTCCGATCAATCTTGAGTGCATCGACCTGAAACTGTTGCAGATAGGTGAGACTGGAGTGACCGGTGCCAAAATCATCGATAGAGATCAACACGCCCAGTTTGCGCAATTCGGCAAACATCTGAGCCGTTGTCTCATCAGCCACCAGCAGTTCACGCTCAGTCAGCTCCAGCCCCAAATCAACGGGATTGTCTTTAAATGCGTCGAGAAACGCCTTGCAGTCAGCCAACAGGTCGAGATCCTGAAAGTGCTTGGCGCTGATATTGAAGCAAAAATGGAACTTTGCCGGCAGCTTGCGGGCATAAGGGGAGAAGTGGTCGCGCACCTGCGCCATCAACAGGCTGGTCATGGGCACGATCAACCCGCTATCTTCCGCCAGCGGAATAAAGCGATCCGGCGAGATCATCCCCTGCTTGGGATGCTGCCAGCGCATCAGCACCTCACAGCCACGCCACTGCTCATCCTCACCGGAGACCACCGGCTGCAGATAGGGGATAAACTCCTCCTCGATCAACGCCCGCTTGAGCTCCTCCGCTGGCGAGCTGCTACGCCCCATCAGCCTGAAGGTGCCGAATCCAATCAGCAGCGCCAGCAGCGGAGAGAGGATCAAGGTATATCTGGAATAGCGCCATGCGTGGCTCCAGTAGTCATGCACCGTGACCCGGGTGACGACCTGGTAGGGGAAATCGGCCGAAGCGAGGGCAATATAGCCCTCTTCTGTCGGAGAGGGCGCCGCCCCGACCTGACCTGAGCCAAACAGTGCCCTCTGCCCCACCACCAGAGCCATCGGGGAGTTCTTGCTGGAGATCTCCAGGGTATTGCGCAGGTAGTAGCCATCTACACCGATCAGCACACTCCCCTTGTCCGTTTCATGACGCAGCACGATCAAGGGGCGATCCGGTGTGACCTCATTGCCAGGCAGCAGTTGCAACCTGCCATCCACATAGCGGTCGGGATTGAAGGGGCCATCGTAGTCACCATAGAGCGAGGTGCAATAGATGTGGCTGCCTACAGCCAGATTGGCGGAACGGACATAAGGCACCGTGGCCACCTGTTCGCGCAGCAGTTGTGCCGCCTCCTTGCACGAGTGACCAAGCATCCCCTTCACATTGATGGCTGCCTGCTGGGCATGGCCGATGGAGCGCTCAAACATCACACGGGCATGCTGCAACCGTGAATCGGCATCACGCTCTGTCTCCGTCACCGTCTGCCAGATAACGGCAACAACCCCCAGCAGCAGGATCCCGCCCCCCATCAGCAGCGCCAAGAGAATCCTCGAGTAAAGCTGGCGAAGTTTCAAACGACGAAATGGCATGGCGGCCTCTTTGATGCTCGGATAATGGGTGACAGCCTCGTTGGACAGGCGAAAAGGGTCGCCATAATAGCGATTGTTCAACAAATGTCCACCCAACAAAAATCAATCAATTCAAACTATTGTTCAACAATATGTCGTAAGAAGAGGATAGAGTTAACAAACGTCAAACAGAAAACTCCCGAAGCACGTCTCACTTGTTGAAGGGAAGCCACACCATTAAAGTTGAGCAAACGGCAGCAGGAGCATGCAGCGATGAAGATTCTTATTACCGGAGGAACCGGCTTTATCGGCCGCAAGCTGGTTGCCCATCTCAAGGTCAATCACGAGGTCGTGGTATTGAGTAGGCAGGGGAGCCGCGCTTACTCCCTGCTGGGCCACGATATCAAGGTATTGGATAACCTCGACCGGCTCGATGACCTCAATGACGTGGACGCGGTGATCAATCTGGCCGGTGAACCCATCGCCGCCGGACGCTGGAGCGAGTCGCGCAAACAGCTGCTCTGCGATAGCCGCTGGCTGTTGACCGAGCAGCTGGTGGATCTCATCAAGCTATCCAGCACGCCGCCCAAGGTGCTGATCAACGCCTCCGCCATCGGCTGGTATGGCAGACAGGGCACCGAAACCCTCGACGAGCAGTGCCGCTCTCCCAACGACGAGTTTACCCACCAGCTCTGCCAGCAGTGGGAGACCCTGGCGCAGGAGGCCCAGAGCCGCCAAACCCGGGTCTGTATCGTGCGGATCGGGCTGGTGCTTGGCATGGATGGCGGCGCCCTGCCCAAAATGCTCCCCCCCTACCGACTCGGACTCGGCGGCCCCATGGGATCGGGCAGCCAGATGATGAGCTGGATCCATGTGCAGGATCTGGTGCGCGCCATGCTGTTCTTGCTGGATCACGAAGAGTGCAGCGGCATCTTCAACGGCACTGCGCCCCATCCGGTCAGCAACCGGGAGTTCAGCCAGACCCTTGCCACCACGCTGCACCGTCCACACCTCTTCTTCGTCCCGGCGCCGCTGTTGCAACTGGTGATGGGGGAGGCGGCCGATCTGCTGCTGACCGGACAAAAGGTGATACCAGCGCGGCTGCAACAGGCCGGTTTTCACTTCAGCTATCCCGAACTGCCGAGCGCCCTCACCAATCTGCTGCGTGAGCCCCGCTAACTCACACCCGCTCGCTGCGTCCGCTCATCAGCACCTCACATAGCAAGCAGCCCGGCCAATGGTCGGGCTGCTTGTTTATTGTGGCTGCGCTATTGCACCTTGTGTGCATCGGCTCGCGCTGGCAGGATTACAACAGTCCCTGACCCAGCCCCCGCAGCCGATCGCTCAGGGTGCCAGCCAGCAGCTGACGCTGCATCCCCTGCCCCGCCAGCGTCACCAGCAGTGCCCCCAGCGTCGGCAGGCCGAGCCAGATAGCCCAGTGGAACTGCCACTGCCCCTCGAACCACCACCACTGCAGGCCAAAGGAGCAGAGCTCCACCACCATGGCGGCACAGAGCCCCGCCAGCGCACCACTGGCCACCAGCTCCCAGCGCAGCATCTTCCTGAGCAGATCGCTGCTGGCACCCAGAGTGCGCATCAGCAGCAGCTCGCGCCGACGCTGAGCCATGCTGGCCTGAGTCTGGGTCAGCAGCACCAGCAGTGCCGCCACTGTCACCAGCCCCAGCATCAGCGCCAGCGCCCTACTCACCTGCTCCGAGACCTGAGTGAGCCGCGCAATCAGGTCATCCACATCGATAAGGCTCACCGTGGGGTGACGGCGGATCAACTCCACCTCGGCAGAGCGCCCCGCCTCGGGCAATCGGTAACTACCAAGCCAGGTACGGGAGAAGGGTGCCAGCAGATCCTCGGAGAAGATCATGTAGAAGTTGGGCCGCATATTGTCCCACTTGATGCTGCGCAGACTGGTGACCCTGGCGCCGAAGCTGCGCCCCTCGATGGTAAAGGCGAGCATGTCCCCCAGCTTGATATCGAGCCGCTTGGCCAGCTCACTATCCACCGACACCTCGCCGGGGCCAGCGAGCCATTTACCGGCCACCAGCTTGTTGTCGATTGGCAGGGTTGTTGTGGTAGTGAAGTTGAGCTCCCGATCGACCCCCTCGCGGCCACTGCTGGCCCCCTCGCCCACCGCCTCACCGGCGATATGGGTCAGCCTGCCGCGCACCATGGGGTAGAAGTCGGAAGTGTTGGCCCCGGCTGCCGCCAGTTCGCTCAGGATCCCCTCCCGCTCGTTCTCCGCCACATTGACCAGAAAACGGTTGGGCGCATCAACCGGGAGACGGGCCGAAAACTCATCCAGCAGATCGACCCGGGCCGCCCATAACAGACCAAACAGCATCAATGCCAGCGCAAAGCCCGCCAGCTGAAACAGGCCGCTGCTGCGCTCGCGCGACAGGTGGGCCAGCGCCAGCCGCAAGGCATGAGGCCCGCTCACTCTCGCTCCCAGCCGCAACATCAACGCAGCCAGCAGGGCCAACAGCCCCATCAGCAAGCCCATGCCACCGACCAGACCCAGCGCCAGCCGCACATCGGCGGTAAAGCCCCAGACCAGCGCAAACAGCCCGAGCAGGCCGACCGGCAGGGCCATCCAGGGGGGAATCCCCGCCTCCAGCTCCCGGCGCAATACCCGCAGCGGCGGCACTTTCAGCAGCCGCAAGAAGGGCACAAAAGCGAGCAGCAGGGTGATAAAGAGCGCCACCGCCACGCCTAGCGCAAAGGGTCGCCAGGAGGGGGGCGGCAGATCCGGCGGCAGCAGATCCCCCAGCAGCTGCAAGGTGATCCACTGCATGGCTGTGCCCGCCACCAGACCCAGCAACGCGCCGATAAGCGTCAACGACAGCAGCAGGGTTCCCATCAGTTGCCAGAGCGAGCGACGGGATGCCCCCAGGGTTTTGAGCAACGCCACCATATTGGTCTGGCGCTCGGCAAAGTGGCGCACCGCAATCCCCATCGCCAACGCCCCCAGCAACACCCCGCTTAGCGAGGCGAGCCGGAAGAAACGCTCGGCATTGGCCAGCGAGCGGCCCACTTGGGATTCGCTGTCATCCGGTTTGATCCACTTCTGTCCGGCCTGCAACTGCGGCAGCAGCCATTGCTCGTAACGGGCCAGCGACTCTCGCGGCCCCTTGAACAGATAGCGCCACTGCTGGCGGCTGCCCGGGAGCAGAGCGCCGGTCGCCTCGATATCGGCACTGTGGATCAGCGCACGCGGCGCCAGCAGGAAGGGGCTGAAGCCCTGATCCGGCTCCTCGCCAAGCAGGCCTGCCACCTTGAGCACCGTATTGCCCACCTCCAGCTCATCCCCCGTTTTGGCCTTGAGCAGCTGCATCACCCGGGCGGAGAGCCAGATCTCGCCGGGAGCCGGGGCACGGGCAGGTTCCAGAGTGAGCTTGCCGTAGAAGGGAAAACCATCGGGCACCGCCCGAATGGAGGCGAGCTGCAAGGCATCACCGTGAAACAGCATGCTGTTGAAGCTGACGGTGGTCTGCACCGCCAAGCCATCCAGTTTCGCTCGTTCCAGCCAACCATCCGGCAGAGCAGCGGCAGTACGCAACACCCGATCCGCCCCGATAAAGTCGCGGCCCGATGCCTTGAGTCCGGCATCGAGCCGATCAGCTACCAGCGCCACACTCAAGATGCACGCCACGCTCAGGGCCAGTGCCAGCACAAACCAGCGCAGTTCGCCGCTGAAACCTTCCCGGCGAAGCAGTCGCCATCCCAATCGCCACTGCATCATCCCTTGCATCTCCCACATGACCCGCAGCTCACCCCGTTACACCACACCATGGGTCACCTCGCGATCCAGCCGACCCGCCGTCATGACCAGTTGCCGCTGGCAGCGTTCGGCCAGCTGATGGTCATGGGTTACCACCACTAGCGTGGTGCCGTGCTTGCGATTGAGTTCAAACAGCAGCTCTATCACCTTCTCGCCGGTCTTGCTGTCGAGGTTGCCGGTCGGCTCGTCCGCCAGCAGCAGACTGGGGCGGGTCATAAAGGCGCGAGCGATGGCCACCCGCTGCTGCTCACCGCCGGAGAGCCGTGGCGGCAGATGGTGCAACCGCTCGCCAAGCCCGACCGCGGCCAACAGCTCGCGAGCTCTTGGTTCGCAATCACGCTCGCCGCGCAGCTCGGCGGGCAGCATCACATTCTCCAGCGCCGTCATGGTCGGGAGCAGCAGGAACGACTGGAACACAAAGCCGATCTGCTCGGCGCGCAATCTGGCCCTCCCCTCTTCATCCAGCTCGCCCAAGGATTTGCCGAGGATTTCAATATCCCCCTGACTCGGCAGATCGAGCCCGGCCAGCAGTCCCAGCAGGGTGGACTTGCCGGAGCCGGAGGCGCCGACCAGGGCCACCGTCTCGCCACTATTGACTTGCAGATCGATCCCTTCAAGGATGGTGAGGCTTTCCTGGCCGAGGCGAACCGATTTGCCGAGGCCCTTGACGACAATAATGGGGGTTGAACTCATGCTCTGTATCCTTTGTTCCAATCCCTTGATGACAATCCATAGCGGGAGTTGAATTGATGGTGCGTATTCTGTTTGTCTTGTTCGTTGGCCTCGGCAGCCTGCTCTCGTCGACTCAGGCCCAGACCCTGTTGGTGCTGGGAGACAGCCTGAGCGCCGGCTATCAAATGCAGGTTGAGCAGAGCTGGCCCGCCCTGCTCAACCAGAAATGGCAGGAGGAGGGGGGCAAACACACCCTGCTCAATGCCAGCATCAGCGGTGAAACGACCCAGGGGGCGCTGGCCCGTCTGCCCGCTCTGCTGAAGGAGCACAAGCCGGACTGGCTGCTGATCGAACTAGGGGGCAACGATGGCCTGCGTGGCTTCGCACCGACCATTACCCGCCAAAATCTGGCCAGCATGATCGCGCTCGCCAAGGAGCAGCAGACCCGTGTGGTGTTGACCCAAATCCAGCTGCCCCGCAACTACGGTGCCCGCTATCTGCGCCAGTTCGAACAGATCTTTCCCGAGTTGGCCCAGGCTAACGATCTGCCGCTGCTCCCCTTCTTTATGGATGATATTGCGCTGCGCCCTGAACTTATGATGAACGATGGTATTCATCCCACCCCGGCGGCCCAGCCACAAATCCGCGATAAAGTCGCCCGCTTTATGGAGCCGCTGCTCAGCCAATAAGCCCGCCGTCTATCGCCAATATCCCATAACCAAGCATCCCGCCAAATCGGATGTTTTGAGCGGTCGACGATCTCTGCGTGGCACCTTGATTCACCCAATCCATCGCCAATACCCAATAACAACACATCCCGCCGAAGCGGGATGTGTTGTTATTGATTTAGCATAACCGGCAGGCAGTTTCTCAGCTTTCCAGCACCTGACGCAGCCGCTCCTGGGCCACGCCGACCAGCAAGTCAGGCTGGAATTTGGAGATAAAGCGGTCGCACCCCACCTTCTTGACCATGGCTTCGTTGAAGTTGCCGCTCAGGGAGGTGTTGAGGGTGATAAAGAGGTCAGACATGCGCGGATCGCTGCGCACCTCGTGGGTCAGGCGGTAGCCATCCATCTCCGGCATTTCGGCATCGGTGATCATCAGCAGGATCTCGTCGGTCACCTTCTTGCCAGCATCGCACCACCCCTTGAGCAGGGTCAGCGCCTGCAAACCATCCTGACACTCGATCACCTCAAGCCCAAGCTGGCCCAGGGTCTCGCGCACCAGATTGCGGGCGGTGCTGGAGTCATCGACGATCAGCACTTTGCGGCCATGCATCTCGGGCAGGATCTCCCGATCCAGCACCTCTTCAGAGATGCGGATGTCATAGGTGATGATCTCCGCCAGCACCTTCTCCACATCGATGATCTCGACGATCTGCTCCACTCCATCTTCGGGAATGCGGGTGATGGCAGTGAGGTAGTTGGCGCGCCCGGCGGAGCGCGGCGGCGGCAGTATATCCTTCCAGGTCATGTTGACGATGTTGGCCACCTGCCCCACCAGAAAGCCCTGAATGGTACGGTTGTACTCGGTGATGATGAGGTTGGATTCACTGTCGATGGGCATGGGGCGCATGCCGATGGCGCTGCGCAGGTTGATCACCGGGATCGAGGTGCCGCGGATATTGGCCACCCCGCTGATATTGTGATGGGAGCCCGGCATCTTGCTCAGATGGGGCAACTTGACCACTTCCCGTACCTTGAAGACGTTGATGGCGAACATCTGACGGGTGCCGAGACGAAACATCAACAACTCGAGGCGGTTTTCCCCCACCAGTTGAGTTCGTTGATCAACGGAATCCAATATACTCGCCATACGCTGATATCCATCTGATTATTAATCGACTCTATTATAGAGGCTGCCCGCCAGGAAAGGCAGGCGCATTTTCAACCAGAGCGACCAACCAGACAAAAAAAGTGAGGCCGAAGCCTCACTTATCTCATTGATTTTAAAGTCAATAGCTACAGACAGACTTCCAGCTGCCATCGGTTGCCTTGGGCTCGCTGCTGGTCCACCAGTTCGCCTGCCACACTACCTTGTTATGGGTGATGCGATCGCCGCCATTGGCATGATCCCCCTGTGGCCAGCTCGGATAGGCCTTGTAGGCCGCCGGATTGACGTTCTGGCTGCTGCAGCTGGTGCCCGGATTCTCGCCGCCACCCGAACCCAGCACGGCCTCCGGCAGGGTCGGGAACTCGACCTTGAGACCAATGGTCTGGCTGCCACTGATGATGCGCATACCGCTCGGCACGCCAGCGGCGGGCAGGTAGTAGGTCATGGCGACTTCAATCTCGGCCCCCGGCGCCAGAGTCTGCCAGCCCGGCAGGTTCATGGCGACCTTGTGGAAGTCCTTCTCGCCCGCAATGCCTTCCGAGTTATCGTTGCCACCGCTCTCCACCACTTTCAGGCCCATGCCACTCTGATCCGTGATGGTGTCAGAGGTGGAGGTGGGCACCAGAAACTCGATGCGAGCGCCGCCCGGAATGGTCTGGGTCGACTTGTTGACCAGCTTGAGTTTCGGGTTGATCGGGTAGTTGGAGTCCCCTTCCTTGAAGCCGGAGAGGCTGACCTGGATGTCGAGCTGGGCGCTCGGCGCGGCCAGATCGTTTTGCTTGGTGTTGTACGGAGTTGCCTTGGCAAACTTCTCATAAGCCAGGGTGGTCAGGGTACTGCCCATGCCGTACTCGTTCTTGGCCGGATCGAAGGCGTAATCACCCGCCATCTCCCAGAACATCACGCCACCCAGACCTCGCTTGATGATGTAGTCGAGCTTGTGGCCCATGGACTCTTCATCTTCGGTTGAGAGGAACACCTTCTTCTCTTCATTCCACAACCAGGGCGCGTGGGCCTTGTCATCGTAGTAACGCACATACTTGCCCTGCATCACGTCGGCCGGATTGTTGGGATCCAGACCCCAGGCAGTGCCATAACTTGGCAATGTGGTGATGCCGAGGCTGGCCGCGTGCTCCAGGTTTTTGGCATGCCACATGGGCACGGCGCCACCGCCGATCTCTTTGCCGTTCTTGTCGAGATCATGCCAGATGTTGTCGATGCCGACCGCCCCGTTGCCGCACGGAATGGTGCTGCCACCTGTGCCCGGCTGGCACTCGTTCTGGCTCGGCAGGGCTGCCTTGCCACCCAGCCCATGACTGCCACCGCTCACCCCCTGCCAACCGCGGGTGTAATAGGGCACGCCAACGTTGATCTTGCCAGCCGCCAGCGCACCGCGGAAGTAGTGGGCAGACCAGGCGGCGTTGAGGTAACCGATACCGCCAAACTGGGTCTGGGTATAGACGCCCCAGTGGGAGAGCTCGGGGTCGGCATTGTTGTCGAACAGGGCCGCATTGTGACCGACAAAGTGGTTCCAGGCGCCGTGGAAGTCGTAGGTCATCAGGTTGACGTAGTCGAGATACTGGGTGACCTGGAAGTTCTCCATCCCGCGCAGCAGATAGGCCGAGGCCGGTGAGGCGATGGTCAGCATATACTTGCGGCCATCTTCGTTACCGGCGTTGTCGAGCCGCGCCCGCAAGGTCTTCATCAGCACCTCGTAATTGGCAAACAGCTTGGCCCGGCACTGGTTGGAGAGCGGGAAGTCGTTGGGATTGCCCGCATCCTTCATCGAAGTGGGGTATTCGTAGTCGATATCGACCCCGTCAAAACCGTACTGGCGGATAAAGCTCACCGCCGAGTCAGCCAGGGTGTTGATACCGGCAGTATTGACCGAGCAGTCACCCTTGGTAGTGGCAGTGTAGAAGCCGCGGGTATCGGCCCAGCCGCCGACCGAGATGAGGGTCTTCACGTCCGGATACTGCTTCTTGTACTTCGACAGCAGGTTGAAGTGGCCCTTGTAGGCGAATTCAGGATCCATCTCGGCACCCGGCACGCCATCCCAGGTCATCTTGGTGGCTGCATCGTCCACCTTGATGGTGTGGCTCTGCTCATCCACCGCCGCGAAGGCATAGTTGATGTGGGTGATCTTGTTCCATGGAATATCGCTCACCAGATAGGCGGGCAGGCCGTTCTTGCCGGTGCGCCAGGAGGTGAAGTAGCCGATGACCCGGCGGGCATGGTCATCCCCCATGCACTCGTAGCCATCCGGGCGATAGACCTGGCGAATGTCACAAGAGAGGTTGCCACCGGTGGGCGGCAGCGCGGCCTCCTCGACATTGACGGTCACTGCCGCCGACTCGCCGCTCAGATTGCTCTTGTCAGTGGCCACCAGCTTGAGGGCGGCACTGCCTTTGGCATCCGGCGTCCAGTTCACCTGCCAGGGGGCAGTGGTATCTTCGCCCACCTTCTTGCCGTCGACATAGAGCTCGACTTTGGCCACATCGTTGTTGGCATCGGTGACGTTACCGCTCACCGCCACACTGCGACCCAGCGTCACCTTGGCGCCATTGGCCGGGCTGCTGATGCTCGCCTTGGGGGCCTCTGGCGCCACCACGGCGGCGACGTTGAAGCTCGAATCCGCTTCGCTCAGCACTTTGCCATCTTTATCCAGCGCGCGAGCCTTGAGGGTATGGGCCCCCACTCCGGCGGCGCTCCAGCTGGCACTCCAGGGCGAGGCGCTCGCCGTGGCGACCAGCTTGCCGTCGACAAGATATTCCACCCGGGCCAACGCCGTTACCGGGCCGCTCAAGGTCACCGCCAGCGCCACACTGGTACCTTCGTTGAAGCTGGCACCGGCAGCCGGTGAGCTGATGGCTACGCCGATCGCAGGAGGAGGCACCTCGCCACCATAGGGCTTCCAGGCATCTGCCCAGACCACCCCGACACCCGGCTCATAGTGATAGGGGGATGCCCCGCACCAGCCTGAATAGGGAAATTCTTTGCATTCATAGAGGGCACCGACGTTGCTGACGATATCGCCAGCCTTGTAGGCAGTACCGGATTTATAGGCGGGATAAGCGGCCTGAGCCCACGCGGGCGCAGCCGCAAGGGCGACCAGCATGGCAAGCCTGCTGGGTCTGAAGAGCTGTTGCATATTGTTATCTTCCTTGTTTTGTCTTGGCATTGGTCACCAAGGCAAAGAACAATCGCAACCTGCATGATGGGCGCAGACAACTGGCAATGGACCTGCCACAAAAACCACCCCTCACCCAGGGAAACCCCGCTATCTGGATCCACGATCGAGACCGGAAGCATTGCGCCCCGACATCACTGCCGGTTTGCCCTTTACCTGGGTTCCGTGAGGAACGAACCCAGTATAGGAAGGCGACAAGATCCCCTCAATCTTTATTCTCAAAGAGAATTATCCCCTGCCACGAAAGCGTCATGATCACAGGGTTAAAATTGATTGAATTATCAAAAAAATCATATCGTTACTGGGATCATAAAAACGCTTTCCCGCACCTTCCCAGATTCATTTAATGTGCGTTGGCTCACTGGTATGACATGCCAGAAATGTGACAATGCGCGCCCTTGGTCAACGAGCCAAGGCTATGGAATCACTGGCAAAAATAAAAAAGGAACACCTATGAAAGGTACTCGTACCCTGCTGTCGCTGGCCGTGGGGCTGGCACTTGCATCCTCAGGCGCCCATGCGGCATTTGTCTGCCCGTCCGATCCGGCTCAACTCACCCCCATCCCGACCATTCAGGGTACAGGCTCCGCCAGCGCGCTGGCCACCCAGACCGTGACCGACAAGAACGGCAATGTGACCGGTAAAATCAGCACGGGCACCTTCAACGTTCGCGGTATCGTGACGACGCTGGGCCAAAGCCTGACCAAGGGGTTCTATCTGACCGACCCGGTGGGTGATGGCGATCCGGCCACCTCTGATGGCATCTTTGTCTATCTGAACGACAAGGACTTCGCGACCAAATATAAAGACATCAAACCGGGGGCTGAACTCTGCCTTGAAGCCAAGGTCGAGGAGTATTACGGCGGCACCCAGCTCAAACCCACCTTCGAATCCAGCAAAGCCCGCCTGCAAGTCACCGCACAAGGGCTGAATGTGCCGACCAGCGTACTGCAGGTCAATGAAGGGGAGACGCTGGCGCAAGCGCTCAATCGCCACGAAGGGATGCGGGTACGGCTCGACAGCCGCAGTGACCTGCACCTGACCCGCAACTACGGCTTCGACTATAAGGTCTATCGCAACAACGTAGAGTTGGCCCACAAAACCCCGCTGATCAAACCGACCCAACTTCATGTTGCCAACAGTGCGGACGCTGTCGCACTGGCCACCAAAAATGGCAGTAACCGTCTGGTAGTCGAGTCTGATTACAAAGCACCGGATGGCGTACTGCCCTGGTTCCCGAGCTGGGATGCCGATCAGGGATATCTGCGCATCGGTGATCAACTGACCGGGCTGGAGGGGGTGATCGTATACAACAAGGATGCGTTCCGTCTGGTGGTACCGAGCGATGTCACCCTGACTGCCGGTGCTCTGCTGCGCAGCCCTGAAGAGGATCGTCAAGACGCGCCAGCTCGCCTCGCTGGCAGCGATCTGCGGATCGGCAGCTTCAACGTGCTCAACTACTTCACCAGCCACTCCAGCATCGGCGGCGCACTCAATATCCTGTGCAAGGATCAGGCGGATGCCGACAACGCCAAAGGTTGCAACCGGGGTGCCAAAAGCCAGCCTGAGTTCGAGAAGCAGCGCACCAAGATCGTCAATGCCATTACCGCAATGGATGCCGATCTGCTCGGCCTGATGGAGATGGAGAACAACGGCTTCGAGGATAACTCGGCCCTCCACAATCTGGTGACCCGCCTCAACGAACAGCAGAAGGATGCGAGCAAACACTACGCCTATGTGCGTCTGCCGGTCACTGCCCTTACCGATGGCAAGTTCTTCGGCGGCGACGCCATCATGGTGGCGATGATCTACCGCCCTGCCCTGCTCACCCCCAGCGGAGATGCCAGCGTCATCAAGCTGCCGGAGCAGCGCTACACCACTGGTGGTGTAGCCAAGACAGCTGGTCAGCGCGATTCTCTGGTTCAGACCTTCACCCTCGCCAAGAGCAAGGAGCCGCTGACGCTGGTGGTCAACCACCTCAAATCCAAGGGGTCAGGCTGCTACGAAAATGGCGATGGCAAGACAGAACCGGCCGACCTGCAGGGCAAGTGTACCGAGTTCCGCGTGAGCGCGGCCAAGGTGCTGGGTGAAGCGGTCAGCAAACTGCCGGGCCAGGTGCTGCTGGTTGGCGACTTCAACTCCTACGCCAAGGAAGATCCGATCCGGGTGCTGACCGACTACAACCCGGCCACCAGCGAGCGGAAGATCGTATCGGCCTCTCACACCTTTATCGGTGAGCAGTCCTATGAACAGCTCGGTCGCGAAGTGACTCGCAGCTACGGCCTGATCGATCTCAACGTCAAATTCAACAAGGAGAAAGCCATCTCCTACAGCTACGACGGGGAGCTGGGCACCCTGGACTATGCCCTCGCCAACTCGGCGCTGGCCAGCAAGGTGGCTGGTGTCGCCGACTGGCACATCAACTCCTTCGAGAGCTCCCTGTTCGAGTACGGCAGCCAGTACACCGGCACCCTGCTCAAGTCTGACAACCCCTTCAGTGCCTCCGACCATGACCCCATCATCGTCGACCTGAGACTGGAGAGCGATGCCACCAAACCGGACACCTCCTCAGGCGGTGGTGCTCTGGGACTCGGCCTACTGGCCCTGTTGCCGCTGGCTTGGCGACGTCGCCGTTAACCACTGGCGTATCTGAATAGTGCAAGCAAAGCCCGCGACTCTCGCGGGCTTTTTCATTCAGGTCATTGGATTTACAAATGAAAGGCGCGGACGTATGGAGAAAATAAATGATGGAGAAAATAAAAAGGCCACCGCGATGCGGTGGCCTTTTTGCTTCTTGTAACAAGAATTTGGTGGAGCTACGCGGGATCGAACCGCGGACCTCTTGCATGCCATGCAAGCGCTCTCCCAGCTGAGCTATAACCCCGATTTTTGTGAATGACCTGCAGTCACTCTGAATTTGGTGGAGCTACGCGGGATCGAACCGCGGACCTCTTGCATGCCATGCAAGCGCTCTCCCAGCTGAGCTATAACCCCAAATTCGGTACTTAATGAATGGTTCTGGCGGCCATTCATCCTAAATAATGGTGGAGCTACGCGGGATCGAACCGCGGACCTCTTGCATGCCATGCAAGCGCTCTCCCAGCTGAGCTATAACCCCACAAAGGTCGGCTTGGGTGATACACACCACACTGCCCTGGGTACTTCATGTCAATCAAGAATCTGGTGGAGCTACGCGGGATCGAACCGCGGACCTCTTGCATGCCATGCAAGCGCTCTCCCAGCTGAGCTATAACCCCTTTGATTCCAGATTGTTCGAGGATAATTTGGTGGAGCTACGCGGGATCGAACCGCGGACCTCTTGCATGCCATGCAAGCGCTCTCCCAGCTGAGCTATAACCCCAACTCACCTCGGCGCTGACGAAGTTATCTCCGGCAACGGAGGCGCATGATAGGCATCACCCGCTTTGCTGTCAACCCTAAAATAACCGCGACTGATTCGTTTAGTCAAAATTGCAGCAGTTCGCTGTTTTTACCAGCAAGACGCGTGCTATCTCTCTGTTTTATGTCACAAATCGGCTCAAGCACCTATAAAGGAGAGGCCGTGCAGCAAGCCTCTTTCCCCGTGCAACGCCCCCGCTCTCAGGCCCCTTTTGCTAGCTGATCATCAGCTTCTCCCCCGTCACCTCGGGAAAGCCTTTCCATAAAGGGCATTGCATTTGAAAACCCTTTCCATGATTTTTGTAAATTTACAACACTGAAAGTTGATCTAGCTCACAAATGACCATAGGATCAAACCGTGACCCAGGTCACACACCATAACCATAAATGACAGAGCGATGAGGTAAACCATGTTTGAGAATCTGGCAGTCCTGTTCCACCTGCGCGGTGCAACCACCAAGAACGGCGTTGTAGAGAAAGATGCCTATGCCCCCTCCACCCGTGAATACTACTTCCGCTACGGCAAATAATTACTGAAAGCCTTTCACGGAAAATGTAATAAAACAACAGCACACATCATCACACAGCCCTTTCGAGGCGCTGTCCTGTCCGGGCCAGATGTTCCACGGCCAAACCTGAACTCCACCAAACAAGAATGGGGCCCGCAGGCCCCATCTTTTATTGCTCCGGATTGTCATTGCACCAGATAGTGCTCCGGCTAATCGGCAAGCCTTG
This sequence comes from Aeromonas sp. R2-3, assembly GCF_040908375.1. Classification (NCBI taxonomy): domain Bacteria; kingdom Pseudomonadati; phylum Pseudomonadota; class Gammaproteobacteria; order Aeromonadales; family Aeromonadaceae; genus Aeromonas; species Aeromonas sp. R2-3. The sequence continues at coordinate 76,037 of NZ_JBFODP010000003.1, read as the reverse complement.
TAACCCTAGAACGGCTCAGAGCTTGATCCAGGCATCGGCCCAGGCCGTACCCTTGCCCGGCTCATAAGCCCAGGCGGCACCTGCACACCAGCCGGTGTAGGGGTGCGGTTTGCACTCGTAGCTGGCACCGCCATTGCTGACCCGCTCGCCCGCCTTGTAGGGAGTCCCCTCTTTATAGGCCGGATAGTCAGGCGGCGTTACGCCCCCCTCCTCCCCTTTCACCAGCAGGCTATGGGTGGCGCTACGGCTCAAGCTCCCTTCATCGGTCACCGTCAGTTTGATCTCCAGCTTGGTATCGCTGGCCGGCTTGGGCAGAGTCAACTCCAGAGTGACCTGATCCAGCGCAGGGGCAGAAGCTCCAGCCGGGATAGTCCAGGCATAGGAGAGCGGCTTGCCTTCCGGATCGCTGGAGTGCTGGCCGGAGAGAGTCACCTTGCTGCCACCTTCGGCCTGAGCCGGGCCAGTGATATTGGCCACTGGTGGCAGGTTGGTGCCACCGCCGTTATCTTCGATCACCACCTCCGGATAGAAGTGCTGAACACAGCGGCTGTAATCCCCTGCCTTGAAGGCACTGAAACGGGTCTGGTAACCCACCAGCTTGCACGCGTAACTCTTGCCGCCGTTGGGGTTCTCTGCCACATAGCTCCAGTCCTGCTCCCAATAGATGGGCAAGGCACCGGCGCCATTGTCGTCAAACACCTTCATGTTCTTGCAACCCAGCACTTCGTCGGATGGCACCGCCACCCCGAGGTAGTTGGCAAACTCGCGGTAGTAGTTGATGCGGTTCTGGGACTGGGCGTGCTCGATCGGGCCGCCGCACTCCACCCCACCGTTGATGATCTGGGTGGTGACCCCGAAGCCAGGCACCAGACCGTTCTGTTTGTCGTGCTCGTTTGGCTGCCAGGTGCCATCGATGACGTGGAGCATAGAGGGCTTGGGCGGCTGCGGATAGGTATAGAAGAACACCGCACTGGCGAGGTTCAGCCAGGTGTCGGCCACCAGATCGGGGCGGTCGAGCAGGGTGCGCACCGTGCCGAACATCGCCTCGGAGAAGGGGCCGTAGTTGTAGTTGTAGGAGAGTTGCTTGGCGCCGCGGCCAAAGTAGCTCTTGAACTCGCCATTGTCGAACGTACCGCACGGCCACTGCTGACCCTGCCACACATCGGGGCGGCACTCGGCGTTGTAACCGCCGCGCATGGTCTCATTCCATCCCATCTCGCGCACGTAGACCAGCGCCTGACGCCACTCGGCCTCCGGGCGCCAGTTTTCATGGCCACCGGTCTCCTGGGCGAAGTGGGCGAACATGGTTGCCAACGTCTTGCGGCAGATGGCATCGGCATCGCGGCCATCGCTGTAGTCGCTGCACAGAGCCGGGAACTTGGCCGCCGCTTGCAGCAGGCCGCGATAGGTGTACTCGGGGGCGCGCAGCGGGAAGAGGTAGTTGAACTGACCCTCGCTCAACAGGCTTTCGATCCGCTTGACGTTGCCCGGGTTGTCGGCACGGCCCGGCTGCACCGCCTCGACCACCAGATTGTCCCGGGTAGCGATGGAGGCCTTGACCGCTTCCATCGCCGGGAAGTCGGTCAGCGCCTTCTCTTTGGCATCCAGCTCGGCCTGGCTCATATAGACGGGGGTGGTGCTGCCATCCGGCGGGGTAGGTGTCGGCGGATTGGGCTTGTCATCGCCGCCGGTATCCGGCGGGGTCACTTCCCCTTCGCCGACAAGCTTCCACGGGGTATCCCACTCATTGGCGGCCGCCATGCCGGGAGTCTGACCCGGGTTGACCCACCACTTGGCCTCAAAAACCAGGCCGTTGTAATTGACCTGGCTGCCGCCCGAATAGGATTTGTTGATGTCATATGCCTCGGCCGCCCACAGGTGGCCGCTCAGCATCATGCCGGCAAGCAGAAGGGTGATGCGGTTTTTTTTCATTATTCTTGCTCTCTATGGTTTTGTGGCAAAAGGCAGAGCCCGCCTGAACAGGCTCCGCCATCTTCATCATGGACTCAACCTAGGGGCAGCTTGCCGCCCCGACATCCAGCCAGACGCCGTGCTTGCCAGGCTCATTGCCTTGAGTCCACCACTTGGCCTTCCACTGACGGCCGTTGTGGTTGGTGAGATCCCCGCCGTTGTAGGCAACGGCTGCGTTCCAGCCCAGATCAACCTGACTCATCAGCGCCCACTGATCGGCGGCGCGGCTCGGCTCATTACCCTGAGTCCAGTACTTGGCACGCCATACCAGCTGGTTATGGCTCACCTTGTCACCGCCGTTATAGACCTTGCTGGCCTGCCATGCGGGAACGTTGGCCGCTTCCGGATCTGTGGTGTTGCAAGAGCCGTCGACCACGGGGGCCAGCGTCAGCACGACGCGCCCTTCGCTCTGATGTACCCCGTCCGAGACGCTCACACTCAGCTCATGCTGCTCGCTGGTGGTGACAACCGGCAGTAACAGACGCAGGTTGGCACTGGTCTCGCCCTCCGCCTGCCAGCCCGCGGGGAAGTGCCAACGGTAGCTGAGCGCATCCCCCTCGGGATCGCTCGCCTCGGCAGTGATGGTCAGCCACTCACCGCCGATGCCGCCAAGCTGCGCCGGCACGGTCACCACCGGAGACTGGTTCTCAACCACGCCCTGCTCCAGCGGCCGCCCGTTGACGGTAAAGGAGAGCGCCTGCTGCGGTGGCAGCAAGCTCTGCTGTACCAGTGTCTGGCCACGGCACTGGATGGTGGCGCGGCCGGGCTCGCTGGCGGTAGGCAGGTTGATGTGGAACTTGTTCATGACGCTACTGGCCGCTCTGTGATTGGCCAGCCTGAAGCGCTGCAGACCATCGCGGGTCTCCACCTGCAACTGGCAGTCATTGCCGGACAGGGTGCTGCTGTCATCCGGGTAGGTGAAGCCATAGGCGCCGTGCAGTGCCGGATAGATGTAGCTGCGCAGGGCTCCTTGCGGATCGTAATAGCCCACCAAAGTGGTCACCGGCACGCCGAACTGCTCGGGCTTGCGCGCAACCTTGGTATCGATGGGGGAGACCTCCACCCAGCTCTGGCCATCCGAGGTGAAGCTCTTCTTGAAGCCCCGGTTCACCACAATTTCCTTGCCGTTGATAAAGAGGCGACTGTTGTAACCGGCCCCGTGATCGATGGTCAGACTGCGCCCACGGTTGTCCGCAGAGGCAATCGGTACCCGGATATCACGGGTCCAGCGACCATCCCACATGGCGACCCTGACCAAGTCGTAATCCGCCAGCAGGGCACTCAGTCCTGCCTCGCTCAGGGCATCCATGGGGGCATCGACCTTCTCGATCCCCTCGATTGTGTGCTGATAGGACTCCATCCTGGCCGTCGCACTGTTCCACTTGCTAAAGCCGGTGGCCGAGTTGGCATCGAACACCGCCTTGCTCTCCAGAAAACGCTGGATGATGGCGGCCGAATTGGGGGTATAGAGGGTGAAACGGTTGGCGCCGGAGAGAGGGCGGCCGCCCGCCATCGCATCGTGGCCAAACTTACGGCCATCGAACGGTGGCTGGCACTGGCCATCCAGACAGGCATCCTCATTGGTGCGGGTCGGCGAGAAGTTGGGGATGAAACGGTGTTTGTCACTGTCCCAGCCCCAGCTGGAGTTGAGCTGATCGGCACTGCGGTGAACCGAGCCGCGGAAACCATCCACATAGTGGCCAAGGCCGAAGTTGTGGCCCACCTCGTGGCTGAACTCGTTGCCCAGCGAATCATCCAGCGTGACGATGCCACCGCCACCGGAACCACCGTGCACCTGAACTCCATTGGCATACTTGCCGCGACTGTTGTGCGCCGTCAGCTGGGCCACCACAAAGGGATGGCTTCCCTCCCCTTCACCGGCACTACTGTTGATGCCGTAATTGGCATTGTCGATACCGTGGGAGATAAGCTCCTTGCCGATGCGCTGGCGCATGGTGCCGCCATGCCACCCCCCCTCGCTCGGGTCAAAATCAGTCAGCAATGTGCCGTTGGGCAGCATCACCTCAGGCAGGGAGAGCGGTGCATACTGACTGACAATCAACCGGCTGGCCGGAATGGTCTGGAAGTATTCGCGATGGGCCTCCTTGTCATTGGCAAAGGCAAAGCGATCCCGCGGCGTGGTGAGCATGCCGATGTCGATGGTGTGCAGCAGCAGCTCGCCGGGGGCGCCGACCTTGATGTCACGCAGTTCACCACTGAGATTGCCCTGCCGAACGGAGAGGTTCAGTCCGGGCTGGATCCACTCGGCAGGCAGCTCGCCGCTCCAGGTATCCGCTGCATAGGTGATGCGGTTGTTCTCCAGCTCCCCCTCGCGGAACCACTGCCCATTGGCAAACTTGAACTGCAGGGTCTGGCCACGGGAGACGGTCACCTGTCGCTCGCCATAGAAGGCCGTCGAGTTATAACCGGCGCTGGAGCGGATCCGCACCATCTTCCCCTCCAGCTCCGGGCTCACGGGCAGGTAGATATCCCGAACCCAGCGGCCGTCGGCGGTCTGGATCTCCACCAGCGCGCGACCAGTGAGCCGCTCCTTGAGGAAGGCGCCGCTCTTGTCGTTCAGTTTGGCCAAATCAGCACTGCTGCTGATGATGGCAGTGGTGCCGCTCTCAGGGACGAAGCTCACTCCCCCTTCTGGAGCCCCCGCGAGGTGGTAGACAGTCTCTGGCAGCGCCGATGGCGGCGACAAGGTCAAGGTGCCCAGCAGCTCGCCGCTGCCGTCACGGGCCTCCACCGTCATGGGGGTCACCCCGTCGGCCTGGAGCGGTTTAACCAGCAGCAGGCTCTTGCGCAGGCTGGTCAGGATGGGTTGGCGATCCCCCTCTTTGGGATGGGACGGCAGGATCTGGCTCTGGGCAAACTGCACGCTGGCAGCCAGGCTGCCCGCCAGATCGCTTTGCGGTGTCGTCTCATTGAATATCAGGGGCGAGGTGGCGGCAGACAGGGGGCCAGCCGCCAGGGTTGCCATGATGAGGGCAGCGATTCGGGTCACATTTGTGGTCATTGTCGGGTTCTCGTTCATATTGCTACCGGGAATGAGGGGCATGTCGCCATGCCCCGTCATCGGTGAGGAGGCCTCAGTTACAGCTTGCTGCCCCGATATCCAGCCAGACATCGTGCTTGCCCGGCTCATTGCCTTGAGTCCACCACTTGGCCTTCCACTGACGGCCGTTGTGGTTGGTGAGATCCCCGCCGTTGTAGGCAACGGCTGCGTTCCAACCCAGATCAACCTGACTCACCAGCGCCCACTGATCGGCGGCGCGACTCGGCTCATTACCCTGAGTCCAGTACTTGGCCTGCCATACCAGCTGGTTGTGGCTCACCTTGTCACCGCCGTTATAGACCTTGCTGGCCTGCCATGCGGGAACGTTGGCTGCTTCCGGATCTGTGGTGTTGCAAGAGCCACCCTCACCACCTTCGTTGATTGGCGTGACGGTGAGACGGGTGGCCGCGTTGGCATCGAGTGCGCCATCGGAGACGGTCACAGAGAGGTCATAACCGGTTTCGACATCCACCGCCGGGCCGGTGACCACCAGGGTGGCGCTGTTCTGGCCGGTCGCCGTGATACCGGCAGGCACTTGCCACTGGTAGATCAGCTCGTCGCCATTGGGGTCGGATGCCTTGGCGGTGATGCTCACCTGCTTGCCCTCTTCCACCTTGACGCTGGCAGGCAAAGTCACCACCGGAGGCAGGTTGGGCTGCGGCGCCTTGTTGGTCACCACCACCTGATCCCTGGCGGTCAGTTGATGGTCATCGGTCACCGTCAGCTCGAATACCAGATTGATGTCGGCGGACACGGCATCGAGTACAACCCGGGCCTTGGCCTGAGTGGCATCAAGCAGAGCGGCCTGCGGGCCGGAGACTTGCCTCCAGCTATAGGTGAGAGCGCCATTTTCCGGATCGTGTGACGCAGAGCCGTTCAGCGTCACCTCGGTCGGGCCGGTGACACTCAGATCGCTGCCCGCGTTGGCCACTGGCGGCTTGTTGGCTGGCGGGGTAACCCCTTCACCGTGACCGAGACCTTCATGCATGGCGTTGAGGATGTCGCCGTTGTCGGCATCGATCTCCCAGGAGAAGAGCCCGCCCAGCTTGTTGGCCAGCACGTATTGGCCTTTCGCCTTGACCGAGCGCTCGTCGTCATAGGTGATCAGCTCGCCGGTGGAGGGCTTGAACAGGGTGGCCGCTTCGGCAGTCTCGTCGTAGTTGTACTCCCAGCCTGCGCCCATATGGCTGTTGACGATGTGGCGATAATCCAGCACGCCATCTTCCCAGGTGCCCTTGATCTTGCCGGTGGCGGTGCCGGTGAAGGGGTCATTGCCCTGATAACCGCTCACCCCTTTCCAGCCGCGACCGTAGGCGGCGGCACCGATCACCAGCTTCTCGGAGTCAACCCCCTGCGCCAGCAGTTGCTGCACCGCTGCATCAGTGTTGTAGCGCTTGTTGGCCGAGCCGTTGGTAGCCTGATAGAGGTTGGCCTGATGACCCAGGGAGGTATTGCTCCAGGCACCGTTGTAGTCGTAACTCATCACGAAGAGGTGGTCCATGTACTGCTGGGCAGCCTTGTAATCCACATCCTCAATCTTGTCGTAACCAGCACCGATGGCGGAAGTGAGCTGATAGGTGCGACCGGTCTCGGCCTCCAGCTCGTCGAGCATGGCGCGCAGATCCTTCATGATCAGCACATAGGTTTCCCCATCTTTGGTCTTGTCCCCCAGATTGGGGTTGGCGCCGTCGCCGCCCGGGAACTCATAGTCTATATCGACACCGTCGAAGAACTTCCAGGTCTGCAGGAACTCTTTGACCGAGGCGACGAACACGTCACGCTTGGCCTTGTCATGCATGAAGAAGAAGGGGTCGGAGAGGGTCCAGCCACCGACGGAGGGGAGGATCTTCAGGTCCGGATAAGCCTGCTTGAGAGCCATCAGATTGCCGAAGTTGCCCTTGTAGGGCTCATCCCAGGCAACCAGTGACCCCTGCCCTTTTTGCAGCGCGGCCCAGGGATCGTGAATGGCGACCTGGAAATCCTTGCGCCCGGCGCAGGCTCGTTGCAGCGCCTGGAAGCTGCCGGCAATCTCTTTGAGGCTGTCATTGAGGCCATCACCGCCACAGATCGGGGTGAAGCCATAGAGGATATAGGTCAGGTTCTGGGCCGGCAGCTTGTCCACGGTGAAGTTGCGATCATAGACCCCCCACTCCACATAGTAGGTGCCAACCACCTTGCCGGATTTGTTGACATAGGGTTTGTTATTCTCCTGCAGGGCTGGCTTGAGCGGCGCGAGGTGGCTGCCGTCGGTATCGGCGACCACGATCTCCTTGGCATCAGACAGGGTACAGCCATCGCCGTTGCACAGCGCGACCTGCATCTGATAGCGGCCCCCCTTGTGCACCTTGAAGGTGGCGGTACCCGCGGCGGAAGCGGGACCGGACCACACCTCCTTGCCATCCAGCAGCACCTTGGCACTCTGGCCGATATCGCCGTTCCAGAGATTCCAGGTGACGGTCACATCGGCGCCATCCTTCACCTTGACCAGCTCGTTATAAGCGGTCGCGGACTGGTTGACTTCGACGATGGCAAACTTGGTGGGGCCCCAACCGATGGCGGGTTTGCCGGGAGCTGCCGCATAAGCGGCGGAGGAGGCGAGCAGGGTGCCGACCATCATAGCCAGCAGTGCAGGTTTTGGACTTAGCATATTGCTTTCCTTTTCGTTATTGGAAAAACGAAAGGGCAACGCAACACGACAGGTGACACAAAAACGGCCACCCCTTGGCAAAGGCAGCCTGCATTCTACTGTGGTGGCCCCGCTATCCTAGGTCGTCTTGACCCTTAGACCGGAAGCTTTGCGTCCCGACTTTTCAATCGGTTTGCCCTTGTCACAACGTTATTTCTGGCGATAAATAATCGCCGATTGACTGTAGGGTAATTCTGATAAGTAAGCAAATCGGACCATTGCCAGCCCACCAGTTACCAACCCCGACAATTACCTACTTTCAAGAAATTAATGTTTAAAAAACAGCCGGATATGCAGACATAATCTCATCACCTCCAACCAGATACCTCACACCATTTTTTTGATCTGCATCACACCAAATTGAGAAAAATCAATGAGTAAGAACAATATGCGACAAAAGACCCATCTGTATCGCAACTAATGAATTTATAATCGCCGCTTTGCATGGTCAGCAGGTGTCTTCATGCCCAGCGAATTGCCCTCACGCACCCGGTTATCCAGATACGACAAATTTGTTCGTTTGACGATTTATGCCTTGCCACTGGCCGGGATGATCTGGCTTATCAACAGTCTCAATGGCTGGCAAAGGGCGCCGCTTTCCAGCACCTTGCTAGTCCAGAGCTACCTTATCTGCACCTTCTGGCTCTATCGCCACTACCGCTACCATCTGCACCGCCAGTGGCAGCATCTGAGTGAGGCGCTCAAGATCAACGAAACCACCGCCGAACTGGCCCGTAACTCGGCGCAATACCAGACCGAAGAGGCCTTTCTGGAGGATCTGCTCAGACGAGCCGTGATGTTGATCCCGGGGGCCGAGATGGGCTGCCTGATCAAGCTGCTGCCGGGCACAGGCATGTTGAGGTATGAAGCGGCCATCGGCATGGATCTGGTGAAACTGCGGCGGATAAATCTGCCGCTGGAGCACACCTTTCAGTACAAGCTGACTCAGGGGCGCTGCAACAAAACACTGCTGATCAACGACCTGTCGAAGGTAAATGCCACCATGCCTCTGTCCGAACAGGATAGAGAGCTGCTGGTCAACTGCACCGACCTGCCCATCCAGGCCACGCTGGCGACCCCGATCCATATCGATGGTCAGCTCTACGGCATGATCAATATGGACAGCAGCAAACGTAATGCCTTTACCCGCTACGACAGCCACCTGATGGCGATCTTGGCGCGGGATATTCGCCACGCCATCACCATCTATCAGCAGTCCCGCCGCATCTATCAGCTGGCCAATACCGACCAGCTGACCGGGCTCGCCAATCGCCAGCAATTCGAACTCGCTCTGCAAGCACAGCCGGAAGGCACCCTGCTGCTGATCGACATGGATAATCTCAAGCAGCTCAATGACAGCAGTGGCCATTTGGCGGGTGATCAGGCCCTGCGCCTTATCGCAGACGGCATACGCCAGCATTTTGGTCAGGGGGTGATTGCCGCCCGCTTCGGCGGGGATGAGTTTGTGCTGCTCACCACTCTGACACCGACCGAACTGCAACAGGCGATGGCCAGGCTGACGACCATGCTGGCCAGCGCCTCCCCCACTATCTCGTGCAGCATGGGGATGGCCCCCTATCGCGGCGACTTTGCCGCCGCGTTTGCCAGAGCCGATGCCGACATGTATCAACACAAGTGGCACCACAAAGAGCAGCGTGCGGCACAGATGCCAGCAAGCGGGGAGAGCATTAATCACTAGCCCGGAAGGGCCGCTTTGCAAGCACAAGAGAGAAGCTGGGGGAAACCGGTTGGCAGACCCGCCAGAATGTGGCGAAGCGGGGAGAAAAAACGGGGCATGACTGGCATGCCCCGCCACCATTCAATGCTTATTTACAGCTGGCGGCCCCCACATCCTGCCAGACGTCGTGTTTGCCGGGCTCATTGCCCTTGGTCCAGTACTGCGCCTTCCACTGACGGCCGTTATGGGTGGTGAGCTCGCCACCGTTGTAGGCCACATTGGCATCCCAACCCAGTTGCACCTTGCTCACCAGCAGCCACTGATCCGCGGTGCGGCTAGGTTCGTTGCCCTGGGTCCAGTACTTGGCCTGCCACACCAGCTGGTTGTGGCTCACCTTGTCGCCGCTGTTATAGGTGCTGGCCGCTTTCCAGACTGGCCAGTTGGCCGCATCCGGATCGGTCGCCGTGCAACCACCGCCGCTGCTGGCCGGTTTGACCGTCAGACGGGTTGCCGCACTGGCATCCAGCCCGCCGTCGGAGACAGTGACGCTCAGGTCATAGCCGGTGTCGCTGGTTACGCTCGGGCCGGTGACCACCAGAGTGGCGCTGTTCTGACCCGTTGCGGTGATGCCTGCTGGCACACTCCACTGATAGGTCAACGGATCACCGTTCGGATCGGAGGCGGTCGCCTTGATGGTCACCTGCTTGCCCGCCTCCACAGAGGCCGTGGCAGGTAGACTCACCACCGGCGCCAGATTGGCCTGCGGCGCCTTGTTGGTCACCACCACCTGATCCTTGGCACTCAACTGCTGGTCATCGCTCACTGTCAGCTCGAACACCAGATTGATGTCGGCAGTCACGGCATCCAGCACCACGCGTGCCTTGGCCTGAGTAGCATCAAGCAAGCCAACCTGCGGGCCGGAGATCTGCTTCCAGCTGTAGCTGAGCGCGCTATTCTCCGGGTCGTGGGAGGCCGAACCATCCAGCGTCACCTCGGTCGGGCCGGTCACCTTGAGGTCACTGCCCGCGTTGGCCAGCGGCGGCTTGTTGACCGGTGGCGTGACGCCACTGCCGTGACCCAACCCCTCATGCATGGCGTTGAGGATGTCACCGTTGTCGGCATCAATCTCCCAAGAGAAGAGGCCACCGAGCTTGTTGGCCAGCACATACTGCCCCTTGGCCTTGACCGAGCGCTCGTTGTCATAGGTGATGAGATCGCCGGTCGCCGCCTTGAACAGATAGGGCGCCTCGGCCACTTCGTCATACCCCTTCTCCCAGCCAGCCCCCATCCGGTTGTTGACGATGTCGCGGTAATCCACCACCCCGTCCTCCCAGGTGCCTTTCACCTTGCCGGTCGCCTTGCCGGTGAAGGGGTTGTTGCCCTGATAACCGCTCACCCCGGTCCAGCCACGGCCATACATGGCGGCCCCGACCACCAGCTTGCCCGGTTCAACCCCCTGCGCCAGCAGCTGATTCACCGCCTTGTCGGTGGTGTACTTGGTTGCGGGATCCCAGCTTGCCGCATAGAGGTTGGTCTGGTGACCCAGCTCAGTGTTGCTCCAGGCACCGTTGTAGTCGTAGGTCATCATGAAGATGTGGTCCATGTAGGGCTGGGCCGCCTTGTAGTCCACATCCTGGATCTTGTCCCCCCCGGCCCCGATAGCCGACGTCAGCTCATACTGGCGACCGGTCTCGGCCTCCAGCTCGTCGAGCATGGCGCGCAGCTCTTTCATCAGTGTCACATAGGTGGCCCCATCGTTAGGGCTACCCAGCTTCGGGTTGGCACCCTGTCCGCCCGGATACTCCCAGTCAATGTCCACGCCATCGAAGAATTTCCAGGTCTGCAGGAACTCTTTCACCGAGCCGACAAACACATCGCGCTTGGTTTTGTCACCGAGGAAATAGAAGGGGTCGGAGAGGGTCCAGCCGCCGACCGAGGGGAGGATCTTGAGGTTCGGATAGGCCTGCTTGAGCGCCATCAGGGCGCCAAAGTTGCCCTTGTAGGGCTCGTCATGGGCGGTGAGGCTGCCTTGCGGCATCTGGATGGCGGCCCAGGGATCGTGCATCGCCACCTTGAAGTCGGCCCGGCCGGCACACGCCCGCTGCAGCGCCTGGAAGCTCCCTTCGATCTCCTTGAGGCTGTCATTGAGGCCATCCCCGCCGCAGATGGGGGTGAAGCCATAGAGGATATGGGTCAGGTTCTGGGCCGGGATCTTGTCCACCGTAAACTTGCGACCATAGACCCCCCACTCCACATAGTAAGTCCCCACCACCTTGCCGGACTTGTTGGCGTAGGGCTTGTTGTTCTCCTGCAGCGGCGCCTTGAGTGGCGCCAGATGGCTGCCGTCGGTATCGGCAACCACGATCTCCTTGGCATCAGAGAGGGTACAGCCATCGGCGTTGCACAGCGCCACCTGCATCTGGTAGCGCCCCCCTTTCTTCACCTTGAATTTGGCGCTGCCCGCCGCGGCCGAGGGGCCGGACCACACCTCCTGACCATTGAGCAGCACCTTGGCACTCTGCCCCAGATCGCCGCTCCAGAGGTTCCAGTTCACCTCCACATCGGCGGCATCCTTTACCTTGACCAGATTGTTGTAGGCAGTGGCCGCCTGATCGACTTCAACGATGGAAAACTTGGTGGGGCCCCATCCGATGGTGGGCTTGCCGGGCGCCGCAGCATAAGCGGACGAGGCGCAGCACAGACCGACCGCGAGGGCCAGCATGGTAGGCTTTGGACTTAGCATTTTTATATTTCCCTATTTCGTTATGTTGGCAACGAAAAGGGCTACGCCCTGACAGGTAACGCAGACGGCAGTGCGGCCTCTTGGCAAAGGTGCACAACAACCTGTGGTGGCCCCGCTATCTCAAGTACGGCTCATCCCTGGACCGGAAGCTTTGCGTCCCGATCTTGCGATCGGTTTGCCCTTCGGTTACTTCATTTGCGATGCAAAAAATTGCATCCCGACTATAGAGTGAGCCAATCCGGTCTGCCACTGTCGGCGTTCACCGACAG
>NZ_JBFODP010000003.1:0-63512 GCF_040908375.1 Aeromonas sp. R2-3 | reverse complement strand
GCCACTGTCGGCGTTCACCGACAGTGGCAAGCCAACACTGTAACTGGCGGCGATTGCGCAGGAAGATGAAGAGATCTTCGCCAATAAATCTCTGTTTTCGGCATTCATCCATGACCACGGGCCACAGGATCATTGCGCGGTTTTGTGAGCAGGTTCACGGCTAGCCGCCCCGGATGCGGCTAGCGCAGCAGCAGACTGTTCATCAGGGCCCGCAGTTTGAGTGGTTTGACCGGTTTGCTGATGTAGCCATACCCTCGCTCGCGGATCTGCGCCTGCAACTCGCTCTTGCGATCGGCACTGATGATGATGCCTCCCAGCTCGTCGCCACACACCCGTTGCAGGGTAGCGAGCGCCTCCAACCCGGTCTTGCCATCGTCGAGGTGGTAGTCGGAGAGCACCAGTCTCGGCACAAACCCTTGTGCCACCAGCTCCTCGGCTTCGGCCAGATCGACGGCGCAGCGCACCTCGCAGCCCCAACGGCCGAGCAGGGTGCTCATGGCGGTCAGAATGTCCCGCTCGTTGTCGATACATAGCACGGCTACCCCCTCCAGCTGGCTGTCACGCGCCACCGGCGCGGCCAGCTGATGGGCAGTGACCGGCCGGGTCGCCAGATTGAGGGTCACCGCAAAGACCGATCCCTTGCCCGGCCAGCTCTGCAATGTGAGCTGATGACCGAGCACCTGCGAGATGCCACGGGCGATGGCAAGCCCCAGACCCAGCCCCTGCTCCTTGGCGGTGCGGGAGTGATCGAGGCGGGAGAACTCGTCAAAAATAGCCTCCTGCTTGTCCTGCGGGATGCCGGGGCCGTTGTCCCACACCTCGATGCGGATCTTCTCCCCCATCCGGCGGCAACCAAGCAGCACCCTGCCGCCCGGGTTGTAGCGAAACGCATTGGTGAGGAAGTTTTGCAGCACCCGGCGCAGCAGCCGCACATCGCTATGCACCGCGTGCTTGCTCTCCACCACCGAGAAGTGGATCCCCCCCGCCTGGGCCAGCACGCCAAACTCCGCCTTGAGGTTGTCGAGCAGATCGCGCAGGGCAAAGTCGAGCTTCTTGGCCTTGAACTTGCCCGCTTCGAGCCGCGAGATATCGAGCAAATCGGTGATGAGATCCTCGGTCGCCCCCAGCGCATCGTCGATATGGCGGGCGATGCGGGCCTGCTCGCCAGCATCGGGCAACATCTCCAGCAGGGAGGAGGTAAACAGCTTGGCCGCATTGAGGGGCTGGGTCAGATCGTGGCTGACCGCCGCCAGAAAACGGCTCTTGGATTGATTGGCCCGCTCCACCTGCTGGTTCACCAGCAGCAGTTGGCGGTTGAGTTCGGAGAGCTCACGGGTACGCTCGGCCACCCGTGCCTCCAGATGTTCGTTCGCTTCGCGCAGCACCCGCTCCGCATCGCGAAACGGCGTGATGTCGGTAAAGGTCATGACAAAACCGCCGGCGGGCATGGGGTTGCCCTGCATCTCGATCACCCGCCCGTCCGGGCGCTCCCGCGCCGAGATATGGGCGCTGCCGCGCTTCATAAAGGCAACCCGCCGCGCCACGTGATCCTCGATATCACCGGGGCCACAGAGTCCCTGCTGGGCGTTGTAGCGGATGATCTCCTCAATAGGACGCCCAGCCTGAATAAGCCCGGGCGGATAGTGGAACAGCTCGATGTAGCGGCGGTTCCAGGCCACCAGCCGAAGCTCCCTGTCCACCACCGAGATCCCCTGCCCGATATGCTCGATCGCCCCCTGCAGCAGGCCGCGGTTGAAGCGAAACACGTCGGAGGCCTCATCGACTATAGTGGCGATCTCCTCGAGCTGCATGTTGCGCCCCTGCAGGGCAGAAGCGAGCACCAACCGCGCCGACGAGGTACCAAACACCCCCGCCAGCAGCCGCTCGGTGTGGGCAATCAGCTCGGCCGAGGCCTGCATCTGGGGCGCCAGGGTGCCGCCCCGCTCACCGGCGAAACGACCAAAGGCGCGCTTGACCCGGCTTGAGCCGACAAAGCGGGCCGCCAGCATCTCCAACTCCTTGACCGAGACACGCGCCTGATAGAGGGCGGCGGTATCGCGGCTCGGCTTGCCGACAAAGTTAGCCGCCTGCAGCCGCTCGCTCACCGCAGGGCGCGACAGCAGGGAACCGGCCACATAGCCAAGCAGGTTGAACAGCAGGCTCAGGAAGATGCACCAGGCCCCGAGACTCAGCTCGCGAAACGCAGGCCAGTCCGGCGGTGCCAGCAGTTCGGCCAGCGGTGAACCGGCCAACAGCCCGCTCTCCACCAGCAGGGTGACGAACCAGAGGCTCACCCCGAGGCTCAACCCAAGATAGACCCCCTTGCGATTGCCGTGGCGCCAGTAGAGACCGAGCAGCAGGGCCGGCGCAAACTGGGCCACCGCGCCAAAGGAGAGATAGCCGATACGGGAAAGGCTGGTGAGATCGCCGAGCCAGAGGTAGAGCCCCCAGGCCGCCAGCAAGATCAGCAGGATGGCGCCACGGCGCACCTGCAACAGCAGCCGCACCAGCCGCTCGTCGCGCCCCTGCCGCCAGAACCGGCGCAGCAGCACCGGCAGCACCAGATCGTTGCTCACCATGATCGCCAGCGCGATGGTGCAGACGATCACCATGCCGGTGGCCGCCGAGGTGCCGCCGAGAAATGCCAGCATCGCCATGCCATCGAAACCGAGTGCCATCGGCAGGCTGATCACATAGGTGTCGGAGGCCATATCGGCACCCACCCACTGCTTGCCCGCCAGCGCCAGCGGCCAGATAAAGAGCCCCATCACGAACAGGTAGAGCGGGAAGATCCAGCGCGCCCAGTGAAGATCCTGCCCCTGATTGTTCTCCACCACAGTCACATGAAACTGGCGCGGCAGGCAGATGACGGCGCACATCGCCAACACCGTATAGATGGCAAGCTCCAACAGGTTGCCGGGGCTCACCGCCACCACCTGCGCAAAAAAGTCGCGGGTCACCTGTTCGTGAGCCTCGCCCGGATTGCTCAGGATCAGCCAGAGGGCAAAGCCCCCCACTGCGATAAAGGCCAGCAATTTGACCACCGACTCGAAAGCGATGGCCACCACCATCCCCCTGTGGTGCTCGGTGGCATCGAGATGGCGGGTGCCGAACAGGATGCTGAACAGCGCCAGCAGCAGAGTAACCCCGAGCGCCAACTCGCTGGTATTGCTGGTCGGGCTGATGCCGCCGCTGTTGACCATCAGCAGATCCAGCCCGGTGACGATGGCTTTAAGCTGCAACACCAGATAGGGGAGGATCCCCATGATGGCGATGAGGGCAATCACCATGGCGAGCCGCTGGGATTTGCCGTAACGGGCGGCGATAAAGTCGGCGATGGAGGTGATGTGCTCGCGCTTGGCCACCAGAATAAGGCGGGCCAGCAGCCGCCAGCCAAACAGAAAGACCAGCATGGGGCCAAGGTAGATGGGTACTGGTGACCAGGGGGATTCACTCGCCTGCCCCACGGTGCCGAAGAAGGTCCAGGAGGTGCAGTAGACCGCCAGCGACAGGCTGTAGAGCAGCGGTTGCCCCTTGAGACGGTGCCGTTTGTGCTTGTCTGCCACGAAGGCGATCAGAAACAGCAGCCCCAGATAGGTGAGCGACAATCCGATCAGCAGCCATCCCTGGTGCATCGATAACTCCTTGTCCATGTTGAGTTTTTGTATACAACCTCGCCAGTCTAGAGAGGCTGCAGCCAAAAGTCATCCCCTTCGGACAGATTGAAATTATCGTTTTTCAATAAGTTTTATCTTGACTGTATATCGCAAAACAATAAACATTGCCGATGTGGATATTGATAAACGATAAACTTTACCTTTCAGATAAAACCATCACAGTGAGGAATGAGATGATCTCCAACAAACTCGAACGCTCGAGCATGCTGATCGAATGGCTGCTGCTGCTGGCACTGCTGGCTACCCCTTTGATCACCTTGCTGGAGGTGTGGACCCCCTTCGGTGGCGCCGATTTTCTGCAGGAGAAGCTCAACACCATCTTGAGCCGCCCCGGCATCAATCCTGCCGACTATCCCCTTCACTTCTCCACCCGGCTGCTCGGCACCCTGGTGCAGCTGTTGCCGGATCTGGTCTTTATGATGATGCTATGGCAACTGCGCCAGCTGTTTCGTGGCTACCGCGCCGGTCTGCTCTTCACCTTCGAGCAGATCCGCCGCTATCGGCAGATCGGAGTGCTCCTCTGTGCAACCTTCCTGGTCGAATTGATCCTGACCCCCTTGCTGGATACTGTGCTCACCATGAGAGGCCCGGAAGTACTCGGTACCATAGCGCTGAGTACCTCCGATTTCCGGGTACTACTGGCGGGACTGATCGTACTGGCGCTGGCACTGGTCATGCGCGAGGCCAAACTGCTGGCCGATGAACAGCAACTGACGGTGTGAGGATCCTATGCCCATTATCATCCGCCTCGATGCCCTGCTGGCAGAGCGCAAAATGACCGCCCGCGAGCTGGCCCAGCGCATCGACATCACCGAGGCCAACCTCTCGATCCTCAAGAATGGCCACGCCAAGGCGGTGCGCTTCTCCACTCTGGAGGCCATCTGCCGTGAACTCAAATGCCAGCCCGGCGATCTGCTGGGCTACGAGCAGGAGCGCTAACCCCCTTATGAGTCGTCATATCACCCTGTTTGCCCTGTGGCTGCTGCCGCTGTGGGCCTGCGCCAGCAATGACGCGAGCGGCCCCCGCTACCTTGTCGAGCAGGGCGCCAGCGCCAATGTGCTGCAAGTGCGCCTCACCATGCAGGGCGAGCCCCCTTTTACCCTGCTCCCCGCCCGTCAGTTGCCGGGCAGTGCCGAGCCGACTCTCGCGCCGGTCTGCCTTGCAAACAACCAGCCGGTTGCCCTCAACCAGCCCTTCTCCTGCAAGGAGATCGGCTGGCAGATCACGCTCACACCCGCTCCGGCACTGGGTGCAGATGCTTCGGCCCAACAGTCGCTTTTGTTCGCACCCAATCTGTGGCTATTGACCGAGTGGGGTAACTTTGTGCGCCAGATGGGGAGTCGCCAAGGGAAGGTGTGTCTGCCGGATGGCAGCTGCCAACCGTTGCCGGATGTCAACCAGCCACCGCTGATCCTGCCATTTGGTCTGCAAACTGTGCCCGTCACCAAGCCGGATCCGCGGCTGGTGCTGAGCCATGACGAGACCGCCAACCAGCTCGATCTGCCGGCCTTGCAGCAACAACTGAATGAGATCATCGACTATCTGGCCTTTCAGCTCGACGTGGCCCCGCCCACTCACCCGTGGCAACTGGTGTGGCTGGGGCGAGATGTGGCGACCCGCTCCCTTGGCGGCGCAGCCGGGGATCAGGTGTTTGTCGCCAACTACCCCACCGAGGCTGGCAAACCGACGCCACAGGCCCCCTTGCGCCTGCTGCGCACCTCGGCCCACGAGGCGGTACATATCCTCAGCGCTCGCCGCGCAACTCCACAGCCCACCTGGATCAACGAGAGCCTCGCCGAATACCTTGCCATCAAAGCGCTGCGCCGCTTTCGGCTGCATCAAGTCACGGCGGTCAACGAGCTGGCCGAGCGGGGCAAACTGCTACCCCATAGCGAGAGCGGCCTCTATCGGGCAGCTCGCGAGGTGCTGGCGGGCGATCGCTCCTACTACCCGCTCTTTTACGTCAAGGGGAGCGCCTTCTGGGAAGCGCTGGAGCGGGAGTTGCAACACAATGACGTGACGCTGGCGCAACTGCTGCCCCAACTGGGCTGGCTGCCGGATGGCCGCTTTGATGCTGCATCCAATGAGCTGCTTGCCGGCACCATCGGCTCGGATACCTGGCGCCGTCTCAGCCGCCTCTATCTTGGCGAGCAGCAATAGCGCCACAAACCGCAGTAACGAAAAAGGGAGAGCCGTGGCTCTCCCTTTTGTTAGGTGATGAATCAAATAGACAAATATCAGGCTGGAGCCCTCTCCTGCGCAGACGGCGCAAAGGGGCGTAGCCGCAGGAAGAAGACCGGCAAGACCACCAGCACCATCAGGAAGAAGATGCCGCCGCCGAGAGGCTCGAACAGCACGCCGCAAAGTGCCATCAGGGCCGCCACCGTCATGCCGAGGCCAAGGGCCGCATAGAGCGCCTGAGTCGGGATCAACTGCTCGGCCGGTAGCTGACGGGTCATGAAACGCACCGCCCCCAGATGGCTCATACCGAACGTCACCGAGTGGAGCAACTGCCCCAGTACCAGCACCCACAACTCGGTCGAAGCACCCAGCAATACCCAGCGCACCACACAACCGATGGCACCGGCGATAAAGAGACTCTGGGCGCCAAAGCGTTGCAGGAAACGCTTGTCGGCGGCGAACATGCAGATCTCGGCCACCACCCCGAGCGCCCAGAGATAGCCGATGATGGTGCCGCTATACCCTTGCGCCTTCCAGTAGATGGCGCTGAAACCATAATAGGCGGCGTGGCTCCCCTGCAGCAGAGCGGTCAGCAGCAGGAAACGGCGCACCGGTGCGCTGCGCAGGGTTGCCAGCAGGGATGCCTTGGCACGCTCCCCCTGCACATCCTGTGGCGCGGGACTAAGTGGCAGCCAGCTGAGCAGCAGCATCAGCACCAGCCCCGCCACCATGGTGTGCAAAATCCAGTCGCTGCCGAAGTTGCCCACCAGCGCCCCCACCAGGGTCGAGGCAACGATAAAAGCAAACGAACCGCAAAGCCGCACCTTGCCATAGTCGATATGCGCCTGCACCACCATGCGGGTCGCCAGCGCCTCCCCCACCGGCATCAGGGTCGGGTAGATAAAGTTGGCGATCAGGGTGAGACCGACCAACCACCAGAGGTGATGGCTGAGATAGAAGCCAAGGAAGGCAAGCAGACTGAGCAGAGATAACAATCGGGTAACCGGCAGCAGATGACCCGCCCCCTTGATCTGCCCCATCACCATCAGGTTGCCGGCAAAGCGGATCGCCATCCCCGCCCCCAGCAGGAGACCAATCATCTCGGCGCTGACGCCCACCCCCTCCAGCCAGAGCGACCAGAACGGCAAGTAAGCGCCGTAGACAAAATAGAAGGCGCCGAAAAAGAGCGCTAACCAGGAGAACGCGGGCATAGATCCTCTGCAACCGGATGACGGGAGCAGAATGATAACCTATCCTCCCCCGCAGATCCCGATGGAAACCCTGCGCAGAAAATGAAAAAACTTCAATAAAATTGAACTATTACCGAAGAGGTGGGGTCTACTTGGTAACACCTCCTCCTGGTTAGTGTTGCAATCCTTCCACCCGCCCACGGCGGGTTTCTTTTTTAGGCAAACATTTGCTCTGCTCCATCGTCACAACATGGCGGCGACAAAAAAGGGGCCGAAGCCCCTTTGATCATCTGCGTCTGTTGTTTGCTCTTTAGAATACGTATTTGACCCGTGCACTCAGGTTGCGGCCCGGTTCGGTCATCATGCTGTTATCGGAGCCCTCGGCACGACCGGCGATGCGCTCGTAGCTGGTGTACTCCTTGTCAAACAGGTTGAAGACCCCGACGTTGAGCTGCAGGTCGGTCATCGGGTTGAACTGGGCGTACATATCTACCACACCCCAACCGGCGCTCTTCACGTAATCGTTGCCTTTGCTGTCTTTACGGACTTTGTCCATGTCGTCAGCAAAGCGCAGCGCGGTGTTGAAGTTCCATTGGGACTGTTCCAGACGCACACCGACGGAGCCGTTGAGCGGGCTCAGGCTGTTGATGTAGTTGCCATCCCCATCCTTGCCTTCGATGTAGGCGAGGTTGCCCCATACATTGACGATGTCGTTAAGCCAGTAATCCGCCTTGGCTTCGACCCCTTTGGTGGTCGCCTTGCTCAGGTTCTGGTACTGGTAGACGGCTGTGCGCCCCTCTTTGCCCACTTCCACCATCTCGATGAAGTCTTCGAACTTGTTGTAGAAGCTGGCTACTTCATAGCTGAAGCCGTTGCTGCTGCCACGCACGCCAAGATCGATGCCGTCGCTGCTCTCCGGATTGAGGTTCGGGTTGGGCTCGATGCGATAACCGTACGCCTGATGGTTCAGGGTGGAGAAGGCGCTGTCATACATGGGGGCCTTGAAACCGTGGCTGTACTGGGCGAACAGGTTGGCCGCCTCGTGGGCCTTGAACACCAGACCCAGCTTGGGTGACAACTCCCCTTCGGAGAACTTGTGCAGCTTGTCGCCTGTGTAGGCCGGATCGTTGTCCGGGGTCATCCGGTAGTAGTCATAACGGGCGCCCGGGGTCAGTACCCAGCGCTCGCCAAACTTGATCTCGTCAAAGGCCCACAGGGCGCTGCGCTCGCTGGTGGTAGCCGGGAAACTCAGCTCGTTGTAGCCGACAAAATCACCGGGAGTCGTCGGCCCCTTGTAACGGGTACGTTCGTTGTCGGTGTGCTCGTATTCAGCCCCCCAGGCCAGGCGGTGGTTGGCGACCGCCTTGTGGAACTGCAGCTGGGCGCCGATGTTCTTCTGATCGAACACGTTGTGATCCAGCGAGTTTTTGGTCACATAGGGGTTGCCGGGGCTGACCGGATACTTGGATGAGGCGTACTGATCCAGTGTCTGCTTGGTGCGGGCAAAGTAAACCTTGCTATCCATCCGATCAGCCCAGCCTTGATTCAGCGCGATGCCGTGATCCAGCACCACAGAGAGGTTGTCGGTCTGCTTGTCGGTGATGGGCTGATCAAAGACACGGGCAGTACCGGTACCGACCTTGTTGAGCTTGACCGCATCCGGCTCCTCGCCATCGGTCAGGTAGTCAACGGTCAGCTTGAGGAACTGCTCATCGGAGAGGTTCCACTTGCTCTTGAGCAGCAGGGCGTGGGTACCGATATCGAAGTCGTTCTTGGTGGAGTCGAAATTCTGGGTCACACCGCCATCGCGCCAGGTGTAGCGCAGCAGGTTCTCCACTTCACCAGTGCGTAAGGCGCCGGTAAAGCCCGCCATCTTCTGGTGGCTGCTGGAGGCGTAACCGCTGGTCACATCCAGATAACTATCCTTGCCCTTGAGGAAGTCGCTGGCATCCTTGGTGGTGATGGCAATCACGCCACCCAGCGCATCGGAGCCGTAGGCGGCAGACGCCGGCCCCTTGGCCACTTCTACCTGCTTGATCATGTCGGTATCGAAGTAGCTCTGGCCAACACCGCCCTTGCTGTAAGCATCGTTCTGGCGCACACCGTCGCGCACCACCTTGACCCGGTTTTCCCCCATGCCGCGGATGATAAAGGTCTGCGCATCCCCCTGACCGCCGAGCACGGTCACACCGGGTTCGTAGCGGAACAGGTCGGCGACGTTGGTGACGACCTGCTCTTCAATCTGCTTGGCGGTGATCACCGAGATGGGGCCGGAGACATCTTCCAGTTTTTGCTCCATCCGTGAGCCGCTGACGACCACGACTTCATCCGCCTTCTGGGTGGCAGCAAAGACCTGGGAGGAGAGACCGGCCGCCACGGCGAGGGCAACCAGAGAGAGTGCGTTATGATGGGTCACAGCGAATCCTTATTGAGAACTGTTATCAAACAGGCCGCATATTACCCGGCTCTCGACAAAGATCAACAAGAAACGAAATCATTCTCATTTGTTTTGAACCGGATTGGTTTTACACTGTCGCCCTGTGTTGCCCTTATTCTCTATTAGCCCCCCGAGATGCACCGGCATCCGGGCATATCAGCCGTGAGATCCCATGATTAGACGACTTCCCCTGCTCGCCCTGCCGCTGCTGCTGGCAGCCTGTGCCACCCCAACCCAGCCAACCGTGTCATCACAGTTGCAGACGCTCTATGACTACCGGCTAAGCAGCGAGGGAGATGCAGACCTGACGCTGGAGAAGGCAATCGCGCGAATTGCCGACGCCGACATCATTCTGGTGGGCGAGCTGCACAGCCATCCCGCCGTGCATCTGTTGCAATCGAGCCTGCTGAGCGGGCTCTACACCGCAGGTCAGCAGCACGGTCGGCCATTGGTCCTCTCCATGGAGCAGTTCAGCCGCGCCGATCAGAAGACGCTGGATGCCTATCTGGCGAACCAGATTGGTGAAGCGGCCTTGATCCGCGAAGGCAACGCCTGGCCCAACTATCCGAGCGACTACCGCCCGCTGGTGGAGTTTGCCAAGGCTCACCAGATGCCGGTGATCGCCGCCAACGCCCCCAAGCCCCTGGTGAGCTGTGTCGGTCTGGAGGGGGCTGAGTGGCTCGACAAACTGCCAGCCACACGTCGCAGCCAGCTGGCCCGCCAGCTGACGCTGGGGGATGACCCCTATCGCCAGAAATTTATGGCCTCCATGCACCACGGCGATGCCGACAGCAACGCCCGCCGCTTCGCCGCCCAGACCAGTTGGGATGACACCATGGCCGAGAGCATGGTGGATTATCTCGCCAAGCACCCGGGCCAGCAGATCATGCATATCGCTGGCAATTTCCACGTCGAGGGGGGGCTTGGACTCGCCAGTCGCATCGCCAGCCGCAATCCTGCCCTCAAGGTGGCGCTGGTCGTGCCCCGCACAGATGAGACCTCTGTTGCAGATCCCGCAGCCGATGTGCAGGTAACCATCATGCCGCTGCCTAAGCGCTGGCAAAACAGTGACGAGATGAAGCAAGATATGGGCGCGCTGCATCAATCCCGCAGTCGTGACTGCAGCCAGTGGCTGCAACCCTAATCTTCCAGGAAACGGCGGGTAAAATATGGATGTGTTACTGATCATCGATGTGCAGCAAGGCTTGTTCAACGAGCCCCGTTACCGCCAGGAGCAAGTGCTGGCCAATATCAATCGGGCTGCGGCCCATGTCAGGCAGCAACAGGGACGGGTCATCTATATCCAGCATGACTCGCCCCCCGGTACCGAACTGGAACCGGGCACCCCGGGTTGGCAGTTGCACAGTGCGTTGCAACCGGCCAAGGGAGAGAGCCGGGTACGCAAGACAGCATGTGACAGCTTTCTCGATACCGAGCTTGCCTTCCTGCTGGCCGAGCAGCCGGTCGATCGACTGATCCTCTGTGGCTGCGCCACCGATTTTTGCGTCGATACCACGGTGCGCAGTGCCGCCTCCCATGGGTACGAGGTGCTGGTGTTGAGCGATGGTCACACCACCGCCGATCGCCCCCACCTGAGCGCGGCCCAGATCACCGAGCACCATCACTGGATGTGGCGCCACCTCAGCCTGCCGGAGGGGCGCAGTGTCACCCTGCTCACCACCGACGAGCTGCTGGCAGTAACACCCGCCCTACAGCCGTGCTAATCTGCGAACCTTGCCTCGTTTCTCACTGGAGTCTGTCGTGCGCCTGTTGTCTGCCACCCTGTTGTTGATTGTTCCCCTGCTGTCGGCCTGCTCCAGCTTGCCCGGACAGAAGTATGACGGGCCGGAACCCCTGTTTCTGACCCACATCAACGAGGAGGGGAGCAAGCGCTTCACCTTTGAAGCCGCGCCCAACGACACCTTGCCGCGCGGCCTCTCGGCGGCCCAGAGCCAGCGGCTGCTGGAACAGCGAGAAGCCTTGCAGGAGAACCTGCTGACCGAGACCCTGGCGACCAAGCAGTATTGCCGCCAGGGCTACATCGTGCTGAGCCAGACCTCCTGGAAGGTGCGGGGAGAGTGCAACGAAACGGCCACCGACGCCGATCGTCGCGCTTTTCCCAACAAGGCCAGCTGGCAGGATTGAACTGGCGGATGAGATAACGCAATAAAAACGGGCAGCCAATTGGCTGCCCGTTTTGTTATGACGGCTGTCGTGGTCGACAGGGATCGTCAGACCGGCGCATCGGCCGGGCTGGTGAGCTCGGCACCGTTGTCGATGCGCTTGTGCCCTTCCACCAGATGGACGAAATCCACCAGCTCGTCACCGGAGACCGCGAACGCCTGGCCGAAGCCCTTGACGAACAGCCCCTGCTCCGGCTTGAGGCGGAACAGTTTGAAATCCTTGAGGTTGGAGAGACCCTTGATGATCTCGCCAAAACGCCCCTCCAGTGCCACCACCGCCTTGCTCCAGCGAACGTCGTCACGGGCAACGACTTCAGCCACCGCATCGAAGGTCAAGCGCTTGCGGGCAAACAGCTCGCGGGCACCGCTCTCATCCTCGATCAGCATCAGGGATACGCGCGGCACCTGTTGCAGGTTACGGGCGTGGCGAGCGATCTCGGAGATCAGCACATAGTAGCCATCTTCCTGCAGCACGAACGGGGCATAGCTGGCGTTGGGATTGCCTTCACCATCGACGGTGGCGAGCTGCAGGGTACGGCAGCTGTCGCGAAACTCGCGGATCTCCGGTTGCAGGCGGTTCTGCAGACGCTCCTGACGTTCACTCATGCTTTGACTTCCTCTTGAGAGTTGTGGCGCAGCGCCATGAAACGGGTGACCTGATCGGCCAGCAGCTGGCGTTTCTCGTCGCGACCCAGATAGACCTTGAAAATGCAGCGGCCGGAGTGACCGAAGAACTGGAAGGAGTGCCCCTCCTTACCCATGAACAGCTTGCTGACCAGCGCAATCCCCGCCACGTTGTCGAGCTTGAGATGACCATGCAGCTCACCGTCGCGGCCCATCAGGTTGTAGTAGCCGCGTGCGTCCTTGCCTTTCGGGAAGGGGGCTTTTACCTCGAAGATGGAACCTTCTGATTCGACGATGGTGGTCACCGGGCCCCAGTCGGCCAGATCTTCCAGCAGACCTTGTGCGCGATCGGCGGGTAGCAGGGTCACCAGCTCGGCGGGCAGATGGCGAACCACCTCCCATTCGCTGATGGCAAGCTGGGCCGCCAGGGTGGACGGATGAGCGCCGGGATCCTGCTCCAGCAGCGCGTGAATGCGTTGTGCAATGCTCATGTTTTCTCCCTCTGCGGGACCATACTGTCCCGCTGTTTATCATGGCGGCTACTCTAATAAAGCACCGAAACCAATGCAATTGATAATTGCTATCATTATCAGTGCATTTTTTCCAAAGCCTTGATATTCTCGGCGGCACACCCGTTTCATTCACCCCTTCGGAGGTTAGCATGGGCCGTCGTCTTGCCCTCGCCATCACCCTGCTCTGCAGTTCACTCTCTCCCTTCTCTGCCGTTGCCGCCGACGGACAGAAAGAGCGTATCGTCAGTATCGGCCCGGCCACCACAGAACTCATTCTGGCACTTGGCGGTGAATCGAGCCTGATCGCCACCGATGTCAGCAGCCCCTTGCCAAAAGGGTTGCCCAAGGTGGGTTATCACCGGGCACTGGCCGCCGAAGGGATCCTGAGCCTCTCCCCCACCCGACTGGTGGGCAGTGACGAGATGGGCCCGGCCCCGACCCTGGATCAGCTGCGCCGTGCCGGGGTCAAGGTGGAGGTGCTGGATACCGCGCCGACCCTCGCCAACCTCAACCAGCGTATCGACACCCTCTCCAGCCTGCTGGGCGATAAAGCAGCTGGCGATCGCCTGAAGGCAGAGATCCAGGCCCAGACCGATCAGCTGGCGGCGCAAGCCAAACAGAACAAACCGCTCAAGGTCGCCTTCCTGCTGCTGCACAAGGGGCAACCCACCAGCATCGCCGGGGGTGACACCACCGCCAGCGCGCTGATTTCGCTGGCAGGCGGTATCAATCCGGTCGCCGAGTTGCGCAACTACAAGCCGGTATCCGCCGAATCCCTCATCGAGATGCAGCCCGATCTGGTACTGGTCAGCGGTCGTGACTGGCAGCAATATGCCGATCCGGCCAAGGTGCTTGCCGAAGTGCCCGCCCTGGCCGCCACCCCGGCTGGCAAGCGTAACGCCATCCACGCCATCGACGGCCACGCCCTGCAAGGGGGCCTGAGCCTCAACTCCCTGCAACAGGCGAACCAGATCGCCCATTGGATCAAGCAGGGGTCATGATGCGGTTACCCCTCTCCTGGCTGCTGGCCTTTACCACGGCCGCACTGGCACTGTTGCTGCTCGGTTCGCTGGCAACCGGCCCCATGACCCTCACCCTGGGCGAGAGTCTGCGGGCGCTGTTTGCCGGGCAGGAGAGTGGGATTGAGTCGCACAAGCTGCTGATCGTGCAGGAAATTCGCCTGCCGAGAACTCTGCTCTGCATCGCAGTGGGGGGGATTCTCGGGCTCTGTGGCGCCGTGATGCAGGGGCTGTTTCGCAACCCTCTGGCTGACCCCGGCATCATAGGTGTCTCCGGCGGTGCGGCGCTCGGTGCGGCGCTCGCTATCGTGCTGCTGGCCCCCCTCGGCCAGCAGTTGCAAGCCACCATCGGGGTTGGTCTGCTGCCGCTGCTCGCCTTTCTCGGCGGCGCGCTCACCACCACCCTGGTCTATCTGCTCGGCACCCGTGAGGGGGGCACCTCGGTCACCGTCATGCTGCTGGCCGGGGTCGCCATCACGGCGCTCTCCGGCGCGGTGATCGGCCTGCTCACCTATCTGGCGGACGATCAGATGCTGCGCAACCTGAGCCTGTGGCAGATGGGAACGCTGGCAGCAGGCAAACCGGCCGATGTGGCGCTTGCCCTGCTCACCCTGGCGGCCCTGCTGTGGCTCTTTATGCGCGATGCCAATCCCCTCAATGCCCTGCTGCTGGGTGAAGGGGAGGCCCATCATCTGGGGGTCAATGTGCAATCCCTCAAACGCCGCCTGATTCTGCTCACCGCAGCGGGCGTCGGGGTGGCGGTGGCGGTATCGGGGATGATCGGCTTCGTCGGGCTGGTGGTGCCCCATCTGGTGCGCCTGCTGGCAGGCCCCAACCACGTCAGGTTGCTGCCACTCTCAGCCCTGCTTGGCGCCGCCCTGCTGCTGGCAGCCGATATGCTGGCTCGCACCCTGCTGGCCCCGGCCGAGCTGCCGGTGGGCATCATCACCGCCCTGCTCGGCGCCCCCTTCTTCATCTGGCTGCTGGTAAAAGGCCGCCGCGCCCTGTGATACGGACTGTTATGCAACCACTCTCATCCGCACTCTCATCCTCACTCTCCTCCCCCCTGTTGAGCTGCAGCCGGCTCAGCCTGCGCCGTGGCCAGCGCCAGATCCTGGATGGGCTCGATCTTAGTCTTGAGAGCGGCACCCTCACCGCCCTGCTCGGCCCCAACGGGGCGGGCAAGAGCTCGCTGCTCAAGTGCCTGACCGGCGAGCTGGAATATGAGGGTTCCATCACCCTGTTTGGAGCGGATCGCCAGCAGTGGGACAGCGGCCAGCTGGCCCACCGGCTCGGGGTATTGCCGCAAAGCTCCTCCCTCAACTTCCCCTTTCTCTGCGAAGAGGTGGTGGCCATGGGGCGCTTGCCCCACAGTGAACCGGCGGCGCGACGTAACGAGATTGTGGCGGCGGCCATGACCCATGCCGGAGTCGAGCATCTGGCCAAACGACTCTATCCTGGGCTCTCTGGTGGCGAGCGGCAGCGGGTGCAGTTTGCCCGGGTGCTGGCGCAGATCTGGCAGGCTCCCTCCCCGACCGAGCAGGCCGAGCAACCCCGCCTGCTGCTGCTCGACGAGCCCACCTCGGCGCTGGATCTGAAATACCAGCATCAGCTGCTCACCATGGCGCGCGCCCTGGCCAGCCGCAATACTGCGGTGCTGGTGGTGCTGCACGATCTCAATCTGGCGGCACGCTATGCCGATCGGCTGGTGATGCTGGAGCGGGGCAAGCTGATGGCCGATGGCACACCTGCCGAGGTACTCACCCCTGAGCTGATCGCCCGTCTCTATGACTATCCGGCGCAGGTGATCCACCACCCCGAGAGCGGCCTGCCGATGGTGGTGTGAAGGAGGGGCCGCCAGACGCGAAGACAAACGCTTTCATTTGCCTGCGTCTATTTGCCTGCGTCCCGCCCCGCAAACTGCATTAAAATTCATCATCGCCAGATATGTGGTGTGAATATCCTCACACTTTGCTCAGGCAAAATCCCCGCAGCATCGCCGTCTACTTATAATGGCGCCGCCTCACAGAAGGCATAACTCATTGATGCTACGGAACAATTACAATGAAAAATATCAACAAAACCCTACTGGCTGCCGCCATCTCCCTCGGGATGCTGGCTGGCTGCAACAGTGACAACGACTCAAAGGCAGCTGATCCCATGGTTCGTTTTGCCACCTTCAACCTCTCTTTTGACCGCACTGCCGCCGGTATGCTGACCGGTGAGCTGGCACTGACCCGCACCGAGCAGGATGCCCTGCTGACCCGCCTCGCCGAAGGGAGCCTGAGCGGCGCTACTGAAACCAAAGCCAAGAACGTGCAGCAGATCCGCAACGTGGCGGAGATCATCCAGCGCACCCGCCCGGATGTATTCCTGCTCAACGAGTTCGACAACGACGGCAAAGGCGAGAGCACCGCCGATCTGAAAGCCTTCAACGACAACTATCTGGCCCACGCCCAGCACGCGGAGGTGACGGCCATCAGCTATCCGGTGATGCAGAACTTCGCCACCAACACCGGCCTGATGAGCGGTTATGACCTCAATCTGGATGGCAATATCAACAACGGCCCCGACGATGCCTGGGGCTTTGGCAACTATCACGGCCAGTACGCCTTTGCGGTGATGTCCAAATATCCCATCGACACCAAGCAGATCCGTACCTTCCAGAACTTCAAGTGGAAGGATATGCCGGGCGAGAAGAACCCCATCATCGATGACTGCAACAATCCCAAGGTCAAGATCCCGGCCAGCCGCCAGTGTGGCGATGCCTGGTATTCAGATGCAGCCTGGCAGCAGTACCCGCTCTCCTCCAAGAATCACGCCGATGTGCCGGTACGGATCAAGACCGAGAAGGGGGAAGAGGTGATCCACTTCCTGATCTCCCACCCGACCCCGCCCATCTTTGCCAACGCGGCACGCCATACCGTCAAGCACAACCGTGCCGAGATCGCCTTCTGGAACGACTACGTCAAGGGTCTCAACTACATGACCGATGACCAGGGCACCAAGGGTGGGCTGGCCAAAAACGCCAAGTTCGTTATCGCCGGGGATCTCAACGCCGATCCGCAAACCGGCGACGGCGACCTGACCGCCATTCAGGATCTGCTAAACAACCCGCTGATGAATCAGGCCATCACCAATGGCACCCTGATCCCGGTCAGCGAAGGGGGCCCGGAGTGTGTCAGCAAGGGGACCGACTGCAAACGCAACCTCACTCGCCCCAACCCGGAACGCATCACCAACTCCAGCGTGCTGCAGCTGGATCACGTCATCCCCTCCGCCAACCTCAACGCGGTGAAGAGCGGTGTCTACTGGCCTGCCAGCTTCGAGGCCGGTTATCACCTGGTCTATGATGCGAAACTCGGCATCGCCAAGGGAGTCAGTTCGGATCACCGCATGGTGTGGGTCGATCTCACACTCGACTAACTCTGCCATGACCCCGCTGCGGCGGGGTCTTTTCTTGGCGATGACTGGCGAGTTGACCACGGCCCATTAATCCACCGCTTGGCATTGAGTTATCCATCCATAACTCCTCCATGGCCGTTGAATGGGCCTCGCGATCACAGAACCGCCGCGCCAATGGTGGTAGCATGCCTCCTCTTGCCATCCGGCCGCACGGCGGCTCCGGTGGCCCTCCCTCCTCCGCTTTCACTTTTTGAGGACGTATCTGATGGAACTGCTTCTGCTTAGCAACGGTAAAGCCAACGAATTTCCGGGTCTGCTCGGCTGGGCCCGCGATCGGGTTCAAAGCCTGCTCGCGCGCAAACAGGTCAAGCGCATCCTGCTCATCCCCTACGCGGTGATCCGCAGCGACTGGGATGCCCGCGCCAACGAACTTACCGAGAGCCTCGGGATCGAGACCATCAGCATTCATCACTTCGATGATCCGGTCGAGGCCGTCAATCAGGCCGATGCCATCTTTATCAGTGGCGGCAACACCTGGCGCCTCAACCAGATGTTGCATGAAAACGGCCTGATCGTGCCGATCCAGCGTGCCGTGCGTGAGCGGGGCGTCCCCTATGTGGGCTGGAGCGCCGGTTGCAACGTGGCGACCCCGAGCATCCGCACCACCAACGACATGCCGGTCTGCAACGCCGCCGTGCTGCCCGCGCTGGGCCTGTTTCCGCTGCAGATCAACCCGCACTATCTGGATGCCAGCATCAGCGGTCACATGGGCGAGACCCGCGACGAGCGTCTGGCAGAGTTCTGCGCCATCAACCCGAGCGAATATGTGGTGGCCCTGCGCGAAGCGAGCCTGCTGCAGATCAGCGGCGATACCGTTGAGTACTGGAGCGCCCGCGAGCAGGACTTCAAGATCTTCAAACAGGGTCAGGAGCCGCAAGCCTTTATGGACGCCGCCCCGCTGGCTGAGCTGACCCCCTTCAAGGTCGCCTGAGCCAAGCAGAGCGCTTCACTACTGGCAAGCGGATAGCTCGCGAAATCGTAAAAACAAAAGAGGGATGGCTCAATGCCATCCCTCTTTTTTATCGTCATCTTTCAGCTGGTTGCAGCCTGATTACTCACCCTGCAGGGTCACCAGCACCTTGCGGGCACCGCCATCGACGCGATGTTCGCCAAGCCAGATCCCCTGCCAGGTGCCAAGTGCCAGCTGACCGTCACGGATCGGCAGTAGCAGGCTCACCCCGAGCAGGGAGGATTTGATGTGGGCGGGCATGTCATCCGCCCCCTCATAGGTGTGGCGATAGTAAGGGGCATCTTCCGGCGCCAGCCGGTGCAGATGGGCCTCCATATCGCTGCGCACGCTGGGGTCGCAATTCTCGTTGAGGGTGAGCGAGGCGGAGGTATGTTGCAGCAGCAGGTGCGCCATGCCAATTCGGTAATCGGCCAGCATCGGCAGCTTGGCCACCAGCTCGTCAGTCACCAGATGAAAGCCACGTGAACGGGGCTTCAGAGTCAGCAGGCACTGCTGCCACATCAGACGTACTCCATAAAGACGCGGGAGGTGAGTTTGGTGATGAGCTCGTAGGGGATAGTGCCAATCTCGTCGGCCACCCGCTCCACCGGCAACCCCTCGCCCCACAGTACCGCCTCGTCACCGGCCTTGTCGGTTGCGCCGGGCCCAAGATCGACCGTGCTCATATCCATGGAGACACGCCCCACCAGCGGCACGATGCGGCCGTTGATCAGCACGGAAGTGCCATTGGGCGCCATGCGCGGATAACCGTCACCGTAGCCGATGGCGATCACCCCGAGCCGGGTATCGCGCTCTGACACCCAGTTGGCGCCATAGCCCACCGGCTCGCCCGCCTTGTGATCCCGCACTGCAATCAGCTGGGTTTTCAAGGTCATCACCGGCTGCAGGTCATAATCGGCCGCTACCGTGTTGGGGAACGGGGAGACGCCATAGAGGATGACACCGGGGCGAACCCAGTCGCAGTGGGAGTCTGGCCAGGCCAGAATGCCCGCCGAGTTGGCCATGGCCCGCTCGCCCGCCAGCGGTGCGGTCAACTTGCTGAAGAGGTCGATCTGCTCGCGGGTGGTGGGCTGCTCCAGCTCATCGGAGCGGCTGAAGTGGGTCATGATGTTGAACGGCTGCACCACGTTCTTGCACTTGCCGAGGCGTTCGATAAAAGCGGGCATCTCGTCGGCACGCACCCCGAGGCGGTGCATGCCGGTGTCGAGCTTGAGCCAGGCCACCACGGGGGCTGGCAGCTCGACTTGCTCCAGCGCTTCGAGCTGCTCCCAGGTGTGAACCGCCGTCTGCAGATTGTTGGCCGCCAGCACCGGCAGATCGTCGGCGGAGAAGAAGCCCTCCAGCAGCACGATGGGCTTGACCACGGCGCAGGAGCGCAGCATCAGCGCCTCTTCGATACGGGCCACCGCATAGGCATCCGCATCCACCAGGGTGCGGGCGACCGGCAGCAGTCCGTGGCCATAGGCGTTGGCCTTGACCACAGCGATGATCTTGCAAGCGGGAGCGTGGCGCTTGACCACGGCGAGGTTGTGGCGCAAGGCCGCAGTGTTGATTTGGGCAGTAGCCGCTTTCATGGTTTTCCCTTACGAGGGCACAAATGGTCTCCCCCTCATCGGGCAGAAGACCGCCACTCACTTATCGTCGTCGAAGGCCGGACCGGCATAATTGTCGAACCGGGAAAACAGGCCCAGAGCGGCAGCCAATGACAGGCTATCGATCAGGGCAGTCGTGGTAATGACGAAACCGCCATCACCTTGGGTTTACATCAATAATCGTCATCAAACGCCGGACCGGCGTAGTTGTCGAACCGGGAGAACTGACCCTGGAAGGTGAGACGCACACGGCCGATGGGGCCGTTACGCTGCTTGCCGATGATGATCTCGGCAATCCCCTTGTCCGGGCTGTCATCGTGATAAACCTCATCACGATAGATAAACATGATCAAATCCGCATCCTGCTCGATGGAGCCCGATTCACGAAGGTCCGAGTTGACCGGGCGCTTGTCGGCCCGCTGTTCCAGGCTTCGGTTCAACTGGGAGAGCGCCACCACCGGGCACTGCAGCTCTTTCGCCAAGGCCTTGAGAGAGCGGGAGATCTCGCCGATCTCCAGGGTACGGTTATCGGAGAGCGCCGGCACCCGCATCAGCTGCAGGTAGTCCACCATGATCATGGATAGGCCACCGTGCTCGCGTGCCACCCGACGGGCACGGGAGCGCACATCGGTCGGGGTGAGGCCGGAGGCGTCATCGATATACATCTTGCCCTTCTCGAGCAGCAATCCCATGGTGGAGGATAGGCGCGCCCAATCCTCGTCGTCGAGCTGACCGGTACGCACCTTGGTCTGGTCGATACGCCCCACAGAGGCAAGCATACGCATGATGATCTGCTCGGAGGGCATCTCCAGCGAGAAGATAAGCACCGGCTTGTCGGCGGTGAGGGCCGCATGCTCGCACAGGTTCATAGCAAAGGTGGTCTTGCCCATGGAGGGACGGGCCGCCACGATGATCAAGTCCGATCGCTGCAAACCGGCGGTCATCTTGTCGAGATCGTTGTAACCGCTCGATACCCCGGTCACCCCGTTGTGCGGCGTCTTGAACAGCTCTTCAATCTTGTCGACGGTCTGCTCGAGGATGAGCTTAAGGGGCTGGGGCCCCTCGTTGGCGCTGGTGCGCTGCTCGGCAATCTTGAATACCTTGCTCTCGGCCAGATCCAGCAGATCGCCGGAGGTACGGCCCTGTGGCTCGTAGCCTGCTTCGACTATCTCGTTGGCGACCGAGATCATCTCCCGCACCACCGCCCGCTCGCGCACGATTTCGGCGTAGGCGTTGATGTTGGCGGCACTCGGGGTGTTCTTGGCGATCTCCACCAGATAGGCGAAGCCACCCGCCTCTTCCAGCTGTTCGGAGCGTTCCAGCTCCTCCTGCAGGGTGATGAGGTCGATGGGGTTGCCCGCGTTGGAGAGGCGGGTCATGGCCTGGAAGATCAACCGGTGCGGACGGCTGTAGAAATCCTGATCGATAACCCGTTCGGCAACCCGATCCCAGGCATCGTTATCCAGCATCAGGCCGCCCAGTACAGACTGTTCGGCCTCAAAAGAGTGGGGAGGAACTTTCAGCTGTTGTGTCTTGGCGTCTTTTTTCGCCGTCACTTGCTCTGCCATACACATAAAAACCGCAGCGGGAAGGGGACGGGAATTTTACAAAAGAAAGCCAACTACGGCGAGCCCTATCTGGCGGCTCATACCATCATAAAGGGCCAAACCAGAGTCTGCTCTACCTTGACCATTTTGATTTTGCTTCGCATTTTGCGCTCCTTGCGACTCAATCTTCTGCTTTTCATCCGGTTTACTCCTCTTGTTTGACGCCGCATCGCGGCAACCTCGTTCATGAATAATTCATGCCAGAGGTGATATTGATGAATACAAGCTGCGACACAATTAGGGACAGGCAGCCTGCCATGCGCCTTGCTGAGCTAGCCAACGCGGAGCATGCCCCACCCACAGACGAGAGTGAAAAGAGTCAAAATGAAAAAGATGCTGACCCTGTTTGCCGTGATCCTGGCCATTGGCCTGGGGGCACCTCACGCCGAAGCCAAGAAGTTTGGCGGCGGCAAATCCTTTGGTAAAAGTTACAAAACTGCGCCGGCCCAGCCTGCGGCCAAACCGGTCGACAACAAGAATCCGACACTGAATGCCCAGACTCCGCCGAAAAAGAGCGGCATGATGGGCGGCCTGCTGGCCGGTGGCCTGTTTGCCTACCTGCTGGGCAGCGGTGCCTTTGAAGGTCTGCAAGGAATGGACTTCCTGCTGATCGCCCTGCTGGCGCTGGGTGCCGTCTTCCTGATCCGTACCCTGCGCAAGGGCAAGGTCGCGACGCCACAGCCACAACAGGCGGCCTATGCGGGCTATCAGCCACCGCAATCCGCGGCCCCGCAGCAGTTTGAGCAGAGCAACAGCGCACCGCAAGCCACCGGCTTTGCCGACAGCGACGTCCCGTTCCGCCTGCCGCCGGGCTTTGACATGAACAGCTTCCTGGCCGGTGCCCGCGATCACTATCGCACCCTGCAAGAGGCATGGAACAAGAATGATCTGGAAAAGGTGCGCGAGTACGTCAGCCCCGAGCTGTTTGAGCAGCTCAAAGCCGAGCGCGCCGAACTGACTGGCGACCAGCATACGGAAGTAATGTACGTAGATACCCAGCTGGTACGTGCTGACTATGGCAGCGACTGGGCCCAGGTGAGCGTGCGCTTTAGCGGCCGCTACATGGACCGTCAGGAGCAGGTCGAAGAAGACATCAAAGAGGTGTGGCACCTCGAGCGCGATCTGGCCAAGAACAATGCCCCCTGGCATATCGTCGGTATCGAGCAGCTGTAAGGCTTCGCGCCTATCAGTTAGTCACTAGGCAATAGCCAGTCAGTTA
Source organism: Aeromonas sp. R2-3 (assembly GCF_040908375.1). Lineage (NCBI taxonomy): Bacteria > Pseudomonadati > Pseudomonadota > Gammaproteobacteria > Aeromonadales > Aeromonadaceae > Aeromonas > Aeromonas sp. R2-3. The sequence goes on along the minus strand of NZ_JBFODP010000003.1, from coordinate 40,835 downwards.
AGCCTGACTGGCTATTTTTTATGGGGCACAACGAGACCAAATAGAGACTGACGCTGGCTCGTTATGGCTGTTGGGGCATGACCTAACATGGTCATATTGTGCTGATGATGACACCGATTTGATGACTCGTTTGCAGATGACGTTTGCGCTCCGCACAAAAGCCCCATCGCGGAACCGAGAGGGAATAATGTTGAGCATTAACCAAAAATAAGCAGCCCTGTTAGCTTGGGAAAAGCCGCGGGCCTATTTGACAGACATAAAAAATCCGAAGCCAGAACAACCGGCTTCGGATTTCATCATCCAAGGAGGAGCAATTAATGAGCATTAATTGCTCGGTATGACTCCTACGGCAGATTTTTTATCATCGGCATGGCCGTGATCAGTGGTGATGGCCCTTGCCACCACAACCGCCGCCACCGCAGCAGCCGCCGTGACCATGGTCATCACCGTGGTCGTGGCCATGATCGTGACCGTGGCCAGCACCGCCGCAGCAACCGCCCTGGCCGTGATCCTCATCGTGGTCGTGACCATGACCGCCACAGCAGCCGCCGTGATCGTGGTCATGACCGTGATCGTGACCGCAACCACCGGCACCGTGAACGTGGCCGTGAGCCAGCTCTTCGGCAGTGGCGGCACGCACGTCCTTGATCTCGACCTTGAAGCCCAGAGTTACGCCAGCCAGCGGATGGTTGCCATCCACCTTGACGAACTCTTCGGACACTTCAACAACGGTTACCGGACGGTGGCCATCGTCGGTTTCAGCCACAAAAGTATCCCCTTCGGAGACTTCCATGCCGTCGAACAGCTCGCCCGGTACTTCTTGTACCAGTGTCTCGTCATATTCGCCGTAGGCCTGGCTCGGTGCCAGAGTCACTTCGAAGGCTTCACCTACCGCGCGACCTTCCAGCTCGGCTTCCAGGCCTGAGACCAGGTAACGGGTGCCGTGCAGATAGACCAGCGGCTCTTTGCCGACAGTGCTGTCGATGACTTCACCGTGCTCGTCGGTGACTGTGTATTCCAGCGTAACCACGCTCAGAGGAGCTACTTTCATGTCAGGATCCTGCGGATAGAAAAAAACGGGCTCAGAATACCCTAAAAAGCGGGCCGCGCATATGCCGTGCGGCGCCACGGAGTGACGAAAAAAACGGCAACAGCGTCAGCAAGGAGACCCTCATTCCACCCGCCGTTCCCTTATCAGGGGCGAAACACCCCGATCACCTCTTCCGCCTCGCGAGTCTGCTTGTCGACCTCGGCAGGCGTTTGTACCTGGGTATCGCCACAGGCGACGCAGGTCACCTTCTCGACTCCATGCTCCAGATACAGCATCATGTTGTCCAACTTGCCGCACGCCGGGCAGACAGCACCGGCAATGAAGCGTTTTTTACGTCTGGTTTCCATATTTGTTACCTCCAGGCAGCATCATATCAGGGTTTTTACATGATCAGGTGCTTGCTAAGTGTTAGTAACAGGCTAGCTTTACAAACAAGGAGTTAGATAAAAAGCTTCAGACGCTATGACTTATGCCTCTGACTCTGAGTCCTTCCGATAAGGATTTTCGATTCATCAGAGTGGGGGCTGACTGATGGAGCTTATTTGGGCTACCAAAGATTTGGTGATTGCTGGTCGCCCGTATACTGGCTTTCCGATCCTGCTTTGGGACACGATGGAGAGCTGCGTTCCCGCCAATGATTTCCTTCGTCACTACCTTCTGCGTGGGGCTATAGGGTAAACAAAGTCTTGGCCAAGCACTGGTCGTGCGCTATACGACTTCTTTAGCTTCCTCCAAGCACATGACATCGATTGGAGCGATGTTGACCGTGGTGAAGCCAAGAGTATTGTCGCTGCCTACCGAGACTACTGCCTGGTTGAATGCAAGTTGGCTCGCTCAACAACACGGCAACGGTTGCACTATATCTGCAAGTTCTACGAATACGCCCAGACACAGGGATGGGTGAGCAGTCTGCCGTTCCGCTATGAAGAGCGAACGGTCAAGCGTGAGGTCGGTTTTTTGGCTCATGTCGATGCCAGTGGTGGCAAGACCATGGCAAATGACGTGATGCCGCGCACACATAGTGTATTACCAAAGTTTTTGTGCATGGATGAGATCAGGGCGCTGTTGCAGGCTGCGGAGAATCCCCATCACCGAATGATGCTGCTGTTTGGGCTTCGGACCGGCTTACGTCGCGAGGAAATCGCCACGTTCCCACTAGCCTACATATCCGATACCGACAAGAACGGCAGGCGAGAGCGCAATATTCTGATTAGTCTCAATCCGCTCGATGGTCATGGCATGCTGACGAAAGGCAACATGCCACGCAACATCTACCTCAGTCGCCGCTTTCTTTCCGAGTTACATCGTTACGTGGTCCAGGTGCGCGGTGAGCGGAGCTCTCTCAGCCCAACAAAATACAAGCCGCTGTTCCTCAACCAGTTTGGGGAGCCCTTCGCCAATGATGGCAAGGGCATCGAACGCATCGTCCGCAATATCGGCAAGAAGGTCGGCATCAAGGTTCATCCTCACATGCTGCGCCACACCTATGCCACCCACACGCTGGTTTCCCTGCAACGACATCGCGGCGACATAGATCCTTTGGTGTTCGTGCAGCGGCAACTCGGACATAGCTCGATCCAGACGATGATGGTGTACCTGCATTTGATAAACGAACTGGCCGATAGCGCGGTGTTGGCCTACGACGACGAGCTGAACGACAGTTTGGAGACGGCCTGATGGGCAAACGCAAGGTCTATGGCAGAATCACTCTCAACGCTCCACAGGCCGAGCACAGCCTTGCTCAGCAAGGGCATGACGTCTTGCTGCCCCAGGACATTCCTCCAGCAAGCACGCTGGTCGCATTTGGACGCAATGCAACTACCGCCCGAAGCTTCGATTTTTCTCCCTGGTACGGTTCAGGTATTGACCAGATCACCTATGCCTGCCAGAGGCAAATTGAGCGCTTCTTGGCGGGACAAGATACTCAGGTCGAGGCCAGCACCGTGGGGAGTTACTGCTTAAAGGGTATGCGTAACTTCCTCGGTTACCTGCGGCTGCGTGTGACCGAGCTCGGATACGTGCTGAGTCTGGCTGACATCGACCGCGACCTGATCGACGACTACCTCGGATACTTGGCTGGCCAGGGCTTGGTTATATCCACCCAGAAGCAAGTCTATGACAGCACGAAGTCCGTGCTTCTGGCGCTCGGCCAGCGAGGACTGATCACCTTGGTCATCGCCGGTGATGCCGCCACCTTTCCACGCAACCCTTTCCCGAACAGTAACAGAAAGTTAAAGGGCGAAACTCCGTTACCGGAGGCCCAGCGCCAAGCATTCGCCGCGGCGCTCAAACAGGCGGTCATGCCGATCTGGCAGGACGATATACCTCTGACCAGCGAGCTATTAGCCTATGCCTTGCTGAGCGTGGCGTTGCATACAGGGCGCAACACCACTCCGCTGCTGGAGATGGGGCGCGAATGTCTACGCGCCCATCCCAAGGACAACAGCACCTTCCTGATCCTGTGGAAACGACGGGGGCATAACACCAGCAAAGTCATACTTCGGGGAGAAAGCACGAATGAGCGCCAGCTAGAGTCAACTCCGATCATCAGGACGAATGTCGAGCGCCTGATCCGACACGTGATCGCTCGCACCGAACCGCTACGCGCTGAGGCTTCCCACGACATTCAGGCACGCATCTGGCTGTATCGGTCAGGCAGCAATAAAAATTATGGTCAGGTCGATACACTCTCTGAAAGGAAATTGAAGTATGCGATTACGAAGCTTGTAGCTGACTACAAGCTCACAGACACCGATGGGCAGCCGCTGCGCATCAACGTCTCACGCCTGCGCAAGACCTTCGCAAACCGCATCTTCGAGATCCTGAACGGTGATCTAGCAACGACAGCCATTGCCCTCGGTAACACGCCACAGGTGGCCGGGCGGCACTATATGGCGGCGGATGAAAACGCCAAGCGCAACTGGCGATTCATGGGCAATGTCATGGTCGAGGAGTTGCTGGCTCACACCATCGGCACGACCTATAAGACGCCGATGGGGCGTTGTAGCGATCTGGTAAACGGTCAGTACGCACCAAAGCGGGAAAGTGCTACCTGCATCAACTTCCTCAGCTGTCTGCGCTGCCGGAATTACGTGGTGACGGGCGACGATCTGCACAAACTGTTCAGTTTTTATTTCCGAGTGTTTACCGAGCGCGAGCACATGGATAAACGGCGCTGGCAACGAGATTACGCGCACATACCTCGCCTGATTGACGACTACATCGTGGCTGAGGGTCTGAAACGTGGAGTCTTCAAACTCGCAGCCGTCGAAACGGCACGTGAGCGAGCTCGCATCGAGCCGCACCCCTTCTGGTCATTCGATGTCGTGTCACAGTTGGAGGTCTTCGCATGAATAACAATGCGGTGGTTTCACTGACTTGGCCTGACATTGAATCACAGCCATGGGACGTGCACGAACTGCCCAACAGCCTGCGCGATACCCTCATCGTGAGTGCCACCCAAGTTGATGGGCACTATGTCGTTATCAGCCGCTATGGTGATGATAGTTGGCACCTAGACGGTATACCAAGCAACAAAGCCAACTATGATACTTACCTCAAGTTCAAACTTGTACCACCTGCTTTCAGAGCGGTGATGAAGTTGATAATGTTCCGCTATCTGCGGCGCGGTCGGGAGGGCAAGCAACGACCGAAAGGATCAGCACTGATAAATGTTCTTAACCATGCAATAGTCTTCCTGCGCTACCTTGATGCGCACGCACTCACCCGCTTGGCATTGGTTACGCCCATCGTCTGCAAAAATTATGCAGCTGAGTGCCGGGAGTACCGTCATTCTCACCATGGCAAAAGTAAGCCACTGTCACAAGGTAGTCTTACTCACCGCCTCCAGGCCGTCGAAACACTCTACGAGTTGAGTCAATACACTCACGACCCAATCCCGCAACATCCTTGGTATGGGACGTCTGCTAATGCTATTGCCGGGCAAACCGGAAGCGGTGCGGCCCATAAGCAGGGCAGTAAGACGCCGTTGATGCCAGATATAGTGTTCTCCACACTGTTCCAGAATGCCTATGAGCAAGTTAGAGGCGGCCAGCGCTTGCTCGATCTACGCGATGCCGTCGCATCTGTCGTAGTGGAACCAAGAGTACAGAGGCTTCGGGCTGTTACCAGTACCAAGAACCAACATCTCGCCGCCCTTGGCTGGGAAGGCGGCGTTGATTCCCTCAACAAAGCAATAATAAATCTGCGCACCGCCTGCTACATAGTGCTGGCCAGCACCTCCGGTTGCCGCAACCACGAGTTAGCCAATCTACAGTCAGGTGCTCACCGCCGTACCGAGGATGATGAAGGCACTATCTTCCATTGGATGCGCTCCAAGTCGGAAAAGACCGAAACCGGAGAACACGACTGGATGATCCCCGAAGCAGCCGTACGAGCGCTGCATATCATGGAGCGTTGGGCGGAGCCTTACCAGGCCATGATCTCCACCGAGATAGCCGAGCGACACAGGATTAGCCCACTGGACCCGGAAATAGCCAATGCGCAGAAACATCAAAGTGCGCTGTTCCTAGGATCAACCAAAATGAAGGGCAATCAAGTTCGTACCCTGTCGGATTACTCGTGGGGTCTTGCCCTCAAGGCATTCGCCAAGAACGCAGGACTTGACTGGTCGCTTGCCAGCCACCAGTTTCGTCGAAAGTTCGCCAGCTACGTGGCACACAGCCAGTTTGGCGATCTACGTTACTTACGTGAGCATTTTGCCCATTGGAGCATGGACATGACACTTGGCTATGCGATGGATAATGGCTGGGGCAATCACCTTGATCTCGAACTGTACAATGACATCCAGGCTGAACTCGAAGACATCAAGCTTGGCACCGTGGATAACTGGTTGGGCGACGATCCGCTGGCTGGCGGCTATGGGCGCTCAATTAAACAATGGCAGCGCGACCCAGCCAACCTTGCCCTCTTCAAGGATCACCGGACAATGGTGATTTCGATTGCCGAGAGCACCGCAATCCGCAGCAATGGACACGCCTGGTGCACAGCCGACAATGATGGCTGCATAGGCAACACAATGGAGCGCACACGGTGCAGCGACTGCAACAATGCAGTGATTGGACGCGGTCATCTTGCCATCTACCGCCAGCTCTACAACAACCTGAAGGAATTGCTGGAGTCCAACGATATTGGCGAGAGTGGTCGTATGCGCGTTTTACGCGACTTGGACCGCTGTCGCGAAGTATTCATGCAACTTGGCTATGACCCAGAGAGCGACATAGCATGACGATCAAACGTAAGCCTGCAGACGCCCGAGAAAAAGAGCTGCTGTTAGCGCTCCGCCGTATAGCACGTGGCCGTGCAAAGACAGATGAAAAGAAGGTTACCATCGCGGCAGTGGCACGTGAGGCGGGTGTTTCGGCGGCACTGATCCATAACTACTATCCGAGCATCGCCGAGGCCATCCGTGAGGTCCAAGGGCGCTCTAGCCGCGCTCAGCGCGATGTGAAACACCAAGCTCTTCGTGCAGAGCGAGAGAAAGGGCGTGCACTGCGTCTGGAAATCGAGGAGTTGCGTGCCAAGATTGCCAGCCTTGCGTCTATTAATGAGGTCCTAATAGAAGAGAACCGATTTTTAAAAGCTAAGTTGAACAATATTGGTGTGATCAGCCTTCGCTCATGATATGAGCTCGACAATAAAATGTGGCTCAACACTTTGGAGAAATGAATGCCTATGAGCTCAGCAATTGATGAGATTTCAGATGAAGCCACACCAATATTTAACACATTTGCGTACATGCTTCTTACCCAAGGGCCCCGAGCTCAGTTAATACATACTCAAATTACTCATCGCAAAATTTTAAAATAGCAAAGAGTCTCGCGTAAGATCATCAAGCTAGGAGCGAGAGAACAATAGAATCAATATCGTGACCGCGCCCTGAATATTCGTGTCGGGCAGGCACCTCACCATGTCGCTATAGCTCCGACCAGAGTTTGCAGTAAATCTGCGCTCTGGGAACTCCGAAACTACTAAGGCACAGATTTTTATCCGTATCTTCATCATGCGATCTGACCGCCACTGTCCAGATTACAGGTCGCTCCTCCAACGCCTCGGCTATTGCGAGGAAATAGGCTTTATCTACCTCCGAAAGGGAGTGGCCAAGCACTATCACGTGAGTGATTGATCGCAGGTTGGAAAAAAAGTCTGTGTTATGCTTGATGATCTGCTCGCTTGGCTTAAATGTCTGCTCGAAGTAGTCATCCAATCTGCCGAGCGCCTCCATTACCCGATGGTCTGCTGATTCTCCGTCGAGGCCATTCTGAAGTGAAGTACGCTCATCTGGAGTCCAGGCATGGCCAAGAATCAGCTCAGAGCCAGACTCAGCTCCTTCACCATGTATATGTAGGACATTCTCTGCCGGGACGTCATACAGCCTGCTCAGCGTGCTGGTATAGTTGAAGTTCAGATATAGGGCGTTTCTATCCAACGTATTCAGTAACTGATGGGTTGGACTGTGGTCAGAAATTACGATGGATCTGATCCAATCACCGAATCGTGATTGCAACGTCCTCGATAAACCGGTGGCTACCCGATCAACTTCGTACTGGAAATCATGATGTCCTGCGTCACTCCAGTTCTCGTCGGAGTATGACGCAAGGAAACATGTCAGGTCGGAGACTACAGATTCGGTGTCCATACCTGCTAAAGCAAGCTCTAGGTCAGACCAATCCTCATCGGCGGGAACATAGGTATCTACCCAGTCAAATACCTGCCGATCGACCACATTCAAGAAGGCTTTGAAATGTTTGTACTGGGTAGGCAGACCATGGTGGAGATCGAAGCCGTTGCCGATGATGTAAAGAGTCTGAGTATCCATCAAGGTTCCTAGGGAAGAGGCCGGTGTTGAGACCGGCTCGATTAGTTATCAATCTAAAAACTACGCACCGTGACACTTCTTAAATTTCAGCCCCGATCCACAAGGGCACCGCTTATTCCTTGCCACGCCCCCCATCGTTTGCCTATCTGCCACACGCCTGGATTCGCTGATAATGTTGACGATTAAGGCAGTTTGCCCCTCGATCTCAAGTCTCTGCCACTCCTCCAACCCCTCCAGATAAGGGTCTAATCGCCCTAGTTCGGCAATGGCCCCCCGGTGGTCACCGCACAGAGCCAAGATCACCGCATACTGACTTCTGACTTGAACCATCCGGGCCATAAGGCCTACTTGGGCGACGACCGGCAGGACATGCTGTTCCATGACTTCTTTGGCCCCCTCGAAATCCTGGATGCCCACAAACACATCCGCCAAATCTTGGCCTACACGGACAACTGACTCGTAGCCCCCACCATTTGAAAGAACTTCATGGCGTTGATTCGTTGAAAAGGTGCATGTAACCCCTGAGCCTCACGAGCCTGAGCATACACCTCTAAAGCATCGGCAAGGTGCTTGATATGTTCATGGACGTCAGGTGGTCGTTTGATGATCTTCCAGAGGGCATCTGGGTTCTTGCCCATGACGTCTTTAGGCGTCAGCCCCAGAATTTCAAAATATTCATCAGCTACTTTCTTGCACAGTGTTGCAGCTTGCTTGTGGCGATTCAGCTTCCACAAAGCGATCGCGTGGTTGTAATCAAATATACGTTGGTGATCTGCGTTAGGGATTTTTGGTGTGGCATACGCCACTGTTTGCTTCACCTCGTCTTCACTGCCTTGGTCTGAGGCAAACAATATTTTTCTCATCGCCCATGTAACTTGCTCATCAAACTCAAACCCGTGTTCATTGAGAAGCTGCTCCATTGCAAGCAAAGAATCAGCTGTCTCAGCGATATGCCCTTCACGCATGTTGGAAAACACAAGCGCATCAAGCGCCCAAAAAGCCTGGTGGGGATCCAGATCGCCAGCTTCAAGCGCACGCTTCAAGCTGGAGGTGATATCCACGGATATCCCCATCTCGTAGAACAATTCCTCGCCTGCCAGCCCAATGAGTGTCTTCACGTCGTTAAGCCTGATAAATACACGGGTAAGAAGTGAAAACCGCGAGGTGTCACGGCTTTTTTCTAGGCTCTCGATCAGCAGTTCCTTCAACGTCACCAGTGCAGTAGTGATCACGGACTCCCCCATGAGCTCCAAATGACGGAGACCTAGAACACGTACGGCATCATGGACTTTGAGTGTTTTGGCGCCCAATACTTCAACTGTCCCTGTGGCCTGGATCTTCTTGATGGCCACTGCTGCTCCGCCCTGTGACAGTTTGAGCGTGGCCGATATTAGACGAACAGCTTCTTCATGCGTGAGCCCTGTATCAGCGAGGCTGACGATAGCTAAGGCGTTTTGGGTAATTTGGTCATAACCATCGTAAACTCGAGCCAGAATGACCTCTTGAGCCGTTTCAACTACGTTCGATTGCTGGCCGAGATCGGCGCAGAGCGCCTCGATGTCTCCACCATATTCCGACAAGGCAACTGTAATAGCGCTGTCGACGTATAGCGGCAGCCCACCTGAAAAAATCCTAAGCTCTTCGAATGTCTGAACACTACCGAACGCACCCGCACCACTCGCCACCCGAGCCACGGTATCGAGATCCCACCCAAGCAGTGTCTCGCGCCGCAACGTCATGACCGCCTCGAGCTCCCGGACATTCTCATGAGGCTGACATAGAAGAATGAAACGGATGTGGCGAGTCGCGTTCAGGAGGTCTCGCAGGTTCGCAACGGGAATGCGATGGGCATTGTCGACAACCACCACCAATGGGGCTTCAGCTTGCTCCATGAATCGATCGAACATCCGAATTGCCTCGTAACCGCTAGCACCAGGCAAGAGCATTTTCCGGACAGCATCAGGGTCTTGTTTGGAATACTTTGAGGCAAGCTCCCGTACGATGGAGCTTGCAATAGCAGGCCCAGGTAAGTCACCCACATCGTAGTAGGCACACGGTTCAGGACTATGCAGTGCAGCATGGGCGGCCCACGTGGTTTTCCCTGCACCAGACAATCCACAAATGATGCGAACCCTCACATCCGATGCGAGTGTAGGCTCGTTCTGTTGCGGCCTGTATGAAGCGGGCGGCGTGGGAAAGTCTTGCAACTGCACAATTAATTGCTCAAAAAGGCCCGGCAACTCTGAAGAGCGAAACACGTGCCGAGAGTTGCCATTACCGGCAGCGCACGCCAACATTACCAATCCCGCCATTTTCCAGGTCAGGGCGGAAGGTGACAGGAGTGAAAAATTCAGCGTCTCAGCCAGTGCCATGCACCACTGGGCCGCTTCTTCTACAGTCGCCCACGCAGGCGGAAGGCAACTTGCGCGTGAAGTTTTTGACCCAGGGTGAAGGTAGAGCAAATCCGAGTCAGTCTTGTTCACGTCTACTTCAGTCTGAAGCGTTTCCCCGAGCGGCTGATTCGCAACGATAACGAACTGAGGCTTACCAGCACGCCATCCTGGCCCATGCTCCTGCCGTATCAGCTCGAAACGATCCAATGCGCCAGCTACATCGCCGGGCATAAGAGGGCGGGAGCGGGTTTTAACCTGAACGTAGATCCGACCGGAATCAGTGCTGAGCTCTACATCTTCATCAAGCTCGACCAGTACCTCGTTCACCCCAGAGGACTGAGCCAGGAATAGGCAGCCCACAGCGTACAGATGCTGATAGAGAAACCCCTTATGTACAGACTCGATCCGTTTAAGTTGCGCGGGATCTAGCACTGTATCTGCATGTTTGCAGTCATTTAATTGCATGGGTGGCCATTTTAGGATTTGGTAGAAAGTCTTTTTAGAGCGAAGAACAGCTCTACATTATATTAAAATACTGAAAGCTACGACATAGAAAGTTAAGAGAACTTCGTTTCCCTTCTGGATGTGGATATAATATACTTTTCGCTAAGTTTTAACTAACAGGTATTCTAAATAAGGAAAAAAATGATTACTGGAACGCCAACAAAAGATGATTTTTATTCTATGGCTTCACATATGGTTAATGAAGCATGGGAGATTATTTGTAAATTAGGGTATCCATATAATAAATATAGAATTGAAAATTCTCTTAGAAAAACAAATGGCCTTAAACAGATCGATTTAAGTTCCTATTGGTCTTATGCCAATCCAAAGTTAATGTCAGCATTTTCTTTGCTTCAGCAATCCGTTGAGTTCAGATTGAAAGGTATTATTTGTGATGTTTCCCCTTATCTTCTTATAGCAAATTCAGTTACATCACCACCTAAAAAAGTAAATGGTAACATAAACTATAGTAATTTTTATACTCTCGATGCTAAAGATCTTTTAAAAGTTATTGATACTTTCACAGATGTAAACTTGAACGATGAATTTGTGACAACATTCAACCATATGAGGTCATTAAGAAACTCATTTATGCACTCAGTAAGCCATAACGACCATATAACATTCGAGAGTATAATTGATTTAATTTGCTATATGCATAAAACTCTCAATCCAAATGACCATGGTTGGTTTAAATATAGGTATGATTATTTGGTGATGCACTCATCTAATGGTATTGATTCTTCCGGAAATAGTATAGAGAGACTGCGCTACAGACCAGCAGTAGAGGATGTGGAAATGTTCAATGTGCATGTTGAATTTAAAACAGTTATAGACTTATTGAATTCCACTCTCACAAGGAAGCATTTTAATTACATAAAAAACAATAATAAAAAAAGAAGTTATGAATGTGTATCTTGTTCTGAAATGATGGAAAAATCCTTGTGTGTCCATGCAATTAATGATGATGAAGATATTTTTGTCGGAGTAAATACAGTGCAAGCTATAAATGAATCTCCTGAATTTGGAATTTGTGTAATATGCGGGAAAAATCAAAAAATACCAATATGAAATGCAATTATAACTAACCATATAAATTACTGCTCGGAAATTGAATGTCTGCTTCTAGTACAAAGCCGTCAGTGAAAAATAGCATTGTTGTAAGAAAATAAGACCGACCCTTGATGAACTGCTCGAGGAATTGGACGGCCCTCTGATTGAACTGGACTGGCGCTCGGGCAATTTGGAGAATGTGCAGCCAGAGTCGTTGGCTGAGAGCGATCCCGATAAGGAATGACAGCCCATGGGAGTGGCGGTGGCTGGATGAGCTGCTGGTGTTGACCTACTTGGCACAGCTGCGGCGCCATCTGTTTCGGCGGCTGCAGTTGGCGGTGTCCGATAGCCATGCGCTGCGGTGGTTCGACATGTTCCCGCTGGAGGCCATTTTGGGGTTGGCGGAGCGCTACCCAGTAGCACCCAGCGGCAACTATTTTTGGCAACTCGGCCTGCGGGAGGCACTACGCCCAGGGTCTATCGTTCAGTGCGGGTGGCCATCGGCCAGCCCTAATGGATCGTTCTCCTGAGTGGAGGGCTTGTCAGGTCACAGATCGCGTTCCTCGATTACGGGTGGCCGGTCAGCGGAAAGATTCACGTCTATCGGGAGCCACTCACAATCACTCGCCCAGGCATTCTTGAACGTTTCATATTGCACTTCATCTAGCGGAATTGTGATCCCCAGCGCAGGCGAGACCAAGAGGCCATCATCCAGAACCATGTTGAGCAAATCGGGTGCCGGTGCCCGGACCTGTGTGGACTTAGACTAAAACTCTATACATTTCAGTCTATTTTCGGCAGCGATCATGATCCACACCCCATACGAGTGGATATTTACGACTGGCGCATCTGGTGGGTGACCGTCTGTACCAGGTCCGTATTTTAGGATCATTTCGCCATTTTTTAGGACATCATTAGATCCCGGCGTTACAGGGTGTTGAAGGTCAAAATGGAGATGTTGAAGGTGAATTTTAACAAAAAGAAACGCCGATAAATGGGATTGCGGACATCAGAACTCACAGAGAGTAAGACCACTAAGCTATTTACAGCCACGGTTACCTGTTTGAGTCACTAATGAGTTATAGGAGTTTGCAACGAACTAGTTGTGGATATATAACCACGAGTGGCGCCAATATGGCGCCGGGTGGCTGCACGCCAAAAACAGCACCTGGTGCAGGCCGCATGATCTTTGCCTTTGAATACCCCTCAAAATATGAGGATTACCCTACAGAGGAGCGGGCAAAAAAACTACACATCACCTGTCGTTATGCCGGAGGCTACTCAAATGAATAAACACACCGGAGCGAAGCACAAATTCAATGTGGCTACGGCGGCTCAACTGCGTGAAAAGGTACTTCGCCTGTCAGCGTGGCTGACGGCACAGCAGGTCTCAGACAACGTAGGATATGAGGGGTCAAACTCTTCAGCACTGCCAAATAAGTGGAAAAAGGCGGGGCAGATTTTCGCAATCTCTGTAGAGGGAAAAGATCTTTTCCCTGCCTATAGCTTAGGAATTGATGGTAAGCCTCTACCTCAAATGAAGGATATACTGACTATTCTAGCTGCTCACAAAACAACACTTGTGATCGCTTCCTGGTTTGTCAGTGCAAATAGCTGGCTTGGTGGTAAGACACCTATGGATGAGTTAGCTGAACGCCCCTTGGATGTGCTTAAAGCAGCTCGCATGGAAGTGGCTCCCGTTGAACATGGATAAGTTACGCTGGAGTTAGCGGGCTGTCAGCACGGGGGTAAACGAGCAGACAACCAGCGTCTTCGAGCCACGTGTAAATGCGACGTAGAGATGTCGGGCATACATTTCCTCAGGTGCGGTTATCACGGCTACTTCCGCCTTCAGCCCCTTCAGCCCCTTCAGCCCCTTCAGCCCCTTCAGCCCCTTCAGCAATAGGGTACTTCCAATAGCACGGCGCGCAAGGGGCCGGGTCTCATGCCGATTTCGCTCGTGTTCCCGCACCGTGGCATCGGCAAAACTGCAACTGCCTCCAGCAGCCATTTGCATCGCGCACAGACAGCAATACAAAACATCGGGGCGATAGACCCGAGCATTATTCTGTCGGGTCAACGCGCGCAGTGCCTCGATGGCAAGAGGGAAGCTCGGAGCTTTCGCGAAGGCGACCAGAGCGGCTTCAGCCTCTGTGGCAGGATTGCGGGCCAAGCCCCCCAGTCGGGGTTGTAAACCAGCAGGACCTTCCTGTGTCATCACCTCTGCGGCAAATGTCACCAGACGAGCCAGGTCGACGGGCTCCACAGCAGACGCCCCCCGGTGTCTGACTTGCAATTTGCCGACGGCCACGGGGATTCCGGCGGTCTCCAATCACCGATGCATTTTTGTCGGTGAGGCTGACGTACTTCCAGTTCCCCTCAGCAAACATTTTTTATCAAAGTACTCTGCATACTCCAAATCCTCAGGCCTCGAAGCCCTAAATCCTTGCGGCGAACACATCGACCTGTGCCTCTAGCATCACCCAAAATGTTACGATATGGGCTGCATAGGATAATTCATCATACAGTCCCAACCACAACTCAGTAGGTGCTCGGACAAATAGCAAAGGACTGCATCTGAAAGACTTATGTGATTAGAAATCACCTGAAAAAAATTAAAAACAGTTACCACGCGTAAGCAATTGAATATATTGACAAACATTAAATGTAACTGTTAATTAGGATCCAGAAATCATGCATCACGCCATCGAGTATCACCATTTTTCCTGCCAGGGCCTGCACGCCGGCAACCGCAAACGAACTCCGGTCGGGCAGCTGTTGCGGATCACCTGGGGCGCCGCGCTGCTGAGACTGGGCCAACATGAGCTGTTGCTGCCGGCAGGCAGCAGCTTCTGGCTCTGCGCCGATGCCCTCGCGGCCTTCAGCCCCCTCAGCGGTTGCGAGTACGATCAGTTGAATGTCTCTTTGCGCGTGGCTCAGCCGCAGCAGGCAGGCTGGCTGCAGACCACCCCGCTGCTCGATGCCCTGCTCGACTCGCTGGCTCGGTGGCAACGTCCGAAAGAGTGGCAAGGGGCCTACGGTCAGCGACTGCAGGTGATCCTGGATGAGCTGCAACAGTGCGCCATCAGCCAGCAGGGTCACGGTGAGCTGCAAGCCTGCTGGCAAGCGCTGGCCAATGGCCAACCGGAGTCTCTGCAACTGTGGGCACAACAAGCCGATGCGCCAGTGGAAGGGAGTGAATTGCAACAACAGTGGCAACTGCTGCAAGCGCTCAGATTGCTCAAGGGCGGCAGCAAACCCGCGCAGGTGGCCAGCAAGCTGGGTTATGCCGATGAGACCGCATTGCAAGCGGCCTGCCAGCAGTGGGGCGTTGACGAGGATGGCAATCAATAACCGGACGCCGATGGAATACGCCAACGAAATTGGCTGAATGAGTCCAGTTTTTTGCCAGATGGTCGTTAACAAGGAAGGGCCATTCCCCCCGTAATCCTTTATGCTAGAGGCCTGAAGTGACTGCCAACGTTTCGACCAACAGGACATCTGCCATGACGAGCAAAGCCAATCAATCCCAGGGCATGTTGCTGTTTCACCTTTCAGCCAAACAATCCTTTGCCATCGGTACCCTCAAGGTGAAGGAGATAGTGCCCTACACCCAGCTGACGGCAATGCCCCACTCGCACCCGACCGTGTTGGGGGCTGCCAATATGCGCGGCTCCACTATTCCGGTGATCGACATGGCGATGGCGGTGGGCTATCGCCCCATCAGCAAGGAGGAGATGCCCCACTGCTTCATCATCATTACCGACTGCCGCCGCACCCTGGTGGGCTTTCTGGTACGGGGCATCGACAAGATCACCGAGTGCAACTGGCGCGATATCGAATCGCCACCCGCCTCCCTCGGCCACAATGTCTTCGTAACCGGTGTGACCCGGGTCAATGACCAGCTGATCCAGCTGCTGGATGTGGAGCTGATCCTCTCCCGGGTCTATCCGGACGATCCGAGCCACCTCTATCCGGTGCTGACCGATGTGCAGCGGGAGCGGATCAAGCCGATGCGGATCCTGCTGGTCGATGACTCTTCGGTCGCCCGCCGTCAGCTGATGGCCGCCCTCGACTACATCAATATCCCCTATGAGGTCTGCACCAATGGCAAGGATGCACTGACCCTGATGCAGACGCGGGCGAGCCAGAAGACCCCGATCGACATTCTGGTGAGCGATATCGAGATGCCGGGGCTCGATGGCTACGAGCTGGCCTTCGAGGTGCAGAGCGACAGCAAACTGGCGGGGGCCTACATCATCCTGCACACTTCGCTCTCCAGCGAGATCAGTGTGGAGCGGGCCCATCAGGTGGGAGCCCATGAGGCGCTGACCAAGTTCGAAGCCAATGAGCTGATCCAGGCCATGCTGCGCGGCGCCGAACATCACGATCGCCTACTGAAATAAGCCAATGACTGGCGGGAGGAACACGCCTCCCGTCCTCCTTATCTTCGACCCAGACCGACTGACCCCATGCTGACCGAGAGCCACTTCCACGCCCCCTGGTGGGCACGCAATCCTCATCTGCAGACCATATTGCCCAAATGGCTGCGCCGCCCCCCTGCCCGTTTTGTGGCGGAGCGGTTTGAACTGCAGGATGGGGACTTTGTCGACCTCGCCTGGAGTGGGGAAGTCAGCCTTGATGAACGGCCGCTGATAGTGGTGTTTCACGGGCTGGAGGGGAGCATTCACTCCCACTATGCCAAGGGATTGTTCGCCCATCTGCAGCAAGAGGGCAGAGAGGCTGTGCTGATGCACTTTCGCGGTTGCAGCGGCGAGCCCAATCGCCACCTGCAGGCCTATCACTCCGGCGCCATCGGAGATGCGCTGGAGCTGATTGCCGAGCTGAGCCAGCGCTTCCCGGGCAAACCGCTGATCGCCATCGGCTTTTCACTGGGTGGCAATATGTTGGTCAATCTGCTGGCGCGGGCATGTCCTGCGGCATTGAAAGCGGCGGTGGTGGTCTCGGCCCCGCTGCAACTGGCGAGCTGCGCCGAGCGGGTCAATCAGGGCTTCTCGAAGGTCTATCAGAACTATCTGCTGCGCACCATGCGCCGCAATTTGCTCAGCAAGATCCGCCAGCAGCAGAAAGCGAGTGAACGCTGGCAACCTAGACAAGTGGAACAGATTGCCACCCTGCGCGATTATGACGAGCTGGTCACCGCGCCACTGCACGGCTTTCACAGTGCAACCCACTACTACCAGAGCTGCTCCGGCCTGCCTCTGCTGCGCCAGATCCCAATCCCAACCCTGGTCATTCACGCCGCCGACGATCCCTTTATGTCACACGCGGTGATTCCCCGGCCGGAGCAACTCTCGCCCACGGTGCGCTATGAGTTGAGCCAGCGCGGCGGCCATGTCGGCTTTTTGCACGGCACGCCCTGGCGGCCGCGGTTTTGGCTGGATGAGCGGATCAGCCGCTGGATTGCCGAACAGAGTCACTCTGCAACACAGAACTGATTGCGTCCCGACTCCTTGGCCCGATAGAGCGCCTGATCGGCCCGCTCCAGCAACTGGCTCGCCTCTTCGCCGGAGACATTGCTGGCAATCCCCTGACTCACAGTCACCCAGGGGGCAACATCGGACGCCAGATGCTCCAGCTGCAGGCTGGCCAGGCCATCTTGCAGCCGCTGCGCCACGCTGGCCGCCGCCTGACGGTCGGTATTGGGCAGCAGCAGCACAAACTCCTCTCCGCCATAGCGGGCCACCAGATCAGATGGAGTGCGAACCGCACGGTTGAGCGCTTGTGCCACCTCCTTGAGGCACATATCCCCTACCTGATGGCCGTAGTGGTCGTTGAATCGCTTGAAATAGTCCACATCGATCAGGATGAGCGATAGCAGAGCGCCGCTCTCCTGGCTATGGGCCAACGCGCGATCCAACTCGATATTGAAATGCCGCCGGTTAGCGACACCGGTCAGAGGATCTTGCTTGGCGAGCTGATCAAGTTTGCGCAGCAGCGTCAGATTTTCATGCTCCCGCATGATCGCCAATTCAAACCAGCGGTGCAGCATGCGGCGGCCGACCTCCAGCGCAATCACGCCAAACAACACGCCAAGCAGGTAGATCTGGGGAAAATCGACGCGCAAAAAGAGCTCCAACCCTACACCCACCGTCATCGGGCCCAAGAGATAGCCATAAAAAACCTTGCGATCGGGATAAAACGCGATGAGCGCAGCCAGCAGGTTGAGCCGCATGATCCCGTTGGCATAGCTAACTCCTCCCCGCAGCTCCACCTGACCAATCGTATAGATATGCAGCGTCCAGAGTCCGCCCCATAGCACCATCACAAGCGCAGCCATCCGTAACCAGAGGCGATCCTGCAGATGGTCACAAAACAGGCTAACAACAGGTAGTAGCAATAGCACCACCATGACCAGGGCCAGCTCACTCTGAAAGCGCCAGGGCAAGCTGTCATCACTGGCGAGCCCGACTTGGCTGTAAACCTCGTAGCGTATCGAAAGAAACAACACCACCAGCCAGTTCAACAACCAGAACCACACCATGCCTCGGGCAATCGCCTCTCGACGTGCGCTGTCCAGATGCTCAGTCAGGGTTAACGGCGCGCTGCGCTGCGCTTCAGACAACATCTCTCAGACTCCGGTGAAAAGGTAAAAAGTGATTGCATTCGCGGGATTCAACACAACAATAGCCTGACGATCACCTCTTTTGCTGTGAGACCTTTAAATGATCATTCCCTGGCAAGAACTGGACGGCGACACCCTGACCAACCTGATCGAACACTTTGTGTTGCAGGAGGGAACAGAATATGGAGAGCAGGATGTACCGCTTGGCGTCAAAGTCGATGCAGTGAGAGAACAATTACAGCAAGGCAAAGCTGTCATCGTCTATAGCGAGCTGCACGAATCGGTGAATATCGTGATGAAAGACCGCTTCATCGAGCAGTCTTGACCCAACCGCAATCCGGACCTTATAACGGAATTCCCAAGGAAGAGAGAATCCCATGTCGGCCAAGCACCCCATTATTGCCGTTACCGGTTCGTCCGGTGCCGGCACCTCCACCTCCACCAACGCCTTTCGCTCCATGTTCCATCAACTGGGATATACCGCGGCGGTGGTGGAAGGTGACAGTTTTCACCGCTACACCCGACCGGAAATGGATGTAGCGATCCGCAAGGCGCGCGAACAGGGGCGTCATATCAGCTATTTTGGCCCTGAGGCCAATGACTTCGGGCTGCTGGAGAGCTTTTTTCAGGGCTATGGGCAGGATGGCAATGGCCAGTATCGCCGCTACCTGCACAGCTTTGACGAGGCGGTGCCCTTCAACCAGATGCCCGGCACCTTCACCCCCTGGCAGCATCTGCCCAGCAATACCGATCTGCTGTTTTATGAAGGGCTGCACGGCGGTGTGGTCACCGAGGATCACAATGTGGCGCGCCACGTGGATTTTCTGATAGGCGTGGTACCCATCGTCAACCTGGAGTGGATCCAGAAGCTGATCCGCGATACCTCGGAGCGAGGGCATTCCCGCGAGGCGGTGACCGACTCCATCGTTCGCTCCATGGATGACTACATCAACTTCATCACCCCGCAGTTCTCGCGCACCCATATCAACTTCCAGCGAGTACCAACGGTGGATACCTCCAACCCCTTCAGCGCCAAGGTGATCCCGAGTCTGGACGAGAGTATGCTGGTGATCCGGTTTCGCGGTATCAAGCAGGTGGATTTCCCCTACCTGCTGTCGATGATCGATGGCTCATTCATGTCGCGGATGAACACCATCGTGGTGCCGGGTGGCAAGATGGGCTTTGCGATGGAGCTGATCCTGCGCCCGCTCATCCAGCAATTGATCGAAACCGGCAAAATAACCTGATTCAAAGGAGTTCACGATGCGGCTTGCTTATCTCTCTGTGGCACTGCTCGCCCTGCTTGGCGGTTGCAGCAGCGGGCCAGCGGCCCCCACGCTGGAGTCCGGCACCATGCTGGTTCGCCCGATGGGCAACTGGACCTATGGTGCAACCCCGCACTACGCCCTGGCCGAACAGTATCAATTTGCCGGCGAGCTGGCGGAAGGGTGGCTGGAGCCGATGCAACAGGCGGTGAGCCGGGAGCTCAATAGCAAGGGGTGGCAGAGTGCACCGCTCGACGAGGCGGATCTGTGGGTCGCCATCGGCGTCGCGGGCGGCAAGGATATGAGTGACGGCGAGATTTTCGCCCGTCTTGGCATGACGCCCGGGGTATATGCCTCGGCCAACCAGCGCAAAGGGTCGCTGGCCATCGTGCTGCTCGATCGCAAAACCCAGAAAGCGGTCTGGAGCAGCATCATCCAGCTGACCAGCGATGTGAGCATTGCAGACAGCCAGCGTCAGGCACTCAGCCAGCAGCTCGCGGCAGAGCTACTCAATCGCATCCCCACCAACTAGCGCTTGTTTAGTGATGACGGATGGATAGAAAAACGGCTTGCCTCCCGGCAAGCCGTTTTTTGTGGTCTCAACCTCTTGACCCAATCCGGTCTAAGCCAGACTCGGGCACAAACCCGCACACCTTCAGCTATCTGTGGTCACTTATTTAAGTGTACAGGTCAGCAGCGTGACTCCTTTCTGAGTGAGGAGGGCTTGCTTGTCCTGATTCCAGAAAGTGGTGACGCTGTCGGAATATTTGGCGCCAGATTCAGACTCAACACGTGCCAGCTTGTGATAAACCCCGGCATAGGGGAACTGCACCATGTCAGCCTGGGCATCATAGGTAACGGCCAGCATCTCTTCGCCACACTGGTATTGGCTGTATTGATACTGGGTAGGTTGCGGGCTGCTGCACGCCGCCAGGCCCAAAAGGGGAAGCAGAGCGATCAATTTTTTCATTGCACTTTCCTTATGTAATGGCTTTATGTCATGGCCTTGTGCAGTGGCCTTACGTAACGGCCTTATGCCAGGGTACCAACGAAACTATCGTTATCAAGCTTCAACAATTTGATAACTATGGGTAATTTGTACCGCTTTTTCCAACATCAGGGAAACAGAACAATATTTTTCCATCGACAGCTCGACCGCTCTGGCCACCTGCTTCTCCGCCAATCCCTTGCCTGTCACCACGAAGTGCAGATTAATCTTCTCGAAAACCCGGGGCACGCTATCGACCCGTTCGCCACTGACATCGACATGGCATGCGGTCACCGACTGGCGCGCTTTTTCGAGGATGGAGACCACATCAATGGAGCTGCAGCCACCGACCGCCAGCAGGATCATCTCCATCGGGCTGGCCCCCTCACCGGGGTTGGCACCATCCAGGATCACCTTGTGACCGGATTCACTCTCACCCACAAACTTCATCCCTTCCACCCAGCTGACCTTGGCTTTCATCTCGCACTTTCTCCTGTTAATCATGATGATGGATCCCTAGCATAACCCAGTCGCTTATCTCTGCCGAACAGGGGGAGTTGGGATGGAAATAGATCAAAATCAACATCTCCGACCTCTATCTTCCCTAGAATGGCCGAAGCGGCGCAGCAGGCATTACTCAAAGGGCTCTGTCAAAAGCCCGCAAAGCCTTGTCAGCACAGGCAAAGGCTCTTATCCTACTGCGACCAATACAAGGAATGGCAAGATTGGCAGCTTGCCCGGACGCACAAGTCCATAAAAAGACACTACAGAGGAATTCTCATGGTCATTGGCAAACCGCAAAGCGATCCCACCCTGGAATGGTTCTTGTCGCACTGCCACATTCATAAGTATCCCGCCAAGAGCACCCTGATCCATGCGGGTGAAAAAGCGGAGACCCTCTACTACATCGTCAAGGGCACTGTGGCCGTCTTGATCAAGGACGATGAGGGCAAAGAGATGATCCTCTCCTATCTGAACCAGGGCGATTTCCTGGGCGAGATGGGGATGTTCGAGGAGAACGAGAATCCCGAGCGCTCCGCCTGGGTTCGCGCCAAAGGCTCTTGCGAAGTGGCAGAGATCTCCTACAAGAAGTTCCGCCAGCTGATCCAGGTCAACCCGGACATTCTGATGCGTCTCTCTGGCCAGATGGCCAAGCGCCTGCAACACACCAGCCAGAAAGTGGGTAACCTCGCCTTCCTGGATGTGACCGGCCGGATCGCCCAGACCCTGCTCAACCTGGCCAAACAGCCGGATGCCATGACCCACCCGGATGGCATGCAGATCAAGATCACACGTCAGGAAATCGGCCAGATCGTCGGCTGCTCTCGTGAAACCGTGGGCCGCATCCTGAAGATGCTGGAAGAGCAGGAGCTCATCTCTGCTCACGGCAAGACCATTGTGGTATTTGGCACTCGCTGATGATCCGTCCGCAGGCCTGACTGAGGCCTTGGGATAAAAAAGGCTGCTACGGCAGCCTTTTTTGATCCTCTCCCCTATAATCCCGAACGCCCTTCACTGTTCCGGCATTCGCCCAGAGAGTTACTATGCACCTTCAATGTCCCCGCTGCCGCAGTCCGCTCCATCTTCATGAAGCCTCCCAGGGGCGCTATTGCGACAACAAGCATCACTTCGATCCGGCACCAGAAGGTTATCTGGATCTCATCCCCGGCAAGAAAAACCCCAAAGACAGCGACAGCCGTGCCCTGATGCGCGCCAAGCACCATTTCCTGGAAGCCGGCCACCAACTGCCGCTGGTTGAGGCAATGGCCGGCCTGCTCGCTCCGCTGGCCTCACAAGAGCTGGTCCATCTTGGGTGCGGTGAAGGCTACTACTGCCGCGCGCTGGCAGATCGCCTGCCCGGCTGGCAGTTTGCTGGGGTTGATATCGCCAAGAACACCATCTTTGCCGCCAAAAAAGCACAGCCGGACGGCCAGTTTGTCATTGCCGATCCCGCTCGCGCGCCGTTGCAACCGGGCTCGGTGCAGGTGCTGCTGGTCAACGATCTCAAGGTCAAGACCGAACAGCTGGTCAGCTGGCTGGCCCCCGGTGGCTATCTGCTCTATCTGCAGCCGGGCCCCCGTCATCAGTGGCAACTGCGGGTCAGCCTCAACCCGGTGAGCATGGAACACCCCCTCAGCTGGCCAACCCTCGGCGGCCTCAATCCGGTGACTCAACAACGCTGCCAGTTCAGCCTCACCATGGATCAGGCCATGCGCAGCTTTATTCTGGAGACCAGCCGTCTTGGCTGGCGGGCAACCGGTGAGCAGCGTCACGCTTTCGCTCAACAGGGCCCGAATGAACTGGAACAGGATCTGCTGCTGACCCTGTGGCAAAAGCCCATCTGATCACTGGGGGGGAGCCTTGCAAGGCTCCCGCCCCGTTTTTCCCGCCCCGCCCCATTCTCCCCTGTGTGATATAGCTCACAACTTGAGCCATCGACCTTGTTGCTTAGAACAGTCTTGATGTCAAAAAAGTCACTAGAAAATAATTCATTGAATTTAATCTCTTTTTATCTTGTCAAAAACCGTCACATCCAGTCTTGATAACGACCTCGCCACCTTAATTAAACAACGATGGATTCAGCCCCAGTCAAGGTTGGGGCGCCTACCGTGTGGCTATCGGACCATTTCCGATTTCACAGAACCGACAACAAGTTCGGAAGTGTTTACATCAGAGGAATAACGCATATGAAGAAGTCTGCACTGACTATTGCCATCTCCAGCCTGCTGCTGGCGAGCGGCGCCCATGCTGCTACCGTTTACAACCAGAACGATACCAAGCTGGAGATCGGTGGCCGTGCTCAGGGCATGTACTACGGCACTGACGACAACGGCTCCGAAGGCGACCAGAGCTATTTCCGTGTAAACATGCGCGGTGAAACCAAGATCGCCCCCGAAATGAAGGCGTTCGGCTTTGCCGAGTACAACCTGCCGACTTCCGGTTCTGACAACGACGAGCTGCGTTATGCCTATGCCGGCATCAAGCACGATCGTTTCGGCGCATTCAGCTACGGTCGTCAGGATGGTCTGTTCCGCATCGTGAACGACTACACCGACGTACTGCCCGAGTGGGGCGGTGACGGCCTGGGTAAAGGCACCGAAGTATTCGGTACCGGCCGTACCAACGGTCTGGCCCAGTACCTGTACACCTACAATGGCCTGACCCTGGGTGCCCAGTTCACCGGCAACAATGATCCGCAGAATGCCGATCGCTCCAACTTCAACACCAATGGCACAACTTGGAACAAGAAAGGTTCCAAAGAAGGTTTTGCTGTAGCTGCCTCCTATGACTTCGATATGGGTCTGGGCCTGTCAGCTGCCTACAACCAGGCTGGCAAGACCGATGAACAAGCTCAATTCGCTGCCTTCGGTGGCGACAAGGATGCCAAGCTGATGGGCTTTGGTGCCAAGTACGCTGTAGGTGACCTCTACCTGGCTGCAACCTACTCCCACGGTGAGAACCACCTGTTCGTGAACAACGGCTACGCTGAGAAGCACGACGGTTACGAAGCTGTAGCCCAGTACACCATCGGCAAGTTCAAACCTTCTCTGGCCTACCTGCGCACTGACGTGAAAGACTCCGCTCACGGTATCGATGATACCTACACCGAGTACGTATCTATCGGTGCCTGGTACAACTTCACCGAGAACTTCAACGCCTACGTTGATTACAAGCTGAACCTGCTGGACTCCGTAAATGGCAAGTCCACCAACTCTCTGGGCCAGAACACCGACGACGTAGTCGCGGTTGCCCTGCAGTACAACTTCTAAGTAATTGGAAGTCAGTTATACCCTGTGATACCAATGTCTACTGTTTGAATTACTTCCGGCCGCTCTGCGGCCGGTTTTTTTATTGCGCCTTTTCAGCACCTTGCATATAACTATCGAGCGGATTGATGGCAATATCCGCGTCGTTGACAGGGAGTGACAAGGAGATATTCACGGATGAGACAAGCGCGCGGGAACATAGACTGGCAACGCGGGTGGCTGCTGTTGCCACTGCTGTTGATATCGCTCATCTGGAGCAGTACGGCAGATGCCAGCTGGGATCAGAGCCTCTATCGTCAACTGGGTCTGGCCGGCAAGCTGGATAAACAGACCTTTCGTCAGGCACTCAACAGTTATCAAACTGTGCGCCACAAACGCAAACCCATTCTCACCATCATCGATTACAGCAAGCCATCCACCCAGCGCAGGCTGTTTGTCATCGATATGAAACGCCACAAGCTGCTCTATCACACCTGGGTCAGTCATGGCCGCAACTCAGGTGAACTGGCAGCAAAACACTTTTCCAACCAGCTCAACTCCCGCCAAAGTTCCCTTGGCGTCTATCGCACCGCAGAAACCTATCTGGGCAAGCATGGCTACTCCCTGCGGCTGGACGGACTCAGCCCCGGCAAGAACAGCAATGCCCGCAAGCGTGCCATCGTAGTACATGGCGCCGCCTATGCCAGCCCGACCCATCTGCGCAAATATGACAAGCTGGGCCGCAGTTGGGGTTGCCCCGCCCTGCCCAAAGAGCAAGCCAGAGCCATCATAGATACCATCAAGGGGGGGAGTGTCATCTACGCCCACGGCTAGCGGGCACAACACCAGAAAACGCAAGGCCAGCAATCGCTGGCCTTGTTTGTTACGCTTTTCACACTAAACGTGGTCCGTTATTGGCGCACCACCAGTACCGGACAGGGTGCATGACGCACCACAGACTCGGCGACACTGCCTACCAGCAGATGGCTGATACCGGAGCGGCCGTGGCTGCCCATCACGATCAGCTCAACTTCATCTTCCTTGGCCTGAATGACAATTTCATCGGCGGCGCGGCCAAAGCGAATATCAAAGGTGGCCGGGATCGGCAGGGTGGCAACCAGCTCTTTGAGCTGGGTTCTGGCCTGACGCTCCATCTCGTGGGTTATCTCGATGGCCGTCATATGCAGGATCTTGTAGCTGTCGAAACCGTGCAGTTGATCAACCACGTGGATCAGCTTGAGCTGGGCCTGATGGCTCTGTGCCATAAAAACGGCATAGTCGAGTACCGCGCGAGACATTTGGGAAAAATCGACTGGACAGAGCAGAGTCTTGATCGATGGCATAATGCAGTCTCCTCTACTGATTGGGGTGCTATTGAATCTTTACTCGATCATAACGATCCGACCGCAAATAACCCTCGACCCTGTCGCAAAATGGAGATGCGGAATGTTTTCTCCGCCCGCCACTATCAATGGCATGGTATAAATCAGGTGATAAATGCTCTCCTCACCCCTGCGAGGATAATGCTGACCATGCTGCGCATCGGTTGTTTGCTGCTTTGCTCTCTGTGTGCGATCGCCCACGCTCGCACAGCCGATATTCACGTCTATTGCGATGGCTGGCCCGGTTTCTGCCAACCGGATGGCCGCGGTATCTATCTCGATCTGGTGCGAACCATCTACCAACCCCATGGCTACCAGATCGTGCCCCATATCGTGCCCTACAAACGCGCCGTCGCCATGATAGCCAAGCAAGAGGGGGATATGGCGATGAGTGTCTATCTGGACGAGATCAAGGGGGTCAAACAGCCCCGTCAGCCAGCCTCCGCAGATGATGTGACCGTCTTCATGCTCAAGCAGTGGCAGCCACAATGGCGGGGAGAGCGCAGTCTGGAGGGAGAGACCGTGCTCTGGCGGCGAGGATGGGTGCTGGATAAATATCTTCCGGTCACCATGCGATGGCACGAGATCGACAACCATGAGATGGCCCTGCAGCTGATTGGCAAGGGGCGCTATCGCTATTACCTGACCGCTGGCGTGCTCCATGCAGCCGATGAGACCCCGGCCAATATGTACCGCACCATTTTGCGCTGGATACCGACTTACCCCATTTTTGCCGATACCGAGCAGGGCGACCGGCTACTGCAGCTGTGGGATCAGGAGATGGTGAATCTGATCCGTCGCGGCACGCTGGCCGAGATATATCGCCATTATCACCTCTATGAATACTACCGCGACTTTCTCGAGGAGCAGGCGGTCAAGGCCAGCGAAAAATGATCCCACCATAGGGGAAAGAGAAGGATGCCGCAGCCCCGTCAACAGCGGCCACCGCCAGCAACCTGCCCATGAGCAACACCTTTCCATTGTGGTTTGAGTCACCGTAGCCACGCCACAACTCAGGGTTGCCGGAACCCCTTAGCCAAGCGGTCATAGAGGATCACATTGACCGAGGCGGCCAGATTCATGCAGCCCTGAGTCGGCACATAGACCACATCTTTCACCGCGCCATAGAGGGCGGGATCGAGCGTGCCATCCTCCGGCCCGAAGATATAAAAAGCGCGTTCCGGATGGACATAGTCGGGGAGCGGCGTAGCGCCGTCGATCAAATCGACCACCACGGGCACGCATCCCTGCGGGATAAACGCCATCAGATCATCCACCCCGAGCAGCGGGATCTTCTCCACCATCTGCTTGGTATCGGTGGCAAAGCGGCGCGCCAACTCGAAGCGGTTGCCGGTGTAGTAGACCTCATCCACCCCGTAACAACCCGCAGCCCGCATCACGGAGCCGACATTTTCCGGAGACTTGGGATTGACCAACCCCACGCAGCAGAATGCACTCTTTTCCATCATCTCTCCTCATCTTGCGGCGGCCATTATAAGCCGTTGCAGGGCCACCGACCCGTTAAAAGTCCCCTCCCCAGCTAAACCGCTTGCCAACCCAGCTTTGAATGTCGATTTTTTGTGCGCAAGCCGACAAATTTTGTACAAACCGATAGCCGGCAAACGTTTCCCAGCAATAATGGACAAACGTTTGTAAATGGATGTTTGTCTATGACTGAGCGTGAACAAGAGATCCTAGCCCTGCTGCGTCAGGATCCCATGATTGCCCAGCAGGAGCTGGCCGATCGCCTCGGCATCAGCCGCTCTGCGCTGGCCAGCCACATCTCCAGCCTGATCCGGCAGGGATATGTGCAAGGCAGAGGTTATGTACTGCGAGAAGGCCCCTACGTGGTGGTGATCGGTGGTGCCAATATGGATATTTGCGGCACCAGCCACGACAACCTGCTGCTCGGCGACTCCAACCCGGGCAAGGTGCGCACCTCGGCCGGTGGTGTTGGCCGCAATATCGCCGAGAATCTGGCGCGGCTCGGCAGCGACACCCGGCTGCTGACCGCGGTCGGCAACGACCAGTATGGCCACCATCTATTGGAAGTGAGCCAGCGGGCCGGCGTCGATGTGCGCCAGACTCTGGTGCTCGATGGCCACGCCACCTCCTGTTATCTCAGCCTGCATGATGGCAGCGGCGAAATGAGCTGCGCTATCAATGACATGGCCATCATAGAGCAGCTCACCCCTGCCCGCCTGACCCCCCTCGCAGGCTTTCTCGGCGGTGCCCGGCTCTGGGTGCTCGATACCAATCTGGCCATCCACACCCTCGACTGGCTGTTCGAACGGCAGGGTGATCACGCCATTTTTGTCGATACCGTCTCGGTGGCCAAGGTGGAGAAGATCCGCCCCTGGCTCGGCAAGATCCACACCCTCAAACCCAATCGAAGCGAGGCTGAGCAGCTGTGCGGCATGACCATCGCCGGGCCCGAAACCTGGCCTATGGTGGCCGCTTGGTTCCACCGCGCCGGGATCAAACGACTGTTCCTCAGTCTGGGTGAACAGGGGATCTTCTACAGCGATGGCGAGCAACAGGGCCACCTGCCGGTGCTGGGCAGTCCGGTGCTCAACGTCACCGGCGGCGGGGATGCCTTTATGGCTGGTCTCGCCCACGCCTGGCTGCAAGAGCTCGACATAGCCCAAACCACCCGCTTTGCCTTGGGCTGTGCCGCCCTCACCGTCAATTGTTCCGATACCGTTTTTTCCGGTCTGAGCAAGACCGCCGTTGACCGCATACTGGAGGAGTACTCATGCTGAACGCTTACCTCGATATCCAACCGGAAGTTGCTGCCGCGCTGGCCGCCGGCAAACCGGTGGTTGCCCTCGAATCCACCATCATCTCCCACGGCATGCCCTATCCGCAGAACGTGGAGACAGCCCGTCAGGTTGAACAGGTGGTGCGCGACAACGGCGCCATCCCAGCCACCATCGCCATCCTCGACGGCCGCCTCAAGGTGGGTCTCGATGCGGGTGCACTGGAAGCGCTCGGCCGGGCAGGCCACAGCGTGACCAAGTGCAGCCGCCGCGACATTCCGTTCGTACTGGCGCGCAAAGGGATGGGGGCCACCACGGTCGCCTCCACCATGATCATCGCCGCCATGGCGGGGATCCGGGTCTTTGCCACCGGCGGGATCGGCGGGGTACATCGCGGGGCGCAGGAGACCTTCGATATCTCGGCCGATCTGCAGGAGCTGGCACAAACGCCGGTGGCCGTAGTCTGCGCCGGCGCCAAATCGATCCTCGATATCGGCCTGACGCTGGAGTATCTGGAGACCCAGGGCGTACCGGTGATCGGCTATCAAACCGAGGAGCTGCCCGCCTTCTACACCCGCGAGAGCGGCTTCAAGGTCGATTATCGCCTCGATACCCCGGCAGCCATCGCCGAGGCGCTGCGCCTCAAGTGGGAGCTGGGACTGGCGGGCGGCGCCGTGGTGGCCAACCCCATCCCGAGCGCACACGCTATGCCAAAAGCCGATATCGACGCAGCCATTGCCCAAGCGCTCCATGAAGCCGATGAGCAGGGGATCAAGGGCAAAGCGTCTACCCCCTTCCTGCTGGCCCGCGTCTGCGAGCTGACTGGCGGCAACTCGCTGGCGGCCAATATACAGCTGGTACTGAACAACGCGGCCCTCGGTGCCCGCATCGCCGCCAGCCTCTGATCGCACGCCAATACCTCGCCATGTAAAAGAGGGCCTGACGGCCCTCTTGTTGTGTTTGCTATCTACTGCGCTATTGCAACACAGTGTTATTGCAGTACCACGCGTCCATTGAGCGGTTGCACTGGCCGGTTGTTGGGATGGTGCATCACCGCCTTGAAGGCGTCGATCTGGGCCTGACTGACCTCGACCGGCTGCTTCATCACCAGCCAACGCACCCCTTCCGAGCAGGGCGGCGTGGTGAGGGAACCGCTGAAGCGGTAGTAGTCGCGGCTCTCGGGCAGCAGTTGTTCCGCAGCGAGCGGCGCCTTGAGAGTGTGGATATCGCCCACCTTGGCCGGTAATTCACCCCAGGCTGCCGTCAGTGCCGGATTGGCCTTGCCAGCCTCGAACATCACCGCCACCACTGCGATCTCCCCCTTGTCACTGACGTGCACCAGATGCCCTTCCAGCGGATAAGATTTGCCCTCGATGAGGTTTTCACTCGGGGCGTGGAAGTGGAACTGCTTGAGCTCAAACGTGGTGCCATCGAGTTGCAAGGTGCTACCCGGGGCATAACCGACCTGCACGGTGTGACCGTTGTTGACCACTGTGTTGCCACCCGCCTGATAGTGGAGTACCAGCGGGGCCAGTTTGGCCTCGACCAATCCGCTCAGGTCAACCGGCGACTGATTGCTGCCCGCACACTGGCCAAACTCCGGGGTCAGCTTGGCCCAGTGGCCAGGCCCCGCCTCACCGCTATATTCCCAATGGGGGGTGGCAGCAAACACGACAGGGCACAGCAACAGGGAGCAGGCCAACAGAGACTTTCTCATCATACATCCTTATCTTGATTGAAAAGCACGACCATCCGGCGCCGCTCCAAAGAACAAGACGACAGAGGGTGTTGAAACGCAGGGTACAATTTGCTCATCCTGTCGGTTTATTATTAATGATGCATTTGATAGGTATTTATTTAACGGCAGAATGGCAAAGCATATTGAATAATCGCTTTATTCAATGACAGCAATCTAATTAATCGCCTGTTCATTTTCTTTGCTTCGCACATAATCCAGACATGATGCTAACTCCATACTCTCCTCTTAATTATCCTGCCCCCATTTTGCCAACAAATCATATATGATTGTTTTTATTGTAAATAATCAAGCAAGGCTGATTTTGATCAATTAATGAACAGCGCTTTGACGTCATCCTTGTCTTGCTGGCATAAACAGCTTCAAGGGAGATGACGCAATGAGAAAATATTGTTTGCTAGTGGCACTGATATTACCCGGTGCCGGTTGGGCGAATGAACCCATACAGCCCGTGGAACCAGCCAAGGTGACAAACCCGGAAAAAGTCGAGTTGGGCAAGATGCTGTTTTTCGAGCCAAGACTCTCCAAATCCGGCGCAATCTCTTGTAACTCCTGCCATAACCTGGCGACCGGAGGGGTGGATAATCAAGTCAGCTCACTCGGCCATAAATGGAAAGTGGGCCCTATTAATTCACCGACCGTACTCAACTCCAGCCTCAACTTCGTGCAGTTCTGGGATGGTCGCGCCAAGGATCTGAAAGAGCAGGCGGCGGGCCCCATCGCCAACCCACTGGAGATGGCATTTACCCACAATCTGGCGGTCGAAACTCTGCATACCCTGCCTGGCTATCGTACCCGCTTCAGCGCCGTTTATGGCAAGGACAACTTCGGCATTGACGAGGTCACCGATGCCATCGCTGCTTTTGAAGAGACCCTGGTTACCCCCAATGCCCCGTTTGACCGCTGGTTGAAAGGGGATAGCAAGGCACTGACCGCACAACAGCTGAAAGGGTATGAGCTGTTCAAAGCCAAAGGATGCACGGCATGCCACAACGGGGTCGCTATCGGCGGCAACTCTTATCAGAAGATGGGACTGGTCAAGAGTTACAAAACGGACAACCCGGCTCAGGGTCGCGGTGCCGTCACCGGAGAGAAGCAGTTCATCGGCTGGTTCAAGGTACCCACCCTGCGTAATATCGAGCTGACTTATCCCTACTTCCACGATGGTGCAGTATGGGATCTGAAAGAGGCAGTCCAGATCATGGCTGATATCCAGCTGGGGCAGCGCCTCACAGATCAGGAAGCCGAAGATATGACTGCCTACCTCAAGAGCCTGACCGGTGAGCAGCCGCAGATCGTGTTGCCACAACTCCCACCGTCACAACCTGATACCCCCAAACCAGAGGTAAAAAGCTGATAAAAAACAACAGGGGCCGTGGCCCCTGTTGTCTGCTACCTTACCGGACGATTCAGCGATCCCGATTCAGGGTGATCAGACGATCAAGAATCGCCTCACCATCGGCACGCAAACCGTTGTGCTCATACTCATTCGTGATCCAGGCGCGACTGTTGCCAAGACCACGCAGAGTTTCGCGACTGTAGTCAAACTCCACATACATATCCTCGGCATAGACGGCGCAGGCTACCGGCACCTGGTTGCGGGCCAGTTGTGCCGGGTCATAGAGCGCCCCCCAGTCCGCCTTGTTGGCCAGCAGATGGGCCGCCTCTTTCAGGGGCAGCAACTCGCGGTACTGCTCGAACATCCAGGGGTAAACCATCTCGCCGGTGAAGGCGAAATCCTTGCCGGGTGCCCAGTTCACCGCCGGGAATTCCACTCTGACCCGATCCGCCGCCCAGCGAGTCGCCTTCCCTTCGGCGTAGATAGCCTCGTGCAGGATGGCAAACAGCGGGTTGGTATTGAATGGCTGCATACTCTGCACCTGATAAAGAAAGGCCGGGCTCAGCTTGTCACCGATAAAGGCCTCTTCCAGCAGGTAATAAAGCTCCTCAAAGGCACCCGTAGCGCCGAGATCCAGCCCTTGCTGCTGGAACTGCTCCACCGTAAGGCGCTGGCCATTGGGAAGTCGCACATCGTGCTGGTGCAGATGGTTGGCCAACCGGTTGGCAATCCCCTGAGCGTGGGGGAAGCGGGCGAAGAAGGCTCGGTTCTTGTCAGCCACCCGCTGATAGGTGGCGCGGTAGACCTCCTCGGCACTGCGGCCGATCGGTGCGATACCGCCGGTGATATAGACCTCCCGCAGGCTATCGGGGAAGAGCGAGAGATAGGTCAGGCAGCAAAAACCGCCAAAGCTCTGACCAAGCAGGCTCCAGCGATGCTTGGGGCTGAGCTCCTGCCGGATGAACTCGGCATCTTGCACTATGCTGTCGGCGCGAAAATGGCCGAGATACTCCGCCTGCTCGGTCGGTGTCATTTTGGCCAGAATCTGCCCGTGAATGGGGCTCGACATCCCGGTGCCCCGCTGATCCAGCAGCAGCACTCTGAACTCCTGCAACGCCCGCTTGAGCCAACCACTGTTGGCCGTCGGGCGCGGCGCCCCGAATCCCGGCCCCCCTTGCAGAAACAGCAGCCAAGGCAACTTCTCATCGAGCTTATCTTTACGGCAGAGGGTACGGGCAAACAGGGTAATGCTGTCACCATCCGGCTCACCATGATCGAGGGGAACGGTAAAAAAGTGCGGCTCGCAATGAATGCCGTCCAGTACATAGCTCAAGGGGCTGTTCA
Source organism: Aeromonas sp. R2-3 (assembly GCF_040908375.1). Lineage (NCBI taxonomy): Bacteria > Pseudomonadati > Pseudomonadota > Gammaproteobacteria > Aeromonadales > Aeromonadaceae > Aeromonas > Aeromonas sp. R2-3. The sequence goes on along the minus strand of NZ_JBFODP010000003.1, from coordinate 7,831 downwards.
TCTGGGGTCTCTCCGTCAGGATGGGAACATCATTGACCCCATCATATCCTCGCCCAGCCACAGGGTCACTCCGGTTTTCCAAAATGTTAACAATGGCTTAAAGGTCGAAACATCACCAGACAAGCCGCTCTTCAACGGTGCTGAATTAATTGTTTTGCGGGGGAGATTGACGCCATGGCGCCATTCAACAAAGATGGCTCGCCTGCACAGGAGTGCAGCCATTCAGGCCGACAAAATGGATAAGGGAATGTGATGAAACCGAAGTGGATCAGGGCCAGAAAAAGAGAGAAGAAGCCATGCCCTGGCAGCATGTTGCAGACCGGAATGCTGCTGTTCAGTGCCACCTGTGGCGCGACGCTCTTTTTGGCAGCATGTAACAGCAACTAGAAATGAAAAAGCCCGCTCGATTGAGCGGGCTTTTCGAATTTGGCTCCTCCTACTGGACTTGAACCAGTGACATACGGATTAACAGTCCGCCGTTCTACCGACTGAACTAAGGAGGAATTGTGGTGCCCAGAGACGGAATCGAACCGCCGACACGGGGATTTTCAATCCCCTGCTCTACCGACTGAGCTATCTGGGCAACGGCGCGCATTAAACCCTTTCCAGCGCAGAGTGTCAACCATGATGGCACGATAAAAAGCGCGTTCGCTCAACAACCGAACGAAGCGACCATTTATTATCCACTTCAGTCCTGTTTGCCATACTTGCTGGCCTCTGAACACCCTGCAGGCTGCGCCAATATGATGGAAATTCGAGGTTCAGTGGGTCCGCCGCATTGAGCCGAATCCACTCTGCGAGTATGCTTTGCCGCAATGATACCGCCTGGAGGCAACATGAGTCTGAATATGCAAGAGTGGCGTGATGAGACCACCGAGATCGTCAACGAACTGCTGGCCGATGGCAGCAATCCCGATGCGGATTACGATATCGAGCACCACTTCGCCTGCCAGGATTTCGACCGTCTGGAAAAAGCAGCGGTTGACCTGTTCAAGGCTGGTTTTGAAGTGACCGATGCCGAAGAGATGGAACTGGATGACGGCGCCACCATCTTCTGCTTCGATGCCACCATCGAGTGCAAGCTGAATGTCGAAGCGATCGTCGCCGATATCGCCAAGATGCTGCCCATCCTGGAAAAATATGGGGTGGATTACGATGGTTGGGGCACCTACTTCCAGGATTGATCCTGCCTCCATCGTAAAACAACAAGGCCACCTTGGGGTGGCCTTGTTGTTTCTGACGATCTCTCACGCCAGATAGCTGGCAGCGAACTCCGCCGGCGGCAGGGGGCGACTGAACAGATAGCCCTGGAGCCGATCACACCCCGCCTCGGTCAGCCACAACTGCTGCTCGGGTGTCTCTACCCCTTCGGCAGTGATCCGGATCCCCAGCTCATGGCCCAACCCGATAACTGACCGCACGATAGCGGTGGTCGCGCTATTGCTGGCGAGCCCCTGAGTGAAGCTGCGATCTAGCTTGAGGGTCGCCACCTGCAAACGCGGCAGATAGGCCAGCGAGCAGTAACCGGTACCAAAGTCGTCGATGGCCAACTGAAAACCGGCGGCGATCAGGTTGTCGAGGTTGGTCTCAATCTCGTCTGCATTCTCCATCAGTACCCCTTCGGTGATCTCCAGCTCCAGCTGACTAGCCTTGAGACCATGGCGAGCGATGCAGGCAGAGACCCGCTCACAGAGCGCCGGGTCACGGAACTGCAGCGGCGAGAGGTTGATGGAGAGCACCATATCCGGCTGCGCAGTTTGCCACTGCGCCAGCTGGGCACAGCCCTGCTCCAGCATCAGCTGGCCCAGTTGACCGATGATCCCCATCTCTTCCGCCAACGGAATGAATTCGTCGGGGGAGATCATCCCAAGCTCGGGATGGGGCCAGCGACAGAGCAGCTCGGCGCCATGCAGCCGGTGAGTGCGGGTACAGATGATGGGCTGATAGACGGCAACCAGCTGGGCGGACTTGATAGCGAGCGGCAACTGGGCGGCGATCAGCTGACGTCGCTTGAGCCGGGCATGCAGCTCGGGATCAAACAGGGTGCAGTACTGCTGCTGCCGTTTGCCCTGCGCCAGCGCAGCCTCGGCATGACTGAGCAACCGCTCGGCATCGCTTGCCCGCCCCTGAGCCAGCCCGAGAAACACCGGGATCTGGATGCGATGATCTTCCACCTGATAGTGCTCCATCAACTGCTGCTGCAGATGCTGGCTCCACCCCTGCAATGGCTCGTTGAAGTCCGGCAGCAGCAGGCTGAAGTCATCGGCAGCGACCCGACAGAGCAGGGAACGCGGCGGTACCAACTGCTGCAACCGCTTGGCCACCTGGCTGAGCAGGCGGTCGGCAATCCGGATCCCGAAGCGATCGTTGATCTCACGAAAATGGTGCAGATCGACCAGCACCAATGTGGCACTGCGTCCCCCAAGATGGCGGCTGGTCTGCAAGAACCGGGAGAGTTTGAGCAGCCCGGTCAGACTGTCGTAGTGCTGCTCCTGCTGCAACTGCGCCTGAGTGGTGCGCAGGCCGGTGATGTCACGCCCCAGCGTCAGGATCCCGAGAGAGTGACCATCACCATCGGGGACATCGACCCGGGTGATCTCCATGTGTCGCCCCTGCCCGCTGGCATCCAGCAGACAACACTCGCCATGACCCATCCCCTGCGGCGCCGCCAACCGGAACGGCAGTTGCTGACCCAGCACCTCATCCGCCCCTTGGCCGATAAAGTCGAGAAACGCCTGATTGCACTCCAGCAACACCCCGTTGTGATCATCGAAACGGATCAGGTCAGGAATGGCATCGAGCAGAAAACGCTGCAACAACTGCTGCTTTTTGACCGTTTGTTCCAGGCTCTTACGCTGGGCAATCTCGTTAACCACACCGAACACTGCGCAAGCTTCCCCCTGCGGGGTGTAAAGAGGCACCTTGTGCACCTCCATCCAGCAGGTATTCCCGCCCCGGTTGCAATGGAGCTGCTGATACAGCATCGGCACGCCTCCGGCAAGCAGCTGCTCATCCTCACTGCGAAAGAGATCGCCCCAGGGCATCTCTGCATCTGTCTTGCCGACAACCTCGGCAGGCGACTCCAGCTTGGCTTCACGGGCGAACTCACGATTGGCGAACAGGTAACGCCCATGACTATCCCGACAGAAGATACTCATTGGCAATTGGTCGATGATCTGCTGCAGCAGATCCGGGGTGAGCATGTTAGTCACAGGGGTGCTTATGGAGGAATTTCGAGCAAATCTATGATAGCAAACCAATTTTGTAAAGCACCCCGATCACCTCCCCATAACATCGAACGCTGGATGGTTGCTGACAGAGATTGTCGCTCCGGCGATAATAGGCGCCGGTTGGCCAATGGCCTGGTGATATGGACGAGAGAAACAAGATGAAAAAGATTATGGGGAGCGCATTGGCGCTGCTGCTGGTTGGTTGTGCTGGTGACAATAACGGCGGTGAGGAGTATCGCTACAACCCGCCAATTGCCGAGGCAACCAACAACACTCAGGAAATGGCGATCCCGGTGGATCTGGTGTGGGCTCGCGCCGAGAAGTGGTTCACCGATCACGGCCTCACCATCGAAAACAGCCAGCGTGGTTCCGGCCTGATGACCGCCAACGTCAACCAGTCAGCCGACGGGCTGGAGTGGCTGGACTGCGGTACTATGGGTTCCAAAGTTGCACTGGGCAACCCGAACCTGCAGATTAACCTGATCATCACCCAGAGCGGCAACAGCAGCGTGGCCACCGTCAACGTCAAGGGCAACACCGAGCTGTTCTTCGTTGAATCCTCAGGCGAGCGCGTACCGGCCCCGTCCATCAAGCCGGTCTGTGTCTCCCGCGGTACCCTGGAGCAGAGCCTGTTCGCCACCCTCGGCAACTGATTTCGCTTTCCTGCAAAGATAAAAAAAGCGGCAGATTGCTCTGCCGCTTTTGTTTTTCTACTGTCTGTTCGTGTTAGCCATGAGGCTTGTAGATCTCCAGCATATTGTTCAACAACATATAGTCGATGACCTGGCTGGCTTGGCTCTGATCCGTATATGCATTGCCTGTCAGCGAGGCAAAAGAGTGTCCTTCCAACACAATTGTTTGCATCAAATTATGCTGAGGCGTGTCATCTCTCACTTCCAAACGAACCTTGCCACTCTCTTCAAAGATTGAGAGCAGCCCTTTCAGAGATGCTTCACTCTTACCACCATCAGAATCAAGCAGGTCACTCAGATCAATAACATCCTTCTGATTCAAGTCGACGGTATTATTGGCCGTCTTGTTGAAATCAGTAATGACATCAGTAGCTGGACTGCTGGCACTCGCATCTCCCTGGTTCCATACGAAGAAATCTTTACCTTCTCCACCAGTCAGAATGTCGTTACCCAAACCACCATACAGTTTGTCACTGCCAGTGCCGCCATAAAGGATATCGTTGCCATCTTCACCATAGAGCTCATCGTCACCGCCCTGCCCGAACAGGATGTCGTCCCCAAGACCACCATGCAGCTTGTCGTTCCCCCCTCTGGTATCGCCCGCCACATCAAATGACTTGGCATTCCCCTTGATGTATTCGTAAAGCTCAAGGGAGCTGGGTGCATAACCGTTTTTCAAGGTCAGGAACTGGGTCAGCCCATCCAGCCCCTTGCCATCAACCCAATCTGCTGGCTTGACCGGATTACCGGCCGTGCCCCAGGGCAGGTTGTCAGTGTTGATGGCATCCCCGAACAGGATATCGTTACCCGCGCCACCGTGCAGGACATCGGCCCCCACTTCGGCAGGAGTGTTGGTGGTCGAACTACCGACCAGCACGGCCTTAAGCTGATCTGCCGTATTGATGATGTCGGGCTGACCAACTGGCGGACGCCCACCTATCACCTTATTCAAGTTATCGATCTTCAGGGTAGCCGTTCCTGAGCTTCCCCACTCGTTTATGGTAAAGACATAACGGTAATCGCCCGCAGCCAGCGCACCGCTGTTGATTGTCCCCACTGAGGTCACCGCAGCACCGATGTTTACCCAGGCAGTACCGTTCCAGCGTTCCAGCTGCACCGAGAAACTGTCTGCGGAGCTGACATCACTACCTTTGCTCAGGTCGAAGCGCAGACCGCTACCAGCCGCCAACGTCATTTTTTCGCTAGCAAATACCGACGCATCGTTTTTCGCATTGTCCGTCAATTCCAACCGACTACCGACCCTTGTGACACTCCCAAAGATATCGCCGGCTAGGCTCCAACTACTCGCGCTCCATGGCCCCGTATTGCTGGAAAAATCATTCAGTAACAGAGCATTCTCATATTTAGTGCCTGAGCCAGTCACCTGCGTATTGTCAAAATACTCCAGATTTTCCTTCTTCACGCCATTACCGATGCCGATCGCCTTGACCTCGCTATGCCCAGATAAAGGAGCAAACGCATCGATAGCCTTTTGCATCGCATCTGATTCAGATGGATTGCGGTTCCCGTTATAAACTGTTGGATCACCATCGGTCAGGAAATAGGTAACGTTCTCAAACGTCGATCCGGAACTGCTACCGGGCTTGGTATTGAACCAGTTGGTTGCCTCGATAAAGGCATCCTCGTAGTTAGTTCCACCACCAGCTCTCAATGAATTAATGTTTTGAATCAAATCAGCTAGATTAGCTGCATTCAAGCCATTGAAAAATAGAGCATCATCAGCAGCCTCATTAAAACTAATCAGAGCAATATTAACGATACCATCATGACCAGCTAATTGCGTCGCTAACACTTTGAGTGCATCAATCGTCAATTTCATACGAGACGCAGCATATTGCTCAGGAGTCTGATACCAGCTTCCATCCCAATTCCGTGTAGTATTTTGATGACCAGCAAGGTCATTAATCATACTGCCTGATGTATCTACAATAAGTGCAATATTGTAGTTTTTACCCGGCTCAACCGAGGTCTTGATACCACCAATATCCCCCAGCAATACATCATCACCACGACCCCCTTCAACAGGCTTGTCTGACGTACCATTGTCCCCATTCGGGTTTGTGGTGGGCTTGACCATAAAGCCGGTGTCCGCTTCGGTATATTTCACTTCACCGACTATCGGCTGACTGTCCATATCATACTCTTGCGAGCCAGCCACCACTGTGACCTTGATATTCTGGCTACCGACAGGCAACTCCACCTGCAGCGACAATTTCCCGTCTCTATCCAGCATGCTGGCCGGCACCTTCCAACTACCATCTGCCTGCAGTGTGCAGCCTGAAAGTAGCGCACCTTGAGGTAATCCCTTGATGGTCAGATCGGTAAAATGTTCGCTGCCATCGGTATCGATCAAATCGACATCAACCTTCAAGGTCGCCAGATCTGCCACCTTAGTCAGGTTGCCATCCTTGAACTCATACTTGCCATCTTGCAGATAAAGGGTCTCAACGCTGTAAAAATCATGGTAAGTCAAAGCACCGCTAATCGGGTCTTTATACACGAGACTGTAATCAAAGCTCTGTGAGCCACTAGGCTTAATCAGCTTGAGATCCTTCATCGAACCCGGCATATAGGCCACATCCAGACCATCGCCACCATAATATGAGGTAGAGGCCTTCAAGCTCTGGGCAATCAGCGTATCGTTGCCGGCATCGCCATGTAGAGTGACCGACGCAACAGCATTTTTACCGCCAATCAAGATGTCATCCCCATCGCCACCGATCAGATAATCAACATCACTCGCACCACCGATCAGAATATCATTCCCCACCCCGCCATCGGCCAGGAAGCTATCGCCACTGCCGTATTTGATGGTGTCATGGCCAACACCGCCTTGAACCCAGCTGCCATTACTGGAAACCAGATAATCATCTTTGTTAGTCGGCGACGGAGACGGCGTCTTGCCATTCAGGTCGGACAGCATCTGTTCTACCTTCGCCGCCCCCGGCACAAACCCGCCACTCACCAACTCAACCTTTAGCGCCACGCCGTCAACCACCGGCTTGATATCGACCACAAAGGTCGCATTACCACTACTGTTTACCCCGTCGCTCACCTGATAGCCGAACGACGCATAATCCCGCAGCTTGTTGCCGTCCGCACCCGTGTTCACACCGCTGCCCGCCGACCCGCTCGCCTCATGCGGATCAGGCTTGTACTGCAGCTTGCCGGCGACGATATCGGCCTGGCTGATGGCCAACCCGGCATCCAGCAGTGCCTGTGTAACGACATTGCCATTGAACAGCAACTGCCCATCCGCCGGCAGCGAGGTGATCTTGATCGACAACTTGTCCGCAGCGGTATCTTCATCACTGGCGTTGAACTGGCCCCACGTCAGGGTGAGCAGTGTGTCCTCATCACCCTGCGAGTAACCGCCGGAGGTGGTGGGGGCGTCGTCCACCAACGTCACATCCGGCGTATCGCTACCGTTACCCGTCAGGCCATCCGGATCGGTCACGGTCAGCTCGACCGCCGGCAAGGTGCCGCCCGCGTTTACATGCGCCGCCCCCTTCTCGGTCAGCACCACCTGGCCGCCCACCAGCGCGTAGTAACCCTCCGCGTTGCTGCCCAGCTTGAAGCCCACGGTCAAATCGCTGGCCGTGTTGTCTTCATCCCGGGTGGTGTAGGTTGCCGCCACATCGCCGGCCTTGGCGCTGTTCTCGACGAAGCTCTTGGCGACCACGTCGATGGTGGGCGCGTCGTTGGTCGGTGTGATGACCGGGGTGTCTGCGTCCTGACCGGTGAGCTTGCCATCGGAGACGGTCAAATCAACCTTCGGCAAGGTGCCGCCGTTATTGACGAAGTCCGCGCCAGCCTGGGTCAGCACCACTTCACCATTGACGATGGCGTAATAGCCCTTGTCATTGGTACCCGCCGTGAAGTCGACCG
>NZ_JBFODP010000029.1:0-45940 GCF_040908375.1 Aeromonas sp. R2-3 | reverse complement strand
CCGCAGTTGCGGCCCCCCGTTGTTATGGGATGAGATGCATGGGATCAGATGCACTTCACCGGTTTGGGCAGGCCGCCAATCTTGGTCGCCTGCTTGGCAGGCCCTTCCGGGAACAGCTTGTAGAGGTAGCGGCTGTTGCCCTTCTCGGGACCGTACTGCTTTTCCATCGCCTTGACCAGTGCGCGGATGGCGGGGGAGGTGTTGAACTCCAGATAGAAGGCGCGCACAAAGCGCACCACTTCCCAGTGCGGCTCCTCAAGCGTGATCCCCTCCTGCGCAGCCAGTACCAGTGCCAGCTCCTCGCTCCAGTCGTTGCTGTTGAGCAGGTAGCCCTTGGCATCGGTCTCGATGAGTTGGCCGTTGAATTCCAGCTGATGTTTTTCGGACGCAGACATGAGGGCTCCTCGCTTATGGGGCTATCAGGATTGGGCGGGCATGGTAGCGCCTTGATCCCCGGTGAGCAACCGGCTCTCGTTGGCCAGATGCAGCAGCTGATCCGCCAGCTCGCTGATCAGGTTGAGCTGCTGGGTCAGCATCAGCTGCTCCTCGCTGCTGTCCGGACAGCTGTCCGTGCAAAGAAGGGGGCTCTGACCACCGATTGAGCTGGAGGGGTTGCCCGCCAGATGGCCGGCAGCCTGCTCAAGGGTGTGGCAGATGTGGTGGCGCACCTCATCCAGCCCGCTGATGGCCTCAAGCTTGTCGCGATGAGCCCCCAGCGCCGAGATGTAGGAGAGCAGGGCGTGGTTGCGCCAGGTGAGGGTAAAGCAGAGATCGAGGAAGCGGCGGCGCTTTTGCGGCTCCACCAGCATGCTCTGCCAGGCAGTGGCCAGCTCGCTATCCGCCAGATGGGCGCTTTTGCGCGCCACCCGATAGTCGATGGACTCGTCCCGCTGCTGCTTGAGGCTCGCCAGCACTGCCGAGAGGTAGCGGGCGTTGGCCGAGAGCGAGTTGGCGATCAGGGTCGGTAGCCGCTTGTACTGCCAGTCAGGCCACAGCCAGGCTACCAGCCCGTAAGAGATCAGGCAGCCGAGCAAGGTATCGAGCAGCCGCGGCCCCAGAATGGCAAAGCCGATGCCATCAAGCAGGTTGAACGCCATCAGCACGTAGAGGGTGATAAAGCAGACCGCGGCGCTGTAGTTGTTGCGCACCTGAGTGAAAAACAGGAAGGCGGCGAGCCCCATCACCACCAGCTGGACGTGCAGCTCGGGGAACAGCCAGAGCACCGGAATGCCCACCAGAATACCGGCGAAGGTGCCGAGCATCCGCTGCACCAGTCGGCGGCGGGTGGCGCTGTAGCTGGGCTGGCAGACAAACAGCACGGTCAGCAAAATCCAGTAGCCCTTCTCCAGATCAAAGGCTTGCAGTATGCCGTAGCCGATCACCAGCCCGAGTGACAAACGCAGCGCATGGCGAAACACCATGGAGTGCAAGGTGATGTGCTGCTTGAGCTGGGCCAGCAGCGGCAGGCGGGGCGGGCGCGCCAGCGCGGGCAGCTCCTGCTCTGGTTGCTCGGGGTTTTGCAACACTTCGGCGCTGCCGAGCAGCTGGTTGATGCTGGCCAGATTGCGGCGCAGGAACTTCATCGGCGTCAGCAGGGTTTTCGGGTAGTGCTGCTTGAGATTGGTGAACTCCAGCTGATCGCCAAGGGCCTCCAGCGTCCAGTGGATGCGCTTGTTATGGGCGTAGGGCTTGTGCACCAGAATGGCGTAACCGAGCCGCTGGCACGCCTCGGAGAGTTGCAGGAACACCTCCTGAAATCCTTCCAGTACGATGCCCTGCTTGAGCTCCGCTTCCAGCCGGCTGTAAGGGTAGTGGCTGGAGGTGGCACGCTCGTGAATTTCCAGCGCCAGCAGGTAGAGGCGCAGCAGGCTGGCAAGCTCGGGGCTTGCCGGATGGCGGCGGCTCAGGCGGGCGTTGAGGGCCGACTTGGTTAGGGTCAGTGCGCTCACCAGATTGATGTTGAGCTGGGCCAGATTGTGGCGAATGGCCTGGGCGCCGTGCTCGTCCGCAGGGAAGAAGCGGGATTTCTCCAGCAGGTAGCGGCCAAGGGCGAAGTAGCTCTGGGCCAGCTGCTCGTGCAGGGTTTTGTAGGGCAGCAGCCAGAGCCAGATAAACGAGACCAGCCCGTACCAGAGGGCGCCAGCGCCGAGGGCCAGCGGCTGGTAGAAGAGATCCGGCGCCTTGGCGGCCCCCAGCATGGTGTAGATGGCGATCAGCAGCGAGCCGAAGCTGATGGTGGCGTAGCGGGCACCGAGCGCCCCCACCATCACGAAGATAAAGGTGGAGCTGGCCAGCCCGATGGCAAACAACCAGGGGGTGGGGTAGAGATACTGCACACAGAGGGACGCGAACATGAAGCAGATCAGCGTCATTGCGAGGTTTTTGAGGCGTCCCCACAGGCTGTCGTCGGTTTCGGCGATGGCACCCGCCACTACCCCGAGGGAGAGCAGCACGGTGAGCTGGATATTGCCGGTGGCCAGGGTGAAGGCGAGCAGACCGAGAATGGCCAGCAGCACTTTGAGAGCGAAGTAGATGTGACTATCGGTCAGCAGTCGGCGCAGCAGGCCAGAGAGATCCATCGGCATGAGACAGGTGAAACCCTTGATCGAAACGAGAGCGAGATAGTAACCCGCCAAGCGCGAAGTGGCCCTGATCCAAATCAGGGCCACTTCGCTTCATATCCTTGATTTACAACTTATCCTGACAGAAAGAGGAGCCAATAAAAACCCCGCCGAAGCGGGGTTTCTGATTAGTTGCGGTTGCCGCCAAGCAGGCTCAGCAAGCTCAGGAAGATGTTGTAGATGGAGACATACAGGGTGACGGTGGCAGAGATGTAGTTGGTCTCGCCGCCGCGCACGATCTGCTGGGTAGTCAGCAGGATGGCACCGGAGGAGAAGAGCATGAACATGGCGGACAGAGCCAGGCTCAGGGCGCTCATCTGCAGGAAGATGTTGGCAATCATGGCCACCAGCAGTACCCAGAAACCGACGAACAGCATGCCGCCGATGAAAGAGAGGTCACGCTTGGTGGTCAGGGCATAGGCCGACAGACCGAAGAAGGTGAGCGCGGTGCCGCCCAGGGCGGTCATCACGATCTCGCCACCACCATTGTTCATGTACATGTTGATGATGGGGCCCAGGCTATAGCCCAGCAGACCGGTCAGGGCGAAGGTGAAGACCAGCCCCATGCCGTTGTTGCGATTCTTCTCGGTCAGGAACATCAGACCGTAGACACCGATCAGGAACACGGCCCAGTGCAGCGGCGGCATGTTCATCACGGTAGCGACCCCCGCCACCACGGCAGAGAAGCCCAGAGTGAGGGAGAGCAGCATATAGGTGTTACGCAGCACCTTGTTGGTATCGCGTACGGCACTTTGGGTGCCAGTGTAGATAGAACGGGTATCCATCTTGGGTGTCCTCTTGATGTCCGGGTGAGACGGCGAGCAGCCGCCTCGTGATCGCTGTTTGTTACTGCATGTTTACGCATTGTATGTAGAACAAATAGGGATGACGAGGAACAATTTCAAGCCACCTGCCATTTTGCTCCCGCACACTATCCCACAGGAAATATGTATTGCATATGAACAAGGGCTTAGCGTAGTATGCACGCCGTTCGGAGGGGTGGCAGAGCGGCTGAATGCACCGGTCTTGAAAACCGGCGATGGGCGACCATCCGTGGGTTCAAATCCCACCTCCTCCGCCAATAAAAACAACAATTTAGCCAACTTATGCGCGGCGCAAGGCGAGTGAATAAAAGCCCTGTAACTGACCACATGCAAGGGCGAATTTGGTGCTAACCAGCGTCGAGAAAAAACCAAACCGTAAGCAGATAGTAAGCTGCCTAAAGAAATTTATAACATGCTGAAATCGTACCTCCGTGACCATTGGGAATACCTGACCAAGGCTGGTGGATACCCCGGCATAGATGCAGCTAGGGCATTAGCTGTCTCCTCCGTAATTCTGTTTCACTTCAAATGGCTGCCGTTTGGATGGATTGGCGTTGATCTTTTTTTCGTGATCAGCCGTGATCAGCGGATTTCTGATTGGAGGAATTATTCTTGATAAAGCGATTGCAAAGCGCTTTTCAATGATTGAGTTCTACCGCAATAGAGCACTTAGAATTCTCCCTGTCTATTACACAATGATTGTACTGTGTATTTTTCTCAAGGCAGGAGCAAAACCCTTAGATAATGTTGCATTGAAAAGTATTGCGACAGCAGCTACTTTTCTTCAGACGACTGGACCTTATTTTTTTCCAAATCAATTTGTAATTGATCACTCGTTTATTCCTGGTGGCTCATGGAGTCTCGCTGTTGAGGAAATGTTCTATATATTTTCGCCATTGGTGCTGATCTTGCTGGTCGGCACTACTGCGAGACTCAGGAGTGTTGCAATAGTACTCGGCTTGATTGCTTTGGCAGCAATCCCCATAAGGCTGACTATGACAAGCGGGTTTTCTCCTGACGATCCCAATTGGCACTTTGCAAGTTTTATTCAATTTCACTCAAGATTTGACGAGCTACTGGCAGGCGTTATTTGTGCCGCCTTGGTACGCAGCACCCCCGATTTAAAGCGAGGATCAAAGGCACTTGCTGTTTCCTCCATTGTTCTGTTGGCGATTTTTTTGGCATTCATGCTTGCGCACCCATTGTACTTAAAAAGTCCGCAAACGCTGACCCGCGACACGGTGTGGCTCCCCACTCTTTTGGGCGCAATGGGTGCTGCTTTCATATTGAGCGTTTATTGGGTTCCAATTAAATCGAAAATGGTTATTGCATTAGCGAGGCTGTCCTATCCACTGTACTTAATGCACATATTTATCTGGGAGGTTGCGATGCTAACTCCTGGACTAATGGATGCAGCCAAAGAGACCATTGGAATGCATGCGACCTACTTGATAATCGTGATGCTCTCGATTGTCTTTTCGTGGTTAATGTCACTTACTGTCGAGTACCCATTCATTCGTATATACAAAAAACCAGTTCTCGCCAAGCAAGAGCAATTCCTGCTGGCCAAGCGTTAGCTTTGCCATACTGGCCCCGCTTGTCGTTGCGCTGCGGCCATTGCGCCGGTTCGATAATGTCGCGCCCCTCGCTCATTACTGCCCCTGATGGCTGGCGATAGCGGCGTTGAGTTGTTCCAGCGTCGGCATGGCAAAGCTCATAGGCTGGTAGTGGCCGTGCAGTTCTGCCAGTGCGGCAAGTGCCTTCACCCGCGAATTGGCGTTCTTGCTATTGGCCGGGTCTGCCATCTCGTAGAGCTTGGCGCTAACTCGATCCTTGATGATGGACTGCATGTGCTGCTCGGTGGGCTGCACTACACAAAATGTAAATCCGGCGTAAATGCTTGTTTCCATGGAACTCGTAAAGCTTACGCAAGAAGCACACAGTAGCGTAAAATCAGCCTACCAGTTACTTGAAAACCGGCGATGGGTGACTATCCGTGGGTTCAAATCCCACCTCCTCCGCCATATTCAAAGAGAAAGCCCAAGCGATTCAATCGCTTGGGCTTTTTTGTATCTGCGGTTTCTGGCCGAAAATGGCCTTGAATGAAGGCGCCGACAAATCGCCCCGGCACTTTATGTCCTAGACCAGAATGACCTGCACATCTCTGGCTTTGATCTGCTCGATAACCTCTTTATCCGCATCCTTGCCGGTGATCAGAATGTCGATCTTGCTGGCGGCGCAAAACAGCATGCCTGCCCGCTGTCCCACCTTGCTGCTGTCAGCCAGTACCACCAGCCGGCCGACGTGGTTGAGCATCTTCTGCTCCGCCATCGCGGTCAGCATATCCATCTTGTAGAGACCATCTGCGGTGACACCCTTGCCGCTGGTAAACATCCAGTGCCCGGCATAGAGGGAGGAGATCTCGTCCTGCGGTGCCAGGGTGATGGATTGCGACTTGTTGTATTGACCGCCGATGATCACCACGCCGTCATGGTCATTCTCGATCAGGTAGTTGGCGAGCGGGAAGTAGTTGGTGATGACCTGAACATCCTGCCCGCAGATCTCCTGACCCAGCACGAAGGCGGTGGAGCCACAGTTGATGACCGCGCTTTCCCCCGGTTTGATCAGGGCTGCTGCCGCCTGGGCGATGCGCACCTTTTCGCTGTGATTGAGGCTTTCATTGCTGTCGAGCGGAGACCAGTGGGCCTTTCTGGCCTGCATCAGGGCTTCGGCCCCGTTGCGCACCTTGCGCAGCTTGCCGGAGTCATTGAGCTTGTTGATATCGCGGCGCGCGGTGGCCGGAGAGATATCAAAGGCTTGCATTATGCTGTTGACCGACAGATGACGTTTCTGATTGAGCAGTTCCAAAATGGCGTTATGGCGATGTGCTTCTGTCATATCATGCCTGATGATGATTGAATCTGATTGGGTGGTGATTATATCGCGCATAGGTGTCGATGACAGCAACCTTGTTAACTCTTCTGATAACGGGCGTTCAGGCGATCGCCAGACCGGCTTGCCGAGCGTGTTCGACCAGTCGCCCCTTGGCCGTTTTCAGGTTGCTGGCCCACGCTTCATCCTTGGCCCACATCTCCAGCACCAGGGGGCCGTTGTAACCGATTTTTGCCAGAGTATGGAAAATGGCGGCAAAGTCGACCTCTCCTTCGCCAATGACCAGATCACGGAACTGCCCGCTGCCATTGGCCGTTACCTTGCGGGTGTCTTTGAGGTGGATCTGTACGATATGGTCCGCACTCAGTTGCAGCTCGGTGCAGGTGTCATAGTTCCAGCCGGTGATATTGCCGACATCCGGGTAGGCCATGAAGTACGGGGAGGGGATCTGCTTTTTCAGCACCTCGAATTTGCTGAGGGAGTTGAGATAGGGGGTATCCATGATCTCCACACCCAGCATGATGCCTGCCCGTTCTGCCATTTTGGCTGCCGCCTTCATCCCGTCGACGAAGTGGCGGTGGGTCTCGTCGCTTTGCGGTTCGTAATAGACGTCGTAGCCCGCCAGCTGGATGCAGCGAATGCCGAGCTTGTACGCCAGATTGATCGCTTTTTCCATGATGATGGCCGCCTGCGCGCGGATGGCCGGATCCTGCGAACCAAACGGAAAGCGGCGATGGGCGCTCAGGCACATGGAGTGCAACGGCAAGCTGTGCTGCTCGCACAGGCGTCTGAGCCGATAGATTTCGCTATCTGACCAGTCGAGCCGTTGCAGTTTTTCATCTGATTCATCAATGGATATCTCGATGAAATCAAAGCCAAGCTCCTTGGCCGACAAAATTTTCTCTTGCCACTCCAGTGCAGAGGGCATGGCTTTTTCATAGAGGCCGAGGCGTAAGGCATGGTCAAAGTGGTGCATACAAGCTCCTGCATTCAGATAGAGAAATAGCGGTTCAATACCTCGAGGATTCCGCCCTCGTCGTTGCTCTCGCAGGTGACCCGGTTGGCCATCTGCTTAATCTCCGGCTCGGCATTGGCCATGGCGATGCCCATCCCTGCGAGGCAGAGCATGGAGGCGTCGTTGTGGTTGTCGCCGATGGCGACCAGTCGCGCCGGGCTGATCCCTTGCTGGTCCAGATAATCCTGCAGTCGCGCTCCCTTGCTGTTGCCGCGGCGGGCAAAATCGACCCTATTGGCCCATGACTGCTCGCCACTGAAGTGTTCGCGTACCCAAGGGTGATGTGAGAAGGCCTGAATGGCGGTGATCTCTCCCTCGGCCACGAACTTCCAGACATGGCTGCTGTTGGCCAGCTCATCTTCAAACGAGTCAACACTGGCTACCTGCGGCTGGATCGGCGGCGCAAAGCCGCTGGCCCACTGCTGCAGGGCCGCCACGTAGCGCACCGGCTGATGAGCGGAGTAGACCATGCGGTCAGTGACATACATGACGAGGTTGAGCCGGTGCTCCCTTGCCAGCGCGATAAAGCGCTGTGCCAGCTGATGGGGAATGGCGTTCTCTGCCAGCACGGCGCGCCGGTCGTAGTCGTAAACGTAGGTGCCGTTGCAGCAGATGATGGGAGTGGTCAGCCCCAGTTCGTGGTGATAGGGGTGGGCTGCCGTGTGGTGTCTGCCGGTGACCAGCATGACGGTGGCCTGCTCCTTGATCCTCATGATGGCCTCTTTGACGGCCGGCATGATGGTGTGAGCACTGGTCAGGGTGGTGCCATCGAGATCGAGGGCCAGGGCGTGATAGCGCATCGTCTGATCTTCTTATTATCCGGTGAGGTGGGGGCAATAGAGGGGGTGATTGAGATGACGCCTTGCTGGCCCATCTCCATCACCCTCCCTCGTATTACCCGACGTCTGACAGGGTGTGCTTACAGGAAAGATTTGTAAGGCAGCTCCGGCTCATCGATGAAGATGTCATCGAACCCGCGCGGGTGCTGGTAGTGCAGCTTGCTCTGGTCGGTCGGGAAGGTGTACTTGCCACCGACTTGCCAGAAGAAGGGGCTGAAGCGATAGCCGAGGCGATCCTTTTTCATGTTCCAGAGCACTTCGATCTCGCGGGGATCGCTTTGGAAGTTGGCCCAGATATCGTGGTGGAACGGGATCACCACCTTGGTGTTGAGGGACTCCCCGGCCCGCAAGATGTCTGATGAGGTCATCTTGTCGGTCACGCCGCGGGGGTTCTCGCCATAAGAGAGCAGCGCCACATCGATCTGGTAGTCATTGCCGTGCTTGGCGTAGTAGTTGGAGTAGTGAGAATCACCCGAGTGGTAGAGGTTGCCCCCGGATGTCTTGACCAGATAGTTCACTGCCCGATCATCCATGCCATCCAGAATGCTCTTGTCGGTGGAGGAGACCCCCGCCGGCAGGGTGACCAGCGCGGTACGGTCAAAGGCATCGAGTACCTGGATCACGATATCGCCCACCGGGATCTCGTCACCAACGCGGGCCACCACACAACGCTCGGCAGGCACCCCCCAGCGCAGCCAGAGGTCGACACAGGCTTTCGGGCCGATGAACTTCACATGCTCACCACAGTTTTGCAGCACGGCAGCCGCCACATTGACGTCGATATGGTCGGCATGATCGTGGGTGGCGAGCACCGCATCGATATCTTTAATCCCGAACGGATCGAGCACGAAAGGTGAGGTTCTCAGGTTGGGTTGCAGCTTGCGCACGCCCCCCATCCGCATCATCTGGTGCTGCTTGTTCATGTAGGGATTGCCATGGGTTCGCTTGCCCGTGCCGCACCAGAAGTCGATGGAGATGTTGGTATTGCCGGCAGACTTCAGCCAGATACCGGTGCAACCCAGCCACCACATGGCGAAGGTATTCGGTTTGACCTCTTCCTGCTCAATCTCTTCATTCAGCCAGGTGCCCCACTCGGGGAAGGTGCTGAGGATCCACGATTCACGGGTGATTTCTTCAATCTTGCTCATCTCACATACCTTTCTGATTTGGATGGTTCACACAGTGGTGATTCATCGGGTGATGACATGACTTGCATGGTTGCGAGTCAGTGATTTGCTTTGATTGGTTGTGACTATATTACCCGTCCTTGTGATTATCAATGATTGTGGTGATTGTTTTGTGAGATTAATTGCGGCATATCACAATCAAGAGATGAGTACATTTTTAAGTGTTTGTATTTATTGGATTTACTTATTTATTGCCTATTTTTAGGGATTTATTGAATCCTTTCATGCAGCTTTGAGTACCCTTTTAACCGAAATTTTACATCCAGATGGTGGAAAAAAGAGATTCTCTCGACCTCGATCTTCATCACAATAAATCACAGTGTGATTATGTATGATTATTTTGGATTTGATAGTGAATGGTGGCAGTTGAATCTGCTCGCGGGGCGTCAGGTAAAGCAATGCCCATATGAATGGTGAGATGTCCGCACCAATCCAATAGCCATGAGTTGTCCTCATCTGGACGGAGCATAAATATGGAAACCCTCTACAACGCTTTTTACATCTTTTACAGTCAGGTGATGACCAAGGCACCCCTGCTGTTGGGGCTGGTGACCTGTATTGGCTACCTGTTGCTCAAGCAGGATGGCACGACGGTCGTCAAGGGCACTGTGAAGACCATCGTCGGTTTCATGCTGGTGCAGGTGGGCGCCAGTACGCTGGTGGCAGGCTTCAAGCCGGTGGTGGACAAAATTGCGGAATATCATCACCTCACCGGTTCAGTGATTGATCCCTACACCACCATGATGGCGACCATGGAAACCATGGGAGAGAACTACTCCTGGGTCGGCTATGCGGTATTGCTGGCCCTTGCCCTCAATATTCTGCTGGTGTTGCTGCGGCGCTATACCGGGATCCGCACCATCATGCTGACCGGCCACATCATGTTTCAGCAGGTAGGTCTCATCGCGGTCTTCTATATGGTGATGGGCGCCTCGATGTGGGAAACCATCCTCTATTCCGCCGTTATCATGGCGCTCTATTGGGGGATCTCCTCCAACATCATGTTCAAGCCGACTCAGGAAGTAACTGGTGGGGCGGGGTTCTCCATTGGCCACCAGCAACAGGTTGCCTCCTGGATTGCCACCAAGGTGGCGCCGAAACTGGGCAATAAGGAAGAGAGCGTCGATCACCTGAAGCTGCCAAAGTGGCTGCACATCTTCCACGACAGCATCACGGCGACCGCCATCGTGATGACCATCTTCTTCGGTATCATCCTGCTCTCGTTTGGCCTCGATAATCTGCAACAGATGGCGGGCCAGACTCACTGGTCCATCTACATTCTCGAAACCGGTCTCAAGTTTGCGGTCGCTATTCAGGTCATCGTGGTGGGGGTGCGGATGTTCGTTGCCGAACTCTCCTAGGCCTTCAAGGGGATCTCCGAACGGGTCATTCCCAACGCCGTCCTGGCAATCGATTGCGCCGCTATCTACGCCTACTCGCCGAATGCCATGGTCTTTGGCTTCATGTGGGGGGCTATCGGTCAGTTCCTTGCTGTGCTTGCCCTGCTTGCATTCCAGGCGCCCATCATGATTATCCCGGGCTTCATTCCCATGTTCTTCTCCAACGCCACCATAGGGGTGTTCGCCAACCACTTTGGCGGCTGGCGCGCAGTGATGAAGATCTGCTTCGTCATGGGGATCATCGAGGTGCTTGGCTCTGCCTGGGCTATCCACCTGTTCGCGGTCAATGGCACCAGCTTCAACGGCTGGATGGGGATGGCTGACTGGGCGCTGGTATTCCCGGTGATCATGCAGGGTCTCTCGCTATCTTCCCTGTTCTTCGTGGTGTTACTGGCTGGCGCCGGGCTCTATATGTACTTCGCTTCCCGCACCCTGCGGATGGAAGAGGATATGGCTGTCCCTAGTGCCGCCGTGGCTGAAGACGCGGCCGATCTGCCAGCCTCGCCAGTCGAGAGTGCCAAAGGGGGACATGCAGTGCGGATCCTGGCGGTATGCGGCAACGGTCAGGGCTCATCCATGATGATGAAGATGAAGATCGGCAAGTTTCTCGAGCAGCGTGGCGTGCCCCATGTCATGGACTCCTGCGCCGTGGCCGATTACAAAACCAAGCTGCAGACCACCGACATCATCGTCTCTTCCAAGCATCTGGCCGGCGAGATGAGCCCCGGTGAGGGCAAATTCGTGCTGGGCGTGCAGAACATGCTCAACCCCAATTCGTTTGGTGATGAACTGCTGGGCATCATCAAGAACAACTTTGCAAATTAAGCCGATGAGTCTCGCTGCATGTGGCCGCGGGCAAGGAGAACAAGATGAAATTCAAACAATCTCTGATGGAAAACAACTCTGTATTGCTCAACGCGGCTGCCATCGACTGGCGCAACGCCATCAAGCTGGGCACCGACATGCTGATCCGCTCCGGCGCCGTGGAGCAGCGTTACCACGATGCGATCATCGGCAGCATTGAAAAAATGGGGCCCTATATCGTGATTGCCCCCCAATTCGCGATGCCCCATGCAAGACCGGAGGATGGAGTCAATCGCACGGCGTTTGCACTGGTCACCCTGACTACGCCAGTGAAATTTGAAGGGGAAGAGGAGCCGGTGGACGTGCTGGTGACGCTGGCGGGCAGCACCTCGGATGAACACATGGAGGGGCTGATGGAGGTGACTCAGGTGCTGGAGGATGAAAACAGCGAGAGCGGGATCAACCTCGAGAAGCTGCGAGCGTGCCAAAGCACGGCAGATGTATTCAACGTCATTGATCAGGCGCTGGCGCAAGTGGTCTGAGGCACCCAACGCGGCCCCGCAAGGGGCCCAGGAGAACGAAATGTACAACTCATTGAAAGAGGCGGTACTGGAGGCCAACCTGCTGTTGCCCCGATACGGTCTGGTTACCCTGACATGGGGCAACGTGTCCCAGATTGATCGCAATCTGGGCGTGGTGGCCATCAAGCCGTCGGGGGTCTCTTACGACAATATGACCGTTGACGATATCGTGGTGGTTGATTTGGCAGGCCAGATCGTCGATGGACATTTATCCCCGTCCAGTGATACCGCAACCCATCTGGTTTTATATAAAGCGTTTAAAGGCATTTCCGGTATTGTGCACACCCATTCCCGTCATGGCACTATTTGGGCGCAAGCGGGAATGGATATTCCCGCCTTGGGTACCACCCATGCCGATTATTTCTATGGCGATATTCCCTGCACCCGTCCGCTGAGCGAAGATGAAATTCGCGTTGATTATGAAAAAAATACCGGCAAGGTCATTGTCGAAGAATTTCAGCGACGGGATCTGGATCCGCAGGCCTTGCCTGGCGTGGTCATTACTGGCCATGCCCCGTTTTGCTGGGGCAAGAGTGCGGTGGATGCGGTGCACAATGCGCTGGTGCTGGAGGAGGTCGCCACCATGGCGCTGGCAACCAGAGCGTTGAATCCGGCCATCCATATTGCGCAGGCGTTGTCTGACAAACACTATTTCAGAAAACATGGTGAGAATGCCTATTACGGCCAGCGTTAATTAGTTGGCCCATTATTTAAATTACCCATCTATTTATATTAGTGACATCAGGTTACGGCCCTTTATCGACTTTAAATCAATGGGCCAATCAATTAAGCCAAGGTTTTAAATTGAGGAAATATAGTATGACCAAACCCATGTTACAGATTGCTCTGGATTCTACCGATCTTGCTACCGCCGTGGATATTGCCGATCGCGTTGCCGGTTATGTCGAGGTGATCGAGGTCGGCACTATTCTGGCCTTTGCGGAAGGCATGTCTGCGGTACGCACCATGCGCGAGCGTCATCCTGATCACGTTATCGTGTGTGATATGAAGACCACAGATGGTGGTGCCATTCTGGCTCGCATGGCCTTCTCGGCCGGAGCTGACTGGATCACGGTATCGGCCGCCGCACATGTCGCTACCATTGCTGCATGCAAGAAAGTCGCGGACGAGTTTGGTGGGGAGATCCAGATCGAGATCTATGGCAACTGGACGCTGGATGATGCCAAACAGTGGGCCGATATGGGGATCACCCAGGCTATCTATCACCGCTCGCGGGATGCCGAGTTGGCCGGAGTCAGCTGGACGCAGGCCGATTTGAGCAAGATGCGGGCACTCTCCAAACTGGGGCTGGAGCTGTCGATCACCGGCGGTATCGTGCCGGAAGATATCCATCTGTTTGAAGGGATCCGGGCCAAGACCTTTATCGCCGGACGGGCACTGGCATCGGAAAGCGGTCAGGCAACCGCCGAAGCGTTGCGCCGAGAGATAAGCAAATATTGGTAACAGGAGCAGGTTATTAGCGGATAAAGGCCCCGGAAATACTCCGGGGCCTTGTCGCAGCAGGGGTTAGATCCACCCCTGATAGCGCAGGGGGAAGCGGCCCTGACTGTCGGGCTGGCCGAGGAAGGGGAGCCCTTGCTGCATCTGTGGTGGCAGTTCCGGGCCCGGTTTCAGGGTGCCCTGGAACAGGTATTGGCCATTGGGTTGCAGCTCGAGGCGACCCATGGTCTGCACCGCATCGGAGCTCTGCTTGAGTTCAGCCACCAGTTTGGAGTCGAGGCAGGTGAGTTTCAGCTCGGGGTCAGCCAGATCCAGCTTGCCCGCCGGGGTATCGGCGCTGGCGTTGTACCAGTCGAGGTTGCCGTAGAGGTTGTCACACCAGGGGTTGCCCTGGGCAAACTGCTCCACTTTGAGCTGCAGCTGGCCGCTGACGGTGAACGGGATCGGCAGGCGCATCGGCACCCGGCTCAGCAACCAGGGGGCGGGGGCGTTGAGGGTCAGGTCCCGGCCGAAGGCGGCGCCATTCCAGCCGACAATGCCCTGACCGTTCAGCCCGTTGCGATCGCCAAAACGTATGGCCACTTCGGGGGCGAAGCGCAGCAGCGACCAGCCGTTGAGATCCCAGCGCAGCTGGTTCACCGATTCGCTGGCATATTGCAGTCGGGCAATCTGGCCACTCCAGAGGGTGCCGCTCACCCCTTCCAGTTTCAGCAGGTTGGCAACATTGGCAGGCAGCGGCAGATGGCGAGCCACCAGTGCCGCGGGCAGGGTGGCCAGCAGGAAGAGCAGATAGGCGGCCAGAAACAGGCTGGCAATCAGGATGCGTTTTTTCATTGTGGACGACTCAACTGCAAACGTCTGACCTTGACCAGACCCGGGGCCAGATCCTCGCGGGCGATCTCGATGATTTGAACCTGAATGCCGTGCTGCTCCACCAGCGTGGAGAGCCAGAGCAGCAAGTCATCGAACTGGACAGTGTCGATCCACACTTGCAGCTCCTGCGCCTGGGGTTGCAGCCGGGCAATCTTGATCTTGTGGTTGAAGGCGGTGCGGTTGACCACCCCTTCCAGGGTGCCGCTGGTGTCTATCTGGCGCCCCTGACCCCCCTGCATGGCCAGCACCTCTTCACCTTTCTCCTTGAGCCAGGCGAGGGTCTGCTGCTGGTTCTGCACCTGCCGCTCCCGCTCTGCGATGCGGTTGGCGATGGGCTGCCAGATGCTCCAGTAGAAGAGACCGACCAGCAGCAGAACGCCGCCTGCGACCACCAGCCGCTGTTCCCGTGCTGTGATGCCGTGCCACCAGCTCTGCAATTTTTCCATCATGATGATTTACCCTTGAGCACCAGTGCGCCCTCTACCTTGCCCTCGGTGCTGCGCACCTCGCCTTGCTGTACCTCGAATTGCTTGCCAGCCAGCTCACGGAACCGCTCGATCTCGGCGAAGCCGGGAGCGGTCACCTGCAGCCGCAGCTCGCGGCGACTGGCATCAAAGCGCATCACCTGTGGTTTCAGGCCGGGGACTTCGGCAAAGGTGGGGGCCAGCTCGGTGAGCATCAGCAGCACGCCGTTTTGCGGGGCCTGTCCCATCTGTTGCAGATGCTGGTTCATCTGGCTGCGCACGTTCACGATGCGGCTCTCCCCTGGGAAGATGCGGGTATAGACGGCACGGATCTCCGCTTTCAGCGCCTTGTCCTGCTCGGTGAGCTGATAGAGCTGTACCCCGCGCTGGCCGAGGGCCACCAGCAGCAACAGACCCGCGGTGATGGCTACCTTGCGCCACTGCAACCAGTAGCGGGCATATTCGGTCTGCGGCCGGTAGGAGCCGGTCAGCAGGTTGGCGCGGCAGGTGAGGGCCCCTTTGGCCAGCAGCAGCATGGGGAGTTCCGGCTCCGCCGCCTGCCAGTTGGCGGCGGCAATGGCGGGCACCAGGGTGTGGCTGTGGATGGTGACCGGCTCCGTTTCGGTTGCCAGCAAGATAGCCAGCAGCGGTTCGTCGGCGACGATCCCCTGACAGGGGCCTTGGCGTACCAGCCACTCATTGCCGAGTTGCAGCGCAGACCAGCCATCAGCGGCCTGTGGCAGCGCCAGCACATCGGGCAGCAGTTGCAGGCTCTTGAGGCCAGCGGCATCGAGCCAGCCGAGCCACTCGGCCATCTTCTGCCGATCCACCGCCATCAGATCCACCTGCTGGCCCTCATGGGCCAGCACCACCAGATGGAGTTCGTCCACATCGGAGGCGATCTGCTCCTCCAGCAGGTAGGGGAGGGCCGCTGCCGACTGGCGGTTGTAGCGACCCGGCAGGGTGACGCGCCGGAAGATCAGATCGCTGCCCGGCACTAGCGTGACCACGGGGCGGCCACCGGCCCGCTCCTGCAGCTCGCTCAGGGCATCGGCCGAGGGCAGGGTGCCGGAGGCGATGATCTCCTGCTCCTGACCGGACCAGACCAGCCAGGCCACGGGTTGTTGTTTATTGGTCCCCAGTCGGATGACCAGACTTTCGCTCACGCATCTCTCTCCTGCGATACCGGTTTGCAAAGGGCGTTGTGCGCCCTGGCAACCGGTGCGCAGCCCGCAGGCTGCATCCAACATCTCTCGTACCCGCAGGCGATGGCCTGCAGGTGCGCTGTTTATTCGGCGCCGCTACTGAGCCGGCGCAGCATCACCAGTTTATTGTCCTTGCCCCGCTGGAACAGGGTTTCGAGCCAGGCCCGGTTGTCGCCGACCTCTGCCACGACTCGGGCTTCGAAGAAGTCGCTCTTGACCACCAGCGCCTCTTTCAGTCCTTTCACCGAATCGACCGGAGCGAGCATGTCCGTCATCAGCTTGCTCTCTTTCCACCCCTTCTGTGGCCGCTCGTTCAGCACTCGCTTGGCGTCATCCAGCCCGATAGTTCCCAGATAGAGGGCAACCAGCAGCTCGGGGCGCTGGGGGGCAAGGGTATTGATATTGATCTTCAACTTGTCGTTGGGCAGGGTGCAGACGTAGGGGGCCAGTTTGGCATAGACCCTGGCCGTCACCCCGCGCACCGCCCTCAGCTCATCCTTGCCCAGCATCCACTGGTTGGCGGTCAGATAGGGTGGCTTGAGCCCCTCGTAATAGGCGTCCTCTGCACCAAGGCTGGAGACCAGCACCGTATCCTTGTCGGTCCAGTCACGAATAGCATCGGTGAGCTGGGTCGCCTCGTAATCATCCATCGCCAGCTGCTTGAGCAGTTCGCGAAACACCTGCACCGGATAGGGCTGCTGCGCCAGCTCCTCGCCGCTTCCCGCCTTGGAGGCCACGCTCAGGCTGTTGAGGTTGAAGCAGGATTGCAGGTCGGTCACCTCGCCCTTGAGCTGGCCATCGTCCACCGGAAACACAGTGTTCTTGCGGGCCCAGTTCTGGCTGAGGTTGACCACCTCGGGGTTGTCCTTGAAATCCTGCGTCAGCACCTTGCTCACCAGCGCTTCCGCCGAGAGGGCATACCACCACGCCTGTTTGCCGGTGGTGATGTTGGCGGTGCGGCGCAGCTCAAGCTGCAGGCGGCCGCTCATATTGCTGGCAATGATCACCATCACCGAGAGGATCAGCAGCACCACCAGCAGCGCCATGCCGCGCTGGTGACCGGGGGCGGCGAGATTAGCCCGCATTGGCGCCCCCTCCGTTCTGGCTGTCACCATTACCGCCATTGGTATTGCCGTTGCCGCCGTTGTTCCCGTTATTGCTGTTGTTGCCGCCCCCCTGGTCGGGGTTGCTGCTCTGGCTGTTCTCTTCGGCGCGCTGGCCACCGGCACCAATCAGGAACTGGCGGCGAATGGTGCCGTAATCTTCCAGATCCAGCTCCACTGCCAGCCCGTGGGGCAGTACGCTGCGCTGGGTCCACTCCTCTTTCCAGTTGCCCTTGTCGAAGAAGTAGAGGCGAAACGCCGTGACTCCCGCCAGCACCGGCTGGATGCGTGGCTCGGTGCCGATCACCGGATCCGGATAGAGATAGCTCAGGCGCTCCAGCTTCTGATCCTTGAGGCGCCAACCGACCCGTTGCAGATGGGAGCGAGGCAGCATGCCGTCCGGGTTGAGCCAGCCACTGCGCATAAAGGCCATGCCCCAGTCATCGCTCTGCTGGCCGAACCGGGAAGCCGCCAGCAGCACCTTGTTGTTCTCCCCCTCGATGCGACCGCTGCGCGGCACCATCTGGGTGATGTCTCGCTCCAGCAGGGTGAAGGCGAGCTGCAATTCGTTGAGGCGGGCCTCCTTGCGCTTGGCTACCTCGTCGCTGGTGAGCACCCCCTGCAGCACCTGATAGGCGCCCATGCTGAGGCTGGCGAAGATGGCGATCGCCACCAGCATTTCGAGCAGGGTGAAACCGGCGTGACGGACGGGGCGAGGCGTGCGGGCGGATAGCTGGGTCATCGGCTGAGATAGGTCCGCATCATGGCGACCGGGTTCTCGGCCTTGGCCTCGGTGCGCACTTCCATATCGAGTGCCCGGAAGTTGTTGTCTGCGGTGGCGACACCGCGATAGCGCCAGTACCAAGTCTGCCCGGCCATCTGCTCATCCCCTTCCACCCAGCTGTCTCCGGGCCACTTGTTTTCGAGCTTCTGTTGCACCAGCTGGTTCTCTACCACCCAGGTGGCGAGTGTCTTCTGCTCCAGATAGTTGAGGGCCGAGAGGTGTTCGCTGGCGGTTTTCATTACCGCCAGACCCGCGATGGCAAAGACTGCCAGCGCCACCATGACTTCGAGTAGTGTCATACCGCGGGCGTTCACTCTGTCACCTCTTCATCCTCATCGCCGGTGAGCAGGGTGAGGCGGCCGAACTCGTCCCCCTTGACGATGCGGGTGTAGCGGGCATCGTCATCCTGCTGGGTGAAGGTGAGCACGAACGGGCTCAGCTCGCCGCCCGGGAAGATCAGTAGCTGCGGCGTGCGCTCCTTTTCGTCGCGCTTCTGTTCGATTTTCTCGTCGGAGTCCGGCTGCCAGCCAAAGCCTTCCAGCTCCAGCACCAGCGTCATGTTCTCGGCCAGTTGCACCGGCCCAAGTTGCTTGTCGCCAGTCAGGGCCAGCCACTTGCGATCCTTGGCCTGACGCTGCATAAACTGCCAGCCGTTATCCTCGATACGAATGCCTACCAGCCGACCATCCATCACCGCATACTCCTGCGCCAGCTGCAGCGTCGCCATCAGGCGGCGCGCCTGCTTGTCCAGCTCCCGATCTCCTCTGGCGCCTCCCATGCTGAGAGTGACGGCGGTGGCTACCAGCCCCATCAGCATGGCGACCAGCAACACTTCCAGCAGAGTAAAGCCGGATTGGCGATGAAAGGAGAGAGAGCGCTTCATGCAGTCAGCTCACAAGGAGTGCGGTGGCGGCATATCACTTATTGGAAATCCTTCAGGTTCCAGTTGCCGATGTCGTCATCGGTACCGGCTTCACCATCCAGACCCATGGAGAAGATGTCGATCTTGCCGAACTGGCCCGGGCTCAGCAGCTGGTACGGGTTGCCCCAGGGATCTTGCGGCAGGCGCTTGATGTAGCCGCCATCGCGGTAGCTGCGCGGCGCCGGATCGATGGAGGGCTTGGTCACCAGCGCATCCAGCCCCTGTTCGGTAGTCGGGTAGCGGTTGTTGTCCAGCTTGTACATGTCGAGGGCGTTTTCCAGCGCCACGATATCGGAGACCGCTTTCTGCTGGTCAGCTTTCTCCTTGTTGCCCATCAGGTTGGGCACCACCAGACTGGCCAGAATGCCGAGGATCACGATGACCACCATGACTTCCAGCAGGGTAAAACCGGATTGACGACGTTTGTTCATGAGTTGCTCCGTAACGAATGAGATGGGATGGCCCATCAGAGAGTGATCACTGGGTGGGTTCGACGGGCCGCCAGCGGCGCCACCGAACGCCGGAAACTTACATATTCACCATATTGTTGAGCTCGAGGATCGGCTGCAGGATCGACATCACGATAAACAGCACCACCCCGGCCATGGAGACCACCAGCATGGGTTCGAACACCCCGAGGGCGATGTTGACCTGAGATTCAAACTCCCGATCCTGGTTGTCCGCCGCCCGCTCCAGCATGCTGTCGAGCTCGCCGCTCTGCTCGCCGGAGGCGATCATGTGCAGCATCATGGGCGGGAAAATCTTGGTCTCGGTCAGCGACTTGCGCAGACTGGTCCCCTCGCGCACCCGTTCGGCGGCCTCGAGAATGCGCATTCTGGCAAAGTCGTTGGAGAGCACTTCGCCGGAGATCTTCATCCCCTCCAGCAGCGGCACCGCACTGGCGTTGAGGATGCTTAACGTACGGGCGAAACGGGCGGTGTTAAGGCCGCGGCTGACCCGGCCAATCACCGGCAGGCCGAGCAGCACCTGATGCCAGCGTCGGCGGCGCTTTTCATCGGTGAGCCACCAGCGCCAGACAAAGCTGCCAAGGAAGATCAGCAGCAGGAACCAGAGGCCGTAGGCCTGCATCAGCTCGCTGGTGCCGATGAGAAAACGGGTGGTGCCCGGCAGCTGCTGACCCATGTGTTCAAACTGGGCAACGACCTTGGGCACCACGGCGGTGAGCAGGATCGAGATAACCCCGATAGCGACGCAGGTCAATACGATGGGGTAGATCATCGCCTGCAGCAGCTTGGTGCGCATATGCTGGCGCTGCTCGGTGTAGTCAGCGAGGCGGTTGAGCACCTTCTCCAGATGGCCCGATTTTTCACCGGCCGCCACCATGGAGCGAAACAGTTGGTCGAATACATGGGGAAAAGCCCCCAGCGAGTCGGCCAGCGAATACCCTTCCACTACCTTGCTGCGCACGGTCGCCACCAGAGAGCGCAAGTGGGCCTTTTCGCACTGCTCGGCCACCGCCTTGAGCGCCTCTTCGATGGTGAGACCGGCCCCCACCAGGGTCGCCAGCTGGCGAGTGATCAGAGCCAGCTCGGCAGTGCTGGCACCGCGCCGAAACAGGGCGAAGCGGGTCGCCTCCCGTTTCGCCTTCTCGGTGGTCTCGTTCACCTCGAGGGGGGTGAGCCCCTGTTCGCGCAGCAGCTGGCGCACCTGACGGGCCGAGTCGCCCTCCATCACGCCGCTCTTGCTGCGCCCCTTGTTGTCGAGGGCCTTGTATTCGAATGCCGCCATCTCAATCTTCCCGGGTCACGCGCAGTACCTCTTCGAGGCTGGTCTGCCCCTTGAGGACCTTGTCGATGCCGTCACGGCGGATGCTGGGGGTGTGGCCGCGGATCAGCCGCTCGATGGCGAGCTCGCCGCTGGCGCTGTGAATGGCTTCACGCACCGCTTCATCGATCACCACCAGCTCGTGGATGCCGGTCCGGCCACGGTAGCCGGTGTGGTTGCACAACTCGCAGCCGACCGGACGCCACACCTGCTGATCGGGGGCCAGCTCGATGCCCATGGCGAGGCGTTCCTGCTCGGTGATGGGGCGCGGGGCGCGACAATCGGGGCAGAGGGTGCGCACCAGCCGCTGGGCCAGCACCGCCAAGAGCGACGAGGAGAGCAGGAAGGGCTCGATTCCCATGTCCCGCATCCGGGTGATGGCGCCGATGGCGGTGTTGGTGTGCAGGGTCGACATCACCAGGTGACCGGTCAGCGACGCCTGCACCGCAATCTGGGCGGTTTCCAGATCTCGAATTTCCCCCACCATCACCACATCCGGATCCTGACGCAAGATGGCGCGCAGGCCGCGGGCGAAGGTCATGTCCACCTTGGTATTGACCTGGGTCTGGCCCACCCCTTCGAGGTCATACTCGATGGGGTCTTCCACCGTCAGGATGTTGCGATCCCGCGAGTTGATTTCTGACAGCGCCGCATAGAGGGTGGTGGATTTACCGGAACCGGTCGGGCCGGTGACCAGAATAATGCCGTGGGGCTTGCGAATAAGCTCGCTGATGATGGTGCGGTTGGCCGCGGTCATCCCCAGCTGCTTGAGCTCGAGGCGCACGTTGTTCTTGTCGAGCAGACGCAATACCACCCGCTCGCCGTAGCTGGACGGCATGGTGGAGACCCGCACGTCGACGGCGCGGCCGCCGATACGCAACGAGATACGGCCATCCTGCGGCACTCGCTTCTCGGCGATATCCATCCGCGACATCACCTTGATCCGGGAGACCAGGAGTGAGGCTAGCTTGCGATGGGGGCGCAGGATCTCCCGCAGCACCCCGTCGATGCGAAAACGGATCACCAGTGCCCGCTCGAAGGTCTCGATATGGATATCGGAGGCCTCCTCCTTGATCGCCTCGCTCAACATGGCGTTGATGAGGCGAATGATGGGGGCATCGTCGTCGGCATCCAGCAGATCTTCGCTCTGGGGCAGCTCTTCGGCCAGCGCGAAGAAGTCCATCTCGTTGCCGAGATCTTCCATCAGCTGGCGCGCCTCGGAGGAGTCTCGCTGGTAGTGGGCCATCAGCAGCTCTTCGAAGGCCTCGTTGTCGAGCTGCTCCACCGCGAAGCTGCAACCCGCGACTCGCCGTACTTCCAGCAGGGCCTGCGGGGTGACGCCAGGGCGGCACTGCAGCACGGGGGCGCCGTCCCGCTCAATCAGGATCACCCCGAAGTTGCGGGCAAAGACAAAGGGGAGCTCGGGCAGTGGCGCAGGCCCGGCGCTTCCATCCAGATGGTAGGCACTCATCAGGGCTTACTCTGCACAAACGGGGTGGTGGTCTCGACAGTGTTCTGCTGTCTGCTCCGCATCTCGTTGATCTGCTTCTGGATCTCTTTTTGCAGCTCGGGCGACACCATCACATCCTGGCCATAGGCAGGCAATACCTGACGGGCGGGGGAGGTGAGATACCCCTCCTGCGAGGCGGCATTGAGCTGCTCGGCGCGGAACAGGGAGTACTTGTTGCTGGAGACACCGGTATAGACGTCCGCATCACGCAAGATGGTTGGCCGGATAAAGACCATCAGGTTGCGCTTGGAGGTGGTGTTGGAGGTGGAGCGGAACAGATAGCCCAGCACCGGGATATCGCCAAGCAAGGGCACCTTGGAGACCTGCTCCTTGGTCTGTTCGTCCATCAAACCGCCCAGCACCACGGTTTCGCCACTTTTCACCAGCACCGCGTTCTTGACGGTACGGGTATCGAAAGTGGGGCCAAGGTTGGCAGTACCGGTCGCCTGGGTCTGGGCGACGCTGGAGACCTCCTGCTCGATATTGAGCAGCACCGAATCCCCTTCGTTGATCTGCGGGGTCACCACCAGCTTGGTGCCCACCGTCTTGCGCTCGATGGTGTTGAACACTTGATCGCTGGTGGTGGAGCTTTGCGAACCGCTCTGGACCGGGACCTCCTGACCGACGTTGAAAGAGGCCTCCTTGTTGTCCATGGTGACGATACTCGGGGTGGAGAGAATATCGTTCTTGGTATTGGAGGCCAGCGCCGTGGCCAGCATGGCCCAGTCGCCGTGATAGAAACCGGCGGCCATGCCGTTGAACTCTTTCAGCAGACCGGCAGCGGTGTCGGTCTTGCCATTCTGGTAATCCTTGCCCGCCGCAATGGCGCTGCCGAGGGGCAGACCTGAGTTGGTGAACTGGGTGCCACCACCGTTGGCATTGCCCCACTGGACGCCAAGGGTGAGGCCGTCGCCATCCTGCATCTCGACGATGATCGCCTCCACCAGCACCTGGGCGCGGCGGATATCGAGCTTGGCCACCACCTGCTCCAGTTCGGACATCACGTCCGGCTGGGCGGTGATGACCAGCGCATTGGTGGTCTCGTCAGCGGAGATGGCCAGCTTGCCACCGCCGATACTGGCGCCACCTGTGGTTGCGCCGCCGCCCTTCTTGTCGGCCTCGATGCTGGAGCTGACGCCCTTGAGCACCTCGACCATGTCTTTGGCCTTGCCATATTTGAGGTAGAAGACCCGGGTGTTGCCCTGGCTCTGCAGGTCGCGGTCGAGCTGGCGCACCATCTGGATGATGCGGGCGCGCGCTTTCGGCTCACCACTCACCACCACAGAGTTGGTGCGCTCGTCGGCCACCACCTTGGGGGAGAGCAGCAGGGAGGCGGTGCCGCCTTGGGGGTTGCCATCCTTGTTGAGGTTGGTCACCAGTCGCACCATTTCCCCCGCCGAGGCGAACTTGAGCTTGATGATGTCCACATCCTGATCGCCTGCGCGGTCGACCCGGTTCACCACTTCCACCAAGCGGTTGACCACGGCGGCGCGGCCGGTGATGAGCAGCACGTTGGAGGGCTCGTAGTGCACCACGTTGCCACCACCGGCGTTGTCGTTGAGCTGGCGCAGCAGTGGCGCCAGTTCACGGACCGAGACGTTGCGCACCGGCACGACTCTGGTCACCATCTCGTCGCCGGAGCCCGGGTTGCTGCCATCCACCACCGGAATGGCGGAGGTCTTGGCATCCCGCGAGCGCAGCACCTTGAGCACCCCGTTGTCCATCGGCACCACGGCAAAGCCGTAGACATCGAGCACGCTCAGGAAGAACTGGTAGTACTGCTCCTCATTGAGCAGGTCGTAGCTGCGCACGTTGATCTTGCCGCGCACCGAGGGCTCTATGATGATGGTTTTATTGAGGTTCTTGCCCACCGTATTGATGAACTCTTCAATGTCGGCGTTCTTGAAACTGGCAGAGTATTCGGTGGCCCAAGCTGAGCCCGCCATCATCAGTGCCGCTGCGATAGTGGCCAGACGCCAGCTTTTCCCTTTAGTGGTCATTATTGGTACGACTCCAAATCATTATTCTGACAAGCGCACATAGATGTCGAACTGTTCGCCCTGTCGCTCGACGGTCACTGTCATTTCCGTTGCGCCAGCCATCTGCTGCATCGCCTGCATGGCTTGCATGTTGTCCCGTAAATCCAGCCCGTTGATGCTGATGGCCAGGTCATTGGCCTGCAGCCCGCTCTGGTTGAAAAACTCAGGATTGCTGCCCGGATTGAGGCGATAGCCGGTCATGCGGCCATCCACCTGAACCGGTGAAATATTGAGGTAATCGGTGATCTTGCCCGGATCGGCCATCAGCTCGCTGCGCAGGGAGCCAAGGGGGGCGGAGTTGGTCTGCGGCAGCGGCTTGCCATACTCCTCGCCATCCAGCATCAGCGTCTCGTCGCGGCCATCCCGCTCGATGATCACCCGATCCGGATAGACCTGCCGGATCCGCGCCTGGGTGCCGTCAATCATGTCACCGACCCCATAGGAGTTCTGGATGCCGGACATGGCGATGATGGCGATGGATTTGGCGGGATCCGAGCTCGCTAACACTCCGTTGAGCTGGGCATTGAGCTGGGTACGCGGCGCATTGGCGGCCACGGCGGCTTTGGCTTGCGCCTTGGGGATTGCCTTGCCAAACAGTGCCATTCGGCTCACCTCGCCCAGTTCAAGGCGCGGGTTGCTCTGGCCGCTGACCGCCACGGCGGAGGGTTGCCACGGTTGGCTGGTTTGCGGGCTTGCCAGGGTGAGCAGACGCCAGGTGAGGGCGGCGCTCTGCTGGGCCAGCATGATCAGCAGCGCCAGAAAGGCCACCTGGGTGACTCTGGTCATGGGAAGCCGTCGGCACTGGGCCAGCAGCATGGTCAAGATGTCATCCCTGAATCGTAGCGTCATATTAATCAACAAATTCCAGGCTCTGGGGCGGCTGCGTATTGTGTACGGCGGAGTGCTGTGACACAACGGGTCGGGGCGCGCCAAACCGTAAAAATGGATATTTCATCACACCGTAAACCTTTGAATGCTCACAAAAGTGGCACTCAGGTGAGGTGTATCGCTGCTTGCCAGCGAACATCAGGGTACGGTGCGTACTCATCCTCGCCAATCCTGCAGCGCCTTAAGGGTCACGCTCTGTCCGGCGACCTGCAGCACTATGTATTGCTGGTCGATGGTGGCGAGCACGACTCCCGGGGCGATTTCGCTCCCCTCCCGGTATTCCCGGCCATTGAGCACCACGGCGCGCTTGGCGGGGTTGGAGGAGAATACATGAGAGCCATAGTTCAATTGCGGTACCTGCTGGCGCACCGATTGTGGTGCCGAGCCCAGCGCCATCAACTGGGCCGGTTGCACGTTGTTCTGGCCGGTGGCGTGTGGCGTCTCCTGCAATGGGGTTTCATTGAGGGCTTTCATCAGCTGCTCGGCCAGACTCAGCGTGGAGGTATTCCCCTGACTGACCCCCTCGTTTTTGGCCACTGCTCTGGGTTGTACCACCGGCTCCGGCAGGGGAGGGGGTAGCGGACGGGTCACCATCGCCTTGGGTTCGACCCGCACGAAGGGTGGAGTGATCACCTCTTTCACCTCCACCTTCTCCTCGATGGGGCGCAGGTGGAGCAGATGCCAGCCATAGTTGGCGCCCGCCCCCAGCAACAGGGCCAGGGGAGCCAGCAGCCAGCCAATGCGGCGTGGGCTGCGCTCCTCTTCCCGGGGCATGGGCAAGCCGATGGCCGGAATATGGGCGGAGAGTTGCGGTTGCTGCGCACGGCGCAGCGCCTTGAGCAGTGTAGACATCAGGAGGCCTCCTCCAGTCTGGGCATGGGTTCACCGGAGAGGGCGTTGAGACGCAGCAGGGTGTTGCTGCCCGCGATGCCATCAGGGGTGAGCCCCTGAGCCCGCTGGAACTGCTGCAGCTTGTTCTTGAGCTCGCCATCGAAACGGCGCACCTTGCGCTCGGGTTGCTGCAGCGCACGGCTCAGGGCGTTGTCGAGCCACTGGATCTGGGTCTGACCGGCATTGCTGGCGATCAGGCTGACGCCCCCTTTCGGCATGCGCCAGAGCAGGGTGTAGCTGCCGCCCCAGTTGTCGCTGAGCCACTGGCGATCCACCTGCCAGCTCTGGTCACCTATCATCAGGCTGGCCTTGCCCGGTCCCAGATTGACCAGGGTCGCGTAGTAGAGGCCGCCAGTCGGGTCAGTGAGCGTGATCATGGCGGGATACTGCAAGGCGCGCAGCTCGTCGAGGCTTGCCTCTCCCTCCTGGCAGCGCAGACCAGCACGGGGGGCGTTGTCGCAGGTTGCCTCGAACGGTTCCGGTTCATAACCCCAGACCCGATAGAGATTCTGCATGGCGCTGTCGGGGTCGATGGCCTGATTGATCGCCTCGGTCAGCTGCTCCTGCTGCTCGGCGGTCTCGTCGATGGTGACCGGCACCTCGACCTTGACTACCGGACGGGTGGGGAACACGCCGAAAAATTGCCAGCCCCACCAGCCTGCGGCCACCAGCAGGGCGCCCGCCAGCGTCACCATCAGACCGGAGGCCCAGCTTCCTTCGTCCCGCACGCCATTGACCTCGAAGGCGGCCTGGCTGATATCGCTGTGGATAATTTTGTAGCTGCCACGGGCGAAAGCGGCGATCAGGGCGCGGTCACAGATGAGGTTGATGAAACGGGGGATGCCGCCACTCAGGCGATGGAGCGTCTTGATGGCGCGCGGGGTAAAGATGGGTTGTACGCAGCCTGCAACTTGCAGCCGGAAGCGGACGTAGGCATCCACATCGCTGTGAGAGAGCGGCAGCAGGTGATAGCGGGCGGTAATGCGCTGGGCCAGCTGACGCAGCAGGGGTTGGCGCAGCATCTGTTGCAGCTCGGGCTGACCGATCAGCACCACTTGCAGCAGTTTTCGTTCGTCGGTTTCGAGGTTGGTGAGCAGACGCAGCTGCTCCAGTACGCCGGGCAGCAGGTGCTGCGCCTCATCCACCAGTACCACGCTGCGCTTGCCTGCCGCCAGGTTGGCCAGCAGGTGATCGCGAATAAGGTCGAACAGCCGCTTGATCCCGGCATCTTCGGGATAGGGGAGTTGAAACTCGTCGCAGATGGCGGCCAGCAGATCCCGTTCGGTCAGGGAGGGGTTGAGGATGTAGGCGATCTCGGTCTCGGCGGGGAGCTGTTGCAGCAGGCAGCGGGAGACTGTGGTTTTGCCGGTGCCCACTTCGCCGGTCAGCAGCACAAAGCCGCCGCCATCCTGCAATCCATAGTTGAGATGAGCAAGGGCTTCGCCGTGGCGCTCGCTCATATAGAGGTACTTGGGATTGGGCGAGATGGAAAACGGGTGTTCCGAGAGGCCGAAGAACTGTGTGTACATGAGGGTATTCTTTTGTAGCCGGCGACAGATGAAAAATGTCTCCGGATGATAGCAAACCTCGCTTTCATTGGAAGCCATCATTGGCGCCGAAGGGCAAATTGCGGCCTTTTCCTGCCATCTTGTGATCCCGGTTGCGTCATTGGCACGAATCCGGATCACAAAATGACAAAAAACAGCTGTAAATAAAGGGAAATATCAATATAGGTGCGGCGTGGCAAATGCCGTCAGCATGGCGCTGAACCGGCAATGGTCAGACCTGTTTGTGTACAATTTATGACGCTGGTTGCCCTGTCAGCCATCAGGGCAAGCTGGTCGGGATGTACTTGCTCAGTGGTGATCCTGAAACTGCGCAGCAATCTCCCTGAACTGCGCTTCGCAGGCGAGAAACGCCGCGACGATGCCGGGATCAAAATGGCTGCCGCTCCCCTTCACGATGATCTCCTTCGCTTCCTCATGGCTGAAAGCAGGTTTGTAGACCCGTTTCGAGATGAGGGCATCGTAGACATCCGCTACCGCCATCAAGCGCCCGGAGAGGGGAATCGCCTCACCCGCCAGCCCTGCCGGATAGCCGCTGCCATCCCACTTCTCGTGGTGGGTGAGGGAGATCTCCCGGGCCAGCCGCAAGAAGGAGTTGGAGCCCAGCTGCGCCTCGGCACTCGCCAGCGCATCGGCGCCGATCTGCGGGTGGCGCTTCATGATGGCGAACTCCTCGTCGGTCAGCTTGCCCGGTTTGAGCAGGATGGCATCGGGAATGCCCACCTTGCCCACATCGTGCAGAGGGGCCGACTTGAACAGCAGGTCGATGGTGGCGTCATCGAGCGGATAGCGCTCCCAATCGCTGCGACTGAGGTATTGCGCCAGCGCCTTGACGTAGTGCTGGGTGCGGATGATATGGGCGCCGGTCTCGTTGTCCCGGGTCTCCGCCAGCGAGGCGAGGCCGAGGATGGCCACGTCGCGGGTCAGGTTGAGCTCGTCACTGCGGGATTTCAGCTCGCCGATCATCTGATTGGTGCTGGCGGCGATAAGACCGAACTCGTCATCCCGGGTGACCGGCACCCGGGCGTCGAAGTCACCACACTGTACTCTGGCCATGGTGCGGGTCTGCTGGCGCAGGGATAGGCCGAGATTGCGACCATAACCGTGAATAATGAGGGCGAGATAACAGAAGGTCACCGTCATTACGAAGGCGATCTCCCACAGGATGTAGTGCTGGGCATCGACCCTCGGCAGGCTGCGCTCCACCGTCACCAGCCACTCCAGATCCTTGTTGAACAGCAAGAAGAAGACGCCTCCCAGCAGGGTGAGGGTCGCCAGAGTAAAGAGGGTGAACTTGCGTGGCAGCGGCATGGCCAGCGGGTGGCTCAGTGCCAGGCTCTGCTCGGCTTGCCGTGCTCTGGCCCGATGCAAGTCTCGCTCCAGAGTCAGGTCGGCCGCTACCAGAAAGCCGAGGGTGGTCATCCCCAGCAGCACCTTGAGGTGACTCTCCAGCGGGAAGTTGTGGGCCAGGGCGTTGTAGCTCGAGAGCAGCAGTGCTCCCAGCAGGTAGAAACCCACCTCCAGTCCAAACCCGTCCAGCCCGTTGCGCGCCAAGGGCCGACTTGAGAGCAGCCAATTGCGCACGGCGAACATGATGGCAAACGTCACCAGGGTCGGCCCCAGCAACTGGGGCAGGGTGAGACTCTCGAGAAACGGGCAAACCTGCCAGCCATAGAGACAAAATAGTGACAGGGTTACCCCGTAGTGCAGGGCGCAGCGCCCCGTGATCCTCTGCATATTCCCACCCATGTTGCTGGTTATTGTTATGTCGGCGGGAGGCCCGCCATTACAGGCGCCGCAGCAGCAGGCTACCGATGGAGTAGCCTGCGCCAAAGGAGCACAGTACGCCGCGAGCCCCCGCAGGAAGGTCGCGATTGTACAGATGAAACGCGATGATGGAACCCGCCGAGCTGGTATTACCATAGCTATCAAGAATGACCGGCGCCTCCTGCTGGCTGGCATCGTGGCCGAGCAGTTTGCGGCCGATGAACTGGTTCATGGTGAGGTTGGCCTGATGGAGCCAGAGCCGGTTCAGGCTCTCGGCGGGCCAGCCCTGCTCATCGAGCTGGTTGGCAATCTGGTCGCACACCAGCGGTAACACCTCCTTGAACACCTTGCGCCCCTGCTGGCGAAACAGCTTGTCATCGCCGTAGCGGGTACGCGGGCTCAGCCGGTTCAGAAAGCCGAAGTTGTTGCGGATGTTGTTGGAGTATTGGGTCACCAGCTTGCTGGCTACCAGCTGCCACGGATTGGCCACCTTGCAATCGGCCTCCCGCTCCAGCAGCACCGCGGTGCAGGCATCGCCGAAGATAAAGTGACTGTCTCTGTCCCGGAAATTGAGGTGTCCCGAGCAGATCTCCGGATTGACCACCAGCGCCACGTTGGCGGTGCCTGCCGCCAGCATGTCGGCGGCTGTCTTGATGCCGAAGGTGGCAGACGAGCAGGCCACGTTCATGTCAAAGGCCATGCCGCTCGCCCCCAGATAGTGCTGCAGCTCGATGGCCAGCGCCGGGTAGGGGCGCGGCATGTTGGAAGCGGCCACGATCACCAGGTCGATCTCACCCGGCTCGCGGCCGGCGGCGATCAGCGCCTGCTCGGCGGCAGCCACCGCCATCTCCACCATGATGGAGGGCATCTCATCGGGCCGCTCCGCCAGTAGCGGCTGCATGATGTCGGGGTTGAGTACCCCTTCGCGGCTCACCAGATAACGGCTCTTGATGCCGGAGGCCTTCTCGATGAACTCGCAACTGGAATGCTGCTTGGCGGGGAGCTGGCCGGCGTCGATGGCGGAGGCGTTCTCCTCGTTGTAGAGATCCACATACTGGTTGAAGGCGGCCACCAGCTCTTCATTGCTGACGGCAAAGGGTGGGGTATAGAGGCCTGAGCCACTGATCACGATAGAGGTCATCTTTGCTCCTCGCCGGGTGCGTTCCCGGCTTGTCGGTTTATAGGGTAGAGAGGGTTACAGCTGGTCGATCGCCGCAGCGAGACCCGCCAGAGTCAGCGGATGCATCCGTCCGCCAACCACGTCATTCATCAGTTTGATGGAGGGATGCCAGAGCCACTCCCGCCGCGGGGTGGGATTGATCCACACCAGTTTGGGAAAGTGCTGCTGCAAGCGGGTGAGCCACACCTGACCCGACTCCTCGTTCCACTGCTCGACACTGCCGCCGGGCCAGGTGATCTCGTAGGGGCCCATGGTGGCATCCCCCACCAGGATCACCCGGTAGTCGCTGCCGTAGGTGCGCAGCAGCCGCAGGGTATCGAACCGCTCCTCAAAGCGGCGGGCGTTATCCTTCCAGACGAAGTCATAGAGGCAGTTGTGAAAATAGAAGTACTCCAGATGCTTGAACTCGTGGCGCAGGGCAGAGAATAGGCGCTGCACCTCGGCCACGTGGGCATCCATGGAGCCTCCTACATCGAAGAAAACCAACAGCTTCACCCCGTTGTGGCGCTCGGGCCGCAGCTTCACATCCAGCCAGCCCTGGCGGGCCGAACTTTTTATGGTGTCGTCGAGATCCAGCTCGTCGGGATTGCCTTTGCGCACCCAGCGTCTGAGTTTGCGCAGTGCCAGCTGGATGGCGCGCTGGCCGAGCGGTGAGTCGTCGCTGAAGTTGCGATAGTGACGGGCCTCCCACACCTTGGCCGCCTTGCCGTGCTGCCCCTCTCCACCCATGCGAACGCCCTCGGGGTGAAAACCGCCGTGGCCAAACGGGCTGCTGCCACCAGTCCCCACCCACTTGTTGCCGCCGGCGTGGCGCTCTTTCTGCTCGCGTAATCGCTGGTTAAGGGTTTCAATCAGCTTGTCGAGTCCGCCGAGGGATTTGAGCAGCGCCTTCTCCTCTGGGCTCAACAGTCGCTCGAACTCCTTGCGCAGCCACTCCTCGGGCAGGCTCTCCGGCAGCAGGGGAATGGCTTCCAGCCCCTCATAGTATTCGGCGAAGGCGCGATCGAAGCGATCGTAGTGTGCCTCGTCTTTTACCAGCAGGCAGCGGGAGAGCTGGTAGAACTCGTCCATATCGATAGCGACCAACCGGGCTGCCAGTGCGGCGTGCAAGTCCAGCAGCTCGCGCAGGCAGCAGGGGAGCTTGTGGCGGCGCAGGTGGGTAAAAAAGTCGATCAGCATGGGTCAGCTGCCGCGCCGGGCCAGAAAGGCGAGCTTCTCGAAGAGATGCAGATCCTGCTCGGTCTTGAGCAGGGCGCCATATAGCGCGGGCACCAGCTTGCCGGGCTCGCGGGCATGCATCGCCTCGGGGGCGATATCGTCGGCCAAGAGCAGGCGGATCCAGTCCAGCAGCTCCGAGGTGGAGGGCTTCTTGCGTAGTCCCTCTACCTCGCGCAGCTCGAAGAAGAGATCCATTGCCTCGCCAAGCAGGCTCTCCTTGAGGTCGGGGTAGTGGAGTTTGACGATGGCCTGCATCTCGGCCTTGTCGGGGAAGCGGATGTAGTGGAAGAAACAGCGGCGCAGGAAGGCGTCCGGCAGCTCTTTTTCGTTGTTGGAGGTGATGATAACCACCGGCCGCTGGCGCGCCTTGACTCGCTCGCCGGTCTCGTAAACGTCGAACTCCATCCGATCCAGCTCCAGCAGCAGATCGTTGGGGAATTCGATGTCGGCTTTGTCGATCTCGTCGATCAGCAGCACTGGCCGCTGCTCGGCGCTGAAGGCCTGCCACAACTTGCCTTTACGAATGTAGTGGCTGATATCGGCCACTCTGGTGTCGCCGAGCTGGGAGTCCCGCAGCCGGGCCACCGCATCATATTCGTAGAGTCCCTGCTGGGCCTTGGTGGTGGACTTGATATGCCAGGCAATGAGGTCGGTGCCTAGATGGTCGGCGACCGCTTCCGCCAGCACTGTCTTGCCGGTGCCCGGCTCCCCTTTGATCAGCAGCGGTTTTTCGAGGGTGATGGCGGCATTGACAGCCATCTTCAATGCATCGGAGGCGAGATACTGGCTGCTTCCTGAAAATCCCATAACGTCGGTTCCTTTGACGATTGGCGCCCGGAGTCAGGGGCCAGAGAGAATAAGCTCTATATGTTGTAATACCATATGGTTATAACGAATAGTCACTTCTCATTCAGAAACCACAGGGTAATCTTGTTTCATCGTCGTAACAAACACAGGGATAGCGCCATGAGCAAAATTTTTGAGGACAACAGCCAGACTATCGGTCACACCCCGCTGGTTCGTCTCAACCGTGTTACCAAAGGCCGCGTGCTGGCCAAGATCGAGAGCCGCAACCCCAGCTTCAGCGTCAAGTGCCGTATCGGTGCCAACCTGATCTGGGATGCCGAGAAGCGCGGCATCCTGACCAAGGGTAAGGAGATCATCGAGCCCACCAGCGGCAACACGGGTATTGCTCTGGCCTTTGTCGCGGCAGCTCGCGGCTATCCCATCACCCTGACCATGCCGGCCACCATGAGCTTGGAGCGCCGCAAGCTGCTCAAGGCGCTCGGTGCCAATCTGGTGTTAACCGAAGGGCCCCTCGGCATGAAGGGGGCCATTGCCAAGGCCAATGAGATCCTCGAATCCGAGCCGGGCAAGTATGTGTTGCTGCAACAGTTTGAAAACCCGGCCAACCCGGAGATCCACGAAAAGACCACCGGCCCCGAGATTTGGGATGCCACTGACGGCGAAGTGGATGTGTTCGTGGCCGGGGTCGGTACCGGCGGTACCATTACCGGTGTCTCCCGCTATCTGAAGCAGACTAAAGGCAAGGCGGTGGTCTCTGTCGCGGTCGAACCGGCGGAGTCGCCGGTCATCAGCCAGAAGCTGGCCGGGGAAGAGATCAAACCGGGCCCCCACAAGATCCAGGGGATCGGCGCCGGCTTTATCCCGGGCAACCTGGACCTCTCCCTCATCGATGGGGTGGAGAAGGTGACCAGCGATGAAGCCATCGAGATGGCTCGCCGCCTGATGGAGGAGGAGGGGATCCTGGCCGGTATCAGCTCCGGTGCTGCGGTGGTGGCTGCCAGCCGTCTGGCCGAGCTGCCGGAATTTGCGGGCAAAACCATCGTGGTCATCCTGCCGAGTGCAGCTGAGCGTTACCTCTCCAGCGCCCTGTTTGCCGGGGTGTTCAGCGAGCAGGAACTGCAGCAGTAACTGATCGGAATCTTTCAAAACAGCGGCGCTCCCAGGAGCGCCGCTTCTTTATGGGCTAGACTCAACCCCTGTTAGTGTCACTTGATCCTTATTTTTTGGGGTAAAATAACAAGTTCCGGAGTGAGAAAAAAAGCAGACATTCCGCTCTAAATCTCATATCCTGTGCGGCGTCACGCGGTGTTTGCTGGCTGGGTATCACAAAGTAACAAAGTGTTATTTTTCGTTATAAAATAATTTCAGGCCAGTCCTGATGCGGCTTGTAGCCCAATAACTGAAAATTGCCAACCAGCGCGCCGATTACTGCACAGAAACTTGACCTGGATTAAACCATTGCGGGTCTGCTTTCGTTACTTTACAACATATCCATACTGACACGGTGGGTCAGGTTGCTTCAAAAACGACCAATCCACCAAAAAATATCAATAATATGGGGTGAAACCATGTACGAGAAGTCTGTTGTTATTACTGCTGAAAACGGCCTGCACACCCGTCCGGCAGCTCAGTTCGTGAAAGAAGCCAAAGAATTCCAAAGCGAGATCACTGTGGTCTCCGGTGGCAAGTCCGCCAGCGCCAAGAGCCTGTTCAAGCTGCAGACCCTGGGCCTGACCAAGGGTACCAACGTAACTATCCAGGCTGACGGCCCGGATGCTCAGCAAGCTGTTGAGAAGCTGGTTGCCCTGATGGACGAGCTGGAGTAATCCAGCTTTAGATTCCTCCCCCACAGTCGTTTTAATAGGAAGGATTATGATATCTGGCATTCTTGCGTCCCCCGGTATCGCATTCGGTAAGGCGCTTCTTCTGAAAGAAGATGAAATCGTTATCAATCAGGGCAAAATCTCTGCTGACCAGATTGATGCCGAGATCAACCGTTTCCTCGAAGCTCGTACCAAGTCAGCTACCCAGCTGGAAGCCATCAAAGAGATGGCCGGTCGCACCTTCGGTGAGGAAAAAGAGGCCATCTTCGAAGGCCACATCATGCTGCTCGAAGATGAGGAGCTGGAAGGGGATATCAAATCCTTCATCAAAGAGAACAAGGCTTCCGCTGACAAAGCCATCTATGAGGTGATCGAACAGTACGCCAAGATGATGGCCGAGCTGGATGACCCTTATCTGCGCGAACGCGCTACCGACTTCCGTGACATCGGTACCCGTCTGGTCAAGAACGTACTGGGCATCGCCGTTGTCAACTTGAGCACCATCGACGAAGAGGTGATCCTGGTCGCCAAAGACCTGACCCCGTCTGAAACCGCTCAAATCAACCTGAAATATGTGCTGGGTTTCGTCACCGACATCGGTGGCCGTACCTCTCACACCTCCATCATGGCCCGCTCCCTGGAGCTGCCGGCCGTGGTAGGCACCAACGACATCACCGAGCGCGTCAAGAACGGTGATATGCTGGTGCTGGATGCGATCAACAACCAGATCATCATCAATCCGACCGCTGAACAACTGACCGAAGCCAAGAAGTTCCAGGCTCAGTTCCAGGCCGAGAAAGATGAGCTGGCCAAGCTGAAAGATCTGCCCGCCATCACTCTGGATGGTCACCAGGTCGAAGTGTGCGCCAACATCGGTACCGTCAAGGATACCGAAGGTGCCATCCGCAATGGCGCCGAAGGCGTGGGTCTGTACCGTACCGAGTTCCTGTTCATGGATCGTGACGCGCTGCCGACCGAAGAAGAGCAGTTCAAAGCCTACAAAGAAGTGGCCGAAGCGATGCCGGATCAGCCGATCATCGTGCGTACCATGGACATTGGCGGCGACAAAGAGCTGCCGTACATGAATTTCCCGAAAGAGATGAACCCCTTCCTGGGCTGGCGTGCCGTGCGTATTTTCTTCGACCGCGAA
Source organism: Aeromonas sp. R2-3 (assembly GCF_040908375.1). Classification (NCBI taxonomy): domain Bacteria; kingdom Pseudomonadati; phylum Pseudomonadota; class Gammaproteobacteria; order Aeromonadales; family Aeromonadaceae; genus Aeromonas; species Aeromonas sp. R2-3. The sequence goes on along the minus strand of NZ_JBFODP010000029.1, from coordinate 10,342 downwards.
GACATCATGCATGCTCAGCTGCGGGCCATTCTGCGTGCGTCTGCCTTCGGCAAACTGCGCATCATGTTCCCGATGATCATCTCTGTCGAAGAGTTCCGTAGCCTGAAAGCTACCGTAGAGACGCTGAAAGCCGAACTGCGTGCCGAAGGCAAAGCCTTTGATGAATCCATCGAAGTGGGTATCATGATCGAGACCCCGGCCGCTGCCGTGATGGCTCATCATCTGGCCAAGGAAGTGGATTTCTTCAGTATCGGTACCAACGACCTGACCCAGTACACTCTGGCTGTCGATCGTGGTAACGAGATGATCTCCGCCATGTACAACCCGCTGTCACCCTCCGTCCTGACCCTGATCAAGATGGTTATCGATGCGTCCCACGCCGAAGGCAAGTGGACCGGTATGTGTGGTGAACTGGCTGGTGACGAGCGCGCTACCCTGCTGCTGCTGGGTATGGGTCTGGATGAGTTCTCCATGAGCGCCATCTCTGTACCGCGTATCAAGAAGCTTATCCGCAACACCAACTTCGAAGATGTGAAGGCAATGGCTGATCAAGCACTGAGCTTTGCCACCGCCGCCGAAATCGAAGCATGCGTAGATAACTTTATTAAGCAGAAAGCAGTCTGCTAAGATCGGCTGCAAACAGCGACAAATCATCTCTAGGAGCTTTATATGGGTCTGTTTGATAAACTGAAGAAACTGGTTTCCGACGATAGCTCTGACACCGGCGGCATCGAAATCTTTGCTCCGCTGTCTGGCGAAATCGTGCCGATCGAAGATGTGCCTGACGTTGTCTTCGCCGAGAAGATCGTTGGTGACGGTATCGCCATCAAACCGGCTGGCAACAAGATGGTTGCTCCGTGCGATGGCACCATCGGCAAGATTTTCGAGACCAACCACGCGTTCTCTCTGGAATCCGACTCCGGTATCGAGCTGTTCGTTCACTTCGGTATCGACACCGTTGAACTGAAAGGCGAAGGCTTCAAGCGTATCGCTCAGGAAGGTCAACAGGTCAAGCGCGGCGACACCATCATCGAGTTCGATCTGGCCGTTCTGGAAGCGAAAGCCAAGTCTACCCTGACTCCGGTTGTCATCTCCAACATGGACGAGATCAAAGAGCTGATCAAAATGACTGGTGCCGTGACTGTGGGCGAGACCCCGGTTATCCGTATCAAGAAGTAATGCCCGGCTGGCTCACGCCAGTTGCGCAGTAAAAAACCGAAGCCTTGTGCTTCGGTTTTTTTATGGCCGCGAGTGGGCTTTCCGTTCTGGTTACCACTCTATTCCGTCGAGATGACAACCCGGTTACGGCCCTGATCCTTGGCCTGATAAAGGGCCCGGTCTGCCATCATCAGCAGATAGTCGATGCTCTCCTGCCCCTTCATGCTGGCACACCCCAGACTGATGGTGAGAGATAGCTGCGTCCCCTGCCATGGCAAGCGGGTGATACTGACATGCTGGCGCAGCTGTTCGGCGCGCCGTGCCGCCTGTTCAATATCGCAACCAGGCAGGATCAGCAGGAACTCTTCTCCGCCCCAACGGGCCAGACTCTCCCCCGGCAACAGCTGGCTCGCCATGGCGTGGGCGACGGCGCAGAGCGCGGCATCACCCGCAGGGTGGCCGTAGCGGTCATTGACCTGCTTGAAATGGTCGATATCTCCCAGTACCACCGAGAGGGGCTCACCCTGCAACCAAAGGGCCTGCAGCTGTTGCTGGGCGCCGCGCCGGTTGGTCAGTTCGGTGAGCGGATCGGTGCAGGAGAGGCGGCTCACCTCTTCCACCATGCACTGCAGGTCGTGGATATCGCGAAAGGTGACGATATGGCCATCCGGGATGGCATCGGCACCCAGCTGGGCAGTGACGATAAACCAGCGTGACTGACCGCTCTTGCAGCGGATCAGCGCAGGCATCTCGGCGACCTCCAGCCCTTGCGACAAGCTCTGTTCCACCTGGGAGTGCCAGGCGTCGATGATGGTGCGGCGATACCCTTCATCCGGGTAGGCGACCTGAAACCAGGAGGCCATGTCCGGCAGATCGTCAAGGTTGTAGCCCAGTTGCTCAATAAAGGCTTTATTCAGGAAGCGGTGGCGCCGCTGCGGGATCATGTCGGGTGAGCAGCCATCGTGACGGGCAATGGATTCGGACACCAGAATAGGCAGCGGGATCACATCGAAGGAGCGAAACAGGATCTGTTGCAGTTCTCGGTCATTCATAGGAAAAGCAGCTCCACGATGCATCTTTTATATGCTTTACCATAGGTCAGACCAGTGTGGTGGTAAACCGATTTATGGCGGTTACGCCGCCGGTTTTTCAGCCAATGGCAAAGGCGAGAAAATGGCGGAGTTGTTTGCCGTGGCCGTATCGGGTGAAAGCTGGGCAGGCTGAGGAGAAGCGGCGGGGCAAAAGGGTCAAAAAAACCCACATGGTCAGGCACATGTGGGTCGGGAAAAACCAGGCAGGGTAAAACAGACACTCCCTGTGTCGGTCATCTTCAGCTCAGGTGGAGGTGGTCCATCTGCTGGAGCTTTTCGGGCCAGGGCCCCTGCTGGTGGTCACCAAATCTTCACACGCTCGGAAGGTGGCAGATAGAGCTTGTCTCCCGGCTTGATAGCAAAGGCACTGTAGAAGGCCGGTATGTTGACGACGACGCCGTTGACCCGGTACTCCAGCGGCGAGTGGGGATCTGTCTTGAGCAGAACGGCAGCGAGCTCGGGCCGGTACTTTCCTTTCCACACCTGCGCCCAGCCGATAAAGAAACGCTGCTCGGCAGTGAAGCCATCGAGCACCGCTGGCAGGCGGTTGCCCAGGGCGAGCCAGTAAGCCTTGTGGGCGATGGTCAAGCCGCCGAGATCGCCGATGTTCTCGCCAAGGGTCAGCTGGCCATTGACATGCTCCCCCTTGATGGGCTCGAAACGGTCGTACTGTTTCGCCAGTTTTTGCGCTCTGGCGGTGAACTCCTTGAGATCGGTCGCCGCCCACCAGTTGTGCAAGGCACCGTTGCCATCGAATTTGGCCCCCTGATCATCGAAACCATGGCTCAGCTCGTGACCGATGACCGCGCCGATGGCGCCATAGTTGACCGCATCATCCGCCTTCAGATCGAAGTAGGGCGGTTGCAGTATGGCTGCCGGGAAGACAATCTCGTTGTTGTTCGGGTTGTAGTAGGCATTCACCGTCTGCGGATTGTCGAACCACTCCTCCCGATCCACCGGTTGATGGAGGCGGGCAAGGTGCTCGTTGTAACGCACCGTGGCCGCGCGCTGGGCATTGCCGACCAGATCATCGGGACGGATCTCGATTGCGCTGTAATCCTGCCACTGGTCGGGATAGCCGATCTTGACCCGTACCTTGGCCAGTTTTGCCAGCGCCTGCTGTTTGGTCGGGGCAGACATCCAGTCGAGCCCACCGATCTCCTGGCGATAGGCGGCGATCAGATTGCGCACCATGGTCGCCATCTGTGCCTTGGCTTCGGCCGGGAAGTAGCGCTCCACGTAGAGTTTGCCCACCGCCTGACCCAGATAGTCGTCCAGCACCTCCATGGCCTGCTTCCAGGGCTCCCTCTGCCGTGGGATGCCGCTCAGGGTCGTACCGTAGAAAGCGAAGTGCAGGGCATTGCTCTGGCTGTCGAGATAGGGCGCATAAGTGCGTAGCAGATGGAACAGGCAGTAGGATTGCCACTGCGCGATGCTGGTCTCCTGCATCACGGCGGTCAGCTTCTCCAGATAGTCCGGCTCACTAACGATGATCTCCCTTTCCCCGGCGATACCGGCCTCTGCCAGGTAGCGTTGCCAATCCAGCGTGGGCAGCAACTGACTGAGGCGGGCGAGGGGTAGTTTGTTGTAGGTGAGGTTGTCATCCCGCAGCTTGACTCTGTCCCACTGCAGGCTGGCGAGGCGGGTCTCCAGCGGCCTGTTCGCTCGCCCCCTCGACGCCGGCATGGTTGAGCAGGGCGGTAATGAACTGCTCGTAGCTGGCCCGCAGTGCCTTGCTGGCGGCATCTGCTTTCAGGTAGTAGTCCCGATCCGGCAGACCGAGGCCGGATTGCTGCAGGTAGATCCCGTAGCTGTCAGGCTGCTTCTTGTCGGCCATGAACCCGATACCAAAGGGAGCGCCGCCCCCCAGCTTGTTAACACGGGCAAAGTAGGTGGCTAGCGAGGCGCTATCATGGATGGCCATGATCTCGTCGCGCAGTGGCTGAATGGGGGTCAGCCCTTTGGCATCCCGTCCGGCCTGATCCAGATAGCTGGCGTAGAGATCGGCGATCTGCTGGCGAGGGGTTCCGGCTTGTTGCGGGCGCTTGAGCAGCTCCTCCAGCAACACCTTGCGATCCTCCAGCGACTTGTCCGCCAGCAGATTGCCGATGGTCTGCCCCGGCAGGTCATCCGGTATTTGGGTCTGGGCCAGCCAGTTGCCGTTGACGTGGCGAAACAGATCGTCCGCCGCGCGCACGCTGTTATCCATGCTGGCCAGATCCACCCCGGAGTGGCCGCTGGCGGCACCGACGCATGGCGCGAGGCCAAGCAGGGCCAGCGCAATGAGGCTGGCGATCATGCTGCGTTGCTGTTTCATCGTGAGTGTCCTGTATGGAGAGTCGGTGGTGAATTGGCTGTAACCGCTGGCCAATCAGCTGCGAACGACCGAGAGGAAGCGACCGTCGTGATCGAAGGTGCAGGTAAAGTCGACCGCATCATCGTCGGTCTCGTACTGGCCATAGACCTTGTATCTGTGGCCACTCTCTTCTGCCGACTCGGTGGTGATATCGCGCGGGGAGACATGAAATTTGCTGGCCGCTTCCCCCGAGCAGTAGCGGGGCATCTTGCTGGTGGCCATATGCTGGTCATCGCTATCGTCATGTTGGCCATCATGCTCGTGTTTGTTATCGCTGTGCTTTTTCCCGGCGTAATAGCCAGCGGCGCCGATGGCACCCAGCGCAGCTGCACCTATCAGGACTTTCTTGGTGTCCATATTCTGGCAGCCGCTCAATGCCAGACAGGCGGCCAACCCCATTACCATCAAGGAGTATTTCATCTCTCGGATCCTTTCAATTATCAAATGAGCAAGTCGGTGTCAGCCGGACGGTGGTCACAGGGCCCGGCGCGGGAATGGCGCTACTTTGCAATGGTCAGGATGAAGAGAACACTCAAATAAAATTAAAAAAAGTTATAAAAGTCCGGGAGCCGGAGCGAGCGGAGCATGGGGTAAGCGGTGAGGGGAGAAGAGCATAGGTTTGATCCACGCAGTCAGTTGCTTTGTGACTTAAGTTATTGTTTTTATGCTTTTATTTCTCTTTATATTTTATCAAGTGCGATGGCCGCACTGTTGCGTGGCTTTCACTGATGCTGGCAATGGATCACTGTCTCTATCGCCATAAACTGGGCATAAAAAAGCCGCTCACCAGGGTGAGCGGCTGTTGCCATCAGATTCATGCAGTTCGCTATCAGGCTGGCTGCTTGCCATCTTCTGCGGGCGGCGGCAGAGCGGCGGAGTTGGACTCCACCTTCTGCTCTTCGCCCTGCATGTTCTTGATGTAGACATCCATCTGGTTGAAGGCGATCTCGATGCCATTCTCGCGGAACAGCTGGTCGATCTTGCGGTTCAACTCGTCCACCGCCGGGTTGCGATCACCCAGTTCGCTCACGAAGAAGCGCAGCTCGTGATCCAGCGTGCTGGCGCCAAAGGTGAGGAAGTAGACGATGGGGGCCGGGTCTTTCAGTACCCGACTGTTTTCGTCCGCCGCCTGTTTCAGCAGGGTGCGGGTCAGCTCCAGATCCGAGCCATACGCCACGCCCACCCGTACGATCACCCGGGTGACGGTGTCACTCAGCGACCAGTTGATGAGCCGTTCTGTCATCAGCTGCTGGTTGGGGATGATCACCTCTTTGCGGTCGAAGTCGGTCAGGGTGGTGGCGCGAATGCGGATCCGCGAGACGGTACCGGAGAAGGAGCCGATGGTGACGGTGTCACCGATCCGCACCGGACGCTCGAACAGGATGATGATGCCGGAGACGAAGTTGGAAAGAATTTCCTTCATGCCGAAACCGATACCGACTGACAGACCACCCGCAACCCACTGCAGCTTGTCCCACTGCACGCCCATCATGGAGAGAGCGGTGAGGGAGCCAAAGCCGATCAGCACGTAGTTGAGCATGGTGGTGATGGCGTAGGCGGTCCCCTGAGCCAGGTTGAGCTTGGAGAGCACCAGCACCTCCAGCAAGCCCGGCAGGTTGCGCGCCAGTGACCAGGCTCCGCCGAGCAGCAGGAAGCCGATCAGCACGTCACTCAGGCTGATGGGGAACAGCACGGCGTTGGCGCCGGTGCCTTCGCTGCGGTGCCACAGCACCATGCTGTCGAGGTAGGAGAAGACCGCCACCAGATCGGACCAGAGCCAGTAGAAGGCGACGCCGAAGATCAGCATCAGCACGGTACGGGTCAGACGCAGGGACTGCTGGCTGACATCCTCCAGATCCATGGGCTGCTCTTCGATGGACTCGCCACCTTCCGCATCTTCCGAAGATTTGTGCTCACGCTTGGCCACCGCACGGCGGTAGGCCAGACGACGGGCAGCCAGCTCCAGACCACGCAGGGCGGTGCGGTAGACCAGGCTCCAGATGATGATGAGGTAGAAGGATTCGATCAGGCGACCGGTCAGCTTCAGCGCGGTGTAGTAGTAACCGAGCACGGCCAGCACGATCAGCGCCACCGGTGCCAGCGCCAGGGCGATGGCGATCAGCGACTTCTGCATGCTCGCCTCGCCCTTGATGCGGGCGCGGGAGATGGGGAACACCAGATAGGCGGCCAGCCCCAGCAGGGTCAGGGTCATGGCCTGACCGATCACGTCGTTGCCCAGGGTGGAGGGTTCAACCACCGCCTTGGTTGCAAGCATGATGAGCGGCAGCAGTGGCAACCAGATGTAGCGCATGCTGTTGCGCTTGGCCTGCAGCTCCGCTTTCGGGATCCGGAAGTGGGTTTCGGCGATGCCGCCCGGGCGCATCACCGCCAGATAGACGCTGAACACCAGATAACCGAGGGCGAGGTTCAGGGTGATCTGGAACATCAGCTTGGGACTGAGCAGACCGCAGTAGGTGAGCAGCAGACCGCCAGCCAGAATGAACATGCTGCCCGGCAGGCGTTGCAGCACGGTATAGAGCAGGGCGCGCGGGGTGTGCCACTGGCTGTCTTGACGGAAACGGCCAAGGTCCTTGGTGATCTTCTTCTCGCGCTCAACCAGCGCCGGACGTTTCCAGACCAGCAGGCCGCCGATCAGCAGCAGCGGGAAGGCGAGCAGGGAGATCCCCAGCAGCTCTTCGCGCCAGCGTTTCCAGTCCGGTTTCAATACCCAGTCGGATGCCTGTTTGTATGCTTGGGCGGGCCAGCTGATAAACCACTTGCTGTCGATGGGCTTGTTGCTGCTTACCCAGAAGATGTGTTGCTGCAGGGTAAATTCGATAGAGGCATAGACCCGCGCCAGCTGCTGCTGGGTCAGCTGCAGGCTGATGGCGTTGGTGAGCTGGCTGTCGAGTTGGCGGTTGAGCTGATCGAGCAGATTGATGCGGGTATCGAGCAGCTTGGCAAGGCTCTGCTTGTCCTCCTCGCTGACCGGATCCTTGCTGCCGGCGATCAGATTGTCCAGATAGAGGTTCTTCTGGAACAGCTGGTCACGCTGTTGGCTCAGTTCAAACTGGGCCAGATGCAGATCGGCGATCTGCTCTTCCAGGTTTTTGACGGCGATGGTGGGCGCCGCTTCCAGCTGCTGGTAGAGCTGATAGAGGATGCGTGACAGCAGCAGATTGCCCTTGAGCATCTGCACCTGTTCATTGAGGTTGCGCTCGGTCTGGATGCCGCGCTCCAGCCAGCTCTTGGCTTGCAGGTTTTTCTGTACCAGCGAGTTGAGGCTGGTGGTGGCACCGATCAGCTGCTGGCTGAGCTGGTGGTTGAGCTCCTGCTCTTTTTGCACCAGCGGGCTGTCTTCGGTCGCCACCAGTTCACCGGTCTGCTCGGCGGTTTTTTCGGTGTCGCCGAGGCGCTTGGCGCTGCTCTGATCCTGCAACAGCTGCAGTTTCTGCTCTTCGCTGGCGAGACGGGCACTCTGGTAGTCGCGCTGCTTGATCGCCAGATCCTGCATGCTGGTACGGTTATCCAGCTCCTTTTGCAAGTGGGCCAGTTGCAGGTCGAGCAGGGCCAGCTCGGCACCGAGCTTCATCTTCTCGGCGCTGGAGACGCTTTCACCTGCGTTGAGGCGGGTACGGATCTCCTGACTGCGCTGGTAGGCGCGGCTCATGCTGGCCTGGGCCCGCTCCGGCAGGGTCTGCAAGCTGGTGAGCTGGCTGCCGATGGCGCCGAGGGCCTCCTGAGCCGCCTGCATGTTGGCCAGCACTTCCGGCTGACGACTGTCGAGCTCTGCCAGACTCATGCTGGCGTATTCGCTCTTGATCTGCTCGGCACTCTTGCCCTTGGTCAGTGCATCGAGCTTGGCACTGATCTCTCTGAGTTCGGTGGGCAGGTTGCGGATCCGCTGGGCCTGGGTCTTGGCCTTCGCCTCTTCCTTGTCGATGCTGTCGAGCAGTCCGAGGGTTTCGGTCAGCAACTTCTGATCCGCTTGCTGACTGACGGTCAGGGTCTCTGATTTACCCAGACCATCCAGCGCTCGCTGAACTGCGTTGCGAGAGGGGACATCTTGCGCCATGGCTTGCGGAACGCAGAGGCTGGCAAGGAGACAGAGCAGCGGCAACAGGGTGGCCGAGACTCTTTTAAAACGTATTGAGGGCATATAACTTCCGGGTTATTACGCGATATTCGGGAGATTTCCCGCATAGATTAAATTCGCGTGGATTCTAACACCGGGCTTGTCAGGTAAGCAGGGGGGAGGGACAAAAAAAACGGCGCCCGCAGGCGCCGTTTTCAACTCGTTCAGCTCTGATTAAAGAACGTGAACAGAAGCGGTGTTGGTGGTGCCGCTCGGTACCAGAGCACCGGAGACCATCACAACCACGTCACCTTTCAGACCCATGCCGATTTCCAGCGCGGCTTCTTTACCGATGCGATAGAAATCGTCGGTAGAGGCGATGCTGTCAACCACGTGGGCAACCACACCCTTGGTCAGAACCAGCTGGGCAGCAGTTTTCTTGTTGGTGGTGATAGCCAGGATCCAGGCTTTCGGGAAGTACTTGCGAATGGCCTTGGCAGATTTGCCGCCTTCGGTAGCAACCACGATCAGCGGGGCGTCCAGCTTCTCGGAGGTCTCTACGGCGCCTTTACATACGGCTTCGGTGATGCGCAGCTTCTTGCTGTCGTTGGCAGCAGACAGGTTGGACGGCATCACGGCATCGGTACGCTCGCAGATGGTGGCCATGATGGTCACGGCTTCCAGTGGGTACTTACCCTTGGCGGATTCACCGGACAGCATCACTGCGTCGGTACCGTCTAGGATGGCGTTGGCCACGTCACCAGCTTCGGCGCGGGTCGGACGCGGGTTCTTGATCATGGAGTCCAGCATCTGGGTGGCAGTGATAACCACTTTGCGGGCTTTGTTGCACTTGGCGATGATCATCTTCTGGGCGAAGATAACTTCTTCAACCGGGATCTCTACACCCATGTCGCCACGAGCAACCATGATGCCGTCGGAAACAGCCAGGATCTCGTCGAAGTTGTCCAGACCTTCCTGGTTTTCGATCTTGGAGATGATCTGGATGTTCTCGCCACCGTGGGCTTTCAGGTGCTCACGGATTTCCAGAACGTCTTCTTTCTTACGGATGAAAGAAGCAGCAACGAAATCAACGCCTTGCTCGCAACCGAAGATCAGGTCGCGCTTGTCTTTCTCGGCCAGGGCCGGCAGCTTGATGGAGACGCCCGGCAGGTTAACGCCTTTGTTCTCGCCCAGGTCACCGTTGTTCAGCACTTTACAGATAACTTCGCGCTCGGTGATTTCGATAACGTCCAGACCGATCAGGCCGTCATCAACCAGGATGCGGTTGCCGACGCGCAGATCGTTGGCGAAACCTGCATAGGTCACGGCCACTTTGTCTTTGTTGCCAACCACGGTCTGGTCGGTGGTGAAGGTGAAAGTCTGGCCAGCGACCAGCGCGACGTCGTTGCCGCCTTCCAGCTTCATGGTACGGATTTCCGGACCCTTGGTGTCCAGCAGGATAGCTGCGTGCTTGCCGGTCTCGGCCATTACAGCGCGCAGGTTGCTGATGCGGCTGCCGTGCTCGGCGTAGTCACCGTGGGAGAAGTTCAGGCGCATGACGTTCATGCCGGCGTCCAGCATTTTGGCCAGCATTTCTTTGGATTCGGTCTTCGGACCGATGGTGCAGACAATTTTGGTCTTTTTCATGTCAATCTTCATGGT
>NZ_JBFODP010000028.1:0-3004 GCF_040908375.1 Aeromonas sp. R2-3 | reverse complement strand
AGGGCTGAATGTGAAGGCTAGCCAGGCTGAATATGGCAATCAGGGCGTGGATGGCAGTGTGCAACTGAGCTACGAGCTGAAGTTCTGATAAGCAGTGCAAGAAGTAAAACCGGAGAGTAAATATCAAAGCCGGCCTCGAGAGAGGCCGGCTTTTTTGTTGGGATATAGCAAAGGGAATATGACTACTCACTCATAGGAATTGCCCTACATACGACTGGTGGTAGTGATGAAAAAATAGCCTCAGATGTATTTGATACCCCCTTTCATGGATGAGAGACCCGAGAGCGTTTGGGAACAACATCCAGCCATTACTTGGTCAGGCAATCTCGGTAGTCATGGCAGTTCACGCCATATCAATGCAACACATGCAGACCGCTTAGCGAAGTTATCGTGATGCGCAGCGGCGCTATTTTGTTGTCGGTCCACCAATTGGTGGTCTGGTTTTAGTGATAACGGGTGTGCATAGCGCATACCGGTTGCAAGAGGTTAGTTATGAACAAAGCAAATGCCGTGATGACATTAAGCACCTTGGCACTGGCCATCGGTGTTTCGCTGGCCAGCCAGCAGGCGCGGGCTATCGAGGTTGCCAATGGTGAGATGAGTGATATTGGTTCCTTGCTACCTAGTGGAAATAATGCAGCGGTTTCGGAATATGGTCTTGATTATACGAATATTCTCATATCTGCCGATGGCAATGTTGTCGCAGGTTATTCTGAATATGGCATGGGCTGGCAGTACCATCACGCATTTCGATATGACGTGGTGACGGGGACCATACAGGATTTAGGGACGCTCAATGCCAATAACAGCGGGCGTTCTTATGCGCATGCAGTTTCTGCTGATGGCCGCACGATTGTTGGTCGTGCAGAGAAAGGCGGAGATTATGCGTGGCGTGCTTTTCGCCATGTACAAGGCGAGGACAAGATCACCGATTTGGGCACACTTAAAAAAGATAACACTGGTTTCTCCCGTGCTGATGCAGTGTCTGCTGATGGTAGTGTGATTACTGGAATTTCTGCCACTGATGATGGGAGTGCTCGCGCATTTCGCTACGATGACGGTAACGGCAAGTTAACAGATTTGGGTTCGCTGCGAATAGATAAAAAGGGAGAGTCTACTGCAGAGGCGATATCACGTGATGGCCAAGTAATCGTCGGTTTCGCAGACACTGATTCCGGTTATCAGAAAACCCGCGCGTTTCGTCACAGAAAAGGTGATCCGCGGATGACGGATCTTGGCACGTTTATGGCTGGTAATGCGGGCACCTCGACGGCGGTTGCCGTTTCAGCCGATGGACGAGTGGTGGTTGGCCAGGCAAGTTATGGGTTAGATATGTCACAGATAAGTGCATTTCGCCACAATGAAGGTGATCCGAGATTGACTCGCTTGGGCTCTCTTCGCACAGATAACCTTGGGTCGTCGAAAGCAACCTCAGTCTCAGCAAATGGTCGGGTAGTGGTGGGTGAGGCTGGGACCGATTCTGGTACTATGCATGCGTTTCGTCATAGCGAAGGCGATGTACGCCTGACAGGTCTCGGCACATTCAGAGCTGGCAACCAAGGTAGTTCTTCGGCAGTGGGAGTCTCTGATGATGGCAAAGTAGTGGTTGGGACTGCAGACCACGATGTAGTGCTGGCCGGGGACTACAGTAATCGAAAGTGGGCTTTTATTCATCGTGAAGGTGACTCAGGTATCACCAGCTTGGGGACACTTGGTGGGAACTTTTCCAGTGCAAGGACTATTTCTGGGGATGGAACGACGGTGCTGGGGGAGAGTAGTACGGGGGCTAATAAGCCGCTAAGAGTTTTTGTCTGGCGCGCCTTTAAGCCGGTGACGCCGCCGATCGATCCGGTTGACCCACCTACTGATCCAATCGATACACCGACTGAGCCGGTCGATCCCCCCACTGCTCCGGTTGTCCCCCTTGTTCCGCCAGTCGAGCCGGGCGGAGAAGTGGCCAATCAGCCCGAGCCTCAGCCTGATCCGGGTCGCGAGGGTAGCGGTGGTGTAATGCAGGATTTGGGCTATCTGTTTGACTCGATGCCGATTCTGGCCGCCCAGACCGAACAGGCCTTCCGCGCCCAGCAGCGCTCACTGGGCCGTCAGCTGGACAACGCCTGTGTCAGCGGTGCCGAAGGTCAGCAGTGCCTGCGTGTGGCGGGCGAACTGAGCAAGGTGACTGACGCCCCGACAGAGCTGGATTATCAGGTTGCACCGCAACTGTCGCTGGCGTATGGCTACGGCCTCACCGACCAACTCACCGCCGGGGTGACCGCCTCGATGTTTGGCTCATCACTGGATAACCAGTTGCTGACTGAGCGCGGTGGTGCGGAGCTCGACAGCGGTGTGGGCGTAGGTAGCTACCTGCACTTCTCGCAAGGGGCAGACGAGACCGGAGTGCAAGCCGGCGTGTCGCTGGGCTACGGCGAACAGCGTGGTGAGTTTGTGCGTGGTGATGGTCTTGCCAATGTGCAACACGGTAAAGGCAAGGCTGATGTGAAGAGCGTGGCTGTGCGGGGTTACCTGGGCTATGGCGTAGAGGTGGCAGACTGGAAGGTGACGCCTCATGCCGAAGTGACCCACTTTATCACCAGCCGAGACGGTTACCGTGAAGGTGGTGAGCGACTGGTGTTTGATGTCGAGCACGACAAGGTGAAAGACAAGAGCACAGTGGGCAAGGTGGGTGTGAAAGGCGAGACCGCACTGGCGAAGGGAGTGACCCTGAAACTGGATACAGGGGTCGAGATGGACCTGGATGTGAACCCGGTGACGCTCAAGGGCAGAAGCGACATATTCAGCTTGGGTGAAGGGATGCAGGAGTTTGCGGTGAGTGCCGAGCTTGAGCGCAATGATATGCGTCCTTACGCGGCAGTGGGTGTTGGCTATGAGCTGGAGCAGGCTGGCACCGTAGGGCTGAATGTGAAGGCTAGCCAGGCTGAATATGGCAATCAGGGCGTGGATGGCAGTGTGCAACTGAGCTACGAGCTGAAGTTCTGATAAGCAG
>NZ_JBFODP010000027.1:473069-519028 GCF_040908375.1 Aeromonas sp. R2-3 | reverse complement strand
GTGCCGCTCGGTACCAGAGCACCGGAGACCATCACAACCACGTCACCTTTCAGACCCATGCCGATTTCCAGCGCGGCTTCTTTACCGATGCGATAGAAATCGTCGGTAGAGGCGATGCTGTCAACCACGTGGGCAACCACACCCTTGGTCAGAACCAGCTGGGCAGCAGTTTTCTTGTTGGTGGTGATAGCCAGGATCCAGGCTTTCGGGAAGTACTTGCGAATGGCCTTGGCAGATTTGCCGCCTTCGGTAGCAACCACGATCAGCGGGGCGTCCAGCTTCTCGGAGGTCTCTACGGCGCCTTTACATACGGCTTCGGTGATGCGCAGCTTCTTGCTGTCGTTGGCAGCAGACAGGTTGGACGGCATCACGGCATCGGTACGCTCGCAGATGGTGGCCATGATGGTCACGGCTTCCAGTGGGTACTTACCCTTGGCGGATTCACCGGACAGCATCACTGCGTCGGTACCGTCTAGGATGGCGTTGGCCACGTCACCAGCTTCGGCGCGGGTCGGACGCGGGTTCTTGATCATGGAGTCCAGCATCTGGGTGGCAGTGATAACCACTTTGCGGGCTTTGTTGCACTTGGCGATGATCATCTTCTGGGCGAAGATAACTTCTTCAACCGGGATCTCTACACCCATGTCGCCACGAGCAACCATGATGCCGTCGGAAACAGCCAGGATCTCGTCGAAGTTGTCCAGACCTTCCTGGTTTTCGATCTTGGAGATGATCTGGATGTTCTCGCCACCGTGGGCTTTCAGGTGCTCACGGATTTCCAGAACGTCTTCTTTCTTACGGATGAAAGAAGCAGCAACGAAATCAACGCCTTGCTCGCAACCGAAGATCAGGTCGCGCTTGTCTTTCTCGGCCAGGGCCGGCAGCTTGATGGAGACGCCCGGCAGGTTAACGCCTTTGTTCTCGCCCAGGTCACCGTTGTTCAGCACTTTACAGATAACTTCGCGCTCGGTGATTTCGATAACGTCCAGACCGATCAGGCCGTCATCAACCAGGATGCGGTTGCCGACGCGCAGATCGTTGGCGAAACCTGCATAGGTCACGGCCACTTTGTCTTTGTTGCCAACCACGGTCTGGTCGGTGGTGAAGGTGAAAGTCTGGCCAGCGACCAGCGCGACGTCGTTGCCGCCTTCCAGCTTCATGGTACGGATTTCCGGACCCTTGGTGTCCAGCAGGATAGCTGCGTGCTTGCCGGTCTCGGCCATTACAGCGCGCAGGTTGCTGATGCGGCTGCCGTGCTCGGCGTAGTCACCGTGGGAGAAGTTCAGGCGCATGACGTTCATGCCGGCGTCCAGCATTTTGGCCAGCATTTCTTTGGATTCGGTCTTCGGACCGATGGTGCAGACAATTTTGGTCTTTTTCATGTCAATCTTCATGGTTAAGGAATTTCCGCCGAGCAATATACACCAGTTTTTGGAATCTTTTTATGATCCAGAAACAACGTTTTGACCAGATAACGTTTTCTTTTCAGGGATAACGTTTTCCTGTGAGTCACATTTTAGAGCATACGGCCACAGGTTCGGGCTGAAGGGATACAAATGTTGCCATCTGTGGTTGTTTGGCCGGGTTGAGGTTCAGATGTTGTAAAATGACCACCCGTCCGCTGTCACCGTCTTGTCACCGGCTTGCGCAAAAATGTTAGTTCATTGGCGCGCGGGTGAAGGAGGCAGGGATGAAAAACAGCAATGAAACCGGATGGGCTCTGCTCTTGCTGGGCGCTGCCCTGCTGCTGGTTCAGACGCTGCCAGCTCGCTACTGGCCTGACAATGCCGGTCTGCTGGCGATCTTCTCCCATCCAGTGAAAGGGGGGGCGGCCGCCGAGGGATTGGCGTGGCGAGAGTGGCAGGATCACAATGCCGCGACCCGGATGGCGCTTCGTGCAGCCCGACTGCAGCCGGAAGCGTCGCAGCCTTGATATCTATTGCCGATTACCTGTCGTGAAGGCGTGAAATTATCAACCATTAGTTGATAGTTCTTATCTATTTTGCTGGATTGTTCACCTTTAATGGCAGGGGGATAATCGATTCCAACAGCGATATCCCCTCCGGTATCGCCCCCTGATACTTTGTTGGAGTCTGCTTTATGTCCCTCGCCCCCGTCTGGTTTATCTCTCACGGCGCACCGGATCTGGTGCTGCGTGAGCAACCCGCCACCCGCTTTCTGCGAACCCTGCGTCTGGGTGAGCTCAAGGGGCTGGTGGTCATCTCCGCCCACTGGTTCAGCCGCGAGTTGCAGATCAACGTCGAGCCCAAACCGGCCTTGATGTACGACTTTTACGGTTTTCCCGAGCCCCTCTACCGGATGCGCTGGCCTGCCAGCAGCCCCGAGTGGCTGCAACAAGGGGTGAGCGACCAGCTGGCACTGGCCGGACTGACCGCCACCCCGGTGCGGCGTGAGCTGGATCACGGGGTCTGGTCGCCCCTCTCCCTGATCGACCCAAACAGCGAGATCCCGCTGGTGCAGATCTCCATTCCCGCGAGCTTCACTCCGGCCCAGTTGTGGCAACTGGGAGAGGTATTGGGGGCGCTGCGCAGTCAGGGGGTTGGCATCCTCGCCTCTGGCGCCATTACCCACAACCTGCGGGCGCTGGCACCGGAAGGCTCGCCAGTGCCTGAGTGGGCCAGCCAGTTTGTCGACTGGCTGGAGCAGAAGATGGCCGACGAGGATCGGCTGGCGCTGCTCGACTATCGCCAGCAGGCCCCCGGAGCGGTGGAGTCTCATCCCCACGATGACCACCTGCGCCCACTCTTTGTGGCGTTGGGGGCGGCCGATGGTGTGGCGCCGACCCGGCTGCACGAGAGCTGGGATGGCGGCAGCCTCTATATGGGCGCCTACCGCTTCGGCTGATAGCCTCTCAACAAGACCCCGCCAATTGGCGGGGTCTTGTTGTTTACGGTGTGGGGGGTGAGCCGAAGGCTCTCAGGGAACCACTACCCGGCTCTCGCCGCCGCCGAGGGCTTCGACCCTGATCTGCACGCCAATCCGCTCCACCAGCGTCTGGACGTGGGAGATGACCCCGATCTGGCGACCGGCGGCTTGGAGAGAGTCGAGGCTGGCGAGAGCCAGATCCAGACTGTCCGGATCCAGGGTGCCAAACCCCTCGTCGATAAACAGCGACTCGACCTGAGTCTGCCGTGACGAGAGGCTGGAGAGGGCCAGCGCCAGTGCCAGCGACACCAGAAAACTCTCGCCGCCGGAGAGGGAGTCCACCGAACGCACCTCGTCCCCCATATCGAGATCCACCACCTGCAGCGCCAGATCGGTGCCGGGTACCCGCTCCAGTCGGTAGCGCGGCGACAGCTCGGCGAGCTGGGCGTTGGCCTCCAGCAGCAAGCGCTCGAGGGTAAGGCTCTGGGCGAAGGTGCGGAACTTGGCGCCGTTGGCCTGTCCGATGAGATCGCACAGCTGCTGCCAGTGGTCGGCTACCGCCTGCTGGGCGACCAGCTCCTGTTGCAGGCTGCCCGCCTTGAGGGCGGCGGCTTCGGCCTGTGCCAGCTTGCTCTTGCACTCGAACAGCTGCTCTTCAAGGGCGCGACAACGGGCATCGAGCGCCGCCAGCTGCTCGCTTAACTCTGCATCCGGCAAGGCGGCCAGCTCGGGGTGATGCTCCCGATAGCGATCCCGCTTGCTCTCCTCCAGTGCCAGCGCCCGTTGCCGCTCGGCAAGGCGGGTGCGCGCCTCGCCAAGGGCATCTTCCAACCCTTGCAGGGCAGTGCGGCGAGCCTTGAGTTCATCGGGGCTGATGGCGAGCAGACGGCGCAGGTCGTATTCGGCGATGCCGAGGGTACTGGCGTGGGCAGCCCAGCGCCCCAGCACCTCCCGCTTGCGGCGACTGCTGGTCTGCTTTTCCTGCTCCACATGAGTGAGGCGGGTCTTGAGTTCGGTCTGCCGCTCCCGCAGAGCGCGGGCGCCGCTTTGCATCAGCTCCAGTTCGCTGGCGAGTTGTTGCAGCCGCTGTTGCCAGCGGCTCTCGACCAGCGGGATCTCCTCGCCACCGAGACAGGCGGCGCGGCTGGTGAGCAGCCCCTGCCGCTGCTGCTCGTGCTCCTTGTAGTCCCGCTCGAGTTTGTGCAGCAGCTCGCGCTGGGTCTGCAGGCGCGCCTCCTGCGCGCTCAGGGCGGGGGTGAGGCTGGCGATCTCGCTGGCCAGCCGCTCCCACTCGCTCTGGCCGTGCAACCAAGCTTCGCAGGCCCGTTGCCACTCGTGCCACTGCTGGCTGCCGAGCCATTGGCGCCACGGTTGGCCACCCATCTGCTCATCGAGGCGGTGGGCACCCTGTTCGAGGCGCTGGCGCAGGGTCGCCTCCTGCTCGCCCATCCCCTTCACTTCCCCTTCCAGTGCGATGCGCTGGCGATCGGCCTCCTGCCACTGTTGGTCAAACTGCTGGTGCTGGGCAGCCAGTTGGCTCAGTTGCTGACGCACTCCTTGCAGCTGTTGTTGACCAAGCTGGGCCTGACGCAGCTGCTGCTGGCTCTGGGCCAACCCCTGCTCCAGCGCCTGGCCACGGCCAAGCAATGTGCTCATCAGCTCGTTCCACTCAATGGGGCTTTGGCGCAGCGGCAGCGGATGGCCGAGCAGGGTATCGCCACCCAGCAGTTGCCAGCGCTGGGTCAGCTGCTCGGCGCGGGTTTCCAGCTCCGGCAGATGTTGCTGACGCACCGCCAGCTGGCGGGCCAGCTCCTGACGCTCGCTCTCGCACTGAATGTATTGATGATTGAGCCGATCCCATTCGAGTTCGAGGCTTCTGACCCGCTCCGCCAGCTGACCCAGGATCCCCGCCACCTGGGGTTGGCTCTGGCTGTAGGGGTGCTCCTCGGCGCCACAGAGCGGGCAGGGGGTGCCATCGCTCAGGATATGGCGATACTGCTCGAACGTGGCCACCGCCCGGGACTGTTCCAGCGCGTGGCGCGCCTCGTCCCGCTGCAGGGCGAGCCGCTCGCGGGCTGGCACCAGCTCGTCGCCAAGGGTGACGAGCTTGCCCAGCGCCTGCTCCAGCTGGGCAATCTCCTGCTGCAAGCGGCCATGTTGTTCGCCGTGGTTGCGGCCATAGTCGGCCAGCTCCAGCAGCTGGCGCAGCTGGCCCAGCTGTTCGGTCTGTTGCTGCCACTGCTCCTGCGCTTTGGCGAGGCGGCTCTCCCACTGCTGCTCCTGCAGCTCGTTCTGTTGCTGTTGCAGCCGAGCTTGTTCATGTTGCCAGTAGTCGCGCTCCTGCTGGCCCTTTTCCAGCTGGCGTTGCAGCTGCTGCAGGGCGCGCAGCTTGTGATCCCGCAGGGTGAGCAGTTGCTGCAGCTTGTCGGCATCCTCGGCCCAATCCTGCATGGCGGTGAGCAGGGGCTGCCACTGGCGGGCCACCGGTGCCAGCTCCTTGTGTTCTTCGAGCCAGAGCCCCCACTGCTGGTGCTGGCGCTTGAGCTGTTCCACCTGCTGACTCTGTTCGCGCCACCCCTGCTCGAGGGTGAGCTGCACTTCCCGCTCCTGAGTCCCCTCCTGCTGGATCTTCTGCAACTGCTGCTGCTTTTCCCGAATGCGGGTGTCCAGCTCTTGTGCCCGCTTGAGTTCGGGTTGCAGGGCGCCCCATTCCCGCTCGGCGGCGATCTTCTCCGCCAGCAGCTGCTGCTCGGTCAGCGCGCTCTGCTGGGTCTGCTCCTCGAGTTTGGCCAGCTCTGGTACCAGCTCGGCGATCAGCTTCTCCTGCTGCTGTACCTCAAGGGTGAGGCGGGCCAGCTCGTCGTGATCGGCGCGGGCCACCTGGGCCTGTTCGGCACGCGCAAACTCCTCGCGCTCGGGGGCCGCGGCGCCGTGGGCCTGCAGGGCGGCATCGAGCGCCGCCTGTCCCTCGGCGCAGCCCTGCAACTGGGCGGCAATGCGGCTGTTGAGGTCGCGCAAGTCCTGCATCAGCTGCTGTTGCTGCTGTTCGTGCTTGAGGGTGGTGGAGAGGCTTATCTGCTGGCTTACCCAATGCTCGCGGGTCGCTTCATCCATCAGTGCCACGTCGCCGAGGCGCTGGGCGATGGTGGCCAGCTTCTGCTGCTCTTCCCGCGTCCGTTCATAGGTCTGGATGGAGATGGCGGAGTAGAGTTCGGTGCCGGTCATCCGTTCGAGCAGGGCGGAGCGCTCGTTGGCGTCCGATTTGAGGAAGGCGGCAAACTCCCCCTGCGGCAGGATCACCGCGCGGCGGAACTGCTCCCAGGAGAGACCCACCAGCTCGTCGATGCGATCCTGCAGCTCCCGCTTGCTGCCGGAGAAAACTTGCCCGGACTCCACATCGGTCAGGGTGCGCTCTTGCGCCTGAAAACGCCCCTCCGAGCGGTTTCGCGCCCGGCGCACCGCCCAGCGGGCCAGCCAGATGCGACCATCGCAGCCACGAAACTGCACCTCGGTAAAACCGCTAGCGTGGCCGCGACTGAGGATGCCGCGCACGTCGTTGGCCTTGAGTTTCTCCTCATCATCCATGCGGCCCACTTCGGCCACGTTCTTGCGATTGGCGATAAAGCGCGGCATCTCGTCGTAGAGGGCCAGACAAATGGCGTCGAGCAATGTGCTCTTGCCCGCGCCAGTATTGCCGGTGATGGCAAACAGACCGGCGGCGCCGAGCGCCCCCTTGGTAAAGTCGATGGTGAAGGGGCCGGTCAGACTGGCCAGATTCTCACCAGACAGAGACAAGATTTTCATTGGTTTGACTCCTTCACCTGCTCCAGGATCTCTTCAAACGAGGCGACCAGCCCAGCCTCGGGTTCCCCCTCGAACTGGCGCTGATAGCAGAGGCGAAACACCTCGGTGGGAGAGAGCTCATCGAGCCTGCGCCGCTCGCGACCATCGGCCAGTCCTTCTCCCGAGCCCTGATACTGGGTGCTGATGCGGGCCAGACGTACCGGCTTGTCTGCGATGGCGGCGAGAATTCGTTCGCGGATGCGGGCCTCGGGCTTGGGCAGCAGCAGCCGCACTTCGAGGAAGGGTTGTGCCTCTTGTGGACAAGCAGGCAGCTCGAGCGATGCGATGGCGTTCAGCGCGTCGTCGAGGGTGCTCTGGGGCAGGCGGATCATCTCCACCGCGCGGGGCACCGGGATCCGCTCCAGCCCGGCCAGTTTGCCCTCCGCAAAGGTCACTTCCAGCACCTGATGGTTGTAGTTCGCTTCGGCAAGCGAGAGCGGCAGCGGCGAGCCGCTGTAGTGCACCCCCTCGGCCGGGCTCTGGGCCAGATGGAGGTGACCGAGCGCCGTGTAGTCGGCACCGGCAAAGAGTTCGGCAGGCAGGGCGTGCTGGTTGCCGCCGAGCACCCGCCGTTCCGACAGCTCGGAGATCTGGCCCGCCGCCAGATAGGCATGGCCCATGGCGATGAGCGGCAGATCCTCCCCGCAGCGAGCGCGCCCTTCGGCCAGCACTTCGGCGTAGACCTGTCGAACCCCTTCGATCAGCCTGTCTTGTCCTTCTGCCAACTGCTCCACCCGCAGATCGCTGCTGCGCAGGAACGGCACGGCGGCGCACCAGGCGGCAATGTTGCCCTCCCGGTCTTGCAGCGGTACCAGCAGACGGTCGGTCTCGAGCTTGCCCTCACTGTCGCGGCTGATGCTGCCCACCAGATGCAGATCAAAGGCGCGCAGCAGCTCGTGGGGAGCATCGAGCTTGGAGGGGGAGTCGTGGTTGCCGCCGATCAGCACCATGTTGAGGCGGGGCATCTCGGCGCGCAGCCGCGCCAGAAAACGGTAGAGCTGTTGCCAGGCGCTGGCGGGGGGATTGGCGGTATCAAACAGATCGCCCGCCACCAGCAGGGCGTCGATCTCGCGCGCTTTGAGGGTGTCACTCAGCCAGTCGAGAAAGGCATCGTGTTCAAAACGGCGGTCATGGCCATGAAGTTGATGGCCAAGGTGCCAGTCGGCGGTATGGAGGATTTTCATTGGAAAGCAGCCCGGTTGCAGGGATGGTGCCGGTGGCACCCGATGGAGACAAGATGAGGATGCCCCGTGCTTTTTTCAAGTAAAACAGGGGGCTGGCATCGATTCAGGCAGGTTCGCAGCACATCCGGTATTGGGGGTGGCCGGTAAGGGGATCGGACTCCTCGGCCTCGATGACAAAACCGTGGCGGCGATAGAAACGCACCGCCTGATCGTTCTCGACAAAGACCCGGGCGTGGAGCGACGCCCCCTGACGCTTCGCCTCCTGCAGCAGGGCGTGGCCGACGCCGCGGCCCTGACGGTCGGGGCGCACGAACAGGGCGGCGAGATAGTTGTCCACCATCGCCATGAAACCGAGCAGATCGCCGCGCTCCTCGAACACCCAGATGGCGGCGCGATCGAGATAGCGGGTACGTAGATCCTCCTGGGCCTGCCACCAGCAGGAGGCATCGACGAAATCGTGGGCCTGCAGGGAGGCCAGCAACCAGATTTCGACGATCTCTTCCATGTCTTCCGGGCGACTGGGCCGCAACATACCTTCATCCTTATTAACAATTTACTTTCGCAGTCTAGGAGAACTTGATGAACAAACTGGTGACATAAATGAGACCCTGTGAGGTCGATCGCCCTTTATTTAGCGAGAATGATTGGCTGATCACAAAGCGCCTCTCTAGTACAATGCCCGCCGGACAATCTAGAGACCGAGGACGCCATGTGGTTTAAAAACCTGCAGATTTATCGCTTTACCCGCCCTTTTGACCTGACCGTGGATCAGCTGGAAACCCAGCTGGAAGCCTGTGCCTTCACCCCTTGCGGCAGTCAGGACATCTCCCGTTTCGGGTGGGTCAAGCCCCTTGGCAAATTCGGCTCAACCCTGACTCACAGCGCCTCCGGCCATATCCTCATCTGCGCCCGCAAAGAGGAGAAGATGCTGCCAGGTACCGTGGTCAAGGAGATGCTGGCCGAGAAGGTAGAGGCGATCGAGTTCGAACAGGGACGCGCCCTCAAGAAGAAAGAGAAGGAAGCGCTGAAAGAGGAGATCCTCCACACCCTGCTGCCCCGTGCCTTCAGTCGTACCAGCCAGACCTTCGCCTGGATCAATCCGGCCGACAATTTGATGGTGGTGGACGCAGGTTCTGCCAAGAAGGCAGACGATCTGCTGGCGCTGCTGCGCAAATCCATCGGCTCCCTGCCGGTGGTGCCGGTGGCTCTCAAGAACCCGCCCGAGATCACCATGACCGAGTGGTTGAACGAGGGCAACCTGCCCGCCTCCTTCACGCTGGAAGATGAAGCCGAGCTGCGCAGTGCCATGGAGCACGGCGGCATCATCCGCTGCAAGCAGCAGGATCTGATGACGGATGAAATCAAGAACCACCTGGCCAACGACAAGCTGGTGACCAAGCTGGCCCTCAACTGGGGCGAGACTGTCAGCTTCGTGCTGGGGGATGATCTCTCCATCAAGCGCCTGAAATTCAGCGAAGAGCTGCGCGAGCAGAACGACGACGTTAACAGCGAAGATCCGGCCGCCCGTCTGGATGCGGACTTCGCGCTGGTCACCGCCGAGCTGTCCCAGTTTATCCCGGCGCTGTTTGCCGCCCTGGGTGGCGAAGAGCAGTCCATCTAACCGGACTTGCGCCTGTTTGGCCTCTGCCATCCCATCGTAAAAGCCGCCTTCGGGCGGTTTTTTTATATCTATTGCGGATAGCCATTATTGATAGATGAGTAAGATATTGATCTTGTTCAATAACTTGAGCTGTCAGCGCCAATCGTGACATAGTCCCTCTTCATGGTCATAAAACAGACAAGGAGAGTGTCATGTTGCGCAAACCTCTGGGGCTCGCTATCGCCCTTGCCTTGCTGGCCGGTTGTGCCAGTGACAACGGCTTTCACTACACCCCGCCAGCCCACACCCTGATTGCGCCGGAGGCGGCCAGTGGCTGGACCGACAAGCAGGGCTGGCAGGGCCATGATTTCATGGTGGCGGCCGCCAACCCGCTGGCGGTGGATGCGGGCTACCAAATCATCAAGGCCGGTGGCAGTGCCGTCGATGCCGCCATTGCGGTGCAGCTGGTATTGACGCTGGTGGAGCCGCAATCCTCCGGGATCGGTGGCGGAACGCTGCTGCTGGTGTGGGATGGCCGCAAGGTGAGTGCGGTGGATGGCCGCGAGACGGCGCCGGCTGCCGCCACCGACCAGCTGTTTATGCAAGATGGCAAGCCGCTGGCGTTTTATGACGGGGTGGTCGGGGGCCGCTCGGTCGGCGTTCCCGGCACCCTGCGCGCTCTGGCACTGGCCCATCAACGTTATGGCAAGCTACCCTGGGCTGCGCTGTTCGAGCCCGCCATCACGCTGGCAGAACAAGGGTTTGTGATAAGTCCACGGCTGGCTACATTGCTGGCCAAGGATCCCTATCTGGCACGGGATCCGCAGGCGCGTGCCTACTTCTATCAGGCAGATGGCAGCCCCAAAACGACGGGCACCCAGCTGACCAACCCGGCGCTGGCCAAGGTGCTGCGCACTCTGGCCACAGAGGGGGCGGATGCCTTCTATCAGGGGCCGCTGGCGGATGCCATGGTGGCCAAGGTACGCCAGCATCCCACCAATCCCGGGGTACTGGCGGCCACCGATCTGGCCAGCTATCAGGCCAAAGTGCGGGATGGCCTCTGCTTTGACTATCGCCAGAGCAAGATCTGCGGTTTTCCCACTCCCTCGTCCGGCACCCTGGCGCTCGGCCAGATCTTCGGCATGCTGGAGAGCCGCGATATGGCGGCCCTCAAGCCGATCACCACGAAGGAGGGGGGGCTGGCTGCCTCCAGCGAGGCTATCCATCTCTACAGTGAAGCGGCGCGTCTCGCCTTCGCCGATCGCAACCAGTACGTCGCCGACAGCGATTTTGTCAGCGTGCCGGTGCAGGGGCTGCTGGACAAGGGCTATCTGGCCGAGCGCGGCAAGCTTGTCGGTCAGCACTCCATGGGGATTGCCAAGCCCGGCACGCCGCCACTGGCGCTGGCACGCGGCAAGGATGCGACTCCGGAACTCCCCTCGACCAGCCATGTCTCGATCGTCGACAAGGCGGGGATGGCCATCTCCATGACCAGCTCCATCGAGGATGGTTTCGGATCGCGTCAGATGGTCAACGGCTACCTGCTCAACAACCAGCTCACCGATTTTTCCTTCACCTCGGTGGATGCCGCCGGTCTGCCAGTGGCAAACCGGGTGGAGCCGGGCAAGCGGCCCCGCTCCTCCATGTCACCCCTGCTGGTGTTTGACAAGCCAAGCGGCGAGCTGACCATGACGCTGGGCTCTCCGGGGGGCTCCGCCATCATCAACTACGTGGGCAAGACCCTGCTCGGTACTCAGGATTGGGGCCTGAACCTGCAACAGGCCATCAACCTGCCCAATTTTGGCAGCCGCAACGGCCCCACCGAGCTGGAAGCGGGACGCACCCCCATGTCGGTGGTCGAGGGATTGAAGGCGAGGGGACATGAGGTGGTACTGAACGAGCAGACCTCCGGCCTGCAGGGGGTTGAGCGCAACGCTGGCGGCTGGTTTGGCGCTGCGGATCCGCGCCGGGAAGGGATCGCCAAGGGGGAGTGACGCTCCCATAACAACAAGGCCAGCATAATGCTGGCCTTGTTGTTGATGGAGCGTGACGGAGCGCTTACTGGATACCCAACAGCTCCACGTCGAAGATCAGGACTGGCGCTCAGTGGGATATTGCCACTGGAGCGTCCTGCGCGGTTACTGGATACCCAACAGTTCCACGTCGAAGATCAGGACGGATCCCGGCGGGATTTTGCCAGCGGCGCGGTCGCCGTAGGCGAGGTTGGCAGGGATGTAGAAACGGGTCTTCTCACCTTCCACCATCAGCTGCACCCCTTCGGTCCAGCCTGCAATCACCTGATTGAGGCCAAATTCGATGGGCTCGCCACGGGCGACCGAGCTGTCAAAGACGGTGCCGTCCAGCAGCTTGCCCTCGTAGTGCACCTTCACCTTGCTGGTGGCGGTGGGGTGAACGGTGCCGGTGCCCGGGGTCAGCACTTCGTACTGCAGGCCGGAGGCGGTGGTGGTCACCAGCGGTTTGTCCTTGTTGCTGGCGAGGAACTCGGCGCCAATCCGCACGTTGTCAGCCGCCAGCTTCTTGTTGTTGCTGCTGGAGTAGAAGTAGTAGGCCACACCGGCGATGAGCAGCGCGATCAGTATGAATTTCATCGGTTTTTCCTGTTCCATGAAATGTAAAAAGTGCAATGAGGGCGCCATCTTATCGCGCACCGCCCCTGATGGCGAGCCACAGGGCGGGAGGATGTGAGCGGGCAGGCAAAGCTCGGAGACGCAGACGCAAAAAGGGGCGAGTCGGTGACTCGCCCCTTGTCATGGCGGCGGCGCTTACTTGGCGGCCACCATCATCAGGGCGGGCAGGGCGAAGAAGAGACCCGTCACATAACCCAGAGCCAGCAGCTTGTTCTCGCTGCCGACCCGGGCCAGCCCCTCGGCTGCGCGCACCGGCAGGTCACGCAGGAAGGGAATGCCATAGATGATGACCACGGCAAAGAGGTTGAACAGCACGTGGACCAGTGCGATGGTCAGGGCCAGCTGGGCACCGGCTCCGCTGATGGCGGTGGCTGCCAGCAGGGCGGTGATGGTGGTCCCGATATTGGCCCCCAGGGTGAAGGGGTAGAGCTGACGGGTGCTGAACACGCCGCCGCCAGCCAGCGGGATCATCAGGCTGGTGGTGGTGGAGGAGGACTGCACCATGATGGTCACCAGCGCACCGGAGGTAATGCCGGTCAGCGGGCCACGGCCCAGCGCCTTGTGCAGCACCTCTTTGGCGCGGCCAACCAGTACCTGTTGCAGCACTTTGCCGAGATAAGTGACGCAGGCAAGGATCAGCAGGATACCGATGATGATGGTCGCGATGGCGGCACCCTTGCCCGGCAGGAAGGCGACAGCGCTGTCAATCAGCTGCTGGGCCGGTGCGGTCAGCGGCTTCATGAAGTCCATGCCCTTCATCGACATGTTGGCGGAGCCTACCAGCAGGTTGGCCAGCCACTCGGCGCTGTGTTGCAGCAGGCCGAACATCAGTTCCAGCGGCAGGAAGATGAACACCGCCAGCAGGTTGAAGAAGTCGTGCACGGTGGCGGCGGCGAAGGCGCGGCGGAACTCGGCGCGATCCCGCACATGGCCCATGGAGACGATGGTGTTGGTGATGGTGGTGCCGAGGTTGGCCCCCATGACCATGGGGATGGCCATGCTGATGGGCAGGCCGCCAGCCACCAGACCAACGATCACCGAGGTGACGGTGCTGGAGGATTGCACCAGCGCGGTAGCGAGAATACCCAGCAGCAGGGCTACAAAGGGGTTGTTGGCAAAGGCGAAGATCTGGGCTGCGCCCTCGGCGCCGCCGGAGAAATCTTTGAAGCCGTGGGAGATGGCGCCCACGGCAACCAGGATCAGGTAGACCAGTACGATGACACTCATCCAGTTGAACAGGGCGCGGGTCGCGGGCGGCTGTGACAAGGAGTGATGGTGTTGCATAAAGCCTCTTGAGACGGTCGTTCCGTCTTGGGTTGTTGATGACCCGCGCATTTAATCAGTGGTTAATGACAGAAATATGACAAGGTGACACTTTTATGATGGTTTTATGACTTGCGTTGGTGGTTTGTTCGCCAATAGATGATGGGGATGGCGAGAAATATGACTGGTGACGCCATCCGCCCGGTCTGTTCCTTGCCGACCAAGCAAGTGCGGGAGAGTGGCAATAGTGGAACCCCATATTCAGCCCGTCAAATAGCAAGAAGGGGAGCCATGGCTCCCCTTCTGTCTATCCGTTATCCGCAAAGGATCAGGCGTCAGCCGCTTCCTCGTATTGACGGAACGGGATACGGAACACCGCCAGACGCAGGAACAGATAGGTTGCGCCGAGGCCAGCCCAGATCAGGCCCAGCTCCAGCGAGCTCTGCTCCAGGTTGATCCACAGCGCACCGATGGTGGCGGCGCCGAGCAGCGGCATCAGCAGGTAGATGACGTGATCCTTGAGGGTCTTGTTGCGCTTCTCGCGCACCCAGAACTGACCGATCACCGACAGGTTGACGAAGCTGAACGCCACCAGTGCGCCGAAGTTGACCAGCGCCAGCGCGGTATCCAGATCAAACGACACGGCGGAGAGGGCCAGACCGCCCACCATCAGCACGTTGATGGCCGGAGTGCGGTATTTCGGGTGGATGTAGCCAAATACCCGCTCCGGGATCATGTGGTCACGACCCATCACGTAGAGGATGCGCGACACACCGGCGTGAGCCGCCATGCCGGAGGCCAGTACCGCGACCGTGGTGCAGACCAGTACCACTGACTGGAAGAAGGTGCCGCCGACGTAGAGGGCGATCTCCGGCAGTACCGCATCCGGATGCTGGAAGCGGGCGAGGCTCGGGAAGTAGAGCTGCAGGCAATAGGAGACCACCACGAAGATGATGCCGCCGATAAGGGCCGTCAGCACGATCGCCTTGGGGATCACCTTGCCGGCGTTCGGGGTCTCTTCGGAGAGAGAGCTCAGCCCGTCAAAGCCCAGGAACGAGAAGCAGAGGATGGTTGCACCGGTGAAGAGCGGTACCAGCTGTGCTGACTCGAAGTGGAACGGACGGCTGCTCATCAGGGTGCCGGCGCCTTCGCCGTGATAGATGCCCCATGCCATCAGACCGATGAAGATGGTGATGATGGCCAGCTGGATCACCACGATGAGGCCATTGAAGTTGGCCACCAGGTTGATGCCGCGCAGGTTGAGGAAGGTCATCACGGTCACCAGACCGAAGATGAAGACCCAGGGTTCGACACCCGGGAACATGGCGGTCAGGTAGATCTTGGCCAGCAGGATGTTGATCATCGGCATGAACATGTAGTCGAGCAGGGAGGACCAGCCGACCATGAAACCGATGTAGGGGTTGAACACTTTCTGGGCGTAGGTATAGGCAGAGCCCGCAGAGGGGAACTTGCGCACCAGATGGCCGTAGCTGAAGGCGGTCAGCAGGATGCCGCCGAGGGCCAGCAGATAAGCAGTGGCGACCCGGCCTTCGGTGATGTCACCGACGATGGCGAAGGTATCGAATACAGCCATGGGGGTCAGGTAGGCCAAACCCATGACGATCACTTGGGTCAGGGTCAGGGTTTTGAGCAGCTTGGCGCCTTGAGATGCCATTACGCTTTCTCCTCAATCAGTGCCGCAGCACGTGCTTGCAACGAGTACAGGATTGCGGTGGATTCGCAGGCCTGCAGATCAAAGGCGCCGGGGAGGCGCAAACCGGTATTAGCCGGCAGGAAAGCATTGAAACGCCCCATGTTTTTCCTCATTAACGTCGGGAGATTGTTGGCAATCTCGGGTATCACTTCCGGAACGTTTCCGGCCTCTTGTGGTGGGTTTGCACTGCTCTTCAAAATACAAAAACCGATGTCGCAGTGAACATCGGTCCTTTATTGGCGGCGTATTGTGCATTCGGGATTCCCCCTTGACAAGCAATAATCGGCTCAATATCGCATTTTTTTGCATAAGCGCAGCGAAGGTAAGTGGTCACTCGCCCCCTGCGGCCGACCCCGTGCCGCCCCCCTCTTTACGGGGGCATAGAGGGGGGCGACGCACTATTTGCCTGCTGTGCGAAATTTGTCCTGATTGTCCCTGCAGGGCGCATTGCGCCTCAAGATTGATCCTGATCATATTTGCCGCCATCCCCCGGGCTGTTGCCCAACCTCCCGGAGGCGTTGCTGGCGGGAATAAGGGGGTTGGCGGGGGAAAATAGCGATTGCATTTTTAGTCACAAAAATGACTAAGTTAAAAGGTTTGTCTGGTCAGTGCCACGTCACGGAGGGCGATAGTGGTGGGCGCCGATTTGAAATCAGTCACATTTTCAGCAAAAAGCGCAATGGCAAAACATGCGTGGCTATCAAAAGGTGGCGGCCATAACCGCATCACATACAGCAGATCAGGGGATCGCCAGCGCGGTGAAGGAGAGCAACCGCAAAGCGTTAAAAAACGGAGAGCAACGCGCTAAACAATCATCATGACAGAGTAAAAACAAAGGAGCCCGCAGGCTCCTTTATCGTTTTATCCGCACGGCTGGCTTATTGCGCCATCTCCTCGCTGGTGCGCAGCGGAATGCGGAACACCGTCAGGCGCAGGAAGAGGTAGATGGCACCGAGCGCAGCCCAGATCAGCCCCAGCTCGAAGGAGGAGGGCTCAAGGTTGAGCCACAGCACCCCGATGCAGGCGGCGCCACAGAGCGGCAGCAGCAGATAGATCAGATGATCCTTGAGACTCTTGTTGCGACCGAGCTTCACATAGAAGTGGGCAATCACCGCCAGATTGACGAAGGTGAAGGCCACCAGCGCGCCGAAGTTGATCAGGGCCAGCGCCATCTCCAGATCGAACGAGACGGCGGAGAGGGCGAGCAGGCCGACCAGCAGCACATTGCAGGCTGGGGTCTGCCACTTCGGATGCACATAGGAGAAGAAGCGGCTCGGCAGGGCGCGATCCCGTCCCATCACGTAGAGCAGGCGCGATACGCCGGCGTGGGAGGCGAGCCCTGAGGCGAGTACCGCGACTGTGGTGCAGACCAGCACTACCGCCTGGAACAGCTTGCCGCCCACATAGAGGGCGATCTCCGGCAGCACCGCATCCGGATGCTGGAAGCGGGAGATGTCCGGGAAGAAGAGCTGCAGGAAGTAGGAGGTGGTGACAAACAGCACACCGCCGATCAGCGCCGTCAGCACGATGGCGCGCGGGATCACCCGATCCGCGTCCGGTGTCTCTTCCGACAGGGTGCTGATGGCATCAAAGCCGAGGAACGACAGACAGAGGATCGAGGCCCCCATCAGCAGCGGCGAGATGTTGATCTGCTCGGAGAAGAAGGGACGGCTGCTGGCCACGGTGCCCAGCCCTTCGCCATTGTGCACGCCCCAAGCGATCAGGCCGATAAAGACGGCGATGATGCTGAACTGCATGATGACGATGACGCTGTTGAAGTTGGCCACCAGTTTGATGCCGCGCAGGTTGAGGGCGGTCATCACCGCCGCCAGACCGAAGATATAGGTCCAGGGCTCTACGTTCGGGAAGAGCGCCTGCAGATAGATCTTGGCCAGCAGCATGTTGATCATCGGCATGAACATATAGTCGAGCAGGGAGGTCCAGCCCACCATAAAGCCGACATAGGGGTGGAACACCTTCTGGGCATAGGTATAGGCGGAGCCTGCCGACGGGAACTTGCGCACCAGATGGCCGTAGCTCAGGGCGGTGAACAGCATGCCGATGAGAGCAAACAGGTAGGCGGTCGGCACATGGCCTTCGGTGATCTCGGTAACGATGCCGAAGGTGTCGAACACTGCCATGGGGGTGAGGTACGCCAGTCCCATAACTACGACCTGCCACAGTTTGAGGGTCTTTTTCAGACCAACCAGCTGGGCCGCCATTATGCATGTTCCTCATGCAGTGCCAGAGTGGCACGGTCCATCAACGAAACCGGGAGAGAGGCCCGGGAATCAAGGGCGCCAGGGCGGCGCACACCGGCCATGGCCGGTTGGAAAGCATTGAGATGCCCCATGTTGTTCCTCACTAGACTTGGTGTCGGGAGACTGCTGCCAATCTCGCTATCTTTTCCGGGGGTGATCCGGCCTCGTTTATGGGTTTGTTCACTATTTAAAGAAGAACCGATGCCATTGTTTTACATCGGTTCTTTCAGTGGCGGCGCATTGTGCATTTGCAGGGCCCCCTTGACAAGAAAAAAAGGGGGCAAAATTGCATTTATTTGCACAGGTAAGTGGTCACTTTCCTGCTGGTCAGGCCAGCACGGCCTCCAGTGATTTTTCAAGGAGTTGCAACCCCTCCTCAATCACTGCCGCCGGGGCTGTCAGGGGGGCGAGAAAACGGATGACATTTGCGCGCACCCCGCATGAGAGCAGGACCAGACCGCGTTTGCCCGCCTCGGCTACCAGACGTTTGGTGAGGTCGGGATCGGGCTGGTCGGCATTGCGCTGTTTCACCAGCTCCATGGCCACCATGGCACCGGGTCCGCGAATTTGACCTATGCAGTCAAAACGCTCGGCTATGCGTTGCAGCCCCGCCTTGATCTGCTCACCCTGATCCAGTGCTTTCTGGTTGAGTTTTTCCTCTTCGATCACCTGCAATACCGCCAGCGCGGCGGCACAGGCGATGGGGGAACCGGCATAGGTGCCGCCAAGGCCGCCCGGCTTGGCTGCGTTCATGATCTCTGCCTTGCCCACCACGGCGGAGAGGGGGAAGCCGCCAGCCAGACTCTTGGCCAACGTCATGATGTCCGGCTCGATGCCGGCATACTCGGTGGCGAAGGTCTTGCCGGTGCGGCAGAAGCCGCTCTGGATCTCGTCGCAAATCAGCAGAATGCCGTGCTGATCGCAGATGCTGCGCAGCTTTTGCATAAAGCTCGCGGAGGCGGGATAGAAGCCCCCTTCACCCTGTACCGGCTCGATGATGATGGCGGCAACGCGGGAGGGCTCGATATCGGCGCTGAAGCAGAGGTCGAGGGCGTGCAGGGCATCCTCTTCACTCACCCCCAGATAGTCGGCGGGGAAGGGGATGTGGTAGACCTCGCCCGGGAAGGGGCCAAAGCCGGTCTTGTAGGGCACCACCTTGCCGGTGAGCGCCATGCCCATCATGGTGCGACCGTGAAAGCCCCCCTTGAAGGCGATGGTGCCGCTGCGACCGGTGTGGGCACGGGCAATCTTGATGGCGTTCTCGACCGCCTCGGCGCCGGTGGAGAGAAACAGGGTACGTTTCGGGGTCGGGCCGGGCACCAGAGCGTTGAGTTTTTCGGCAAGCTCGATATAGCCCGGGTAAGGGGTGACCTGAAAGCAGGTGTGGCTGAATTTTTCCAGCTGCTCGCGCACCGCTGCCACCACTTTCGGATGGTTGTGGCCGGTGTTGAGCACGGCGATGCCGGAGGCAAAGTCGATGTAGCGGTTGCCCTCCACGTCCCACAGCTCGGCATTTTGCGCGCGATCGATAAAGACCGGCAGCAGGGTGCCAACGCCGTTGACCACGGCCGCTTCGCGGCGCGCTTGCCACGCCTTGTTTGATTCTGACTGACTCATCTTTCCTCCCTGAGGGGCCGCAGCCCCGGATATTCCCTGAAAATGTGGCAGGCGTTTTGGCGCCCATTACCGCCGAACAGCCCATCGGGCCAGATCGGCTGCGTGTGGTGTGTGTTGCAGAAGCCCTCTTGCGAGGCAGCGCAGGCCAAATTATGCCCCTTGCCGCCTCGGGTAAACGTCTGCATCTATCTGTAAAAGCGATGAATCTTGCGGCTAAAGCATCGATGAATACGATGCTTTAGCCCTCTGCTGCCCTAGCGAATGGCGCCAAAGCAGAGGTATTTGGTCTCCAGATACTCCTCCAGCCCCTCGGCTGCCCCCTCCCGACCCAGACCCGACTCCTTGATGCCGCCAAAGGGGGCCAGCTCGGTTGAGATGATCCCCTCGTTGATGCCGACCATGCCGTATTCAAGCTGCTCGGCGACGCGCCATACCCGGGCGATGTCGCGGCCATAGAAGTAGGCGGCCAGACCATAGGGGGTATCGTTGGCCAGTGCGATGGCCTCGGCTTCGCTCTCGAAACGCACCAGCGGCGCGACCGGGCCGAAGATCTCCTCCTGCAGGATGGGGTTGTCCCTGGCGACCTTGCCGAGAATGGTGGGGCGGTAGAAGAGGGGGCCGGCGGGGTGGGGCTCGCCACCCAGCAGCACTTCGGCACCGGCGGCAACAGATTGTTGCACCAGCTCGGCGACCTTGCTGGCGGCAGCCGGGTTGATGAGCGGGCCGATCTGGGTGCCTTCACTCATGCCATCTCCCACCTTGAAGGCGGCGACGGCGGCAGTCAGCTTCTCGGCGAAGGCGTCATAGACGCTGGCCTGCACCAGAATGCGGTTGGCGCAGACGCAGGTCTGCCCGGCGTTGCGGTATTTGGAGGCGAGCGCCCCGGCCACGGCGGCGTCGAGATCGGCGTCGTCAAAGACGATAAAGGGGGCGTTGCCGCCCAGCTCCAGCGAGAGGCGCTTCATGGTGTCGGCGCACTGGCGCATCAGCAGCTTGCCGATGCGGGTCGAGCCGGTGAAGGAGAGCTTGCGCACAGTCGGGTTGTTGCACAACTCGTTGCCCACCGCGCTCGGCTGGTGGCTGGTGACGATATTGATGACCCCGGCGGGGATCCCCGCCTGCTCGGCCAGTACTGCCAGCGCCAGTGCGCAGAGCGGGGTTTCGGCGGCCGGCTTGATGACGATGGTGCAACCGGCGGCCAGCGCCGGGCCCGCCTTGCGAGTGATCATGGCAATCGGGAAGTTCCACGGGGTGATGGCGGCGACGACTCCGACCGGCTGCTTGATGGTGGCCAGCCGGCGATCGCCGCTAAAGCCCGGGATGGTACGGCCATAGGCGCGCTTGCCCTCTTCGGCGAACCACTGGATAAAGCTGGCGCCGTAGGTCACTTCCCCCTTGGCTTCCGCCAGCGGCTTGCCCTGCTCGCAGGTCATGATGCGGGCCAGTTCATCGCTGTGGGCGGTGATGGCGGCAAACCAGGCATAGAGCTTGTTGCTGCGCTCCTTGGCGGTGAGGGCTGCCCAGGCGGGTTGCGCCTCATGGGCGGCCGCGATGGCGCGGCGGGTATCCTCTTCATTCATGTCGGGCACCTGAGTGATCACGGCACCGGTAGCCGGATTGGTGACCTCGAAGGTGCGGCCGCTGGCGGCCTCGCACCACTGTCCATCTATATAGGCGCGGGATGTGATCAAGCTGGAGTGGGATGTTGTTCCTGACATGAGAAGCCTCGAGTGTGGGTCAGAGCAGCTGGTTGCCGGAGTGAGCCGACCCTTCCTGCGCCGCTGCCGTATAAAATAATAAGCACAGGAAGACCATAATTTGAGCTGAAATGTTTTTCAAGTGTTAAATATATTTGAATTGCTGGGGGGCGCCATGCTAGAAAATGGGCTGTGTAGCGCGCTTTCTCCGGTTCGCTGGCAGGCTGCAAGTGGGCAGACGACCGGGGGATGGTAAATCAGGTGTGCAAAATAATGAACGGCTGTGCTGTGTAACATAGTGAACGGCAAGGGAAAGCTGGTTGGCTATTTTAACCAGCAGGGTAAACAGGCAGCGCCTGATCCGATGCGATCACGCGCAAGCAGGAGAGGCTGATGATGCAAGGATGCAGACATGGCGCAGCAGGGGGCCTTTCATGAGCGGGCCACAGAGCCGGGAAGGCGTGGCTCGACCGTTGAGTGCGGCTGACGCCGGGGCGCGCACCATGGGGGAACGGCTGGCGGCGGTACGCCATCAGCTGGGGCTCTCCCAGCGGCGGGCGGCCGAGCTGAGCGGTCTGACCCACGGTGCCATCTGCATGATCGAGCAGGACAAGGTGAGCCCCTCGGTCGCCTCCCTGCAAAAGCTGCTCACCATCTACGGCCTGCCGCTGTCGCGCTTCTTCGCCGAGGAGGAGAGCCGCACTCCGGAGGTGGTGATCAAGGCTGATCAGCTGATCGAGCTGGGCAGTCAGGGGGTCTCCCTCAAGCTGGTGCACAACGGCAACAACCGCCGCCAGCTCGGCTTTATGCTGGAGACCTATCCCCCCGGCACCGACACCGGCGGTCAGGTGACCCATCAGGGGGAGGAGGTCGGCACCGTGCTGGAGGGGTCGGTGATCCTGACGGTGGCGGGCCAGAGTTATCCGCTGGAGGCGGGCGACAGCTATGTGATCGACACCGGCGAGCCCCACAGCTTCAGCAATCCGTCGGGGGAGACCTGTCGCATCGTCAGCGCCCACACCCCGGCGAGCTTTTAATCCTGACAGTAGTTTGGCAACCGAACCGGTAAGGAAACAGGGATCATGACCGAACATG
Organism: Aeromonas sp. R2-3; assembly: GCF_040908375.1. Lineage (NCBI taxonomy): Bacteria > Pseudomonadati > Pseudomonadota > Gammaproteobacteria > Aeromonadales > Aeromonadaceae > Aeromonas > Aeromonas sp. R2-3. The sequence continues at coordinate 497,220 of NZ_JBFODP010000027.1, read as the reverse complement.
TAAACAGTTACTACGCAGCCAGCGCCAATAAACACGCGCCCTATCCGACATTGACCGAGCAGCTGGAGTGCGATGTCTGCGTCATCGGGGCGGGCTATACCGGCCTCTCCAGCGCCCTGCATCTGGTAGAGAAGGGCTACAAGGTGGTGGTGCTGGAGGCCGCACGAGTCGGCTTTGGCGCCAGCGGCCGCAACGGTGGCCAGATCGTCAACTCCTACAGCCGCGACATCGACACCATAGAAGCGAACTGCCCGCCGGATCAGGCCAGGCTGCTCGGTTCCATGTTGTTTGAGGGGGGACAGATCATCCGCGAGCGGATCAAGCGCTACAACATCCAGTGCGATCTGCAGGAGGGGGGCGTCTTTGCCGCCGAGACCGAGAAGCAGCTGCACGAGCTCAAATCCCAATACGCCCGCTGGCAGAAGTGGGGCAACGACCAGCTGGAGCTGCTCGATGCCAAGGGGGTGCGCGAGGTGGTCGCGAGCGATCGCTACGTCGGCGCCCTGCTCGACAAGAGCGGCGGCCATATTCACCCGCTCAATCTGGCGTTGGGGGAGGCTGAAGCCATCCGCATCCAGGGGGGGCTGATCTTCGAACAATCCGCCGTCACCAGCATTACCCCGGGTCAGCCCGTACTGGTCAAGACCGCCAAGGGGGCGGTGAAGGCGCGCTTTGTGGTGGTGGCGGGCAACGCCTACCTCGGCAATCTGGTGCCGGAACTGGCCAGCAAGAGCATGCCCTGTGGCACCCAGGTGATCGCCACCGAAGTGCTGGGAGAGGAGCGGGCCCGCTCACTCTTGCCGCAGAACTACTGTCTGGAGGATTGCAACTACCTGCTCGACTACTACCGTACCTCCGGCGATCATCGGCTGCTCTATGGCGGCGGTGTGGTCTATGGGGCGCGGGATCCTGCGGACATCGAGCGGCTGATCATCCCCAAGATGCTCAAGACCTTCCCGCAACTGGCCGACGTCAAGGTGGAGTACACCTGGACTGGCAACTTCCTGCTCACCCTGTCGCGGTTGCCGCAGTTTGGTCGCATCGGCCCCAACATCTACTACATGCAGGGCTACAGCGGCCACGGTGTCACCTGTACCCATCTGGCGGGCAAGCTGCTCTCCGAGGTGCTGAGCGGTCAGGCCGAGCGCTTCGATGCCTTTGCCAAACTGCCGCACTATCCCTTCCCGGGTGGCCGCCTGTTCCGCATCCCCTTCACCGCTGCGGGCGCCGCCTGGTACACCCTGCGCGACCGCTTGGGGGTATAAGAGCTGCCCAGCGAGAAATGTGGGCTGGTGGTTGCCGCTTAGATAACGCTGACGCCAGTACCAATACCGGAAACAACAAGGCCACCGCGAGGGTGGCCTTGTTTATCATGCAGCAGCGCGCTGATTAGCTGTAGAAGGCTTCAACGGTGCCTTTGAGCTTGATCAGGATGGGCTGACCACGGCGATCCAGCGCCTTGGGGGAGGGGATCTTTACCCAACCTTCGCTGATGCAGTACTCCTCGACATCGGTGCGCTCTTTGCCGTTCAGGCGAATACCGATCGGGTGCTCGAAGCAGGCGGCCACATAGTGAGGGCTGCGGGGATTGCAGGAGAGGTGATCCGGCAGAGCCGGTTTGGTGCTGGTATCGCTCATCGATATAACCCGAAATGAATAAAAAGTGGGTCATTGTAGAGAATGCCGCCATGGCATTCAAGGAGGCCCAATACCGGCCAAGGTGGGCGGCCATCTATGTTGGCGCTCCGCTTATCCCCGTTGCCAATGCATCACCAACTCGGGGTGGCCGCTATGCTCGCACAACTGCTGCTCACCCTCTTTGAAACCGTTGCGGGAATAGAAGCGCCGCGCCTGCTCATTTTCGGCGTAGACCGTCAACTCGAGCCGGTCATATTGGGCTTTGAGGTATTCGAGCAGTTGGCGACCCAGCCCGTGTGATTGGTGATCTGGGGAGATAAACAGGGCGGCAACAGACCCCTGATACCAGGAGATAAAGCCCAGTAGCTGTCCATCCTCCTCATAGACCCAGCTCTGGCTGGCGGGCAGATAGATATCGCGCATCGCTGCCCTTTGCTCATGCCAAAAGGCGGTGGGAATAAAGTCGTGGGCTTGCACCGATGCCTGATACCAGAGTTCGACGGCGGCATCCAGACCGGTGGCGGATAATGGACGGATCATCGTGGCCTCAATTACAAAGTGTGGAAATAACGCAATTACGTAGGCTCGATAAGCGCAGCGTAATCGGGCATTCGCGGTAGCGAGAGGGGGGAGAGTTCTGCGCCACACCCGGTTCGCCACCTTGGCCAAAATGGCAAGGCTGTGATTTATGCAATCCCTGTTACCGTATAGTGTCGCTCGACATTGACAGTTATTTTCCCCCAGCGGGAGGATTTGACTCTGGCTTGGTGCGCTTGAAAAGCCGCCTCATCAACAAACTCTTCATAGACATCGAATCGGCAGGGATTGAGAGGATCTTGAGTCACCTTAAAGGTCAGGCAGCCGGTTTCAGCGCGGGTTAACTGGATATGGTTATCAAGTTCATTCTTGACCGCAGTCAAATCGTTGGAGGACACGATAATAAATCCATTTAATATTACAACGCCCATGAATGCCTCTTCATGTCGGAGATTGGAAGATTCCATAGTTAACATTGATTAATTAGGTTTGATTTTTATTAGAGCCTGCTTGCAAGATAAATGCTCTTGGCAATCATTTCGATTGTGTGATTTTTTTTGTGATAATAGCTGAAATTTGTCTCATTTCAAGAACAAAGGAGTCATCCAATTCATCATTAATAAACGTCGGCCTTATGTCATTGTGCGCTATCCATGTAGGGTGTTTGTATATAAACTCAAGGTAATTGTTTAATAAGGAAGTGCGAGTGGTTTTTCTGGCTAGCTGTTTTTTGAACGAATCACATGTAAGTTTGGATTTATAATTGTAAAATTTATCATATTCGAAAACGAATTCATTCATACTCCAACCAATTTTTGATATTTCATCCTTTATTTTTTGTGCTTTGTCATCATAGTCCATTTTTGTCCCCAATTGTCCCTATTGCTCCTGTTAATCTTAATGCGTCCAGAGATGGTCTGGATATGCAAACTTACTGGAAGGATTGATTTATGGCTAAAGGTAACAACTCTGGTTCTAGCTCAGGTAAAGGTAATAGTCGTGGCCCCTCTTCACATCCTGGCCCTGGGGGCAACTGGCCTTCTACAACAGGTAGAGTTTCGGGTGATGGCAGAGGTAATGCTCCGGTGAAGGGAACTAAATAAGGTGATGCTCAGAGCTATCAATTAACCGTTTGGCTCTGAGCATATTTCTGAATTTTTTGAAAAAGCAGAGGCAAAGCTTTCATGGTCTACTTTATAACGTATATATGAGATTTCATTCATGGTTTTCTCCATTGAACATAAACAAATTTCCTTTCTTCGGCTATAAACAGAGAGACTAACTAGTTCACTGTATGAATTATTGCATGCGTCAATTATTGAATACTCAGTTTTTATGGGGTACCTATTATCATTTATTACATAGTCAGCTATTTGTCCACCAACAATTCCAATAGCCAACATAGCCCCACTAGAAATAATATGTTTTTTGAATTTATGAGAGCTTAATTCCTCTTGGCAATGTCCACACCTTACAATTGCATTTAATTTGATATTGTTTTCTTTATGGCATTTCGGGCATTCAATTTGCATTCGTTATCCTTTAAAAAACCTTTCAATTTGATATTTTTACTGATTTAGTAAATCCGGAATGTTTGATGAGTCATCCCCCCCTCATGATTTATTTTTTCTCTTATCGGTAACTCCAAAGCTACCGCCCTCAAGTTACAGCCCCTGACTTGCTGCTTTTAACCCATGTTCTGCGGATAACACCCTTATGAAAACGAATGCTCATGGTGTGGCTCCGGGAGCGGCTTGTTGCCGCGTAACCATGATACCGATTGAAGCCGGTGGTGGAAGGGCCGGAGGGCGATAATCTGTGCCGGATCAATAAATTAAAACAACTTGGGTGGCAGAAACGACAAGGCCCCCGAGGTCGGGGGCCTTGTGATAGGGCCATCACTGGCGAGGCTGGGCAGGGCAATGCCGATCAGGGCAGATCCAGGGTAAAGCGGGCGCCGCCGAGGGGGGATTCATCGACCCGGATCTGGCCGCCATAGCTGTGGACGATTTCGGTCACCACCGCCAGACCTATGCCCTGACCGGGTGAACTGTCTGCCCGCACGCCGCGCTGGAAGATCTGTTCCGATTTGGCCGGATCGATTCCCGGGCCATCATCTTCCACTTCGATACGCAGCCGCTCGAGATGGCGGCGCACCGTCACCTTCACTTCGCTGATGGCAAACTTGCAGGCATTGTCGAGCAGGTTGCCCATCAGCTCCATCAGGTCGCCCTGTTCGCCGTGAAAGAGGGCGTCATCGTCGAACTTGAAGTGGGTTTGCAGTTTCTTGTGGCGATAAACCTTGGTCAGGCTGGCCAGCAGTTTTTCAATCAGCGGCACCGGCTCGGTGCCCTTGCTGGCAAGGCGCTGGCGGCCGGTCACGGCCCGTCTGAGCTGATACTGGATCATCTGATCCATGGTGAGGATCTGCTCGTTGATGTTGTCGTGGATCTCCCGCCCCAGCTTCACTTCGCGGGTGGTGATCTGGATCAGCGCCAGCCGGGTTTTAAGGCTGTGGGCGAGATCGTTGAGGGCGTGCTGGTAGCGCTGGGTCTGCTGGCGTTCGTTCTCCAGCAGCTGGTTGATGGAGTCGGTCAGCGGGGCCAGCTCCCGCTCAAAATCGCTCGAGAGGTCATCGCGCTTGCCGGCCCGAATATCGTCGATCTGACGGGCGATGGTGCGCAGGGAGCTGAGGCTCCAGAAGGTGGTGAGCAGCAGCAGCCCGGCCAGCAGCATATAGGCGAGCAGCGCCTGTTTGGCGGTCTGGTAGAGGTAGGAGCGGGACTCCTCGTGGTAGCGTTTGGCCGAGTCGATCATCACCACGTAGTAGGCGGTGGTGCCGCTGCCGGGATTGCGGATAAACCGCAAGCTGTAGACGAAGTAGCTCTCGCCGTTCTTGATGGTGTGCTTCTTGAAGAAGTAGTCGAGATCCATCCCCCCCAGATACTTCATCAGATCGCCGCAGATGGTCTGTTTGGCCTTGATCACCTCCGGCATATGGAGGCTTGACCAGACCAGATCGCCATCGGCACGGCAGATCAGGGTATCGAGGTTGCGATCCCCTGCACCACGGGATATTCGTCCCAGCTCGACGTTCGACCCCTTGTCATCCGGCTCGGTGGAGGAAAACAGCTTGGCCAGGTTCTCCTGCATCCGGGCGCTGGCCTTCTGGGTCTGCTCCTCGACGTGGCCGAGGTAGAGGGCGTAGACGGCAAACCCCATGATCAGCGCGATGACCAGCAGCGAGCTGAGCAGCAGTTTGATGTGCAGTGAGCTGCGGATCATCTTGATGGGGCGCGGCAGATGAAACTGCATCAGTTACAGGAGAGGTTGAAGATATAACCCTGACGCCGGATGGTGGAGATGGGTTGAATCGTCCCCTCCGGATCCAGCTTCTTGCGCAGGCGGCTCACCATCACCTCGATGGTGTTGGGGTCCCCCTCGCCGTCACCGTAGAGCTGGTCGAGCAGTTGCTGCTTGGAGACCACCTGACGGGCGTTGCGCATCAGGTACTCCAGAATGAGGTATTCAAAGCTGGTGAGCACCGCCACTTCTCCGGCGATAGTCAGCTCCTTGCGGGAGAGATCCAGCTCGTAATCACCGGCTTTCACCCTGGGCGAGATAAAGCCGGCACTGCGGCGCACCAGCGCATTGAGTCGGGCCAGCAGCTCATCTTTCTGGAACGGTTTGACCAGATAGTCATCAGCACCCGCTTCCAGTCCTTCGACCTTGTCCTGCCAGTTGCCACGGGCGGTCAGCACAATGATGGGGAAGGGGATCTGCCGTTCGCGTAGTTGCCGGATCAGTTGCAGGCCGTCCATATCGGGCAGACCGAGGTCGATGATGGCCACATCAATGGGGTAGTCGGCGGCGTAGTGCAGTGCAATCCCGGCCTGGTCGGTGCTGTAGACCTGATTGTCGGCTTCGGTCAGCAGAGAGGAGAGGTGGTGATTGAGCAGCTTGTCGTCTTCGACCAACAGAATTTTCATGATGTGAGCGGTCATAGGGATCCAGGCTGTCAATTAGAAAGTGTATGTCGCTTCGAGTCAATTCGAATCCTAATGCATCCCGGCTGTATCGGGACTGAATCAGCGGGACTTCAGAGTTCGTGCCAACTGGTCGTTTAACCATGGTCCGGGTTGTCGATGGCATGCTGGTCGGCAGCCATGCTGCGAAAGGTTTGATGTGATGAGAGAGATGGCCGGGAGGCTGCTGGCGCGACTGCAACAGCGTGAGCGCAGCGACCTCCTCTATATTGTCTGGCTCTGCTGGGGGGCAGCCTTGCTGCTCTATGTGCTGGGGTCGCCCTGTTTTCTGTGGCCAGTGGCGCCGATGCCGCTGGTTCTGCTTGTGTGGTTGGTGGAGAGAGTACGGATGTTTGGAAGAAACAAAGGTGGTGCGGCTACTGCGTCGGCGGGGGCCACCGTGATTGCAGCCGGTGCCCGCTTCAAGGGCGAGTTGCAAGTGGAGGGGGATCTGGAGGTGCGCGGTCAGGTCAATGGCACCATCCAGCTCATCGGTGGTGTGCTGCGCATCATGCAGGGCGGCAGTGTTGAGGGGGAGGTGAGTGCGCCCCACGTGATCATCAATGGTCTGCTGGAAGGCACCTGTACCTCCGCCGAGGTGGAGATCCTGGAGAGCGGCAAGATGCAGGGGATCTTCAAGGGGGGCAGTCTCTCCATCTGCAAGGGCGGCAACTTTGTTGGCCAGTCCCAGCCGACCGTGGCCGGCAAGGCCGATCCTGTGTTGCAAGCCTTGTCTGAAAACAGTGCGTCCGGGAGCAAGCAGCCGGAGAGCAAGAGCAATGTGAAAAAGCTGCCGCACGAGCCGAAAGGCAAGCCGACCGAGGAGCTGGCCAAGCAGGCGTGATGCCGTTTGCCAGCGGTGCAGATGACGGTTGTTCAGGAAAACAGAGAGGGGGCCACGATGGCCCCCTCTGCGTTTCTCTGTCACCCGTTAGCTGCGGCGCGGCGGCAGTATATTGGTGAGGGTGTTGTCTTTGAGAATATGGTGGTGATAGAGGGCCGCCACCGTGTGCAGGCCTATCAGGGCGTAACCGATATTGCCCAGCGTCTCGTGCACCTCCTTGATCAGTCCCTTGAGATCCGGACTGGGGGAGAGCAGGGCAGGCAGCTCAAGCCCGAAGAAGGGGATGGGCTTGCCCGCGGCGCTCAGCAGCAGCCAGCCAAACAGCGGGGTGAGAATGAGAAAACCGTAGAGGGCGAGGTGGGCCAGTTTTGCCAGCTTGTGCATGACTGGGGAGAGCTCGGGCACGATACGGGGCGTCGGGCTCATCCAGCGCAGGGCCAGTCTGACAAACACCAGGGCGAAGATAAGCAGCCCCAGCATAAAGTGCCACTCCTTCATCAAATCACGGCCAGGGTCCCCTTTAGGGAAAATATCGCGAAATTCGATCAGGGCGTAGACGGCGATCATGGCCCACAGGGTCAGCCAGTGCAGCCCGATATTCAGGGTGCCATAACGTTGTTCACTGTTCATCAGCATAGGTTTGTTCCTTCGAAGTGCTGTCACATCCGTGTGGCATCCCCGCACTCAAACGTGTCGGGGCGAGGCCAGATCCTTTGGCGGCAACAGTCGAGTTACCATGCTTGCCATACATCGATAGCCTGCCGCTGGCATCAGTCTGAGAGGAGATACCCTCTACTGTCTGCATGGTATCACTGGCAACCGGGTGGATAGTCTGATCAATGCCACACAATTTACAGGCTCATTAAGCCCCTTGTGACGTGAAGAAGGCGTGAAATAGCATCAGTGACTTCGGCCCGCCCAGGTTCAGGCGGGCTCGATGGCCAGCACCACGCAATCCGGCTCGCTGATGCGAAAACGGACGTTGCAGTCAAACAGTCGCACCCCGTACTCCTTCTCATCGGGCTTGCCCTTCTTGTAGGCGGGGCGCGGATCTTGTGCCAGCACTTCGCTCACCAGCTGGCGCAGCTCGGGGTGGGCCTTAAGCCAGGGTTGCAACTGCTGCTCTGCCTCGGCACTGAAGCTCACCGCCAGCGGCGGGGTGGGCGCGTCGGGGGCAAAACCACCACGGGCATCCGGCAGGCTGTCGGCATAGGGAATATAAGGCTTGATATCGACGATGGGGGTGCCATCGAGCAGATCCACCGCCCCCAGCTCCAGCCACAGCTTGCCCCGCTCGCGACCGACCCCGTGCAGCTCGACCACCGAGAGCCCTAGCGGATTGGGGCGGAAGGTGGAGCGAGTGGCAAAGACGCCGACCCGTTCGTTGCCGCCAAGTCGTGGCGGGCGCACCGTCGGGTGCCAGCCCTGCGCCATGGTCTGGTGAAAGACGAAGCTGAGCCACAGATGGGAGAACTGCTCGATGCCGCGCAGCACATCTGGCTGATCGTAAGGGGGGAGCAGCTCGAGGCGGGCGCGGGCCGATTTGACCAGACCGGGCTGGCGGGGGATGGCGAACTTCTCCTTGTAGGGAGAGCGGATGATCCCGAGGGTGTCGATTTCGAACTTCATGGCGGATCCTGACTGAAAACCCCGGCAATTTAGCACAGGCGGCCCCAAAACGCAGGCTTGGCCTCGCTACGCCCTTTTCTGCGGCGCTGCCGTGATCCCGGTCCCATCCCGGCCAGTCGGGGGCTGTGCCCGCGCGCCGAGTTGCGTAGGGTGGAGGCATTGGCGTGTCAGGATGAAATGTGCGCACTCGCGCCGAAGGGGGAGGAAGAGGGATGAAACTGCTGATTATCGGTGGCTCCGGCTTTTTGGGGCGCCACCTCACCGCGCTGGCACTGGATTGGGGCCATGAAGTGACTCTGTTCAACCGTGGCCTGCACCAGCATCCGGACTGGCGCGATCTGGTGCAGCTCACCGGCGACAGGGACAAGAGCCTGAGCGCCCTGCAAGGGGCCGGGTTGCAGTGGGATCTCGTCATCGACACCTGCTGCTATCGCCCCGAGCAGGCGGCGAGCCTCTCGGCCGCCTTGCTCGGGCGCTGCGCGCGGCTGATCTTTATCTCCACCATCAGCGTCTATCGCGATTTCTCACTGCCCGGGATGGACGAGTCGGCGCCGCTGCATGCTATCCCCGAAGGGGAAATGCCCACTGACTATGGCCCCCTCAAGGTGTTGTGCGAGCAGGCGTATCGCGCCCGCTGGGGCGAGCGACTTTGCATCCTGCGCCCGGGCGTGTTGTGTGGCCCCCATGATCCTACCGGGCGCATGGCCTGGTGGATTAAGCGGGTGCAGCAGGGCGGGCCCTGGTTGCTGCCGGGCAGTGGCGAGGATCGCTTGCAGTATCTCGATGTGCGCGACTGCGCCGAGTTTGTGTTGCGCGCGGCCGAGCAGCAGTTGGGGGGCACATTCAACTTGCTCAAATCCGGTATTACCCTGAGTGACTGGCTGGAGCGGCTGAGCGCCCGCTTGCAGCCTGCTCGCCCCATCCAGCCTGAATGGTTGCCCTGGTCGACCCTGATGGCGGCCGGTATCGAGCCCTGGCAGAGCTATCCCACCCTGCTGCCCTGCGCGCAGGCGGAGTTTGCCGGTTACGGCTCTATAAGCGCCGAGGCGGCCATCGTTAAGGGGTTGAATTTCCGGCCGCTGGAGGAGACCGTCGCCGATCTTGCCCACTGGCTGGCCATCGAGCCTGCCGCCGGGGTGGCGGAACATGCCATGACTCAGGCCGAGGAGACTTCGCTACGGCAGCAGTTGCTGGAACCCAGTCTGCAATAGGAGAGGGAGCATCGTGCCGCTGCTGCGGAAAATTGCTGCGCTAGCGCGAACACAACGAGAGAGGGCATCCCGCGGGATGCCCTCTCTGTCTATCCATGCCTGATGGTTGCCGAATACAGGCTGACGCGATTCCCCGTCCCATCGCTGTCGCTCATCGAGTTAGCGGATGGCGGCCCCAGCGGCTACCAGCAGCTCTTTCAAAATGGTGCGATGGCAGCGGGACTCCTGCTCGCAGTAACAGCCCACCGACAGGTTGGTGGTATGAGAGAGGGCGGCCAGTAGCGCCAGATCATGCCTGGCGGCAGGTTGCGCCATCTCGGCCTTGTACTGTTTGCCAAACGCCGCCCATTGGGCGGGTGTCTCGGCTGCCTGCCCCAGCTTCATGGTCTCGCTGCTGGGGGCCAGATTGGGGAACCAGACATCGTACCAATGCTGGCTGGCAAATTCGCTCTTGGGTACGCCGCGGGGTGGGCGGCGCACCGTGCCGATCCGCAGCCCTTCATCGGGCAGGCGCGGGCTGCCAAGGCGAACGATAGCGAGGGCCATGACAGCGGGTTACTTCTCTTCGGCCACTTTCAGCGCCTGCCCGTAGCAGATCACCTGTTTCAGGCAGCCCGGGGTGTCGCTGAACTCGGCGCACTTGTCGATGGTGACGCCGTTGCCACCCATGTCGGCCGCGCGGCGGCGAGCCAGGGTGCGCGCTTCACCGGCGTTGGGCACCGGCTGGTTGGCATCGGCCTGGCAGGATTCACCCTCGATGGTGCCGAGGTAGAGGTAGTTGAGATCAGCCAGCTCATCCTGTTCATAGATGCGCACGCTACCGGGTTTGAAGTATTCGTCGAAGTTCTCTTTATCCAGATTGCTGTTGAAGGCGTAGTTGGCACAGCCAGAGGCAATCAGGGGCATCATCAGGATCAGGCGTTTCATCGTCTCGTATCTTGTGTCGGTGATGAGGACAGTAGAAATGCGCAGGCGCTCCATGTCGGCATCTTGTTGAATAATGAGGGGGACATTATAGGGGCCAGCCGCCTGCGGCGACCAGCCCCGTTTTGCGCCCGGTTGTCAGGGTGTGACCCCCATCAGCCTGATATCAAACAGGAGCCAGTCGCTGATAGAGGCTGCGGTAGTAATCATCCGCCAGCAGCTCGTTGTGCGGGGCGCAGAGGCGGATCTGTCCCTCTTCCATCAGGGCAATCCGGTCCATCTGCTCCATACCCAGCAGACGGTGGGAGATGAGCAGCAAGGTGCGATCTGCCCCAAGCCGGAACAGCAGATCCATGATCTCCCGCTCGGTCTGGCTGTCTAGCCCTTCGGTCGGTTCGTCCAGCAGCCAGAGCGGCGCATCGTGCAGCAGGGCGCGGGCGATGCCGATACGGCGACGCTCACCACCGGAGAGGGGGCGGCCGCCGTCACCGAGCCAGGCGTCGAGGCCCGCCTCATCTTCCAGCAGATTGGCCAGTCCGACCTGGGTCAGCACCGCAATCAACTGCTCGTCAGAGGCGGTCGGGGCGGCCAGTTTGAGGTTGCCCCGCAAGGTATCGGCAAACAGATGCACCCGCTGGCTCACCACCGAGATGGAGGCGCGCAGCGCCCCTTCGCTGTAGTCGGTGAGCGGCTTGCCACCCAGCAGGATCTTGCCTGCTTGCGGGCTCCACTCACGAGTCAGCAGCCCCATCAGGGTCGATTTGCCGCAGCCGGTCTGGCCCAGCAGCGCCAGCTTCTCACCGGCGTGCAGTTGCAGGGTGCAGCCACGCAGCACCGGCTGAGGGTTGCCGGGGTAGCCAAAATAGAGGTCATTGATCTGCAGCGCGCCAGCAGTGGCGTGGGTCTGCTCGTTGCCCCACACGGGGGCTTTTGCCTCTTGCAGGATCTCGTTCAGGCGGCGTGCCGAGGTGAGGCTGGTGGAGAGGTGCTGGAAAGCCCCCGCCAGCGGCATCAGAGCCTCGAAGCTTGCCAGGGTGGCAAAGACCATCAGTGCTGTGATGGGGTCGGGCGCCGCACCCGCTACCCCATGACCGGCCAGCCAGAGCATCAGGGTCAGGGTCCAGCCGCTCAGCAGTTGCACCGAGAAGTTGGCCAGCCCGCTCACCTTGGCCATCCGGGCCTGTGCGGCGAGCAGCGCCTGTTCGGCCTGTTGCAGCTCAACCAGCGCCTTGGGAGCCGCGGCAAACATCTGCAGCTCGGCCTGACCATCCAGATAGTCCACCATCCGGGTACGCAGGGTCGATTTTTCGGCAATCAGCGCCTGACCGGGGCGACGGCCGAGGAAGTAGAACACCAGCGGCAGGGCAATCATGCCAAACAGCAGAATGGCACCTAGGGTGAGGGCGAGGCGACTGTCGAAAAACGACAGGAAGAAGACCAGTCCGGCGGTGCTGAGCAGGGCCGCGCCTATGGGGGTGATCAGCCGCAGGTAGACGTGGTCCATCGCATCGATGTCGGCCACCAGCCGGTTGAGCAGATCCGCCTGACGAAAACCGGCCAGGGTACCGGTGGAGAGCGGCGAGAGTTTTTGCCAGAACCAGACCCGCAGTCGGGTCAGTACCCTGAAGGTGGCGTCGTGGCTCACGACCCGCTCACCCCAGCGACCGGCTGTGCGGACGATGGAGAAGAAGCGCACGCCGCCCGCGGGGGTCATGTAGTTAAAGGCATGGGTCGTCGCAACTGTCATCCCCGCCACGGCGGCGGCGGAGAGGAACCAGCCGGAGAGGGAGAGCAGCCCCATGCCGGCGGCCAGGGTTACCAGCGCCAGCAGCAAACCAATGGTGAGGCTGAGCCAGTGTTGGCGATAGAGGCGCAGAAACGGCAACAGATCACTCATCGAGAGAACCTCCGGAACGTTGGGAGAGCAGGCGGGCAAAAGGCCCCTGCCCAGAACTAAGTTGCTGGAAGTTGCCTTGCTCCACCAGCTGGCCGCGGGCCAGCACCAGGATATTGTCCATCTTGGTGAGCTGGTCGAGGCGGTGGGTGATCATCAGCAGGGTCTGGCCAGCCATCACCTGCTCGAGGGTGGTCATGATGGCGCGTTCGGAGTGGCGATCCAGACTGGCGGTCGGTTCGTCGAGCACCATCAGCTGGGTCGATTTGAGCAGGGTTCGCGCCAGTGCGAGGCGCTGGGCCTGACCGACCGAGAGGCCGCCCGCCTGATCGCCGACCGGATAGTCGAGCCCCTTCTCCATGGCAAACTCCCACGCCTGCGCCCGTTTCAGGGCATCTTCCAGCTCGGCGTCGCTGGCCGTCGGTTTGGCCAGCAGCAGGTTGTCGCGCAAGGATGCGTGGAACAGCTGCGGGTTTTGCGAGAGCCAGCCTAACTGCAGGCGCCACTGGCTCATGTCGAGGGTGGCAAGCTCCTGTCCGTTGACCTTGAGCTCGCCGCGATAGGGGGCAAAGCCGAGCAGGGCGTTGACCAGCGAGCTCTTGCCTGCGCCGCTGACGCCGATGAGGGCGGTACGTGAACCGGCTTCCAGGGTGAAGTCGATGGGGCCGACCAGCACCTTGCCCTCGGCGCTCAGCACTTCAAGGCCTTTGGCTTCTACCTTGACCGGGCTGTCGGCATGGAACGATGCCGTGCCTGCGGCCGGTTCGCTCACCTCGGCTTCGAGGAATTCAAGCAGCTGCTCGGCAGCGCCGATGGCCTGCGCCTTGGCGTGGTAGTGGGCACCCAGTTCCCGCAGCGGGGCGTAGAACTCGGGGGCGAGAAACAGCACGAACAGGCCGGTAAAGAGGGTGACCTTTACCCCATAGCTACCAAAGTTCAGATGGTCGATATAAGAGAAGCCGAAGTAGACGGCAACCAGCGCCACTGAAATGGCGGCGAAGAACTCCAGCACGGCGGTGCTCAAAAATGCCAGGCGCAGCACCTCCATGGTGCGCTCGCGAAAATCTTCCGAGGCGTCGCGAATGGCGTCACCTTCTGCCTGGGTACGCATAAAGAGTTGCAGCGTGCGTAGCCCCTTCAGGCGATCGAGGAAGTGGCCGGAGAGGCGAGCCAGCGCCTGAAAATTGCGGCGGTTGGCATCGGCGGCGCCCACACCGACCAGGATCATAAAGATGGGGATGAGGGGCGCAGTGCCCAGCAGGATAAGGCCCGCCGCCCAGTTGACCGGGAACACGGCCACCAGAATGACCACCGGAATAAAGACGGCGATGGCCATCTGCGGCAGATAGCGGGAGAAGAAATCCTGCATGTTTTCAATCTGTTCCAGCAATAAGCTGGCCCAGCTACCGGCCGGACGGCGCTGGATATAGGCAGGGCCGAGGCGACTTAAGCGAGTTAGCACCAGCTGGCGGATGGTCTGGCGTACCGCGCTGCCCGCCTTGAAACTGGCCACTTCCCGGCCGTAGGCCAGCGCCGCTTTGCCAAGCGTCACCAGCAGCAGGGTAATAAAGAGCGTGATGGATTGCTCAGGCGTTGAGCCTTCGATGATAAAGCCGTGCAACAGGGTCGCCAGCAGCCAGGCTTGCGCCACCATCAGAATGCCCTGGCCAAGGCCAAAAGCGATGGATATCGTGATCCAGCGGCGACCGTGACTCGATTGCTTGCGCAACCAGCCATAGAGACGTTTTTGCGTTTTTTTATCCATTACCACCATCCTCGCGTCGAGTGGCGCAAGACTATCCTTGCCGTTTGGCCTTGGCAACCTTGTAAATTATCTGTGTTGAAAATGTTTGATTGAAAAAGCAACCGCCTGTTCAATCCTTGTCCGAACAGATTGATTTATTGAAAAAAGTGGCAAAGGCGCCATTGCGCTCAGCGGCAAAATGCATATAGTAGGAGCCCTGACGCGGGTGTAGTTCAATGGTAGAACGGTAGCTTCCCAAGCTGCATACGTGGGTTCGATTCCCATCACCCGCTCCAAATTTCAGATGCCAGGCGGGCATCGTATAATGGCTATTACCTCAGCCTTCCAAGCTGATGATGCGGGTTCGATTCCCGCTGCCCGCTCCAGCTTCAAAACAAAAAGCCCACTCCAGCGAGTGGGCTTTTTGTTTTTATCTATCTTGTGCGCCGTTCGACGTCACGCTCACGGTTTCTCAGCTTTTAAGGCAAACCGCAGAGACAGAAAAGGCGCCCGAGGCGCCTTTTCAGATCAACAGCGTCGCGGGAGCTTATTCCTGCTCCAGCTCACCACAGAAACGGTAGCCTTCGCCGTGGATGGTGGCGATGATCTCCGGAGTATCGTTAACGCTTTCGAAGTGCTTGCGAATGCGACGGATGGTCACGTCAACGGTACGGTCGTGTGGCTTGAGCTCACGGCCGGTCATCTTCTTCAGCAGCTCGGCGCGGGTCTGGATCTGGCCCGGGTTTTCGCAGAAGTGCAGCATGGCGCGGAACTCGGAGCGCGGCAGCTTGAACATGTCGCCAGTGGGGCTGACCAGTGCGCGGCTGTTGATATCCAGCGCCCAGCCGTTGAACAGGTAGCGCTCAACCAGCTTCTTCTCTTCGCCACCGGCAGCCACGTTCATGGTGCGGCTCAGCAGGTTGCGGGCACGGATAGTCAGCTCGCGCGGGTTGAACGGCTTGGTGATGTAATCATCGGCGCCGATCTCCAGACCCAGGATCTTGTCCACTTCGTTGTCACGACCGGTCAGGAACATCAGGGCGATGTTGTCGTTCTCACGCAGCTCACGGGCCAGCAGCAGGCCGTTCTTGCCCGGCAGGTTGATGTCCATGATCACCAGATTGATGGTGTGGGAAGTGAGGGCCTGGTGCATCTCGTCGCCGTTGTTGGCTTCGAGCACGATGTAGCCTTCGGCTTCAAAAATGCTTTTCAGGGTATTGCGTGTGACCAGCTCGTCTTCGACGATCAGAATGTGTGGTGTTTGCATGAGTATTCCCAGATTCTTATCAGTTAATTATCTTAAATTTAACACTCTTTGGCGTTTCAAACCGATTTCCTGACTGATCCTGAAAATTTATTACGTCATCCTGGGTATGAGAGTCAGGTCGGAATATCGCGAATTAGGCATCAGTACCGGCAAGTATCCCTGTGCCACTTATAGGTTCCCGACAAGTCTGGTCGAGCAGAGCCTGGAAAGGTCGTCCATTACGAAAGTGGCCGCATTTTATCAGTTAACAGGAGCATAACAACACTCTTTGCCGTCAGATAGCAACTTTTTAACTCTGATTTGATATAGGTCAAACCCTGGTACAGCAGCATCATACTTGGCCTGAACCGGGTTTTCGCCCCTACAAAATGTAATGGAATGTAACATGTGATTGACATGAATTTGTGGGAAAACTACAAGAAAATCTGCTTTATCGCGCCATTTGAGCCACCAGACTGGTCTGCCTTTGCCATCATCACAGCCTGGAATCCGGCCAGCCAGTGTGTCACACAAAGACGCAATATGCGGCGGGAACGGGCGCTGTGGCGCCATCTGATCGTGGATTTGCAGGTGCCCGTGGTGGGGCCATTTTGGGGATCTGACCCGGATGAATGCTGGCAGGAGTCATCGCTGGCGGTGGCGCTATCCCTGCCACAAGCCCGTCAGCTGGCTGCGCGTTTTGGCCAGAACGCCATCTACTGGGTGGAGGATGGCCAGCTTTGGCTGACACCAGTATTGACGGATAAATCATCAGTTTGTCTGGGCAATATTGAATCCTTCTGGATTGCCAGAAACCTTGCCTGATGAAAGAATGAACACCTTCATGCATCTGAAAGGAATCAAATCATGCTGGATCTCCTGCCCGACCTCTGCGATCAACATGGCGACTTGCTGCAAGTGGCCGACCCGGTGTTTCAGGATTTTGGCGGCAAGGCCCTCTTTTATGGTCGCGCCGTAACGCTCTCCTGTTATGAAGACAACAGTCTGGTGCGGGAGCTGGTGACCCGCCCCGGTCACGGCAAAGTGATGGTGATCGACGGCGGCGGCTCGCTGCGCCGTGCGCTGCTTGGCGATCAACTGGCGGTCAAGGCGGTGGAGCAGGGGTGGGAGGGTATCCTGATCCACGGCGCGGCGCGGGATGTGGGCACCCTGGCGACATTGGCGCTCGGGGTCAAGGCGCTGGCAGCCTGTCCGGTCAAGACCGAGAAGCGAGGATTGGGAGAGCTGGGGGCCGTGGTCAGCTTTGCCGGTGTGACCATCCACGAAGGGGATTACGTCTATGCGGATCGCAACGGCGTGGTGGTGAGTGCCACGCCGCTGATCTGATTCAGAAGTTGAAACCGACCCCCAGGCTCAGCGCCTGATCGGCTGTGATGGCGCTGACGCCGTAGTTGGCGGTGAGGGAGAGTCTCGGTGTCAGCAGCAGGTTGGAGTTGAGCTCCAGCAGGGTGCTGGCCTTGTTGAGATCAAGATGCTTGATCTGGCTGCCGATATTGAATGCCGGAGAGAGTTGGTAGCGTATCCCCGAACTCATATTGAAACCGGATGTGCGATTCTGATCCGCTACCGCCGGGCCCGCTTCCATGAAGAGGGTCACATCATCCACCACCGGATATTGATAGCCGCTATTGACCAGCCAGAGATCAAAACTGTCGCTGTGATGGCTATGGCCATTGAGCAGCACACCCGAGTAACTTTTGACATAGAGAGACGGGTTGGATTGCGGCTGAACCACTGCCCAGTCGGCGGCCTGTGCGGCCATGCTGGCGCAGGTTGCAAGCAGTGTGATGATGAGCGATTTGACCATTCGTTTCCCCTCCCTGGGTCCGGAACTGAGCCTAAGCATGGCACATGCCAGCTGGTAGTAAAGTGAAGGGAGATCACAATAAAATCCTTTGGCATGGGCGTCAGCCATGTTAAACAGGCTGCCGTATTGATGGCTCTAATCATTAAGAGGTGAATCCATGAACAAGAAACTGACTCTGCTGGCCGCGCTGGCACTGGGAGGTTGCGCAATGGCAACAGGTTCCAGCATGGCTCAACTGCAAGCATCCAGCTGGCAGCTGCAAGGCGCCACCGGCGATACCTTCACCCTGCAAGTGGTCGATGGCAAGGTGGCGGGCAAGGGCGGCTGCAACCGCTATTTTGGCGGTATCACCAAGCAGGGTGACGGTGTCTTGACGCTGGGCGCCATGGGCTCCACTCGCATGATGTGCATCGGCGACGCCATGAACAAAGAGACCGAGTTCCTGCAAAAGCTGGAGAAGGTGGCAACCTACTCCATCAACGGCAACCAGCTGACTCTGAGCGATGCCAACAAGGCGGCCCTGCTCACCTTTAACGCAGTGCCTGCTACCAAATAAGGCACGCGTTCGTCTGATTGCCCCGACAGCGCTGACTGTGCTGGCGGGTCAAACGCTCTGATACGCCCTCCCTCTGGAGGGCGTCTGTTTATCTGCGATGAACCCTGCGTGGTCGTCCGCTACTGTTGTTCACTCGTGGACTCCCCTTTCTGCCTAGTTTGATGCCAGAACCTCGTATCTTTGCTTCGGTACGTATCTTGATCATTTCAATAATTCTTGTATAGTTGAAATGAAAGGTCGCACCAAGGGGAGTGAAGATGAACAAAGAGATGGCCACCAAGGTCTTTGAATCGCTGGCATCCGGCATTCGGCTCGATGTATGGCGGCTGCTGGTGAAGGCCGGGCTGGAGGGGCGGGTCGCCGGTGAACTGGCCAGCGAGCTCGATATTGCCCCCAATACCCTCTCGTTTCACCTCAAGGCGATGCTCAACACCGGTCTGCTGTCGGTGGAGCAGGAGGGGCGCTTTCTGCGCTACCGCGCCAATATTCCCCTGATGCTGGATGTGATCGCCTACCTCACCGAGGAGTGCTGTGCCGGTCATCCCGAGGCGTGCGGCGTGATGCGTGCCGAGTCAGCCTGCTCCCCCCATGTTCTGCCTGCGCAGCCCTGCTGCAACAAGGAGTAATGCCATGTCCTCCATTCAGATTTTTGATCCCGCCCTCTGCTGCTCCAGCGGGGTCTGCGGTACCGAGGTTGATCAGGCACTGGTCACCTTCGCAGCCGACCTTGCCTGGGCCAAGGAGCAGGGAGTTGCCATCGAGCGTTTCAATCTGGCCCAGCAGCCGATGCAATTTGCCGAGACACCTGCCGTCAGTGCTTTTCTGACCCACGCCGGGGAGGAGGGGTTGCCACTGGTGCTGGTGGAGGGACAGGTGGTGTTGACCGGCCGTTATCCGAGCCGCAGCGAGCTGGCCCGTTATGCCGGGCTGCCTGCGCCGCAAGCGGCCATCAAGGGGATCGTCAAGGGCGGCTGCTGCTCCGGCAGCGGTTGCTGCTGAGTCGCGACGCACCATTCGGGAGAGGCTATGTACCATTTTCTGACCAATCCACCGCCGTTTCTCTTTTTCACCGGCAAGGGCGGGGTGGGCAAGACCTCGCTAGCCTGCGCCAGTGCGGTGGCTCTCTGTGATATTGGCAAGCGGGTGCTGCTGGTGAGCACCGACCCTGCCTCCAACGTGGGGCAGGTGTTTGCCACCGAGATCGGCAATCGCGTCACCACCATCGCCGCTGTGTCCGGTTTGTCGGCGCTGGAGATAGATCCCCCCGCGGCGGCCAAAGCTTATCGGGAGCGGATTGTCGGGCCGGTGCGCGGCAAGTTGCCCGAGAGCGTGGTGCGCAGCATCGAGGAGCAGCTCTCCGGCGCCTGCACCACCGAGATCGCCGCCTTTGACGAGTTCACCGCCCTGCTGACCGACCAAACACTGCTGGCCGAGTATGACCATATCGTCTTTGATACGGCCCCAACCGGTCACACCATCCGGCTGCTGCAACTGCCGGGCGCCTGGAGCGAATTTCTGGAGCAGGGCAAGGGGGATGCCTCCTGCCTTGGTCCGCTGGCGGGGCTGGAGAAGCAGCGCAGCCAGTATGCCGACGCGGTCGCCGCGCTGGCAGATGCTGCCCGCACCCGTCTGGTGCTGGTGGCGCGGGCCCAGCAATCCACTCTGCGGGAAGTGGCTCGCACCCACGAGGAGCTGGCCGCCATCGGCTTGTTGAACCAGCAACTGGTGATCAATGGCCTCTTCCCCGAGGGGGCTATTGCCGGAGATCCGCTGGCAATGGCGCTCTGGCAGCGCGAGCAACAGGCTCTCGCCCAGATGCCGCAGGGGATAAAGGGGCTGGCGCAGGATCATATCCCGCTGCTGGCCACCAATCTGGTGGGGCTCGACAGTTTGCGTCTGCTGCTGCAATCAGAGGGAACAGCCGCTAAATCCCCGACAGTACCGTCCACTGTCAAGCAAGCCCAGCCTGAGTTGAGTTCGCTGGTGGACGAGCTGGCCGGCGACGGTCACGGCCTCATTATGCTGATGGGCAAGGGCGGGGTGGGCAAAACCACGCTGGCGGCCGCCGTGGCGGTGGAGCTGGCGAGCCGCGGCCTGCCGGTGCACCTCACCACCTCGGATCCCGCCGCGCACCTGAGCGAGACGCTGGCAGGTAGCCTGCATCATCTGGAGGTGAGCCGCATCGACCCCCACGCCGAGACCGAGCGTTACCGCGCCCAGGTGCTGGCCACCAAGGGGGCGGCCCTGGACGAGCAGGGGCGAGCACTGCTGGAGGAGGACTTGCGCTCCCCTTGTACCGAGGAGATTGCCGTGTTTCAGGCCTTCTCGCGCATCATTCGCGAGGCGGGCAAGCGATTCGTGGTGATGGATACCGCCCCAACCGGCCACACCCTGCTGCTGCTCGACGCCACCGGCGCCTACCACAGGGAGATCGCTCGCCAGATGGGAAACAAGGGGCTGCACTTCACCACCCCCATGATGCAGTTGCAGGATCCCAAGCAGACCAAGGTACTGATTGTGACGTTGCCCGAGCCGACGCCGGTACAGGAGGCGGCCAATCTGCAGGCCGATCTGCGCCGGGCTGGTATCGAGCCCTGGGGCTGGCTCATCAACCACAGCTTGCAGCAAGCCGCGGTCAGCTCACCGCTGCTGCAACTGCGGGCCGAGCGCCAGTTGCCCCATATCGAGGCGGTCGAGCAGCAACATGCCAGCCGCTACGCCGTGGTGCCGCTGCTCGCCGAGGAGCCGGTGGGGCCCGATGCCCTGCGCCGTCTCTGCCAGCACCATTGAGTCGCCGCCCCGGCCTGCTGCCGGGGCGGCTTGAATATGCCGTTACTTGTTATAAACCCGTGTTTTGAACCAATAGAAGATGCGAAATTGCGCCGCATCGGGAGCTGTGATGTCTGCAACATGTGATGCCAAGGCTGTGCCTGCCATCGGCTTTTTTGAACGTTATCTGACCGCCTGGGTCGCCCTCTGCATTCTGGTGGGGATTGGCCTCGGGCAGGGGTTGCCGGATCTCTTCAAGGCGATCGGCGCCATGGAGGTGGCCAAGGTCAACCTGCCGGTGGGGCTGCTGATCTGGGTGATGATCATCCCCATGCTGCTCAAGATCGACTTTGGCGCCCTGCATCAGGTGAAGGGGCATCTCAAGGGGATTGGGGTCACCCTCTTTATCAACTGGCTGGTCAAGCCCTTCTCCATGGCCTTCCTCGGCTGGCTCTTTATCCGCGTGCTGTTTGCCGACTGGCTGCCGGCGGATCAACTCGACAGTTACGTAGCGGGCCTGATCCTGCTGGCGGCGGCACCCTGCACCGCCATGGTGTTTGTCTGGAGTCGCCTCACCAACGGCGACCCCTACTTCACCCTGTCGCAGGTGGCGGTGAACGACCTCATCATGGTGTTTGCCTTCGCCCCTCTGGTGGCGCTGCTGCTCGGGGTCTCCAGCATCATAGTGCCGTGGGATACTCTGCTTACCTCTGTGGTGCTCTATATCGTCATCCCGGTGATCATCGCCCAACTGCTGCGCAAGGCCTTGCTGAAAAAGGGAGAGGCCCATTTTGACGGCGTCATGACCCGCATCCAGCCCTGGTCGGTGGCGGCCCTGCTGCTCACTCTGGTGCTGCTGTTCGCCTTTCAGGGCAACGCCATCATCGAGCAGCCGCTGGTTATCGCCCTGTTGGCGGTGCCGATCCTGATCCAGGTGCTGTTCAACTCGGGATTGGCTTACTGGCTTAACCGCAAGGTGGGGGAGAAGCACTCGGTCGCCTGTCCTTCCGCCCTGATCGGTGCCTCCAACTTCTTCGAGCTGGCGGTGGCCGCCGCCATCAGCCTGTTCGGCTTTCACTCCGGCGCGGCGCTCGCCACAGTGGTCGGGGTACTGATCGAGGTGCCTGTCATGCTGCTGGTGGTGCGGGTGGTTAACGCCAGCAAACCCTGGTACGAAGCGGGGCTAAGCCGTTAACTGATGGCCGCTAACAGCTGGCCGCGAACTGATGCTATCCATTTTCTATTCACTTGATTAATGAGAGACACGCAAATGAGTGCAATCACCATCTATCACAACCCGGAATGTGGTACCTCCCGCAACACCCTGGAGCTGATCCGCAACAGCGGCGTGGAGCCCACTGTCATCCACTATCTGGAGACGCCCCCCTCCCGTGACCAGCTGGTGGCGCTGATCGCCGCCATGGCCATGCCGGTGCGCGATCTGCTACGCAAGAACGTGCCCCCCTACGAGGCGCTCGGGCTGGCGGAGGATCGTTTCAGCGATGATGCGCTGATCGATGCCATGCTGGCCCACCCCATCCTCATCAACCGCCCCATCGTCGTCACGCCTCTTGGCACCAAACTGTGCCGTCCGTCGGAAGTTGTGCTCGATATTCTGCCCGATCAGCAAAAAGGGGCCTTCGCCAAGGAGGATGGCGAGCAGGTGGTGGATGCGAGCGGCAAGCGCCTCAAGTAATCATCTGAGTACTCAAGTACGGATTGAAACAGGGCCAGCGTCACGCTGGCCCTGTTTCGTTGTGTGAACAAGTTGAAAAAGTTATTCCGGCCAATCGTTTTACCGCTTTTTCTGTGACGATGATCACTGTACCATCGCCGCCCGACCTGCCACCCGGCCGCATCTCCCCCTGCGACGGCGCTGGCGTCACCCGATACATGCTGTCACCCGGAACGTGAATGACCCCAGGATGGGACCCGCCACTAACCTGTAGGTTTGTGGTCTGCGTGTCGCGTGGGTCGGCACCTCTCCCGCCGGATTTCCCGCGACGCCTGTCTGCAGACTTGCCATATGAAACTCCTCTCTTCATAGGTGCAAGATGACACTGTTATTGAGTCTGGTCGGTATGCTGGCCCTGATGTTTATCGCCTGGCTGGCGAGTGAAAACCGCCGAGGCATCCGCTGGCGAACCGTGCTGGGTGCACTCGCCCTGCAAACCGGTTTTGCTGCCCTGGTGCTCTATTTCCCCCCCGGACAAATCATGCTCGGTGCCATGAGCAATGGCGTCTCCGCCCTGCTCGGCTTCGCCGACAGCGGCATCCGTTTCGTGTTTGGCGATCTGGCCAGCAATGGCTTTATCTTCGCCGTGCGGGTGCTGCCGCTGGTGATTTTTATCAGCGCGCTGATCGCCGTGCTCTACCACTTCGGCATCATGCAGTGGGTGATCCGGGTATTGGGCGGCGCCGTGCACCGCCTGCTCGGCACCAGCCGCGCCGAGTCACTGGTGGCCACCGGCAATATCTTCCTGTCGCAAGGGGAGTCGCCGCTGCTTATTCGTCCCTTCCTCGCTGGTATGACCCGTTCCGAACTCTTTGCGGTGATGACCTGCGGCATGGCCTCGGTGGCGGGCTCGGTGCTAGGCGGTTACGCCGGTCTGGGGGTGGATCTGAAATACCTCATCGCCGCCTCCTTTATGGCGGCGCCGGGTGGCTTGCTGATGGCTAAACTGCTGGTGCCGGAGCAGCAGCAGGTGAGCGATCAGACCGAGATCACCCTCGACAAGAGCGACTACAGCAACGCCATTGACGCGCTGGCGGGCGGTGCCATGGGCGGCATGAAGATCGCCGTGGCCATCGGCACCATCTTGCTCGCCTTTGTCAGCGTGATCACCATGATCAACGCCGGTCTCACCACCGTCGGCGAGTGGTTCGGCTGGGCCGATCTCTCCCTGCAGCAGCTGCTGGGCTATCTGTTTGCTCCGGTGGCCTGGCTGATTGGCGTGCCTGCCAGCGAGATGATGGCGGCAGGTTCCCTGATCGGTCAGAAGGTGATCATGAACGAGTTCGTTGCCTATCTGGATTTTGCCAATATCAAGGCAGGTCTGAGCGCCCACACCCAGATCATCATCACCTTCGCCCTCTGTGGTTTTGCCAATCTGGGCTCCATTGCGGTGCAGCTCGGCTCCATCGGCACCATGGCGCCGGAGCGCCGTCACGATGTGGCCAATATGGGCTTCAAGGCGGTGCTGGCTGCGACCCTGGCCAACCTGATGAGCGCCACCCTGGCCGGGATCTTTGTCTCCCTCTGATGAGATAAAACGAGGCTGCGCCAGTAAAAAAGCGCCCGCCCCA
>NZ_JBFODP010000027.1:188332-472901 GCF_040908375.1 Aeromonas sp. R2-3 | reverse complement strand
ATGTGGGGCGGGCGCTTTGTTTTATGGGCTGGGTGCTAGCGAGTGTTCGCTTCCCCCAGCCGTGGGTTGAGGGAGAGGATCCGGGTCTTGCTGACCCGGTGGCGATAGATCTCCCGCAGATAGAGCAGCGCCTTTTTCACCGATTCGCGGCTGAGGCGAATATCGTTGATGGAGACGAACTTCTCTTTCTCGCGGATAAGCTCCCGATACTTCTTCTCATACATGGGCTTGATGGCGTACCAGTTGGTATCGAGGATCTTGGCCGGGTTCTCGAACTCGTTGAGCATGCTGTCGAGCAGCGCATAGTTCCACTCCTCATTGCAGATCATCTCGATCACCGCCTTGTCCAGATGCTCATCGAAGCGATAGTGATCCTTGGCAAAGCAGCGCTTGATAAAGGCCACGATCAGGGTCAGGAAGTCATCGCTCAGGCAGGGGCTCTTGACGATCAGGGTGGTGAGGGAGATGTTGGCCGACGCCCCGATGACCAGCGCATAGCGCTTGAGGGTGGTATTGGGGAAGAGCCCGTTGAGGTGAGACTTGAGCCGGTTGAGATCCATATAGGAGAGCTTGTACTCCTTGGGCAGGGAGATGATCGACACCACAGAGGAGCAGTTCTTGAAAAAGTGCAGCTCGTTGAGGTGGGCCGGGTCATGGCCACTTTTCACATAGTCGTCCAGATACTCCCGATAGTTGCCCGCCTCGATGGGCAGCAGACTGATCCCCTCGATGGCCTGGGTCATCTTGTTGAAGTGGGGCAGCTCGATGGAACGGGTGAAGAGATCGTCCACATTGAGCCCGTCCTCCTTGTCAAACAGGCCGCCGGGGGGCGAGATGGACTCGGCATACGCCACCGCCACCGGCCCCGCCAGACTCATAAAGAGGTCGTTGGCATCGAGCCGAATGGTCTCGCTGATATCGATGCCCGCCCGGCGAAAGTAGTTCTCGTCGTAGTCGGTGGTGACGGCCTGAGCGGTAAGAATGTTGAAGATCTGCTGGGAAATGTACTGGTTGGCGTACTTCTCCATGGTGTTGACGTCAACGTGCTGGATCTCGCCATCGTCGCTCTCTTCGGCGTAGCGCATGATGTCGTTGGAGATCAGCATCATGGCATTCCAGGGCCTGATCCTCTTGAGCATGCTGGCATCGCACGCCTGCTCGTTGTCGAAGTGATAGGAGAAGTCCCACTCCTCGGCCAGATACTTGCACAGCAGGCGCCCCGCGTTGATGTGCAGCGCTTCCGAGATCTCGATACCCCGATCACAGATATTGGGCAGGATGCAGATGCCGCTGGTGAAGATAGGGTCGAACATGAAGTGTTCCCCGAGGGAGAGGTGCTCCTCCTCTTCTGACGGGGGCGAAAAGGTCTTGCTCATGTAGGAGTACTGCTGGGCCAGCCCGAACTCGGAGGCCATGCCGGAGCCGGTGCCGCCCCCGGCACTGAAGATGTAGAAATAGAGGCGGGACTGGTTGGCCTTGATGCCGCAGGAGTCCACCAGATAGGTATGAATGGCCTGCCACTCGGAGTTGGCGAAGTAGTGGGGGCTCTTGTTGAGGATGATCTTGGCCAGATACTGGCCAAGGATGGGGGCGTTACCCGCGCCACCCGCGTGGATCTCCGACAAGTCCATCACCCGCATCTTGGCGTAGTCACGCAAGGAGCCACCTTCGCCGCTGCGATTGGAGTGGCGGATGCGGCCATCGATGTCCTTGTCCAGATCCCCCAGCATCACCATGGGCTCGATCAGAAAGACCGGCCGGGCCCCGTTGTTTGGCAGCCGCAGATTGCGCCGGATCCAGCTTACCGGACCAAACTCCTTCTCCCGCTTGCGTTGCTCTTCACTGTTGAACTCATTGAGATAAAAGCTGCGGGCGTTGTAGACCAGCGAGGCCACATCCTGCGCGATGTTCGAGCCGCAGCGTCCCAGCCCCACCAGACAGACGGATGGAAAGTTGTGGGGCACGGTGGCGCCCGTTTCACTCTCTCCGATGGCGGCCGGAAACACCGCGTGGCGCAGCTGTTCCAGATTGGCAAGAATGCGGGCCAGATCCCCTTCGGTGTAGTAGAGGTAACGGTTGCCTGCGTCCTGCTCATCATCCGTGTTGATAGGTAGCAGATCGATATGCTCGGTCATGAAAAAAGATCCCTCTTGGCGGCGAATGTATATAAATCAGCAGCTTTGGACTGCCCGCTAACTCTAGATGATAAAAAGCAGGGGCGCGGTGAGAGGAGGGCGAGAGTTGTGACTGTGTGAGCATGGGCACAGCAACACGCCTGAAATCTGCCGGTACTCCTCACCGGACGGATGGGGCAACGGCGCCCCATTCCCCTGAAAATGGGGACGACCACACTCAACAACGTGTTGGCCGCGTGCCGGATTATCCCGCTCTGAGCGGCCAGTTTCCCTTGCGCTGGCGTGGTGGAACAAACACGAAAAGAATTTTTAGATTGGTTTTACTATTTCCAATCGATTATTTGATTGGGCAGTAACGGCATTAGCGGTGTCAGATTAGGGGAGCAGGTTGGCCAACGCGCCGTCAGCCAGTCTTTACGCGGTCACACAAGGAGACACTCTGATGGAAACACTTGACCAGAAAATCGACACCATGCGAGAAGCATTTATGCAGCAGGAGCGCAAACAGGCCCACGACAAGTGGCAAGCCAGGGTCGAGGAGCTGCTACAGATACGGGGTGAGGAGAGACAACCGGAGGAGCAGGAAGAGTAGTGCTCGCTCCCGGGCGAAAGTTGAGGTAGCGAACGCTTCGTATCGGCTACCCGTTATCTACCACCGATAAAAAAACCACCGACCTTTTGCAGGTCGGTGGTTTTTTTATGGATTGCTGCCGATTGGCTGCCCTCACTTTCGGACCGAGCAATGGGGTCACATCCAGGGGCGTAGGGGCGCGACTACTTCGAATCGGTGACGGGCTCTTCGGAGAGCAACTCGTTAACGAGTCCTGTGGCTAAATAGATATTGGACTCCATCTTGTCGCCGTTCACCGCGTTCGCTTTCCACGATTCAGGGGCTTCGGGATGTGGCCCGGAGACGGCCACCTTGCCTTTGCCGTATGAGCTGATCAGCGCGGCAATCTGATGGTTTTGAAAATGGGCGATGACCTTGACCTGCTCGGGGCTTGGCACCGGCGTAAATTGCGGGCCGGCCTGGTAATACATCTGGCGCTCTTCACCAAGCCAGCTGATCGGGAAGATCCTGGCGCTAAAGTCGCCGTCATAATCATCGGATGTGGCAGGGACAAGGCCCAGCGCCGGCACAAAGCCCTCTTCTTCAGACCAGCCGGTGGATGCCACAAAGGCCCCCCCACAGATCCCGAGGTAGCGGCCACCATTCTGCAAATAGGTTTTTAACGCCGAACGCGCTGGCGGGGTAAACGCATTGAGGAGCGGCTCAACATCATCCTCTGTGCCGCCAACGATAAACACCCTGGCATTATCGAGCTCTGCAGGCAGCGCCTCGATATTGGAGAGATACCTGACTGGCAAGCCCACCTGCATGACCACATCCGCAATCGCCTTCGTGCTATCCCCATCAGAAACCGGCCCGTTATAGATCAGCGCGTATGGCTCTTGCTGCGGCAGCGCAGAGGCGGCCTCTGCCATGCACCCTGTCATTAACCAAAGGCTGATAACGCTCGCAATCCGCATGACGCTTTTTGGTACATTCATCGCTGCCACTATCCCTGTGATGTGAATCGAAGAGACTACTTATCACGATCCCGTTCTGCATGTCAGCCGCTGTTAAATGAACATTTCAGGTTAATGCGCCAACGCTCATTGGCGCTGCATTTAGCTAACTGCGAGCCAATACAGAGGAAACAAAGAAAAGAAGCTCAGCCCCTGCTTTGGGGACGCGCGCAACAGCCGTTTTCATCACTTCCTGAGTGACGCCTCTTATGGCTGATGGATAAGGATTCGAGGGAGGAATCAAGCAACATATGAGGGTGCACTTCACCTTCACTTCACCGAGCGGGGATAAGGTAGGCCAACGTTTTCAGTTGGAGCTTCACCCTATGCCCACCATCATCACCCACGCTGCCGTACCCCTCTGCCTTGGTCTCGGGCTTGGCAGTCGGATTATCCCACCGCGCCTGCTGCTGGCTGGGGTCGCCATCGCCATGCTGCCCGATGCCGATGTGCTCGCCTTCAAACTGGGGGTCGCCTACGGCCATGTCTTTGGCCACCGCGGCTTTACCCACTCCCTGTTGTTCGCCTTTGCCCTGCCCACATTGGCCATGCTGTTTCATCGGCAGCTTAGGGCGAGTGCCGCCACCGTCTGGTCATTTCTGCTGGTCTCTCTGCTCTCCCACAGCCTGCTCGATTCCCTCACCACCGGCGGCAAGGGGGTTGGCTGGCTCTGGCCGTGGCGTGACGAGCGTTTCTTTGCCCCCTGGCAGGTGATCCGGGTCGCCCCCTTCAAGCTGGAGGCTTATCTCACCGCCCGAGGCGAAGCGGTGATCCTCTCCGAGCTCTACTGGGTCTGGCTGCCGGGAGTTGTATTGATGCTGGGATTGATGGGGTGGCGGGTGTGGGGCAGGGGGCGGTAGTGGTGGGATGGGAAAGGTTTGTTGGGTATATCGTGGCTGAGCAAAAAAATCAAAACGTGGACACCCATCTCTTTTATTCTGACGATGTGACGTTCAGCTAAAAAAATGGGTGCCCTAATTTTTTATGCTTGTCGTTTGGATTTAATTTGAGCAAATGTTATAAGTGTCTGGCAAAATGCAACAACGTCACCCATCGTTCTAAGAGAGTGCAGAGCAGGCCCCCAGTTAGCAGGCTCACCTTCATAATGATGAACTTGCAACCAACCGCCCTGTCGTGCTGAATCATGAGTTGAGTTTTTAATTTGAAAGGCTATCCCATGCTTTTCTCTAGCTAAATAAACATCAAATTCAGCATCTGTTTCATTACCAGATACTTCATAGCCATATTCTTCACCAATTGATCTGATTAGGTTTTTTGCTAACTGACGGTCCATTATTTAATGCCTCTTTTTGGTTAATGTTAAAAATAGTGCGTTTTTAAATAAAATTACACAAAATTAAATTTAATTGTTTTAGCTACACCACAAAAACCCTAAATAATAAAAATGCTAGGCGGCATGATCCAGACTTAAATGCTTTGTTATGTTTATTTGTATCTATGATGCCTGAGGAAAAATGTGGACATCCATCTTCTTGTGCGCTGGCTATATAGCACCCTGCTCAGAAAGATGGGTGTAATGATTTTTGAAGCAATAGCATGTCAGCCGTATATCGCTTTAAACACTAAACGTCACTCATAGTAAAAATTCCACGTGTTACGAATCACCCTTAAGCGCTTTGTTAGAGCTTTCCTGCACCCTATCTAATTCCTCGAACTCTAGGTTCTCACATACTTGACAGTCAAAAAGAGATTTGAAATTAGCAGATATTCTATTTTTCATTTTGAGCACTTCCAAATCGCCAGTTAGAGTCAATACCTTTTTATTTACATGAGCCATAGCTATTATTGGATAAAGGTCGTCACTAACTGTGAATGAAACGCTGACCTCCCTTCCATGATATTTAGCCCTAAGCTTGGCTCGCCCCAATTCATCGTCATAACCTCTATGTAAATCAGCAACTTCACCAGAAAGTTGAATGTTTTTTTCGGTCTTCTTTGCTTTCAATACTTCTCGATATCCAACTATTTTCTGAGCATCGCTAGAGTATAATGATATTGGGTTATGGAATTTTTCTTCGATGAACTCTTTTGACGACCAATTAACTTTAATTTCAATATCCCTATGGGATTTGAAACCAAAAATATCTATTAACGCATCGCAATCCTTGTTATCTATTCCTAGCTCAAGTAGTTTCTGATTAATCGTATCAATATCTGATTCACGCTTAAAAACAGAGGAAACTTTAGACAGCTTTGAATAAAATAGCTTATTGATTATCCTACCAAGGGATGAAGTGCTATCAAACAAGTTAGGCTCTTCATCACTATTTATACGGTATAGAGGAGAATGGATAGCTACAACATAACTACCTATCTGAGTTTGTCCCATCCCAATATGGCTATAATAACTGCCCAAGTGCTTGTTCTTGTTCTTAAAACTTTTCATTTTGCTCGAGCAATGTTTAAGTAACTGGTAAGAAGAAGATAAAAGCTTTATACCATCATCAAATGGAATTGATCCATTTTGAACATCATCAGCAATTGCTCTCACCATTATGGCGTCAAAGTCCAACGGTGATATTTGTTTGATCAATGTATCATGGGGAACTTTCAGATATACGGATAGCTCTTCTATTGTATCTAGTAGAAGGGCGTCATAACGCTTATGGTCCTCACTCAAAGGTAGCGTTACCTCTGACTCAGGAAACTCGTAACTATGCCAAATCTGAAATGTGTCTCTAATTTCAGATGATTTGTGCCAGCCATTTTCCGCTAGGTACTTGGTTACATCATTCAAGGGTAATTGTATACTCATATTATTAACCCTCTAGCGCTGTATTGTTCCATCAACTCAATGAGAGTGAGATTGTTAAAAGCTTGAGAAAAAGGAACTTTAACTGTCACACTAGTTTTATTGCTGACTTCTGGTTCACCTTCAAGGCTAACCCAGTAACCTGAAAACCTTACATTCGACTGAAGTGATGAATGTTGAACCCACTCATGATTGTCCTGAGGACAGAAAACCACGATCAAAATCTTTGGGAGATCGTCAACTTCTCTTAGGTCATTGTAATTCTTTATAGGCAGAGGAAAGCTCAGCTCTTGTTTTGCCATGTCTATATATTTGTAGTTAGACGTGCACTTGAGTTGTGCCAAAA
Source organism: Aeromonas sp. R2-3 (assembly GCF_040908375.1). Taxonomy (NCBI): domain Bacteria; kingdom Pseudomonadati; phylum Pseudomonadota; class Gammaproteobacteria; order Aeromonadales; family Aeromonadaceae; genus Aeromonas; species Aeromonas sp. R2-3. The sequence continues at coordinate 466,078 of NZ_JBFODP010000027.1, read as the reverse complement.
TGCGAGGTTTTTTCCAACGACCTTGAAAGCCTTTACCAATGAGTTCGATATCGATACTCTCATTATCAGTAGTGGGCTCACTATAATTAATCTTCGCAGCTGCACACATCAACTTTACATAGGCAGAGCTAAATCGCTCTTGAGCATCTGTAATATGTAAGCCATAGGAAGCAGGAAGCCTAGCCAAGCTTTGTCCAGTTTCCAATAATGATTCATTTTCCATTAATATTCTCAAATTAAGTATAGAGATTTCATACATCATTCTAAACACAATGAAAATGCTCTATGAAAGCCAGAACGTTTTGTTAAGGGGATGTCAAATAAATTGCTTGGCTGGTCTGCGGATGCTGTGCTTTTTGAGGAGGGCGTGTGCTTGAACAGTCTGTTAATTTTATTATTCTCATCTGTTTAGCTCCAATACGGAAAATATCCAGTAACTGTTGACGGTCTTTGGCATTTATTTCTTTTATAACCATTATTTCCCCCTTTGGTGAATCTTTCTAAGGCTACTTTTAAATTTATTTATCCAGATTAGTTTTTTCTTTATTAATCAATTTGATTTGTAAGACATATAGTTCGCGTATGTTTGGCTAAAAAGCATAGGTTGGTGCTGAACGAAGTGAAGCCCAACGTTTACCGCGAATTGATATGAAATCTGTTTTACGGATCTACCACGTCCATGTTTATTGCGTTCTGCACCAACCTACAAAAAACCACGCTACCGCCCCTGAGTGACAGCTCCCAGTTCGCTGCTGTTAACCTGCGAGATAGCAACAATCGCTGTCATGGCGTTCTTCCGAGAGGTTGATTGTCATTCGGGTATCTTAAGGGGGAGGGGGTACGTTGAGAAGCGTGTTTTGGCGGGAATCTGTGTTGGATCAATAAATTAGTCATCGGTAGTATTCAATTTGAGCAAATTCGGTTGCCGTAGCTTCCCCTCACCCCAGCCCTATCCCAAGGGGAGAGGGGGCTTGTTCACTGTTGCAAGGTCGCCACAGGCTGGCACGGTTTTGATCCCCCTCTTATTCGCTGAGGCGAGTCCTCTTGTCCAAGCCGCGAGGCAGGACGCCGAGCGAGCGGCGCAGGGCTATGGGCAAAATCGGGAAAGGGCGAGCACCGCTCGACCCGATTTGGCGCGAGAACATGGATGTTCGAAGCGGGCTTTGGCCGAAGCCACGGACGGCGGAGGCCAAAGGCCCATCGGCGCGTGCCGTTGGACAAGAGGATGAGCCAAAGGTACCCGACGTCAGTCGGGCGAATAAGCGGGGAGAAGACCTTTGGTGTGATTTGCTAAAGAGAGCGGGTCTTTCCAAAGTCACTCGCCCGAGCCCGAAGGGCGGGCGAAACGCTGTCGAGGGCGGCGCCCTCGTGTCCTGCGTGGTGAAGCCGCGCCATAGCATCAGCATCAATTCCGCGAACGTCTGATTACGCTTCGCTAATCAGACCTACAAGGGGGGCACCAACCAGGGATGGTGGATAACAAAAGGGAGCCCGCTTGGGCTCCCTTGCTTGTCATGGGGGGGCGTTTGACTGAACGCTTAGCGCAGGGTCGCGGCCTTCATCCCTTCCACAAACTCTTTCAGACGAGTGAGCATATGCTCCGGGTTCTGGTGGTGGGTCTCGATGATCTTCACCACGGCGGAGCCGGAGATGGCACCGGCGGCGCCAGCGGCGATGGCCTCACGCACCTGAGCCGGTTCGCTGATGCCAAAGCCGAGCAGGGCGGGGGGGGCGTTGAACTCGCGCAGGGTATTGATGAGCCCCTCTACCGGCATGCCAGCCTTGGTCTCGGCACCGGTGACGCCAGCGCGGCTCACCAGATAGGTGTAACCATTGCCGAGCTCCGCCACCTGTTTCAGGGTCTCGGCGTCGCCATTGGGCGGGGCGATAAAGATGCTGTCGATGCCGAACTTGTCGGCGGCCGCCTTGTAGGGGGCGCACATCTGCACCGGCACGTCGGCGACCAGCACGGAGTCCACGCCCGCCTGCTGGCACTTCTCGTAGAAGCCATCGATTTTGCGCACATAGACCAGGTTGGCGTAGACCAGCAGGCCAATGGGCAGCTGCGGGTACTTGGCGCGGATGCGGCCAAGCAGCTCGAAGCAGTCGTCCGGGGTGGTGTGGCTGGCAAAGGCGCGCAGAGCGGCGCCCTGAATGGTGGGGCCGTCCGCCACCGGATCGGAGAAGGGAATGCCGAGCTCGAGGGCATCGGCGCCCCCTGCAACCAGCGCATCGACGATGGCCAGCGACAATTCGGGGGTGGGGTCACCCAGCATCACGAACGGCACAAAGGCGCCCTGATTGGCCGCATCCAGACGGGAGAAGAGTTGTGCGTAACGGTTCATGACAAGGTTCCTTCTTTCTCGAAAATGTCGGCAACGGTGAAGATATCTTTGTCGCCACGGCCGGAGAGGTTGACGATAAGCACCTGCTCTTTTTCCGGTTCACTGCGGGCCATCTTGAGGGCGTGGGCCAGCGCGTGGGAGGACTCCAGCGCCGGTATGATGCCTTCGGATTTGGCCAGCTCCTGGAAGGCGTCCAGCGCCTCCTTGTCGGTCACCGAGGGGTACTCGGCGCGGCCGATGGCGGCCAGATGGGCGTGCTGCGGGCCGACGGAGGGGAAGTCTAGCCCCGCCGAGACGGAGTAGGACTCCTGAATCTGGCCCTGATTGTCCTGCATCAGGTAGGAGTGCATGCCAAAGAAGACCCCCTTGCTGCCGTGGCCGAGTGGCGCACCGTGCTCGCCGCTCTCGATACCGTGACCACCCGGCTCGACACCGATCAGGCGCACCGACGGCTCATCGATAAAGTCGGCAAACATGCCGATGGCATTGGAGCCGCCGCCGACACAGGCGATCACCGCATCGGGCAAGCGCTCTTCTTTCTCGAAGCACTGGGCTTTGGCCTCTTCGCCGATCATCTTCTGGAACTCCCGCACGATAGTGGGGAAGGGGTGCGGGCCCGCGGCGGTGCCGAGCAGGTAGTGGGCCGACTCGTAGTTGGCGGCCCAGTCGCGCAGCGCCTCGTTGCAGGCATCTTTCAGGGTGCTGGAGCCTGAGTGCACCGGAATGACGGTGGCACCCATCAGCTTCATGCGAAATACGTTGGGCTTCTGGCGCTCGCAATCCTTGGCACCCATATAGACCCGGCACTTGAGGCCGAGCAGAGCGCAGGCCAGCGCAGTGGCGACGCCGTGCTGACCGGCGCCGGTCTCTGCGATGATCTCGCTCTTGCCCATCCGCTTGGCCAGCAGCGCCTGACCTAGCACCTGGTTGGTCTTGTGGGCGCCGCCGTGCAGCAGATCTTCACGCTTCAGATAGAGGCGGGTCTTGGTGCCCTTGGTCAGATTGCGAGTCAGGGTGAGCGGGGTCGGGCGACCGGCATACTCGGTCAGCAGGGACTGAAACTCGGCGATAAAGGCCGGATCATCCTTGGCATCGACAAAGGCTTTCTCCAGCTGGAGCAGGGCCGGGATAAGGATTTGGGGTACGTACATACCGCCAAATTCACCGAAAAACGGGTTGAGCAGGGTCATGGCTTCTTCCTTGTATTAGCTAAATCGAAACATCAAAAAGGGTTGCGTTACAGGTTGCGCAGTGCGCCGAAGGCGGCTGCAATCTTGTGCGCATCCTTCTGGCCCGGGGCACTCTCCACCCCGGAGTTGAAATCAAGGCCGAGGCAGCCGACTTGCGCCGCCTGCAGGGCGTTGTCGGGATTAAGGCCCCCCGCCAGCATCAGCTTGGCTTTATCGAGATGGGCCAGCAGGGCCCAGTCGAACGCCTGACCGGTACCGCCGCTCTGGCTGCCTACTTTGGTATCCAGCAGTAGCCGATCGGCCGGATAGTCGAGGGCGGGCAGCGGTTCGCCGCTTTCTTTGCCGAGAGAGACGCCTACGGCCTTCCAGATCTGGCAGCCCGCTGGCAGCAGTGGGCGCAGTTCCTCGATATAGGCAGCATCCTCATCCCCGTGCAGCTGCACCGCGGCGAGTCCCAGCGCATCCACCGTCTTGGCAATGGTGGCGGGCTGGGCGTTGCGAAATACCCCGACGTAGGAGAGCGGTGCACCCGCCATCACGGCGCGGGCGGCGGGGATGTCCACATAGCGCGGGCTTTTCGCCACAAAGATAAGACCCCCGAACACCGCACCCGCCTGATGGGCAGCGGCGGCATCCTCGGGGCGGGTCAGGCCGCACACCTTGTTCTGACCCAGTACCAGCTTGCGCACAGCCGCTTCCAAATCCGGCTCGGCCATCAATGACGAGCCCACCAGAAAGCCCTTGGCGTGTTGGCGCAGATCCGCCACCTGAGCGCGGTGATTGATGCCGGACTCGCTGATCACCACCCGATCGCTCGGAATATCTTTAGCCAGCTGTTTGGTGCGGTTGAGATCGACGCTCAAATCCCGCAGATCCCGGTTGTTGATGCCAATCACCGGCGCTCCCAACGCGATGGCACGGGTCAGCTCCTCCTCGTTGCTCACTTCGGTGAGCACGCCAAGGCCCAGCTCCTTGGCCACCGCGAACAGGGCGCGATAGCCCTCGTCGGTGAGCACCGAGAGCATCAAGAGGATGGCGTCCGCCTGATAGTGGCGGGCCAGATAGACCTGATAGGGGTCAATCATGAAATCTTTGCAGAGCACCGGCTGCGATACGCGACCTCGCACCCGCGGCAGGAAGGCGAAATCCCCCTGAAAGAACTTCTCGTCCGTCAGCACCGAGATGGCGGTGGCGTATTTGCCATAGATGTCGGCGATCGCCTCCGGGCTGAAGTCGTCGCGGATCAAGCCCTTGGAGGGGGAGGCCTTCTTGCACTCCAGAATAAAGCGGGTGGAGCCCGCCTTGAGCGCGCCGACGAAATCCCGATCGCTGGGGGTCAGTGCGCTCTGGAAGCTCTCCAGCGGTTGGGCCAGCTTGCGGGCGGCAACCCACTCCTGTTTGGCCGCCACGATCTTGCCGAGAATGGTCTGGCTGATGGAGGCCATGTTCAGAAATGCATGGGGGGCAATAAGGTCTGACATCTCGTTATCCTTGCGAAACTGGCTCTTGCCCTGTGGGCGTTCTGAATGACTGCTGTGCAATGTGGTGGCTGACATCATGCCTCCTGATGGCCCGCTTCCTGATGGCTTAAAGTGGCGAGCCGAGCGGCCAGATCCGCTGCCTTGCCGCTCGCCAGCACCGCTAGCACCTCGGCCGCCGCGCTCTTGAGATCTTGCGCCTTGCCCGCCATCAGCAGCAGTGGCGCCACATTGGCGGCAATGGCGGCGTTGTGGGCCGGGGTGCCACGCCCCTCCAGAATGGCGGCGGTGATGGCGCGGTTCTCTTCAGGCTCACCGCCCTGAATGGCGCTGACCGGATAGGTCTCGAGGCCAAAGTCGGCTGGGGTGAGCAGAAATTCGCGGATCTCGCCGTCACGGATCTGGGCTACCTGGGTCGGGCCGTGGATGGCAATTTCATCCAGCCCTGCGCCGTGAACCACCATACCGGTTTTCAGCCCCAGTGCCAGCAGGGTTTCTGCGATGGGGCGCACCAGCTCGGGGGCATAGACCCCCATCAGCTGATAGGTGGGGCGAGCGGGGTTGATAAGCGGCCCCAGCACGTTGAACAGGGTGCGGGTTTTGAGGGCCTGACGCACCGGCATGGCGTGGCGCACCCCGGCGTGGTACTGGGGGGCGAACAGGAAGCAGATGCCGAGCTCATCCAGGCAGCGGCGCGCCTGCGCCGGGCTCATGTCGAGCTTGATGCCCATTTTGTCCAGCAGATCGCTCGAACCCGACTTGCTCGAGACCGAGCGGTTGCCATGCTTGGCCACTTTCAGGCCGCAGGCGGCGGCGACCAGTGCCGAAGTGGTGGAGACGTTGATGGTGTTGAGGCCATCGCCACCGGTGCCGACGATGTCGCAAAATTCATAGTCCGGACGCGGGAAGTCGCGCGCTTCTGCCAGCAACGCTTCGGCGGCGCCAGCGATCTCCTCCGGGGTCTCCCCCTTGATCTTGAGGGCAGTCAGCAGGCTTGCGAGCACAATGGGATCCACTTCGCCACGTACCACCTGGCCGAAGGCATCGCGGGTACTTTCACGGCTCAGAGACTGACCCTGATAAAGGGTGTTGAGATGTTGATGCATGTTGGTCTCCTTACCTTAACGCACGCTGCTTTCTGGGCGGGTGATATGGGCGAGCGCCTGGGTCAGCAGACGGGCCCCTTCCGAGGTCATGATGGATTCCGGGTGGAACTGGAAACCCAGTACCCGCTCATCCTGCTGCTCGATGGCCATGGGCATGCCCTGATAGTGGGCAATCACCGTCAGCTCTTCCGGTACATAGGTGGCGACCAGTGAGTGGTAGCGGGCTACCGGCAGCGGGCTCGGCAGACCGGCGAAGGCGCCGTGGCCGTTGTGCTCAATCAGCGAACGCTTGCCGTGGACAATTTCGCCCGCCGCCCCGACGGTGCCGCCGTAGGCTTCGCACAGGGCCTGATGACCGAGGCAGATACCGAGGATGGGCACCTGACCGCGGGCCAGCTTGATCAGATCAATCAGGCAGCCCGCCTCGTGGGGGGCGCCCGGGCCCGGCGAGAGCACCAGTACGGCGTCCCCTTCGCAGGCGGCGATCTCACTCATGATGCGGCTGGCCGGCAGGCTGTTGCGGTAGATCCGCACCGGATAGCCGAGGGAGCGGAACTGATCCACCAGGTTGTAGGTAAAGGAGTCGAAGTTATCGAGCAGGAAGATGTTAGTCATGGCTCACGTCCTTATGTTGCTCCTGCTGGGCGCTCAGGGCTTGCAGGGAGGTGCCATGGCTGGCTGCGATGGCGGCCAGCACGGCGGCCGCCTTGGCGCGGGTTTCGTCCGCTTCGGCTTGGGGTTTGGAGTCATAGACCACCCCGGCACCGGCCTGTACGTGGGCCACGCCATCTTTGACAAACGCCGAGCGAATGACGATGCAGGTATCCATCTCGCCGGCGCCGTTGATATAGCCGACCGCGCCGCCGTAGCTGCCGCGGCGCTTGCCTTCCACCATGCGAATAAGCTCGCTGGCGCGGATCTTGGGGGCGCCGGTGAGGGTGCCCATGTTCATGCAGGCCTGATAGGCGTGCAGGGCGTCAAGGTCGGAACGCAAGGTGCCCACCACTTTGGAGACCAGATGCATCACGTGGCTGTAGCGATCCACTTTCAGCAGCTCCTTGACGTAGCGGGTGCCGGGCTCGGAGATGCGGGCGATGTCATTGCGGCCGAGATCCACCAGCATCAGGTGCTCGGCCACCTCTTTCTCATCCTGACGCAGCTCCAGCTCGATACGGCCATCGAGATCCCGGTTGATGCTGCCATCCGGGTTGAAGCCGCGGCGGCGGGTACCGGCGATGGGGTACATCTCCACGTCGCGGCTGGTGGCGCAGAACTTCACCGCGCTCTCCGGCGAGGCGCCAAACAGGGTGAAGCCCTCATCCTGCACGTAGAACATGTAGGGGCTGGGGTTGGTCTGTTTGAGGCGGCGATAGGCGGCCAGGGGGCTCGGGCAGGGCAGGGAGAAGCAGCGGGACGGCACCACCTGAAAGATGTCGCCACGGCGGATAAAGCCCTTGAGTTTCTCCACCTCGGCGCAGAACTGTTTGTCGCTCTTGTCCACGCTCATGCCGCCGGTCAGGGGCTGGGTGGTCAGCTCGGCGCAGAGGGGTTGCTGGCAAATCTGTTTGAAGTCGGTGAGCCGTTCGCTCAGGCGGGTGTATCTGTCTTCCACCTGGCTCTCGTCGCTGTCGCCGCCGAAGATGCAGGCGAGTAGTTGAGTGGTGCGTTCGATATGGTCGATGGTGATCAGGGTTTCGGCCACATAGAAGCAGTAGTCGGGGCAGTTGTTGCTCCCCTCCGGCACCTCTGGCAGATCCTCGAAAGAGGCGATCAGGTCGTAGGCAAAGCTGCCCGCCATAAAGAGCGCTTCTTTGCCGAGCTGGCAATCAAGCTCCCGCTGCAGGGTGCGCAACACGTCCAGCACGCTGCTCCCCTTGAGGCGGGAATCTTCGTCCTGCTCCCGATCGGAGGCCGGGAAGTCGAGCTGCAGCTCGCCATCTACCAGCGAGCGGGCAACCACCGCAGGCAGCCGCTCAGCCAGCAGGCTCTGCAACTGGGCTCCGTTGTCGTTCAGGCTGCGCACCCGCACGGTGTGGCCACGGCACTCGATGCGCAGGCAGGCATCGACCAGCAGCAGGCTCTGTTTACCCGCCTTGGAGTCGATCTCCACCGATTCCAGCAGCAGGTTGTTGGGGCGGCCCTGACAGAGGTGGGTATAGAGCGCCAGCGGATCGGCCACATAGGGGGCGTTGAGTTTGAGGGTATCGAATTCACCCAGAGGAAGGCGATGTGTGGCTGTCATAGTGCGTTCCCTTGCGTGTGATGCTGTTTACCGATGTTCATGACATTGAATTCCTTGAAAATTTAATTGGTCCGGGGTGGCTGGTTCAGGGGCGCCATCGCCAGGTCAGCTTGCTTGTCTGAATTCTCGGTTTCATCACAGGTCCATTTGCCGGATAATAAAAAAGCCCGCTGGGGTCAGCGGGCTTTTTCTTTGGGTTCTTAATTTGCTGTCAGATTACAGGTACAGCAACGACCACACGCCCGCATGTCAGGGAGTGTGCCACCACCAGATGGTCAGGATGGAAGTCGTTTGCATGATAAAGTCCTGTAAAAAGATGTTTGCAATGAAGTGCCTACAGAAAACGATAAAGCCGCGGCCAAGTCAAGTCGCTTTTTAGCCTTCTTTCACCGATTTGCCATGAATGGTGACCTGACCACGAGAGCGGAATAACCTGATGAGATTCGATCTTCACTGCCATACCACTGCCTCCGACGGGGTGCTGAGCCCAGCCGAACTGGTGCGCCGCGCTGCCGAAAAACAGGTCGAGGTGTTAGCAGTTACTGACCACGACACCCTTGCCGGGCTTGATGAGGTGCGTCGTACTATCGAAGCCGAGCAACTGCCGCTGCGACTGGTGAGCGGGGTCGAGATCTCCACCGGTTGGGAGCATCACGAAATTCATATCGTGGCGCTGGGGGTGGATGAAAAAAATCCGCAGCTGACCGACTTCCTAGCCGGTCAGCTGGCCCGCCGTGAGGCGCGCGCGCTGGAAATCGGGCGTCGTCTGGAGAAGTGCCTCATCCCCGGCACCTATGAAGAGGCCAAACAGCTCGCCGGTGACGCCGCCGTGACCCGCGCCCACTTTGCCAGGGTGCTGGTGGCGCGTGGGGTGGCCGACAACATGCAGAAGGTATTCAAAAAGTACCTGAGCCGTGGCAATAAAGGGTATGCCCCGGCCGAGTGGCCCGAGATGAGTGAAGCCATCGCCGCCATTCACGCTGCGGGTGGGCTGGCGGTGCTGGCCCACCCCAGCCGTTACGATCTCACCGCCAAGTGGATCAAGCGGTTGTTGGTGGCCTTCAAGGCGGCCGGTGGCGATGCCATGGAGGTCTCATTGCCCCAGCAGAGTCCGCAGGAGCGGGCCAATCTGGGCCAGTGGGCCAAGGATCACGACCTCTATATCTCGGTGGGATCGGATTTTCACTTCCCCTCCAACTGGACCGAGCTGGGCCGCCATCTCTGGCTGCCCAAAGAGGGAATGCCCGTCTGGCTGGCCTATCCCGGTCACTTCGGGCTCACCACCGAGCAGCATGCTGAGCTGCTGGCAAGCCGGTAACGGCGCCAGCGAAGCGGCCACAAACAGGTTAAGGTAGTGTCATGGGTCTTTGGCCCGTGACCATACGAGCGGGCAGGTATTGCTGCCCCCATTGCGAGAACAAGCTATGAGTCAGCATTTTTACGTACATCCGGAAAATCCCCAGGCCCGTCTGATCGGTCAGGCGGTACAGATCATCCAGAACGGTGGCGTCATCGTCTATCCGACAGACTCCGGCTATGCGCTGGGTTGCCAGATGGGTGACAAGGGCGCGCTGGAGCGCATCTGCCGCATCCGTCGTCTCGACGCCAACCACGACTTCACCCTGGTGTGCCGCGATCTCTCCGAGATCTCCACCTACGCCAAGGTCGACAACAGCGCGTTTCGCCTGATCAAGAACAACACCCCGGGCGCCTACACCTTCATCTTCAAGGCGACCAAAGAGGTGCCGCGCCGCCTGATGAACGAGAAGAAAAAGAGCATTGGCATCCGGGTGCCGGACAACAAGATTGCCCAGGCGCTCTTGGAAGCCCTCGGCGAGCCGTTGCTCTCCACCACATTGATCCTGCCGGACTCCGAGATGGCCGAGTTCGACCCGGAAGAGATCTTCGACAAGCTGGGCAAGCAGATCGATCTGGTGGTCAACGGCGGTTATCTGGGCGAGCAGCCCACCACTGTGGTCGATTTCTCTGACGACGAGCCGGTATTGCGTCGTCGCGGCGCCGGAGACCCGACCCCGTTTGAGTGATGTCGCTGAACCGGTGACAGTCCCTTCCGCCGAGACGGGGACTGGCGCCGCGCTACCCATCGCGAAAGTCCTGGGGCAGCCCTATCACGAGCTGCCTCAGGACCTGTTCATCCCGCCCGATGCGCTGGAGGTGTTCCTCGATACCTTCGAGGGGCCGCTCGATCTGCTGCTCTACCTTATCCGGCGCCAGCAGCTCGATATCCTCAACCTGCCGATCCTGCAGATCACCGCCCAGTACATGGAGTACGTGGAGCTGATGCAGGGGCTCAATCTTGAGCTGGCGGCCGAATATCTGCTGATGGCGGCCTGGCTGGCGGAGATAAAATCCCGCCTGCTGTTGCCCAAGGCGCCGGAGCTGGAGGATGAAGATGAGGGAGAAGACCCGCGGGTGACCCTGATCCGCCGCCTGCAGGAGTACGAGCGCTACAAGGTAGGTGCAGAGAGGGTCAATGAGCTGCCACGGGTGGAGCGAGAGATTTATATCGCAGCCGCCTTGCCCCCCGATTTTGGCGCCCTCAAGCCACTGGCGCCCGATGTTTCGCTGGTTGAGCTCGCCCTTTACATGCAAAGTGTGGTAAAACGCGCGACTCATTTCGAACATCACCAGATCCGCCGCGAACAGATCCCGACCCGGGTGCGCATGGCGGAGATCCTCGCCATGCTCACGCTGGGGCAGACCCTGCGCCTTGAGCAGGTGCTACGCGCCGAAGAGGGGCGCATGGGGGTACTGGTGACGTTTCTGGCCCTGCTGGAGCTGTGCAAGGAGCAACTGATCTGGATCCTGCAGGCAGAACCGCTGGGACCAATCCATTTCGCATTGGCCGAGCAGAGCGAGGAGGGCAACCGTGGCGCTGCCCACTGAACGACTCAAGACCCTGATCGAAGCGGCGCTGTTTGTGGCCGGTCGCCCACTCAATGTCAGCGAGCTGAAAAGCAGCGTGCTGGCGGATTATCCGGTGACCAGTCGCTATGTTCAGCTACTGTTGGCCGAGATCAGGCAAGATTACAGCTCGCGGGGCGTCGAGCTCAAAGAGGTCGCCTCCGGCTGGCGCTTTCAGGCGCGTCAGGAGTATGCCGAAGAGCTCTCGCGGCTCTGGAGCGAGCGGGCGCCGCGCTATTCCCGCGCCGTGATGGAGACGCTGACCCTTATCGCCTATCGCCAACCCATCACCCGGGCCGAGATCGAAGCGATCCGCGGGGTGGCGGTGTCGAGCCAGATAGTGAATACCCTGAAAGAGCGTGGCTGGGTGCGCAGCATTGGCCACAAAGAGGTGGCCGGTCGCCCCGAACTGCTCGCCACCACCAGAGAGTTTCTGGATTACTTTAATCTGCAGAGTCTGGAGCAGCTCCCCGAGCTGGATCCTGAACTGCAACCCCTGTTGCCCTCTGCGGTGGACGGGGAGAGCGATGCCCGGTGAATGGCGCCCAAGTGTGCCAATGTCACCGAGATATACATTTTTCAACTGTGGCGAGTGCTCCAACCGGCGTTTGTTACAGTTAACCCCGTTGCCCCTTTTACCAGTGGGCAGCGATCAACAATCAGGTAACCCCGATGAGTGAAAAACTGCAAAAAGTGTTGGCCCGCGCGGGTCACGGCTCCCGTCGTGAGATGGAGGCCCTGATCACCGCAGGTCGGGTCAGTGTGGATGGCAAGGTCGCCACGCTGGGGGATCGCGTCGAAGTGAACGCCGTGATCCGGGTGGATGGTCACCAGGTCAAGACCCGTGCCGCAGAGGAAGTGATCTGCCGCGTACTGGCTTACCACAAGCCGGAAGGGGAGATGTGTACCCGTCACGATCCGGAAGGTCGTCCCACCGTGTTTGATCGTCTGCCCAAGATGGAAGGTGCCCGCTGGATCGCGGTCGGCCGCCTCGACGTCAACACCTCCGGTCTGCTGCTGTTCACCACCGATGGTGAGCTGGCCAACCGTCTGATGCACCCGAGCCACGAAGTGGAGCGGGAATACGCGGTACGTGTCTTTGGCGAAATCACCGAAGCCATGCTGCAGCGTCTGCGCAAGGGCGTGCAGCTGGAAGATGGCACCGCCAAGTTCAACAAGATCAAACCGGCTGGCGGTGAGGGTCTGAACCAGTGGTTCAACGTCACCCTGACCGAAGGTCGCAACCGTGAAGTGCGCCGCCTGTGGGAATCTCAGGAAGTGCAGGTGAGCCGCCTGATGCGCATCCGCTACGGTGACGTCAAGCTGGATCGCGGCATCCCGCGCGGTGGCTGGCAAGAGCTGAAACTGCCGGAAGTGAACTACCTTCGCGGTCTGGTCAACCTGCCGCCGGAGACCGAATCCAAGGTCGATCTGCAGCAAGATGGCAAAACCAGCCGTCACAAGCAGGCCGCCCAGATCCGTCGCGCCGTGCAGCGTCACAAAGAGATGCAGGGCAAAGAGCCCCGTGCCCGCGCCACCACCGCCCGTCGCAAGCCGCAAGCCTCTACCCGCAACTCCGGTACCGGCAGCAAGTAAGCCGATAGCCTGTTGCGTACTGCACGCTGTTCAAGTGCTCAGTCGGCCAAGCAAAGGCCCGCACCAACTGGTGCGGGCCTTTTTCATCTCTAGCGGGTGACCTCCAGCTGCCGGCTGGCTCCGGTCATATGGCAATGATTGCTCTCACACTCCTCAGTTGGCTGGTGTCATCCACTCTTTGTTGAAGTCGCGGATAAACATCTCTCCCTCTTCATTGCGGGCGGTGACCAGATAGAAGGTGACGTTCTGGCGAAACAGCGAGAGGCGGTAGAGGGCGGCGTTGTCCTCCTCCGAGAGGTTCTTTTTTGAGGTGTCGTTGATGGGCACCAGATCGACTTTGCCCTTTTTCAGTAGTTCGACACACTGGTTGAGGCGGTTGGTGGTTCTGACGATCAGATTCTGCTCGATGGTCACTTGCTCGATGGCATCGGAGAACCACCCCTTGGGCACGCAGGCGGTTTTCTGCTGCCAGGGTGGGGATTCCAGCCCCTTCTTATCGGGCGTGGTGTACCAGGACTGGATATCGAAGGCGATGGGGGTACTGAACAACAGGGTGTTGCTGCGCTCGTTGGTCCAGGTAAAGGGGAAGGCGGCGATAGCGTTGCCCAGCTCGATGTTTTTAAGTCCTCTCGGCCAGGGCTGGTAGGAGACCCTCAGATCCGGGTGGCCTGCCGCTTTGAGAGTGGTGAGCACCTTGCTTGCCAGCTCGCCGCCATTGGCCAGCGTCGCTGAAGAGTAGGGGGGCAATTCGCCGGTGATAATTACCGCGCTCTGCACCGTGGCGGCCGGGAGCAGCGAGAGAGCAAACAGGGTGGCAAGAAAGCGAAGGGACGAGCGGAGGCGATAAGTGGCAGAGGGCGTGACCGGATAACGGATGTGCATGGCGGGTGACCTCACCTCTATCGATTGCTGACAGCGTAGCGGTTCTGGCAGGGAAAAAACAGACTCGATAAATGCTGTTGGTCGCGGCGTATGGCCCTTGAAGTTCCCTTTGGCGGGCGGAAGGGGTTGTGGCGGTTGCTCTGCTCCGGTGAGCTTGTTAGCCTGTGCGGCTCTGATAGAGGAGTGAACGATGAGCAAGGTACTTGATGAGCTGCTGGCGTTGCTGGCGCTGGAAAAAATCGAGGAGGGCCTGTTTCGGGGCCAGAGCCAGGATCTCGGTCTGCGGGCCGTGTTTGGCGGACAGGTAATGGGGCAGGCCTTGTCAGCCGCCAAGCAGACGGTCGAGACCGGCCGTCAGGTTCACAGTTTTCACTCCTACTTCCTGCGTCCGGGGGATGTGACCCGTCCCATCGTCTATGACGTGGAGAATATCCGTGACGGCCAGACCGTCTCCACTCGCCGGGTCAAGGCGATTCAGGGCGGCAAGCCCATCTTCTATCTCAACGCCTCGTTTCAGGTGCCGGCCGACGGTTTCGAGCATCAGGTACAGATGCCCACCGGCATCACCCCGCCGGAGGAGCTCAAGAGCGAGCTGGAGCTGGTGCGCCCCTACGAGAACCTGATCCCGGCCTCCCTGCGCGACAAGATCCTCTGCGAGCAGCCCATCGAGATGCGTCCGGTGACCTTGGTCGACCCTATTCGCCCGACGGTGCAGGATCCGGTGCGTCACGTCTGGTTCAAGGCCAACGGTCAGATGCCGGACGATCTGCGGGTGCACAAATACCTGCTGGCCTACGCCTCCGACTTCAACTTCCTGCTCACCTCGCTGCAGCCCCACGGGGTGTCGTATTGGGAGCCGGATATGCAGGTGGCGACCATCGATCACTCCATGTGGTTCCACCGGGATTTCCGCTTCGACGACTGGTTGCTCTACGTGGTAGACAGCCCGAGCGCCAGCAGCGGTCGTGGTCTGGTGCGTGGTCAGTTCTTTACCCGTGACGGCATGCTGGTGGCGAGTACCATGCAGGAGGGAGTGATCCGCCGTCGCGGCAGTTAAGGCGCAAAGCGGATAGCAAAACGGGGTGGCTTGGGCCACCCCGTTTTCGTTGCTGCGATGTGCGCGGGCGCTGCGGGATCAGCCGCCGCGCTGGTACTTGAAGCGTTTCTTGCGCCGGTAGGGGTAGACATCCTCGAACACCCCCACCTTGATGTTGCTCTGCAGCATCTTCCAGTAGTTGGCGTCGAACATCTCCTTGTGCAGCTGCAGCATGATCTCCCGCACCTGCGGCTTTTGCAGCAGGAAGGTGGCGAACTCCTCGGGGAAGATGTCGTTGGGGGCTACCGAATACCAGGGCTCTGCGCTCCACTCATCCTCGGGGTAGCGCGGCGGCGGGATCTGGCGGAAGTTGCACTCCGTCATGTAACAGATCTCGTCGTAGTCGTAGAAGACCACCCGGCCGTGACGGGTGACGCCAAAGTTCTTGAACAGCATGTCCCCCGGGAAGATGTTGGCCGCCGCCAGCTGCTTGATGGCGTTGCCGTACTCCTCCAGCGCGAGGCGGGTCTGCTGCTCGTCCGCCTTGTCCAGATAGAGGTTGAGGGGGATCATCTTGCGCTCGGTATAGAGGTGCTTGATCACCAGCTTGTCGTCGCTGATGGTGAGTGCCGAGGGCGCCACCGTCTTGAGTTCGGCAAGGAGTTCGGGCGAGATGCGATCGAGGGGAAACTCGAAGTTGGTGAACTCCTGGGTATCGGCCATCCGGCCAACCCGATCGTGCTGTTTTACCAGCCGGTATTTCGCCTTCACCTGCTCGTGACTCACATCCTTGGGGGGCGTGAACTCGTCTTTTATCACCTTGAACACCACATCGTAGGAGGGGAGGGTGAACACGCTCATCACCATCCCCTTGATGCCGGGGGCGATGATGAACTGATCCCGGCTCTGGGCCAGATGGTGACGGTAGTGGCGATAGAGCTCGGTCTTGCCATGCTTCTGGCAGCCGATGGCGTTGTAGATCTCGTAATCGGGCTTGTGGGGCATGATTTGACGCAGGAAGGCGACAAACAGCGCCGGTTCGCGGGCATAGACCATAAAGTAGGCGCGGGCAAAGCCAAACACGATGGAGGCGAGATCCGGCTCGAAGATCACCGTGTCCACATAGATGCTGTGGCCTGTGCTGAGCAGGGGCAGGATAAAGGGGAAGACCTGATCCCGGGCCCGGATCAGCCCCACCAGATAGGCCCCCTTGTTGCGGTAGAACACCTCTTTGAGCAGCTCGATGGCAAACGGCTCATCATGGAGTATTTGTGGGCCGTTCTCCGCAAGATGGCGGTGGATGTCGACAATATCCCGCTGTTTGTCCTCGTAGGGGAGGGTGAAGCTGTAATCCCCCAAAAGCTGGCTCAAGGTCTGCGGCAGATGGGCCAGATCGGTGCGATAGATCCGCAGCAGGGCGCTTAAATCCGGTTTTTCGCCACGGCTGACAAAGGGGTGGATATAGAGGTTTTCGTCGCGGATATTGCGATGGCGGAAGATCCGCCGATAGACGGAGTTGAAGAAGGACTCCGCCACCTCGAAGTTGTCACAACGGGGCAGCAGATCGCTGAAGGCGCTTTTGACCCGCTTGAGCAGCTCCTGGGTGGCGTGGTGCTCCCCCATCATCTGGCGGATGGAGCTGGCGGTGGCCCCCACATGGTGGTCATAGAGGCGAATACGCTCGCGCCCGGCGAGCTGCACCCCCAGCCAGTCACTGTTCTCGAAGCGGCTCTTGCTGCCCTGGGTTATCTCGAGAAACCGGCTGTAAAACGACTCGAAGCGTTGCAGGATAGTCTCGGCGACGGCCTGTTCCAATGGCTGCTGCATCTCTCTCTTCCTTGTGATCTGTCGGGCCGATAGCGCGAAGGATTGGGTGTAATTTGTTCACACGTCAGGCCACTATCGCAACATTCAAACGTCTGTTCAAGTGGCAATTTTCGGGGATAAACGGTAGATTGCGCCCCTGTTTTGGTGATGGTTTAGCGACTGTTTGCTGTCTGTTTGAGAGGCCGTCCGGCCTGTGAGGAAACCCGATGAAGCTCTATTTTGTCCTGGTGGCACCTGCCCGACCTGCGAATGTGGGGGCGGCTGCCCGCGCCATGAAAACCATGGGATTCGATGCCATGCGACTGGTGGCGAGCCGGGTACACGAAGAGGAGGAGGCAAGCTGGGTGGCCCACGGCGCCCAGGAGATCCTGACTCAGGCCGAAGCGTTCGATACCCTGCCCGAGGCGCTGGCCGACATGGATCTGGTGATCGCCACCACTGCCCGTGAGCGCGGTCGCTACCAGCACTACCTCACCCCGGGGGAGATCCGCGAGCAGATCCGCAGCAAGCCTTCACTCAACAAGGTGGCCATCGTCTTTGGCTGCGAGGAGTCGGGGCTCTCCAACGAGCAGCTGGCCGAGGTCGATCTCATCAGCTATCTGCCCCTCAAGGTGAGCTACCCCTCCCTCAATCTGGGGCAGGCGATCATGCTCTACGCCTACGAGATGAGTCAGCTGATGGATGAGCTGAACGCCGACGGCGCCGCTGCGGTAGCAGAAAATTTTGATAACGCCGGGCAGGTTCGGGTGCTGAAAAGCAAAACAGCAGAATTACTTGGTGAACTCGGAGTTTCGCAGGATGAAAAACTGCATCAATGGGTGATGGACCGGGTGCCCATGCTGCCGCAGCGGGATTTGAACATGCTCCACCTGCTCTGCAAAGACCTTGCGCGCAAACTTGGCAAAGAGGTTTAAGTTGACAGCCCAGCGCCCGCCGCGGTATTGCTAAAAGCCAGCTTCGTCAACGAGTGTTCGTCATGCAGCTATTCACCAACAACATCATCACCACCACCATTATTACCGGTACCACCACAGGTGGCACTGGGGCCGGTTGATGCGCTGACGAACAAGCACAGAAATCAGAAAAGGCCCGTACCCACCCAGTACGGGCCTTTTTGTTGGATGATTTTCAGACCGGTTTTTCGGTTATACAGCAGGGATTACAGGGAGAGAAAGCGATGAGAGTGTTGAAATTTGGCGGGTCTTCACTGGCCGATGCAGAACGTTTTTTACGGGTGGCCGATATTGCGGTCAACACCCACGGCCAATCTCAGGTAGCCCTGGTGCTCTCTGCACCTGCCAAGGTGACCAATCATCTGGTGGCGCTGGTGGAACAGACCAGTCGCGGCATGGATGCCAGTTCCACCCTGTTTGAAGTCAACGGCATCTTCTCCCGCCTGCTGGCCGGGTTGAAGGTGGCCTATCCGGCGCTCGATGACAAGGCGCTGCTGGCCCGCCTCACCGCCGAGCTGGATCAGGTGGAGCGCCTGATGCAGGGCATCCGTCTGCTGGGCCTCTGCCCGGACAACGTGCAGGCGCGCATTCTGAGCCGTGGCGAGAACCTCTCCATCGCCTTTATGCACGAACTGCTGCGGGTGCGCGGTCTGGATCTGGAGCTGATCGTACCGGAAGAGCTGCTGGTCACCGACGGCGGTTATCTGGAAGCGCACGTCGATATTGAAGCCTCCCGCCTGCGCTTTGCCGCCAAGGGGCTGCGTAGCGACTGTCTTTACCTGATGCCGGGCTTTACCGGTGGCAGCGACAAGGGCGAGACCGTGCTGCTGGGGCGCAACGGCTCCGACTACTCCGCAGCCGTATTGGCCGCCTGCGTTGATGCCGAGTGCTGCGAGATCTGGACTGACGTCGAAGGCTGCTACAGCTGCGACCCCCGTCTGGTGCCGGATGCCTACCTGCTGAAAACCCTCTCCTACAAGGAGGCGATGGAGCTCTCCTACTTCGGCGCCAAGGTGCTGCACCCGAAAACCATCGCGCCGGTGGCCCAGTTCCATATTCCCTGCCTCATCAAGAACAGCTTCAACCCGCAGGGGCCGGGCACCCTGATCGGCCCCGAGAGCGGCGACGATGACCTGAAAGTGAAGGCCATCTCGGATCTCTCCGGCATGTGCATGTTCAACGTCTCCGGCCCCGGCATGAAGGGGATGGTCGGCATGGCCGGTCGCATCTTCTCCGCCGTCTCTCGCGCCGGGGTCAGTATCGTGCTGATCACCCAGTCATCCTCCGAGTACAGCGTCAGCTTCTGTATCCACAGCTACGACAGTGAGAAGACCCGCAAGGTGCTGGAGCGCGAGTTCGAGCTGGAGTTCAAAAACCAGCTGCTGGAGCCGCTGGATATCATCAGCGATCTGGCGATCATCTCCCTGATCGGTGACGGCATGCGCACCAGCAAAGGGATGGCGGCCCGCTTCTTCACCTCGCTGGCGCAAGCCTCCATCAACATCGTCGCCATCGCGCAGGGCTCCAGCGAGCGCTCCATCTCGGCGGTGGTGCGGGATCGCAAGGTGGCGGAAGCCATCAAGGCGTGCCACCAGAACTTCTTTGGCAGCCAGCAGTTTATCGATCTCTTTGTGGTCGGGGTTGGCGGCGTTGGTGCCGCGCTGGTGGATCAGATTGCCCGCCAGCAACCGGTACTGGCCGAGCAGGGCACTGGCCTTCGCGTGGTCGGCATCGCCAACAGCCGCCAGATGGCGGTCAACAAGGATGGCCTGAACCTCGCCAACTGGCGCGAACAGCTGGCGGAAGCCCGCGACAGCTTCTCGCTGGAAGGGGTGAAAAAGCTGGTGGAAGATAGCCACATCATCAACCCGGTGATCGTCGACTGCACCTCCTCCGAGGCGGTGGCCGTCCAGTACGCCGACTTCCTCGCTGCCGGTTTCCATGTGGTGACTCCGAACAAGAAGGCCAACACCGGTTCGCTTGATTACTACAAGGCGCTGCGCCGCACCGCCCGCCAGACTCGCCGCAAGTTCCTCTATGAAACCAACGTGGGCGCGGGCTTGCCGGTTATCGAGAACCTGCAGAACCTTATTAAGGCCGGTGACAAGCTGCGTGCCTTCGACGGCATTCTGTCCGGCTCCCTCTCCTTTATCTTCGGCAAGCTGGACGAGGGGATGGCCTTCTCCGAGGCGACCCAAATCGCCCGCAGCAACGGCTTTACCGAGCCGGATCCTCGCGACGATCTCAACGGCATGGATGTGGCGCGCAAGCTGCTCATTCTGGCTCGTGAAGCCGGCATGGCGCTGGAGCTCTCCGATGTGGAAGTCGAGCAGGCGCTGCCGCCGGGCTTTGACGTCAGTGGCGACGTGGAAGCCTTTATGGCCCGCCTGCCCGAAGCCGACGGCTGGTTCCGCGACCAGTTCGCCGCGGCCCAGCGTGAAGGCAAGGTGCTGCGCTATGTGGGCTCCATCGAAGGTGGCAAGTGCAAGGTCGCCATCAAGGCGGTCGGTGGTGACGAGCCGCTGTTCAAGGTCAAAGACGGGGAGAACGCGCTCGCCTTCTTCTCCACCTACTACCAGCCGATCCCGCTGGTGCTGCGCGGCTATGGCGCCGGTACCGAAGTGACTGCGGCGGGCGTCTTTGCCGACGTGCTGCGCACCCAGAACTGGAAGCAGGAGCTATAAGCATGAGTTCAGACATGTACCCCTCTTATATGACGGAAGGCGCCATGGGTAATGACAGAAGTGTGGTTGCCTATGCGCCCGCCTCCAGCGCCAACCTGAGCGTGGGATTCGATGTACTGGGGGCGGCGCTCGCCCCCGTTGATGGCTCTCTGCTCGGCGATCGGGTGCAGGTAAAAGCGGCTGACGTGCCTTTTGCGCTCTCCTCTGTGGGCCGCTACGCCCACAAGCTGCCGGACGATCCGAAAAAGAATATCCTCCATGACTGCTGGGTCACCTATGGCGAGGCGCTGGAGAAGCGCGGCCTTAAACTCAATCCGCTTGAAATGGTGCTGGAGAAGAACCTGCCGGTGGGCTCGGGTCTGGGTTCCAGCGCCTGCAGCGTGGTGGCGGCCCTTGAAGGGCTCAACGCCTTCCACGGCGAGCCGCTCAATGAGCACGACATGCTGCTGCTGATGGGGGAGATGGAAGGCAAGATATCCGGCTCCGTTCACTACGACAACGTGGCCCCCTGCTATCTCGGCGGCATGCAGCTGGTGCTGGAAGAGCACGGCGTTATCAGCCAGGGTATTCCGGTGTTCGATCAGTGGTACTGGGTGGTCTGCTACCCGGGCACAGTCGTCTCCACCGCCGCCGCCCGCGCCATTCTGCCTGCTCAATATCGCCGTCAGGATTGCCTCACCTACGGTCGCCGCCTGGCTGCCTTTGTTCACGCCAGCTACACCGGGCAGGAGGGGTTGGCGGCGAGCGTCTTGAAAGACGTGATTGCCGAACCCTACCGCGCGGCGTTGATCGAAGGCTTCGCCGAAGTGCGGGCGCAGGCGGCCCAGAACGGGGCGCTGGCTACCGGCATCTCTGGCTCCGGTCCCACCGTGTTTGTGGTGATGAAGGATCTGGCGCAGGCCGAGCGGATGAAGGATTGGATGGAAGCACATTTCGTGCAGAACGAAGATGGATTTGCCCGGGTCTGCAAACTGGACATGGCCGGGGCACGGGTAACAGGAAGCGAGCTATGAATCTCTACAACATCAAGGACAACAGCGAACAGGTGAGCTTCGCGCAGGCGGTGCGTCAGGGCTTGGGTCGCGAACAGGGGCTCTTCTTCCCCGAACAACTCGAACCGCTGGCCGATGTGGATGCCCTGCTCGATCTGCCGCTGGCCGAACGCTCTGCCCGCATCCTGAGCCACCTGCTGGGGGACGAAGTACCCGCCGCCAAGGTGAGCGAGCTTATCAACGCCGCCTTCACCTTCCCGGCGCCGCTGGTGAAGCTCAAGGATGGCACCTATGCCCTTGAGCTGTTCCACGGCCCGACCCTGGCATTCAAGGATTTCGGCGGCCGCTTTATGGCCCAGTGTCTCGCGGCCTTTAGAACCAACGACAAGATCACCATCCTCACCGCCACCTCCGGCGACACCGGCGCCGCCGTGGCCCACGCCTTCTACGGGCTGGAGGGGATCGAGGTGGTGATCCTCTATCCCAAGGGCAAGATAAGCCCGCTGCAGGAGAAGCTCTTCTGCACCCTCGGCGGCAATATCCGCACCATCGCCATCGATGGCGACTTCGATGCCTGTCAGGCACTGGTAAAACAGGCCTTTGACGACGAGGCGCTGAAAAAGGCCATTGGCCTCAACTCCGCCAACTCCATCAATATCAGCCGATTGTTGGCGCAGGTTTGCTACTACTTCGAAGCGGTGGCCCAGTTGCCGAAAGCCGATCGTGCCAAGGCGGTGATCAGCGTGCCGTCCGGCAACTTTGGCAACCTCACTGCGGGCCTTATCGCCAAGGCGCTGGGACTGCCGGTGAAGCGCTTTATCGCCGCCACCAACGCCAACGACACTGTGCCACGCTATCTGAAAACCGGTCAGTGGGAGCCGCACCAGACAGTGGCAACCCTGTCGAACGCCATGGATGTGAGCCGCCCCAACAACTGGCCGCGAGTAGAAGAGCTCTGCCGTCGCAAGGGCTGGGCGCTGGAGACCTTAGGGTCAGGCATGCGTGACGATGCCCAGACTCGCGCTGCCCTTAAACGCCTGCACCAGCAGGATTACCTCTGCGAACCCCACGGTGCTATTGCCTGGGATCTGCTGGGGGAACAGCTGGCCGAGGATGAAGTGGGGGTTTTCCTCTGCACCGCTCATCCCGCCAAGTTCAAGGAGTCGGTGGACGAGATCCTGCATCTGGATGTGCCGCTGCCCGGCCCGCTCGCCAAACACGCCGAGCTGCCGCTGCTCTCTGTTAATTTGCCAGCGGAGTTTGCCCGGTTAAGGGCGTTTTTGGTGGGGTAAGTAGCTGAGCTTAGATAACCGATAGAAATAAAAAACCCGGCAACGGGTTTTTTTATGCCTTTGGGATAGGATGGATAATATGTGAGCCAATCAGGCAATAACTGGCTCAGAAAGATATGTTGCCTAGATACATTATTTCTGGTACGTCAGTGTGAGTGATGCGAGGCTGCTATATTAGGCAGGGTTATTTGTTGTGGTAGATATAGTTTTATAGTGTTTTTTGTGAGTGCCTTAATATTACAGTCATGATTTTAGAACATTCCTTTGATATTTTTAGACACGTGTTTCGTTCTGTCTTTTTGACTGAGCTTTCAAAATTTCCACCTGTTGCAACATCGAATATTGTGGTTGTGAATGTGGATATACTTGCTTTGTCGGCGGGGTCAACTACAACGTTGGAAAGATTATCTAGGCTACTTTTAAGTACGATAAAGGTTGAGCGTATCTTAACTTCTAGTAGTTGCATCTCTTGAGCGTTTTCATTGGTTTTATTACTTATCCAATATTGCAGCGCTGCCTTTTCAAATGTTGTCAAGTGCTCTAGACATATATTTGCGTAATGAGACTTGAAGTTTTCCTTATTTAACTTTCTCCAGTATGCGATATTAAATAAAAAGGCTGCAATAGCAGCCACTAGAGCGCCTAAAACTGCAGATAAAATAGTTAGAGGATAAGAGCCGTCAGGGATTGAACTAACAGTACTGTTAATTCGTTCGAGGCTATAAAATGTAGATGGTTCTGAAAAACTATAAACCAAGCTATTACATGCCTTAGCATCTGATGACGGTATAGCTAAGGCATTGTAGTTTTGTAAAAGCTTGTCAGTGGTCGAAAGCATATGACTACTTTGTAGCATTTTTAATAAATCCTTCTACAAATGTTTTGTCGATTATGCCTTTAAATGTTTTTTCCTCAATGGCCTTGTTTTTTGTTGATATATATTTCTGTGAGTTGAATTTTGCACTTCTAATATATTCTAAGATTCTATCTTTGTAGAATGAGTAATCATCTAAGTCTTCTTCATCGACAGATAGTTCTATCTTGTTATCAACAAAGTTAGATTTAAAATAACCATATTTGATTAACCCTCCAAATGCCTCAACAAGAAATGATGAGCCATAACCTTCCACATTACGCGAAATGTTTATTGTGATTTTATCAATGCTCTTGCACTCAAGTAAAGGTCTTAAAACCTCTTCTCTAAACTCTTCGCCAGAGCCATCACCATCAGTATAATATCTACCTGATGGATCGTTATGAAACTGATTTCCAATATAAATGGTGCACATATTAACCTCGTAATTAATCATTTAGTGTCACACACCACGTTATTAGTGTACCACATAATGGCCTTGAAAAGCTTGCTGTACTAACATGCTCTTTTCCTGCTATTACGTTGCATTCGTATGCGCCATGGTAGCTCATTATGGAAAGCGAGCCTTCCGCTCGTTGCCTAATAAATTCAAGCAGGTCTTGCAGACCCTTTCCTCTATCATTTTGCCCAGTTCTAGTGCGATCTAAACTAACGGCGGCTTTTAATAAAGTCTCATGTTTTTTTTGCTCTGCAATAGATACTCCGGTTGATGCAAAATATGAGAGCACTTTTTCCCATATTTTTGAATCAGGCAAGGAGTTTGGAATTCCGACTC
Organism: Aeromonas sp. R2-3; assembly: GCF_040908375.1. Taxonomy (NCBI): domain Bacteria; kingdom Pseudomonadati; phylum Pseudomonadota; class Gammaproteobacteria; order Aeromonadales; family Aeromonadaceae; genus Aeromonas; species Aeromonas sp. R2-3. The sequence goes on along the minus strand of NZ_JBFODP010000027.1, from coordinate 441,881 downwards.
CTTGATCAAAAAATGAAATCATCATCTCTTTTGTATTGGTGTTATATGAACCAGTTAAATACCATGATTTATCATTTTTTTCGAAATTATCTGGGTATGCATGATGTGTAACATTAGTAACTGCTTCAGATAATCCGCTATGTAAAATTGTCCATTTTGGAACTTTTGAACCCACAAGTTCAGAAATTTGTGTTCTGAGTTCTACTTTATTTTTTCTTGCTTTTTCGCTATCGGAACAGTCACCTTTGAAGTATTTAACGAAATTGAGGTGAGAAGGCGTATTCTTTCCTGTATGTGGTTTTTTAGGTTTATTTTCAAATAGTTCAAAAAAACCTAATTGGAAAAAATTATCATATATATTTTCTTGCCATCCATCCTCTTGTGGTTTTAATCTTTTAATAATTGACGAGTCCCATTTTGATATCTCAGCTGTTAGTACAAGGGCTGCGGATGTTGAAATTTTTGTTAACTTATCAAAAATGACGGTGCCAATTTTATATGCTCTAACAGGCAATTTACAGCCTTTATAGGCGTCTAATAGTTCAACTAGCCTTCTTATTGCAGTTAATGACTGTACAGTTTTGTCATAATTACTCTCGAAATCCATTTCTTGAGGTAATTCAATGGCGATCATATTTTGTTTTTTTTGTCTTTTAGTTTTGCAATCTTTAACGGAAAGGCCATTGTTCTTTTCACTATTAATCCATGCGTTTAGTTCCTTCCACTGGACATCTCTTTTATGCTTGATGAATGAATCGCCATTTCTAAACTGCTTGTTTTTTCTTTTAAAATTGAATCGCTGCTTTAAAACTCTTCGAACATCCCGCTCTCGTTGTTTTTGAGTTATTTTTTTCATTTTGTTAAATCTCAGAGTTGTTTTTTGTGTAAATTTTGCGTTAGATTTATTTGGTGCTCGCGTTAACTGAATGACGTGGGGATTTAACGCATGGGGTATTTATTTTTTTGCGTTCAGTGTGATGGTAAGTAAGTAATTATTGCTAGTCGCGCTATAGGGAAATCTGAGACACCCACCTTTTTGGGGAGGCGTAACGCTACCAAACACCACGCTACCGCCCGTGGATTGCAGCTTCCAAAATGCTCCATTGACCAGCGAGGGCAGCAGCCCATCGCAGATGAATAGGCACCGGATGGCTATGTTAAGCCAATCGAATCTGGCCGCACCAGTCAAAAAGTGACGTAAGTGTCAGTAATGACTGATTTTTTGCGCTGGCTCAATAAAAGGGTGTGGGTGGAGGCAGGATTCCCATGACCCTTGATTCTATTGGGGTTGGCGGGAAGGTAGGGGGCAGGCTTGCTGTTGGAGAAGGGCTGGCTGGGGGCAATCTCTCTCCGCCAATCGGCGCTATAGTGCGGGCGATAGTTGCCCTCTGCTCCGTGGCCCAAGCTGGCGAGGAGGGGGATCTGCGGCAACAATCAGCTGTTGCAATCACAGCCATTTGCAACACATCGTCATGCAAATATGACCATGCAAACACATCACCAGATAGAGAGGATATCTCCCATGAAGCGTACCATCCTGTTCGGCCTGCTCTGCGGCAGCGTGCTGCTGGCCAATCCGGTCTTTGCCAACGACACAGCCCAGCTGCAGTGCGAGGCGCAGGCCGCGGCCAAAAAGTTAAACGGCGCAGCTAAAACCAGCTTTGTCGGCAAGTGTGTGAAAGATGCCGCTGGCGCTGCGACCGGCGAGTGCGAGAAGGCGGCCGCCGACAAGAAGCTGGCCGGAGCGGCCAAGAACAGCTTTATCCAGAAGTGCGTGAAGACGGGCGTGGCGATGGATCCGGCGGCCAAGTGCGAGAAGGCGGCGGCCGACAAGAAGCTGGCTGGCGCGGCCAAGAACAGCTTTGTCCAGAAGTGCGTGAAGGATAGCGCCGCCAAGTAAGGCATTTTCTCATCCGGTGTGTTTGCGGGGGGCCATCAGGCCCCCCGCGCTTTTTTGGGGCGCACTGATGGCGCAACGCACAAGCCTTGTATCGGGGCGGCAATAGCGACACTATTGACTCCTTTTATGGGGGGCCGCAGAGGCGCAGCCATGACCTGCCGTGACCTGACGAGGGGTTGGCGAGCTGCATTCGTGCGGGATTATGCGGGATAAAAAGGAGCAGAGCAGGATGATGGAAGGGCAACAATGGCGCTGGCTCAATGAACCGGCCCAGTGGCACCAGACTAGCGATGGCTTGCAGGTGGTGACAGACCAGCAGACCGATTTTTGGCGCAGCACCTGGTATGGCTTCGAGCGCCACAGCGGGCATCTCTATGGCTGCGAGGTGGCGGGGGAGTTTACCTTTCAGGTCTGCGTCGAGGGGGAGTTCACCACCCTCTACGATCAGGCGGGGCTGATGCTGCTGCAAGACGAGGCGCACTGGCTGAAAGCGGGGATCGAGTACAACGATGCCCAGCCGATGATCGGCAGCGTGCTGACCAATCCGCGCTCTGACTGGGCCACCGGTATTTTTACCGGCAATCCGCGCCGCTTCTGGCTGCGGCTGACCCGGCTGGCCGATTGCCTGCGTTTGCAATACTCCACCGATGGCAAGGTGTGGCCGCTGCTGCGTCTCGCCCCGTTCCCTCCAAGCGAGCGCTGCTTTATCGGGGTGATGTGCTGCACGCCGGAGCGGCAGGGGCTGGCGGTGCGCTTCTCTGACTTGCGCCTCACGCCGCCCCTTGGCAAGGCGCTCCATGATTTGAGCTAGGCCAGCGGTTTTGCCTGCAATATTGAGCCAATAAAAAAGCGCCCGCAGGCGCTTTTTTCATTTGGCTGTTAGAGCCTCAATTAGCTGATCAGGCTGGCCCACAGGTCATATTCGTCGGATTCGTCGATCCGTACCTTGACCATGTCGCCCGGCTTGAGGCCGGTTTCGCCGTTGAGGTAGACCAGACCGTCGATCTCCGGCGCATCGGCAAAAGAGCGGCCAGTGGCGCCCTCTTCGTCCACTTCGTCGATGATAACGGTCATCTCCTGACCCACTTTGCGGGCCAGCTTGCGGATGGAGACCTGCTGTTGCAGTTCCATAAAGCGCTGGAAGCGCTCTTCCTGAACCTCTTCCGGTACCGGATCCGGCAGCTCGTTGGCCAGCGCCCCTTCGACCGGGCTGTATTTGAAGCAGCCGACGCGATCCAGCTCCGCCTTGTCGATAAAGTCCAGCAGCATCTGGAAATCTTCCTCGGTCTCGCCCGGGAAGCCGACGATAAAGGTGGAGCGCAGGGTGATCTGCGGGCAGATCTCGCGCCACTTCTGGATCCGCTCCAGGGTGCGCTCAACCGTACCGGGGCGCTTCATCAGTTTGAGGATGCGCGGGCTGGCGTGCTGCAACGGAATATCGAGGTAGGGCAGTACCTTGCCATCGCGCATCAACGGGATGACGTCATCTACGTGCGGGTAGGGGTAGACGTAGTGCAAGCGCACCCAGATGTCGAGCTTGGCCAGCTCTTCGCACAGGGCGACCATGCTGGTCTTGACCGGCATGCCGTCGTAGAAACCGGTGCGGTGCTTCACATCGACGCCGTAGGCGGAGGTGTCCTGGGAGATCACCAGCAGCTCCTTCACGCCCGCCTCTTTCAGGCGCTTGGCTTCTGCCAGCACGTCGCCGATGGGGCGGCTCACCAGATCACCACGCATGGAGGGGATGATGCAGAAGGTGCAGCGGTGGTTGCAGCCCTCGGAAATCTTCAGATAGGCGTAGTGGCGCGGGGTCAGCTTGACGCCGTGGGCCGGAACCAGACTGGTGAAGGGGTTGTGCTGCGGCTTCTCCACATATTTGTGGACGTGACCCAGCACCTCTTCATAGGCGTGGGGGCCGGTGATCTCGAGCACCTTGGGGTGGATCTCGCGGATCTGATTCTCTTTGGCGCCAAGGCAGCCGGTGACGATCACCTTGCCGTTCTCGGCCAGCGCTTCGCCGATCGCTTCCAGCGACTCTTGCACCGCGCTGTCGATAAAGCCGCAGGTGTTGACGACGACCAGCTCGGCATCGTCATAGCTGGGCACCACATCGTACCCTTCGGTACGCAGCTGGGTCAGGATGCGTTCTGAATCGACCAGGTTTTTGGGGCAACCCAAGGAGACGAATCCTACTTTGGGGGCCTGTTTTGTGTTGGACATCGCTCAATCACTCTTAGGTGGCTCTTCTTTAAGGGCGCGGATTTTACCGGAATGGTTAACCAAAAACTATACAGCCAGCATGGCAGAACCGAACAATATCTCCGACCAGGCAAGATTGGGCCGCACCAGCAGTCGCTGATGGCGCGCCCTTGGTAGGGCTATTGCCTCTGCCGTGCGGGCTTGTTGTGGGGAAGTTGCTTTGTTGATTTTTCTGTCAATTTTGACGCTGTGGCGGGGAGAGCGTCAAAGGGAGTCACTATACTTCCATCACGGGGTCCCGTTGGAGAAGGCGATGGAAAGTTCATTTGGCGAAAAAATGCAGAGCGTACATGCCACGCTCAGGCAGCGCTTTGACAAGCTGAGTCGGGTGGCCATCGCGATTTACGATCCCCATACCGATCAGCTCAAGACCTTTGCCCACAGCACCGAGGGGCCCTCGCCACTGGTGCAGTATGAGGTGAAGCTGAGCGATGTTCCCTCCCTGAGTTATCTGGCGGAGCACAAGCAGCCCCGGGTGCTCGGCAATCTCGACGCCCTGCGTGGCTCTGCGTCGGAGCACAGCCGCAAGGTGCTGGAGGCGGGCTATGCCTCCAGCTATACCGAGCCACTGCTGTTCAACAGCAAGCTGTTTGGTTTTCTGTTTTGCGATGCCATGGAGCCGGGATACTTCGAGGAGCCGATCCGCAGCGAGCTGTCGGCCTATGCCCAGGCGCTCTCGGCCATCATTGCGGTGGAGTTTTTCTCCATCCAGACCCTTGGCGGCGCGTTGACCACGGCGCGGGAGTTCAGCCGCTATCGGGATGAGGAGACCGCCAACCATCTGCACCGGATGTCGGCCTACTCCCGACTGATCGCCAAGACGCTGGCCCCGACTTGCGGGCTGAGCGATGAGGAGGTGGAGTTTATCTATCTCTTCTCCGAGCTGCACGACATCGGCAAGATCGCGGTGCCGGATGCCATTTTGCTCAAGCCGGGCAAGCTGACGCCGGAAGAGTTCGAGATCATGAAGATCCACCCCGGCAAGGGGCGGGAGATGATCAGTCTGATGATCAACGAGTTTGGTCTCGATGGCATTCACCACACCGACATGCTGACCAATATCATCGCCAGCCATCACGAACGCTTTGACGGCACTGGCTATCCGCTGGGGCTGGCGGGGGAGGAGATCCCGCTGGCGGCGCGTATCGTGACGGTGGCCGATGTGTTTGATGCCCTGACCAGCGAGCGCCCCTACAAGAAGGCATGGCCGTTCGAGACGGCGTTCGCCTATCTGGAGGAGCATGCCGGCAGCCAATTTGATCCCGCTTGTGTCGCCGCGGCCCTGCACAACAAGGCCGAGTTTTATGCCATCTATCAGCAGTATCAGGATCCGGCCTGCACTCCGAGTGTGGCGGCCAGCAGCGCCGAGCCGGGTTGAGCGCGTGTGATGAGCATAAGGGGGAAAGAGGCGGTTCAAGCATGACGAGGAGTAAATAGAGAAGGGGCACCAGCAGGTGCCCCTTCTCTTTTATACGTCTTTCTATTAAATGCGCCTTTAGTTTGCCGACCTTGTATCTGCGGCTATGGCGTTTGCGCTCAGGTTACTGTTTGGGCGTCGGCTCGCTGATTTGATAGAGGTGATCCGCGCAAGCGCTGGAGCAGCCACAGGGGCGCACCTCTTTATCTTCCCGCTTCTGGGCAAGCTGGTATTGGCGCCACCAGATGATGGTGCCCATGGCCAGGATCAGTACGAACGAGGCGAGCAGGCTCAACAACCAGATGGACATGATCTCTTCTCCTTGATGGTGATGACATGCACGGCGATGGCATCAGTGATGATGGCAGCAACCGCCCTGTTGGCCTGCGCCCTCACTGCCTTGACAACAAGTATGGCCTTGCCGTGGGCTATCTGCCTGATTGCCACCACTGGCGCAACAGTGACCTGAGCTGCTGTTACAACCACCGTGACAATTCGCATGGCTGTGGCCTGCGCCGAGGGGCTGGATGGCACGGATAGTCGCCTTGCTCTGATGACGACGAGACGGACGGCCCTGACTTGCCTCGGTAAGAGGTTGCAAATTGGTGGGGGCTAGCAGCGCGGGCAGCGGCAGGCGGGCAGAGCGACACTGCAGCACCCGGATATTGACCGCCAGCAGGCGCCCCAGCATTCGCTCGCCGATATTGCGCACCACCACCTGACCCACTTGATGATGGGCGAGGGCGTCGAGCAGCGCTTGCTTGCCGTGGCAGCCTTCGGCGGCGGCCGGATTGGGCAGGGTGGCGATAACGTTCCCTTCGGGGTTAAGAATTTGCAGCTGCTCGGCACGGGTAAAGTGGCCAGCCAGCAGCCCCTGACTCAGCATCAGGGCGCTGTTGCTGGGGTTGGTGGTCATGGTTGTGACAGCATTCATGTCGGCTCTTCTCCACTGGTTGGGTGGTCGGGCTCGGCGGGTTGCATCATCAATGCCTTGCCCAGACTCAGACACTCCACCACCTTGTAGCGCCCTTTTTTCAGGATATTGGCCAGGGTCTGGCGGGAAACCCCCATCACCAGGGCGGCCTCCTGCTGCTGCATTCCTTGAAGGTCGACGAGGCGCAGTGCCTCGAACTCGTCAGGGGCCAGCGTGACCTGTTCCAGCTGATGCATGGGGCGGCCGTTGGGTTTGAAGCAGCTGTTGGCGGGGCGGCCACAGATCTGGCGGGCAATCTTGGGTCTTGGCATGGTGGCTCCTAATTGGCATAAGCCATTTATACACTCATATATAGCATATGCCAATAATTTTGTCTGATGCAGAGGGTAGCGCGAGTGCTGTTTACGGCAGCGAGGGGTAAAGGGGGAAAGAGAAAGACGTACAAAAGCAGTGAAGGTGGCAGAAACGACGCAGGCCCGAACATGGTTCGGGCCTGCGGTTTTGCAGAGGATGGTCGGGCTATCCCGGCGAGCTTATGCCTGTTCGGCCTCGGCCACAGGAGCTGCGCTCTCGCTACCGTTGGCGAAGCGATCCGCCCACAGGGCAATCACGCCGTCACCGGTGACGTTGCAGGCGGTGCCGAAGCTGTCTTGCGCCAGATAGAGGGCGATCATCAGGGCGATGGAGGCTTCACCAAAGCCGAGCATGGAGGTGAGCAGACCCAGCGCCGACATCACGCCACCACCTGGCGCGCCCGGTGCGGCGATCATGATCACCCCCAGCATCATGATGAAGGGGAGCATGGTCTCGATGCCCGGGATGGCCAGATGCTCGGAGAGGAACATCACCGCGGTGGCACAGGTGACCAGGGTAATGGTGGAGCCACAGAGGTGAATGGTGGCACACAGCGGTACGGTAAAGTTGGCGATGCCGTCGCTCACCCCGTTGTTCTTGCTCGATTGCAGGGCGACCGGAATGGTGGCGGCGCTCGACATGGTCCCCAGCGCGGTGAAGTAGGCGGGCAGCATGTTCTTGATAAGCTGGGTCGGTGAGCGGCCAAGGGCCAGACCGGTACCCACGAACAACACGGAGAGCCAGATCCAGTGCATCAGGATCGCCATCACCAGCACCACGCCGAAGGTTTTCAGAGTGGCGAACACAGTGCCTTCTACCGTCATCTCGACAAAGACGCCGGCGATGTAGAACGGCAGCAGCGGAATGATCACCTTGGCCAGCAGACGGTCGATGATGTCACGACCCTGATCGGCGACCCGGCGCAGATCGGTGGCCTGGGTGGCGCTGATGCCGATGCCGAACACGAAGGCAGCGGCCAGTGCCGACATCACGCCAAACAGCGGCGGGATCTCCAGATTGACGTAGGAGGTGAGCTTGATAGCCGTGGCCGTGGTGGGCTCGGCGGCGGTGGTGAACTGCGGGATCAGGTGGCTCGCCACGGTAAAGGCGAACAGCCCCGCCAGAATGGTGGAGCAGTAGGAGAGGGCCACGGTTTTGCCCAGCAGCTTGCCGGAGTTTTTCGGCAGGCTGGCGATGCCGCTCATGATAAAGAACAGAATGATGAGCGGAATGGTGAAGGTGATCAGCTGACCTATCACTGTCTTGGCCGTAAACAGCACGCGCGCCACCCACTCAGGGGCGTAGAGACCGAGCAAGAGACCGGCAAGGATGCCAGCAATGAGTTTCAGGACAAGTTTCATAAGGAAATCCGGAGTTGGTTGTATTGTCTGTTTTGTTATTAAATTTTGATATTAATCACACTTTTTAACACGTAAGCCGTGTTATGTCTGCCTTTTCCGCGTTAACGCCGAGTTAAATATTGTCGAAGGTCAAGATCGCCGACTAGCTGTCGGCTTGGCGTTGAACAGGAAAATCCGTGATGAATTAGCCCGTTAGGTGGCCTGATGATCGCCACGCAGCAACATGACGTACTGGTTGGCGTGTTGACTTGAGGAATCTGACGTACTGGCTGATACGGCTTCCATCGGCGCCAGTTGCAGTGCTATCCCGGATGTGGTGACCAGTTGCTGTAGCTGATGGTGACTTATCTTGCCGCTTGGCGGCAGGGGGAAGCAGAGCGGAGCGCCCGCTTTGAGCAGGGTCGCCAGCTGTTGCAGCTGGGTAACAAGGGTGGCCGCGTCGCTATCAAGCGGGCGGCTCAGCCAGATCCCATCGTAAGGGAGCACCGAGTACATCTTCGCCAGCGGGCAGACCCGCACCGCTTGTCCGGATTGCTGCGAGGCAACTTTGGCGTCAGCCAGCACAGCTTCGCAGGCGGTGACCACATACCCTTCCGCACGCAGCCAGCAGAGATCCTCCCCCATACCGCACTGACCATTGAGCAGGTGAGCACCGGGTTTGAGGCGTGCCACAAAGGCAGCTCGAACGTGGGCGTGCTGGTCGTTAAATGGCCGGGAAGCGGGGATGGCGTCAGAGTGTGGCACAGGGGTTACCTCAAGCAGGGGGCGCACAGGGTAACAAATCGGGGCCTGACTGCCAAAGCGCGCGGTCAGGCCCCGATTTGGATGGGGGGGAGTTGCCGGAGCCGGTTAGCGGCCGCAGGCAGGCCCGTGGGGCTGGGCCAGCATGGTGAACATGCTCTCTATCAGGAAGGCGGATTCGCCCTGCAGGTCGATCCGCCCCGGAAAGTGGAGCCAGTTGATGATGTAGCCATCCAGAGTGCAGTGGAGCAGGGTGGCGGCGCGCTGCAGGTTGAGGTTGGCGGGCAGTTGGCCCCGCCGTACCGCATTGGCCAGGGTGGTCTCCAGGTCCCGAAAGAAGTTGGCGGACTGGCAGCGGATATGCTCGCGCAGTGAGATGGCTTCTCCCTCCAGCGATTCGAGATTGAACAGGATGGTGAACATCTGCCGCTGGGCCGGATTGTGAATGAAGCTGTGGAGTACCCCTTCGAAGAAGAGGCGCAGTTGCCCGAGCGGATCCGGCTCATCTGGATTGAGGCAGGCATCGAGCTGGTGGGCGAGGGGGCTGCAGAGCTCCTGCCAGAGCGAAATGAAGAGTTCATCCTTGTTCTTGAAGTGCCAATAGATGGCCCCGCGGGTCAGGTCTGCCGCCCTGGCGATGTCGGTCAGGCTGGTCTTGGCCAGGCCCTGAGAGCAGAACAGATCCAGCGCCGTGCTCATGATGTGGCAGCGGGTTTGCTGCGCCTCTTCTTTGGTTCGTCTGGCCATCGAAATTTGTGCCTCATGCAAGCAAAAAGTCACTTACATACATTTATGAATGTATGTATATTGCCTCATCTTTCGACTATTTACCAACAGGGCCCATGCGGCCCTGATTGTTCATTGACTGGCAAAGGCTCAGGTGTTTCATGCATAAACATATTCTTGCTCGTTCAGTTGGTCTTGCCTTGCTGGCTACAGGCTTGCTGGCAGGTTGTGGTGACAAGGGGAGTGCACCCCAGGGACAGGGCGGCATGCCCCCCGCGGCGGTCAACGTGGTGACCCTGCAGAGCGGTCCGCTGATGTTGACCACCGAGTTGACCGGCCGCAGCGCTCCGTTGCGGGTGGCCGAAGTGCGTCCGCAGGTGAGCGGCATCATCCTCAAGCGCCTCTTTACCGAGGGAAGCGATGTGAAGGCGGGCGATCTGCTCTATCAGATCGACCCGGCTGTCTATCAGGCGGCGGTTGCCAGCGCCAAGGCCAATCTGGCCAAGGCCGAGGCCAACGAGCAGAGTGCCCGCCTCAAGGCGCAGCGCTATCAGGAGCTGCTCAAGGTCAAATCCATCAGCCGTCAGGACTATGACGACGCCGACGCCAGCTGGAAGCAGGCCAAGGCGGAGATAATTGCGAGCAAGGCGGCTTTGCGCACTGCCGAGATCAATCTCGGTTACACCCGCATCACGGCCCCCATTAGCGGTCGTATCGGTAAATCCGTGGTGACCGAGGGGGCGCTGGTGACCGCCCAGCAGGCTGACAGCCTGACCGCCATCCAGCAGCTCGATCCCATGTATGTGGATGTGCGTCAGTCCACCGCCGATCTGCTGCGCCTCAAGCGACTGGTCGCCGAGGGCAAGTTGACCCAGGACGAGCAGAAGGGGGCCAAGGTGACCTTCCAGCTGGAAGATGGCAGTACCTATGGCGAAGAGGGCTCGTTGCAGTTCTCCGATGTGACCGTGGATGAGACCTCCGGCATGGTGACCCTGCGGGTGATTGTGCCCAACCCTCACCAACTGCTGCTGCCCGGCATGTTTATGCGCGCCACCCTGCAAGAGGGTGAGCGGGCGCAAGGGCTGCTGGTGCCGCAAACGGCCGTGACTCGCACCCCCAATGGTGGCGCCACCGTGATGGTGGTAACCGCTGACAACAAGGTGGAGCTGCGCAACGTGCAGCTGAGCCGGGTCGTTGGCAGCAACTGGGTGGTTGAGTCAGGGCTCACCTCCGGCGAGCGGGTGATCGTGGCTGGCTTGCAGAAAGTACGACCGGGCGCCGTGGTCAATCCCGCCGAGCAGGGTGCTGATGCACCGTCTGCTCAAGCTGCGTCCAACACCCCGGCCAACAAGTAGGATGGAGTAGTCGCTTCATGGCTCGATTTTTTATAGACAGACCCATTTTTGCCTGGGTGATCGCGCTGGTGATCATGCTGGCGGGCAGCCTGGCCATCATCAAATTGCCGGTCGCCCAGTACCCGAGCATTGCGCCGCCCGCTGTCGGTATTTCCGCCAGCTATCCGGGCGCATCCGCCAAAACGGTGGAAGACTCGGTAACCCAGATCATCGAACAGAACATGACCGGGCTGGATCACCTGCTCTACATGTCCTCCCAGTCTGACTCTGCGGGTCGGGTGTCGGTGACCCTCACCTTCCAGCCGGGTACCGATCCCGATATCGCCCAGGTGCAGGTGCAGAACAAGCTGCAGCAGGCGATGTCGCTGCTGCCGCAAGAGGTTCAGCAGCAGGGGATCCGGGTACAGAAGACCTCCAGCAGCTTCTTGATGGTCGCGGCCTTCATCTCCAGCGATGGCTCGATGAACAACGACGATCTGGCGGACTACGTGGTCTCCAATATCAAGGAGCCTCTGAGTCGTCTGGACGGGGTTGGGGATATCACCTTGTTCGGCAGCCAGTACTCCATGCGGGTGTGGCTCGATCCCAACAAGCTCAACCGGGTGCAGATGACCCCGGGGGATGTACAGGCGGCCATCAAGGCGCAGAACGCCCAGGTGGCGTTCGGCAAGCTGGGTGGTACCCCGTCGGTAGAAGATCAGCAGTTCACCGCCACCATCATGGGGCAGACCCGTCTCTCTACCGTGGAGCAGTTCAACGACATCCTGCTGCGGGTGAATCAGGATGGCTCCAAGGTACGGCTGAAAGATGTGGCCCGGGTCGAGCTGGCGGGCGAAAGCTATGACGCCGATGCGCTCTACAACGGCCAGTCCACCGCCGCGGTCGCCATCAAGCTGGCGACCGGCGCCAACGCGCTGGATACCGCCGAGAAGGTGCGTGCCAAGCTCAATGAGCTGTCGGATTACTTCCCGGCCAACATGGAGATCGTCTACCCCTACGACACCACGCCGTTTGTGAAGATCTCCATCGAGGAGGTGGTGCAGACCCTGATCGAGGCGATCTTCCTGGTGTTCTGCGTCATGTATCTGTTCCTGCAGAACTTCCGCGCCACCCTGATCCCGACCATTGCGGTGCCTGTGGTGCTGCTCGGTACCTTCGGGGTGATGGCGGCGTTTGGTTTCTCCATCAACACCCTCACCATGTTCGGTATGGTGCTGGCTATCGGCCTGCTGGTGGATGACGCCATCGTGGTAGTGGAGAACGTGGAGCGGCTGATGAGCGAGGAGGATCTCTCCCCGCTGGAAGCGACCCGCAAGTCGATGACCCAGATCACTGGCGCGCTGGTGGGGATCGCGTTGGTGCTCTCTGCCGTGTTCGTGCCGATGGCCTTCTTCGGCGGCTCGACCGGCGCCATCTATCGCCAGTTCTCGCTGACCATCGTCTCGGCCATGGTGCTGTCGGTGCTGGTGGCGTTGATCCTGACACCGGCCCTTTGTGCCACCCTGCTCAAGCCGATGAAACATGGCGAGTTTGGTGCCAAGCGCGGCTTCTTTGGGTGGTTCAACCGCGCCTTTGATGCCGGTACCAACCGCTATCAGAGCGGTGTGCGCAAGGTGATCAAGCAGGGTGTGCGCTACAGCCTGATCTACGGCGCCATGCTGGCGGTACTGGCAGTGCTCTTTATGCGGATGCCCACCTCCTTCCTGCCGGAAGAGGATCAGGGTGTCATCATGTCCATGGTACAACTGCCGGTGGGGGCCACCAAGCAGCGCACCGAGGTGGTACTGGCGGACATGCGCGACTACTTCCTGAAAAACGAGAAGGATAACGTTGACTCCGTACTGACCGTATCCGGCTTCAGCTTCGCCGGTAGTGGCCAGAACGCGGGGATGGCCTTTATCAAGCTCAAGGACTGGAGCGAGCGCAAGAGCCCGGATCGCAGCGCCAATGCCATCATCGGCCGCGCCATGGGCTATCTGTTCAGCATCAAGGAGGCGCAAGTGTTCGCCTTTAACCTGCCTCCGATCCCGGAGTTGGGTACGGCGACCGGTTTTGACTTCTTCCTGCAGGATCGCGGCGGTATTGGTCACGACAAGCTGATGGCGGCGCGTAACCAGCTGCTCGGCATGGCGGCGCAGGATCCCACTCTGGTGCGGGTACGCCCGAACGGGATGGAAGATACGCCGCAGCTCGATATCAAGATCGACTACGAGAAGGCACTGGCGCAGGGGCTATCCATCGCGGATATCAACAACACCCTGGCTACCGCCTGGGGCTCGTCCTACGTCAATGATTTCGTTGACCGTGGCCGGATCAAGAAGGTCTACATGCAGGCGGATGCCCCTTTCCGGATGAACCCGGAAGATCTGAAACTCTGGTATGTGCGCAACAGTGCCGGTCAGATGGTGCCCTTCTCCGCCTTTGCCAGCACCGAGTGGAGCTTCGGCTCGCCCCGTCTGGAGCGTTACAACGGCGTGCCGGCGATGGAGATCGTCGGTGAGGCGGCGCCCGGCAAGAGTACCGGTGATGCGATGGCCGCCATCGAACAGATGGTGAAACAGCTGCCGGAAGGGGTGGGCATCGAGTGGACTGGGCTCTCCTTCCAGGAGCGGCAGGCCGGTTCACAGGCGCCTGCGCTCTACGCGATCTCGCTGCTGGTGGTGTTCCTCTGTCTGGCTGCCCTCTACGAGAGCTGGAGCATTCCGTTCTCGGTGATGCTGGTAGTACCGCTCGGGGTTCTGGGGGCCATTGTGGCTGCCACCCTTCGCGGATTGGAGAACGACGTCTACTTCCAGGTTGGTCTGCTCACCACCATTGGCTTGTCGGCGAAAAACGCGATTTTGATCGTGGAATTTGCCAAAGAGCTTTACGACAAAGGGATGGGCTTGGGTGAGGCGGTGGTGGAGGCGGCGCGTCTGCGTCTGCGTCCGATCCTGATGACTTCGCTCGCCTTTATCCTCGGGGTGCTGCCGCTGGTGATCAGCTCCGGTGCCGGTGCCAGCAGCCGTAACGCCATCGGTACCGGCGTGATGGGGGGGATGATCAGCGCCACCGTGCTGGCCATCTTCTTCGTACCGCTCTTTTTTGTGCTGGTGATGCGTTACTTCACCAGCCACAAGAGTAAAGAGGCGCGCATGGCTGCAGCAGTTGAGTCAAAAGGTGACTGATGGCATGCAGGTTTAGCTAATTTGAACAGAGTTCAATAAATCGCTAGCCAGCTTTGGTCTGGCTGACAATCAAACAGGGCAACCCCATGGGTTGCCCTGTTTTTTGTGAAAAATGTAAGCAAAAATTGCGTGGTTGTAATTGAAAATGCGAGGTATGAGTAGGCGTTTCGCGCTCTTGAGGTTGTGATGAGCCTCAAGTTGCACCCATCACGAATTACTTTCAACTGTTCATCCTTGGGAAAAACGGGATAGAATTCCCTATAAAATCGGGCTGGTGCAGTGTGCCAACTCGCGGCGTGCCCGTGAGAGAGGGTTGCGATCAACGCTGCCAAGACATAACGATGCTGGAGGCATGATGACCAAAGGCGTGAGCAATATGGTAAAAAGCAGCAAGCTGGGGGCTGTAACCCAGGGGCGGTAGCCATGATGTTTACCTGTTATCAATGTAACTTTTGCTTTGTTTAAGATGTCAGCCCTCAGATGTTGAGTGAAGTTTAGACATTGCTTCAGCTCTTCAGCGTTTTACTCAATTTCAGTCCACACCTATCACATATCAACTCTTCGCAAGAGATAACCTATCTATGAAAATTCTCGTTACCGGTGGCGCAGGCTTTATCGGTTCGGCTGTAGTACGCCATATCATCCGTGATACTCAGGATGCCGTTATCAATCTCGATAAACTCACCTATGCTGGCAATCTGGAATCCCTGGCCGATGTCTCGTCCAGCGATCGTTATACCTTTGAACAAGTAGATATCTGCAACCGTTCCGAGCTGGATCGGGTTTTTGCCCAGTATCAACCGGATGCGGTGATGCACCTGGCTGCCGAAAGCCATGTTGACCGCTCCATTACAGGGCCGGCTGACTTTATCGAGACCAATATCGTTGGCACCTATATGTTGCTGGAAGCGGCTCGCGCTTACTGGAACGGTCTGGACGAGGTACGCAAGGCGGCCTTCCGCTTCCACCATATCTCCACTGACGAGGTATATGGTGACCTGCCCCATCCGGATGAAGTTGCTGCCAATGAGCCATTGCCGCTCTTTACCGAAACTACTCCTTACGCCCCCAGCAGCCCCTATTCTGCCTCCAAGGCTTCCAGCGACCATCTGGTACGCGCCTGGCGCCGTACTTACGGCCTGCCGACCATGGTCACCAACTGCTCCAACAACTACGGCCCTTACCACTTCCCCGAGAAGTTGATCCCGCTGGTCATCCTCAATGCGCTGGATGACAAGCCGTTGCCGGTCTATGGCAAGGGCGACCAGATCCGTGACTGGCTCTATGTGGAAGACCACGCGCGCGCGCTCTACAAGGTGGTGACCACTGGCTTGGTCGGAGAGACCTACAACATCGGCGGTCACAACGAGAAACAGAATCTGGAGGTGGTACACACCATCTGCGATCTGCTGGACGAGATGGTGCCGAAGGCGGGCTCTTATCGTGAGCAAATCACCTATGTGGCGGATCGCCCTGGCCACGATCGCCGTTATGCCATCGATGCGACCAAGATGAGTGCCGAGCTGGATTGGCAACCGCAAGAGACCTTTGAATCCGGTATTCGCAAAACCGTGCAGTGGTATCTGGATAACCAGCAGTGGGTCAGCAACGTCAAGAGTGGTACCTACCAATCTTGGATTGAGCAGAATTATGGGGATCGTGCCTGATGCATATTCTGCTGTTTGGTAAAAATGGCCAGTTGGGATGGGAAATGCAGCGAGCACTAGCTCCGCTCGGAAAATTAACGGCACTAAGTCATGATTCTAAAGATTATTGTGGCGATTTTTTGAATCCTAACGGGCTTATTGAGACGATACGATCACTAAAGCCTGATGTTATTGTCAACGCTGCAGGTTATACCGCTGTAGATCTTGCTGAGACAGAGCAGGATATAGCCATGAGAATTAATGCCGAGAGTGTAGAGGTAGTGGCCAAAGAAGCAAATAAGTTAGGTTCTTTACTAGTTCATTACTCAACTGATTATGTTTTTGATGGCAGCGGTTTTCAAGCATGGAATGAACTAGATAACCCTTCTCCAGTAAATTTTTATGGGAAAACAAAGTTATCTGGCGAGCAAGCTGTGCAAAAATATTGTGATAGATATCTAATATTGCGTTCAAGTTGGATTTATTCCACATATGGCGATAATTTTATCAAGACTATTTTAAATCTTGGATTAGAACGAGATATAATTTCAGTTGTTAATGATCAGTTTGGTGCTCCTACTAGTGCAGACTTGTTAGCTGATTGTAGTGCTCATGCAATTAAAATAGTCTTAGATGATGAATCTAAGTATGGCTTATATCATGTGGCTGCTAGCGGAGTTACAAGCTGGTATAAATATGCGCTTTTTATATTTGATTTTGCTAAAAAACAAAATAAAAACATCAAAGTGAAGGAAGTTATCGAAGTTCCATCAGCATCCTTTTTCCGTGCGGCAATTAGGCCAATGAATTCAAGATTTAGCAGTGAAAAATTCCAGCGTGAATTTAATCTTGTTTTGCCGGAATGGAAAGATGGTGTGGAGAGAATGTTGACTGAACTCATGGCAAAATAAAATTTAATATACTAACTATAGGTTGTGTCAATATGGAAAAACGTAAAGGTATTATATTGGCTGGTGGTTCAGGCACACGTCTTTATCCTGTAACGATGGCAGTGAGCAAACAATTACTGCCTATTTATGACAAGCCTATGATCTACTACCCGCTGAGCACTCTTATGTTGGCTGGTATTCGAGATATTTTGATCATCAGCACGCCGCAAGATACTCCACGCTTTGAACAATTATTGGGTGATGGCAGTCAATGGGGCTTGAACTTGCAATATCAGGTACAGCCAAGTCCGGATGGATTGGCGCAAGCATTTATTCTGGGTGAGCAATTCATTGGTTCAGATCCCTGTGCCTTGGTATTGGGTGATAACATCTTTTATGGCCACGATCTTCAGAATCAGCTGGAGGCTGCTGCAGCTAAAGAGAGTGGTGCTACTGTATTTGCCTATCATGTGCAAGATCCTGAGCGTTATGGGGTCGTCGAGTTTGATACTCAAGGAACTGCAATTTCACTGGAAGAAAAGCCACTGAAGCCCAAGAGTAACTATGCAGTGACGGGACTCTATTTTTATGACAATAGTGTAATTGAGATCGCGAAGAGCCTTAAACCATCCCCCCGTGGTGAGCTTGAAATTACTGATGTGAATAGCATCTATTTAGAGCAAGGAAATCTATCAGTCGCTATGATGGGGCGTGGTTATGCTTGGCTCGATACCGGTACGCATCAGAGCCTTATTGAAGCAAGTAATTTTATTCAAACAATTGAGACGCGTCAGGGCTTGAAAGTTGCTTGCCCAGAAGAAATCGCGTATAGAAAGAAGTTTATAGATAAAGAGCAAGTTTTGAGATTAGCAAAGCCGCTCTCAAAGAATGGCTATGGTCAGTATTTGTTACGGATGGTGAGTGCTTAAGAACTATAGGAAAAGAAATGAAGGTGATTAAAACAGATATTGATGATGTATTGATTGTCGAACCTAAAGTGTTTGAAGATGAGCGTGGTTTCTTTTTTGAGAGCTTTAATCATCGAGAGTTTGAGCTTGCTATCGGTAAAAAGGTTAACTTTGTCCAAGATAACCACTCTAAGTCGATACAAGGGACGCTCCGCGGCCTACATTATCAAATTCAACATGCACAAGGAAAACTGGTTCGTTGTGTACATGGCGAGGTTTATGATGTTGCTGTCGATATTCGCAGAGAATCACCAACATTCGGAAAGTGGGTTGGTGTATTTTTAAGTGCTGAGAATAAGCGACAATTATGGATACCAGAGGGTTTTGCTCATGGTTTCTATGTCATTAGCAAAACAGCTGAGTTTTTGTACAAAACAACAGACTATCGATATGAAGAATATGAAAGAGGATTAAACTGGCAAGATTCTACACTTAATATTGATTGGCCTATAAATCATGAAGTGTTACTTTCAGAAAAAGATCGTAATGCTGCAAATTTGTTACAAATAGAAATCTACTAAAAATAGGAGTAAACCTGTGTCTATTCAGCTTTTTGTTCCAACATTTCGTGTTGAAGAGTGCCTTGAACAAGTTCGTGAGTGTCTTGAAAAAGGTTGGACTGGTCTGGGATTTAAGACTCAGCAAATTGAAGAAGAATGGAAAAAGTATACTGGTTTGCCACATGCTCACTTTTTAGCTTCAAATACAGTTGGTCTCCATCTTGCTTTTCATATGTTTAAAAGTGAGCTTGGTTGGCAAGATGATGATGAAGTGATTACCACCCCTTTGACTTTTGTATCAACTAATCATGCTATTTTATATGAAAATCTTAAGCCGGTATTTGCTGATGTAGATCAGCACCTTTGTCTTGACCCTATCGATGTAGAAAGGAAAATAACCAATAAAACTAAAGCTATTATCTTTGTGGGGTTAGGTGGCAACGTAGGTCAATATAATAAAATTCGTGAAATTTGTGACCGTCACAATCTGAAGCTTATTCTTGATGCGGCTCATATGTCTGGTACCCGCTATAACGGTAAACACGTTGGCTATGATGCTGATGTTACAATATTTAGTTTCCAAGCTGTCAAAAATATGCCCACAGCTGACTCTGGTATGATCTGCTTTAAAAATGAAGAAGATGATGCACGTGCTCGTAAGTTGTGCTGGCTTGGTATTAACAAAGACACATTTGCCAGGACCACTACTCAAGGTGCATATAAATGGATGTATGATGTTGAAGAAGTCGGCTTCAAGTATCATGGTAATTCAATTATGGCTGGCCTTGCACTCGTATCTCTTAAGTATCTTGACCGCGATAATGCATATCGCCGCCAACTTGCTCAATGGTATGAAGAGTTATTTGTCGGAAATGAGAAAATAAAAACAATTCCTATGGCGGAAGGATGTGAGTCCTCACGACATTTATTCCAGATTAGAATCAGTAATCGTGATGAAGTCATGATGGCGTTACATGAGCATGATATTTACCCAGGTGTTCATTATCGTGATAATACAGCGTATCGTATGTATTCTCATGGTGCAGGGATGTGCCCAATATCACATCAAGTAAGCGATGAAATATTGTCTCTTCCTATGCATATGGGTGTGTCATATAATGATGTTGTAAAAATTGTTGATTTGGTTATTAGATATAGCCGTTAATTTTACTAACGATTCCCATCCTTGACATACCAAGGATGGGGTTGGGTCAATACATGAAAAAATATTCCTATTTGATACAGCAGTTAGTTGTTCAGCAATTAACTATGAAATATAGAAGAACAGTATTTGGTTTTTTATGGTCACTATTAAACCCACTGTTAACTATGTCGGTGTCTGCATTTGTATTTTCAATGGTTACTAGGATTCCATTAGAAAATTTTGTCATATTTATTTTCTCAGGGCTTATTCCATGGGGGCTATTTTCTTCTCTATTTGTAAATGGAGGTAGTAGTCTATTAGCATCCGAAGGACTAATAAAGAAAATATATATACCAAGATATATATTTCCATTAACAAATGCATTGGCAATTTGTTTTGACTCATTTTTGAGTTTTATTTGTCTCTTTATTATAATTCTAGCTTTTGGGCAAAAAATAAATGTAGCTGCATTGTTTTTACCAATATCGTTTATTTTATTGATATTTTTTTCATTTGGTCTGTGTTTAATAGCAAATATTTTGTTTGTTTATTTTAGAGATTTACAACAAATATTTACAATATTGCTCCAGGTTGGCTATTATGCGACCCCCATTCTGTACCCACTATCAATGATTCCTGAAAAGTACCATTGGATTTTTGAACTAAATCCAATGACGCATTTTTTGCAACTTTTTAGGGCGCCGTTATACGATGGAACTATTCCTGCTACAACAACGATACTATTTTGCACGTTAATGGCAGTCACTTCTATGATCGCAGGTCTATTAACATTTGATAAATACAAAAACCATGTCGTCTTTAGGATGTAGAATGGAAAGTAAAGTAATCATCAATAATGTCGAGCTTGATTTTTCTTCATATAAAGATAAATCAATGTCTCTTAAAGAGATGGTAATTGATCTTTTTAAACGAGGAAAGATAAATAATAAAACAGTTTTCAAAGCATTAAATAATATTTCACTTGAGATTCATCATGGTGAGAGAGTTGGTATTATTGGTCATAATGGTGCAGGTAAAAGCACACTTCTTAAGACTATAAGTAGAATATATAGCCCAACGAGGGGGACTATTGAGGTTACTGGAAATATTGCTCCATTAATTGAGATCGGTGCAGGTTTTAATGCTGAGTTGAGTGGTCGAGAAAATATTCATCTAAATGGTGCCATCTTAGGTTTTAATAAAAATGAAATCACAATAATCGAACAGGAAATAATCGATTTCTGTGAGTTGCATGAATTTATTGATATGCCGGTAAAATATTATTCTACTGGTATGTATATGCGACTTGCATTTGCGATCGCTACATCGTTAAAGCCTGATATTTTAATATTGGATGAGTTGTTCGCTGGCGGTGATGCGGCTTTTATTAATAAGGCTCTTAAAAGAATGGATCGATTTGTTGATAGTGCAAATATTTTGATTTTTGTATCTCACCAGATAGATTTAGTTAGAAAGCTATGTTCGCGTGTGGTTTGGCTTGACCATGGAGCGATAATGATGGATGGGGAATCATCGACAGTTATTGACGCATATTTAGAGTATTACAAATAGTTTTTGGAGAGAAGAGTAAATGCTAAAAGGTAAACGTATATCATTAAGAGCTATTGAAGAGAATGATCTTAGCTTGATTGCAAAATGGCGTTCTGAACCTGATGTCTATGAGTATTTTTATGAGTATTTACCGATATCGTTATCTCAACAAAAGGATTGGTACTTACATCAAAAAAACAATAAAACCGAAATTAATTTTGTTGTGTCTTTGAATACAGGAGAAGTAATTGGAACTGTTAGCATTGTACATATTGATTACCGGAATAGAAAAGCGGAGTGGGGTAGGTTAATCATTGGACCAGAGGAGCATAAATCAGCCGGGTATGGCCGTGAAGTTGAAATGCTTATCTTGCAGTATTGTTTTGAACACTTAAATCTTAATAAATTGTACTGTGAAGTGTTGTCAACAAATATGAAAGTAGTCAACATGCATAAGAAGTTTGGTTTTAAAGAGGAAGGTGTGTTGAAACGGCATATTTTTAAGTATGGTAAGTATATTGATGTGATATGTATGGCTATGTTTTCAGACGAATATTTTTCTGGTGATATTTCTATGTTGGAGAAATATAAAATTGAACTATTATAAGTCCTATCAGAAGGTTCTATTCGTTTGTTCTGGATTAATACCATCTGCAAAGTTAGGCGTGGTTAAGCCATTGCTGGAATTGCAAAAAGATAAAAAACTAACTTTTCATATGGTTCATGAACGTCAATATTATAATGGACTGAGTTTAAAATATGATGTAGTTGTAATGTGTAGAGCTATATCTAAGAATGCATATGAGATTGCGCTAGATGTACTTAATTGTGGCAAAAAGTTGATTTATGAGCTAGATGACAATTTTTTTGCTATACCTACTGAAACGGTTATTGGACGATATCATCGTCATCCGATAAATATTTTCTATCATATTGAAATATTAAAACTAGCTTCGGTTGTTAGAGTTTATAGCTCTTTATTACATGAACGGATTATTAAATACAATAAAAATGTTATTTTAGTTAATACTTACTTTGATTCCGATTTTGTAAGTGAAGCAAATAAAAAAAGTAATCTCAATTCTGAGTTACGTATACTCTATGCAACAAGCCGTAGTGATGATTCGCTCAAATTAATATTTGAACCAGCGCTTTTATATATTTTGAATACGCGGGAGAATGTTGTTTTACATATATGGGGTGCTGTTGAAAACAAAATATCACATCCTAGAATAAAATATTATGCCTTTGAGGCATCATATGAACTATATCTTAAAAAAATAATCGCACAGAACTATGTATTAGCCTTGGCTCCAATGATTGATGATGAGTTTTATAATTCCAAAACGAATAATAAATATCGTGAATATGGAGGGATGGGGATTGCTGGGATTTATTCAAATGTATCACTTTATAATACATGCATAAATAATAATGTGAATGGACTTCTAGTCTCAAATAATGTAGCTGAATGGTCATCTGCAATCCAATTGCTATTGGACAATTCTGACTTAAGGCGTTCTATAGAGGAAAATGCAAGACTTGATATAAAAGACAACTATTCATTCTCATCTTATAAAAATAAATGGTTCGAAATTGTAAATCAAAAAGTGGAGGATGGTTCAGATTTATTCACGGTAGTAAAACAAAAAAGAAAAGATA
Source organism: Aeromonas sp. R2-3 (assembly GCF_040908375.1). Taxonomy (NCBI): domain Bacteria; kingdom Pseudomonadati; phylum Pseudomonadota; class Gammaproteobacteria; order Aeromonadales; family Aeromonadaceae; genus Aeromonas; species Aeromonas sp. R2-3. The sequence continues at coordinate 419,306 of NZ_JBFODP010000027.1, read as the reverse complement.
GTGTTCTCATTGATTTGAGAAAAGATAGAGAACCTTTAATTGTTTTAGATATATTGCGGCAGTATGTAACACATATCGCTATTGATTATAATGATTTTATGATGTTTTTGATGTCTGGAGTAAAAAACGTAGTAATTGTTGGCAATATAAATGACGTTAAAATGGTCTCGTCGTTGGTATTTTCTGCAGGTGTAAAAATTTTAGCGATTCTTGATTCAAAAGTAAAAAACAACGTCGATTTAAATAGTGTTGAGAATGCCCAGTTAATATTTCTATCACAGAGGAATGAACTTGGTACATATGGAAATCATATTTTCAATGATGTTAATAATAATGATTTTGTTGAAGTGCTTAATTTGGCTCAGGATCTTTTTATTACATGTGAGAGTACTTGCCAATCAGGGCGCTTAAGCAAAATCAAGCATAAATACAATTATATGAAAGTAATTGTAAGGTGGTTCTATGATTTGATAAAAATCAATGTATTTGGTATAAATGCATAAAGATTACAAATCTACACTAGATTTAACATGGAGTGATGATATGGGAAATAGAATCGTATTAGTAACCGGAGGGTCTCGTGGTATAGGTAAAGCAATTGTCGATGTTTTATCAGATGAAAACTTTAAAGTAATATATATATATAAGAATAAAAATTCAGTTTTTAATAAAGAAAATGTATTTGGATATCAACTAGATATAAACGATAAAAACTCTTGTTTATCATTTTTGCGTCATCTGGAACGCGAACAATGTTATCCAAGCATTCTTATTAATAATGCGGGCGTAACTAGTGATAGTTTCTTTCATAAAATGGAGGTTGAGTCATGGACATCAGTCATTGAAACTAATTTATTGTCAATGTTTAATTTAACTCAGCCAATTTACAAAAAAATGAGAGAGAATAAATATGGAAGAATCATTAATATATCTTCAGTAAATGCTCATAAAGGGCAGGCTGGGCAAGTTAACTACTGTGCTGCTAAGGCAGGTGTTTTAGGTTTTACTAAAGCTCTTGCTCTTGAAAGTGCTGCTTATGGGATAACTGTAAATTCAATATCTCCTGGTTATATATCAACAGATATGGTTATGGACATACAAGAAAGTATTCGTTTGTCAATAGAAAAATCTATCCCAATGGGACGGTTTGGTAGTCCTTTTGATGTGGCGAATCTTGTTAAATACTTGGTGTCTGATGAGGCAGCGTATATTACCGGTGCTAATTATAATATAAATGGAGGGTTGTATTTATAATGTTTCTTGACAAGAGGGATTATGAGTATTACTAATGAATATAAGATGAAGGAAAATCATGCTGTTGTTATTGTTACATATCATCCCAATGATGATGTTATAAATGGAATTGCAACTGCAGCTAGATTTGTTAGTAATTTAATTGTGGTAGATAACACAGATGCACCTGCTTTGATTTTGTCTAAAGTAGAGCATTTATGTAAAGTTATTTATATGAATGAAAATGGGGGGATTGCCAAGGCTTTAAATGTAGGCGCTGAATATGCATTTAATTCTGGTTGTCAGTTTGTTGCTTTCTTTGATCAAGACAGCAATATAAGTCAAAGTTTAATCGATTCATTGCTTGATGTAATTACAGAATTTGCTATAGATCAAAAAATTGCAGTTGTCGGTCCTGCATATTTTGATACGCGTTTAGCCAAGAAAGCGCCATTCATCACGTTTAAACAAGGTAGGTTATGTAGGGTTCCTGCTGAAGGGGACAAGCTGATTGAGGCCGATTATATTATTACGTCTGGCAGCATCATCAGTCGTAAGTCTTGGGAATGCATAGGACCTCATGATGACTCGCTATTTATAGATTATGTTGATATTGAATGGTGTTTGCGGGCTAAAAGTCTTGGGTGGCGTGTTATTGGCGTTCCATACGTAGTTATGGAGCATACACTTGGAGATGAGCCAATAAACGTATTTGGTAAAAAATTACCTGTACATTCACCAATCAGGCATTATTATTTTTTCAGAAATTGTATTTCTTTACTGCGTAGAGATTATATACCCACAGGTTTTAAAGTAAGAGAACTTTGTTTTTTGCCGATTCGATTTTTTGTCTATGCATTTTTCACAAAAAACAAGTTGTCTCACATTACTAAGATGAGTAAGGGGGTGCTGGATGGGATTTTATCTAAGTCAGGTCCCTATCTGTGATTCCTATAAATTACTTAGCGGTATTTTTTAATGAGTAATGTGATAAGTGTCAGTCTTGTTGTATATAAGCCAGTCAAACAAGATTTATATGCTACGTTACAGAGTTTGTTTAATGCAGCCTTGCAGTACTCGGCCATTGAATTGACCATTGTTGACAATTCACCAAGCAGCTCTAGGGTGCAAGTTGAGGACTATATATCTGCAGAGTTGATTAGTAAGGCTAGCGTGATTTATCGACATAATCCGGATAACTTGGGCTTTGGTGAAGGGCATAATCAAGCATTACAGATCGATTCCAAATACCACCTTATCCTCAATCCCGACTTGGAAGTTGCCCCGGATGCACTGAAAAATGCGCTCGAGTTTATGGAGCTACATCCGGATTGTGGATTATTGACACCTTTCGCTACGTGGGAAGATGGTGAGGTACAGCGGCTTTGCAAACACTATCCAACCGTATTTGATTTATTGCTGCGTGGATTTGCTCCTGCGAGTGTGAAGAAGTTATTCCAGAAGCGCTTGGCAAAATATGAGATGGCAGATCAGCTTAATAATCATGACGTGCTGTGGGACCCACCCATTGTCAGTGGTTGTTTTATGCTGTTTCGCACAGATGTTTTGCAGCAGCTCGGAGGATTTGACCCTCGCTTCTTCCTCTATTTTGAAGATTTTGACATCAGTTTGCGGGCAGGAAAGATCAGCCGGATTGCTTATGTCCCTCAGGTGAAGGTCGTTCATCACGGTGGGCATGCATCCCGCAAAGGCTGGCGTCATATCTGGATGTTTGGGCGTTCCATGGTGACTTTCTTCAATATTCACGGTTGGCGTTGGTGGTAATGGCAGATATCAAAAGTACAGTCTTGGTCACAGGTGCCAGCGGATTTGTAGGCAAAGCGGTCTGTGAACACTTGCTGGCGCAGGGGGCGAATGTTAAAGGAGCGGTGCGAAGTCACCCGCTTGCTTCTTACCATGTTCAGGCTCCCTCTCTGACTGCGGATGCCAACTGGACAGCCCAATTGCAACAGGTGGATGTGGTTGTTCACTGTGCTGCCAGGGTGCATGTGATGTCGGATACCGCGACAGATCCCCTGGCTGCATTTCGAGCGGTGAATACAGAGAGCACCCTCACGCTTGCTCGACAAGCGGCTGAGGCTGGGGTGAAGCGCTTCATCTTTATCAGCTCGATCAAAGTGAATGGCGAGCAGACCGAGCTTGGCAAGCCATTTGATGAGAATGTGCAAAGTCCGCCAGAAGATCCCTATGGACGCTCGAAGTATGAGGCGGAACAGGGGTTGATGGCACTCGCGAAAGAGTGTGATATGGCTGTAACCATCATCCGTCCTCCTCTTATTTACGGGGAAGGGGTGAAGGCTAACTTTGCCAGCATGATGACGTGGATGCGCAAAGGGATCCCGCTCCCTTTTGCCCGTTTGACTAATGCGCGTAGCCTGTTGGCGTTACCTAATCTGTGTGACTTCATTGCCCATGTGATGGCGCACCCTGCTGCAGTGAATCAGGTCTTTTTAGTCGCAGATCCTGTCGCTGTGTCGACGTCTCAGTTGTTAGCGGCGATAGCAGAAGCAGAAGGGGTTAGCTGTCGGCTTTTTTATCTCCCACCAGGAGTAATAAGAGGGCTTGGACGCTGTTTGGGAATTGATGCCAAGCTACAACGGATTTATGGCTCTCTGGAAATGGATACCCGCAAGGCTCAGAGCCGATTACAATGGTCGGCACCCTATTCGCTCTCTCAGACCCTATCTCTGATGGCGTCGATCCATAGTGAGTCGTCTTGATGCTGGCATTTGTTTTGTTGTCGATATTTTGTCTTTTTCTTTCAATCACCATGACCGGCCTGCTCAGGCGCTACGCACAGACCCGCTTGCTTGACCAACCCAATCATCGCAGTTCGCATCAGGTGCCTACCCCGAGAGGCGGTGGCATGGCTATCGTGGCGACCTTTCTGCTGGCAGCCCCGTTATTTGTCACCCTTATCCCACTGCCCTCCGGTATGTCCCAGAGCAGCTTTGCATTGATATGGGCTGCGGCGTTGGGGATTGCCTTGGTTGGTTTTATCGATGACCACATCTCTCTCAAGCCCCGAACCCGCCTGATTGTGCAGAGCATGGCGGCAGCTTTGGTGGTTTCTGCGGTTGATGGTTTGCCAGCGCTGACCTTCTTTGGTTGGCAGCTGGATCTTGCCTGGTTTGGTTACCTGCTGGCCTGGCTGGGGGTGATCTGGTTTATCAACCTGTACAACTTTATGGATGGCATCGATGGCTTGGCGGCAGGTGAAGCCGTTGTCGTCTGTCTGTTCATGACGTTATTTCACTATCTGGTTGGGGGGGAGTGGTCGTCTGCCAGTTTGATCCTACTACTGGGGATTTCGGCGGCTGGCTTCTTGTGCTGGAATTTTCCGCCCGCCAGGATCTTTATGGGGGATGGTGGCAGCGGATTTCTTGGTTTGATGCTGGCTTCCCTGATGCTGCTGGATGCTACTTCTTCACCTCAATTCCTTTGGGCATGGCTCGTCATGCTCGGAGTCTTTGTGGTTGATGCGACTTGGACGTTACTGAATCGCTTTCGCCTGAAATGTCGTCTGAGTGAGGCTCATCGTACTCATGGCTATCAATATCTGGCGAGACGTTGGCAAAGTCATCGAAACGTGACCTTGGCTGTGCTTCTTATAAATAGCCTCTGGCTTGCGCCGATCGCTGTCATGATTGTATTGGGCCAGCTCGATGGTGTGAGCGGTCTGGTCATTGCCTACTTGCCGTTAGCTTTTCTTGCGTATCACCTGAATGCAGGAGTACCAGAATGAGAAATGGGCTTTTACCCGGTGGGAGCTGGCTACTGACTTGCCTGGGCTCCCTGTCACGAGCCAGCAAGCGTGCCGTATCTGTCACCGTTGATATGATCCTGATCACCATGACCTATTGGGGAGCGTACTGGATCCGGCTTGAACACAACTGGCCAATCGATAGCCCGCATCACTGGGCACTGCTTGGCGCAATTATCATTGTCAGCATCGGTCTGTTTGTAAGGCTGGGGCTTTATCGCGCAGTGCTCCGATATGTCAGCTTTCGGGTGCTATGGACAATCTCGCTAGGGGCATTTCTTTCAACCTGTTTCTTTGTTCTCTCTGCGTTTTATTTCGATATCTTTCTGCCGAGAACGGTCTCGGTTATCTATCTTTCCTTTTTGGTGTTACTGGTTGGCGGTGTGCGGCTGTTTTTCCGGGCGCTCCTTAATACCACCCGTTTGGCTCGCACCCAGGTGTTGATTTACGGCGCGGGCTCTTCGGGCCGACAGCTGCAAATGGCCTTGTTGCAAGGCAATGAGTTTTATCCCGTTGCCTTTGTTGATGATGATCCAGCCAAGCAGGGGTGTGTAATCCAGGGGTGTACTGTCTATAACAGCGCCCAGCTGCCAACCTTGATTGACCACCATGGGGTACAGAAGATCTTGCTGGCTATGCCGAGCAGCACCAGGGCTCGTCGTCAGGAGGTGATCAATGCACTTGAGCCCCTCTCTTGCGAAGTGCTCTCTATCCCGGGGATGGCAGATCTGGTCAATGGCTCTGCCCGCATAGATCAGCTCAATGAGGTCTCCATCGACGATCTGTTGGGCAGAGATCCGGTAGAGCCGGTGGCCACCTTGATGGAAGCCAATATCACAGGCAAAGCGGTCATGGTGACAGGTGCCGGTGGCTCTATTGGTTCTGAGCTCTGTCGCCAGATCTTGCGGTGCCGGCCATCCACTCTGGTACTGTTCGAACTATCCGAATACGCCCTCTATGTCCTGCACAAGAACCTGCGGGAGCAGTGTCAGCGTGAAGAAATCGAAACGGATCTGGTGCCGTTACTGGGGTCAGTGCAGCGCCAGCATCGTCTCAAGACGGTGATGCAGAGCTTCAGGATCCAGACCGTCTACCATACGGCTGCTTACAAACATGTCCCGCTGGTTGAGTTCAACATCATTGAAGGGGTTCGTAACAACGTATTCGGCACTCTTTATGCGGCACAGGCGGCCATTGAGGCAGGGGTAGAAACATTCGTGCTTATCTCTACCGATAAAGCCGTGCGGCCAACCAACACCATGGGGGCCAGCAAGCGTCTAGCCGAGTTGATCTTGCAAGCCTTGACCCGCGAGAAACACAGCACCCGTTTTTGTATGGTGCGTTTTGGCAATGTTCTCGGATCTTCCGGCTCAGTGGTGCCGTTATTCAGACAGCAGATAGATAAGGGGGGGCCTATCACCCTGACTCACCCCGATATCATCCGTTACTTTATGACGATACCTGAGGCTGCCCAGTTGGTGATCCAGGCTGGCGCCATGGGGGAGGGGGGCGACGTCTTTGTGCTCGATATGGGTCAACCGGTACGGATCATGGAGCTGGCCAAGCGCATGATACGCCTCAGCGGCCTGACACTGCGTGATGAGCTGCTGCCCGATGGTGATATCGCCATCGAGGTGACGGGTTTGCGGCCGGGCGAAAAGCTCTACGAAGAGTTACTGATTGGTGATGATGCCAGAGGAACCGAGCATCCCAGGATCATGGTGGCACAAGAGAGCTGGCTGCCCTGGTCGCGACTGCGCCCCTTGCTGGCCTCATTGGATGATGCTTGTCACCGTTTTGATCAACAGCAAGTGCGCGACATCCTGATGCATGCTCCGGCAGCCTTCGAACCGACGGATGGTATTTGTGATCTGGTGTGGCTGGCCAAACAGCAGCTACCACCAAGTGATAATGTTGTTAAATTGCCCTCACATAACATAGATTTTTTGCTTGCTAATCACTAAATTTTTATATAGGTGCCCATTATTGGGCGCTTTTTTTTGCTCCCCTGCCTTTGTTGTTTGTTTTTTGATCGATCGAGCCAGTCGTGGACTAGATTGGCTACTCATTTTGATGAACCATAGGTACAATCCGCCCCCGCTATTTCGGAATTATCCTACATTTTGGCGTGAAATATTGGTGCACAGTGTAGGGGTTATGGCGAATAGTTGGTGTGGCGACTGGTTTTGTCGCCCCTCTTGCCAGAGGTTGGCGATTGTAAATCACAACGCCATTTAATAACTCTTTTAACAATATAAAAAGACTGCATGCACACTGGGAGCTGTAACTCAGGGGCGGTAGCCATTATTTTTTTTATAGATTGGATTGTTTTTTAGCCCGCAACTGACTTCTTTGTAGGCAATTCGGCGCTTTAGCGATAGCGATGATATCGATACAAGAGGGACCGTCAGTAGTCCCCAGATACATGGCACGGGATAGAGAGTGTGACAACGCCGGAGTGTAATCATTCGGGTGTCTGTCACTGGTTGGCAATCGATTGTAATTGAAATGTTTTTACTGCCGGACTCGTCAACTCGACGAGTTTGCCGAGCTCCTCCTGTCCAGCTCTTCGCTTTCAAATAAAAATCAATCTCTTTTCTTTGTTCGTTTCTCACTGCGGCTCGTTTCAACAAGCTGCCGGAGGGAAACACAAAATCTACGTGACGTGGCAGTCGAATGCCGATGAGACAAACCTCAATGGTGGTTTCTCTGGGTATAGACATGAAGAGAGCTTATGGGAATGCATAATAAAATAGACAGTAGTGCAGCCTTCGGGATTGCTGCGAATGAACAGTTGACGGCCGAGAACCATTCACTGGATATTGGTAATCTGGTGTATGAGCTTAAGCGGGTTCACATGAAAAGTGATGAGCTTTATGTTTACTGCAGTGACAATGACAAAAAGCTTATCGAACGGGTGCTTGCTGATTATCCGTTCACATTGAACTTCAATGTGACAGACCTCTCGGCCCTGAAAGGCAAAACCCTTGTCCATTACAAGAGTGGTGACCTTCCCGATGAACTGGCAGCAATGCTGGTGCTTGCCACCAAATATGGCGCCTACGTTGAACCGCTGGTCAGTTATTTGGACCGTCGCTTCGGCCGCACTGAAGTGGAGTTGCTGCACAGCGGCTACTTCCTGCACATGAAATCTTTCTCCATCCTCTCCCGTCCATCCAATCGCATTGTCAAGCGTGCGCTGGATCTGGTCTCTGCCATTGCGCTCAGTCTGGTTGCCATTCCCATTGGCTTGCTGGCTGCGCTGGCGATCAAACTGGAATCACCTGGCCCTATCTTTTATCGTCAAGCCCGGGTTGGCCTGTTCAACCAGGAATTCGACGTAATCAAATTCCGCTCTATGCGAAACGATGCCGAAAAAAATGGTGCTCAATGGGCAAGCAAGAACGACGCCCGAGTCACTCGTGTAGGCCGTTTCATTCGCAAGACCCGTATTGATGAACTGCCGCAACTGATCAACGTCTTTAAAGGCGAAATGTCTCTGGTTGGCCCAAGACCCGAGCGGGAAGTATTTATCAAAGAGCTGGAAGCCGTGATTCCATACTATCGCTTCCGTCATGCGGTCAAGCCCGGCATTACCGGCCTGGCCCAGGTCAAATATCCCTACGGAGCATCTATTGAAGATGCTGTTTGGAAGCATAAATACGATATTTTCTATATCAAGCATCAAAGCCTGATGTTGGATATCAAGATCCTGCTGCTGACAGTCAAGACTGTGCTATTTGGGATGGGGCGGTAAATAGTGTTTTAATCTAATGGGCGTTGTTTCCCAAATTGATGCCGCTTGAATGGAACTAACTGAGGGCTTGGTGATCTGATCACCACCATCCTCTTCAAGTCTGCATCATGGGCATATCGCTTCATCCCATCACCAACTGGCCTCAATACAACAAGTCTTTGATTAACCGTGGTTCACTCACCTTCTGGGTTGATACCGAGGCCATGAACAACTGGTTTCACCACGACCATTACGGACGGCGGGGCCGCAGCCAGCTCTACACCGACCAGACCATTTGTACCTTCCTGATGCTCAAGGGGATTTTCAACCTCACTCTGCGGGTCACTCAGGGACTACTCGACGCTCTGTTCGAGTTGATGAATGTGCCGTTGTGCGCACCGGACTACAGTTGTGTCAGCAAGCGCGCTCGCACGGTGCACGGTGAAAATGGCCTATCGACAAACTGCCAAGGGGCGTATCACCGACTTGGTCATCGACTCGATTGGCCTGAAGGTACTTGGCGAAGGCGAGTGGAAGCTCAGAAAACACGGCGCTGAGAAGCGCCGTGTCTGGCGCAAATTGCATCTGGCAGTAGACCGGGTGACCCACGATATCTTGGCGGCTGAAGTGTCGTTGGAAAATATCCATGACGTAGAGGTGTTGCCCACCTTGCTCAACCCACTGTGGCGTAAGCTGGGACGTGTTTATGCGGATGGCGCCTATGACAACAAAGCCAGCGATCAGCTTATCACGCGCAAAGGGGCGACAGCCTGTATCCCGCCTCGCAAAAGCGCTGGTTTATGGAAAAAGGGGAATCCAAGAAATGAGGTTGTGCTGGTAATGCGCAAGGAAGGGCTAGCGCACTGGAAGAAGATATCGGGATATAACCGTTGCTCGCTGGCAGAGACGGCGAGTATCGATTCAAGCAGTTGCTGGCGGGGAAAATCAGTCTGTGTAATTACAACAGCCAAGTGGAAGAAGTCATGGCGTATGTCAGCGCCATAAACAGACTCAATCCCCTGGGTTTACCAGTCAGAAAGCCCCGATTGTAGCGGTCACCAAGGGCTGAGACCGTTGCTGCATGATGGTTGTTTTGGGAAACAACGTCATCAAAGGTAAGAGCGCGTTCTATGGGTAATAGCAGAAATTTTACTGGGGAGAGTTTTTAGGCTCGAGGATATCTTGTATCAACAGTTGGTTTGGACGAGTAAGAGCCGCTAACAAAACCGTTCAACAAAGCGTAGGCAGATAACGGCGCAAGCCAGCGTCAACAAGGCGAGATGGATATCCAGCCGTCGCTCGAAACGTATTCGTAGCTTCCCAAAGCCTGCCAACCAACCATGAGTGCGTTCTACAACCCGGCGATGACAACCCAATCGCTCATTGCTATCGATGCCTCGCCGGGCAATACGAACCTTGATACCCCGTCGCCTCAGATAATCTCGGCAACGGCGAAAATCATACCCTTTGTCTGCGTGTAGCTTGTCAGGTCGACATCGTGGTCGCCCTCTCTTGCCTGCTAACGCCGGAAGTGCATCCAACAAGGGCTCAAACATTATCGAGTCATGGCGATTGGCGCCTGAGACAAGCACTGCGAGCGGTATGCCCTGACGGTCCACCACTATGTGTCGTTTACTGCCCAGCTTGCCTCTGTCTGTCGGGTTACGTCCTGTTTCCTGGCCCCCGGGGGCTGGCTACGCTCGCGCCATCGAGGCTTGTTCTACTCCAGTCGATGTGGCCAGCTTGATGTAGCTGGCTCAGGAGCGCCACGTGAAGTCGCTGCCAGATGCCTTGAGCTTGCCAATCACGTAGGCGACGCCAGCACGTCATTCCGCTGCCAAAACCCAAAGACTGGGGTAAGTCCTCCCACGGGATCCCGGTAGTAAGGACAAACAGAATACCGTTGAGAACGGCATAGTCATCGAGGCGTGGACGGCCACCCCGTGGCGAAGGCTGGTGAGGTGGCAGAAGTGGCTGCAAGGACTTCCATAGCTGGTTACTGATGATTTTTCGTGTCATGCCGGCTATGTGGGGATTGGCATCGTTCGAATCAACTTGGTTTTGTTAGCTGCTCTAAATGGTGAGGGCATACATCCGGCATCAAGAGCAGGCGGATGAGCATTACGAACAGCTGAAGCTAGGGATGTGAGACCACCCTCAGGCGGTGCCATTTATTGTCATCTTTGATGGCCCATAAATTAAATCCTCCGGCTTTGTCGAGGGAGATTTAGTTAAAAATGCGGTTTGACAACAGCATGGCTTTTATGATGAATGTTCTTATCTAGTTTAGTTATGCTGTTTTTTGAACCTTTTCATGGTTACAACTTATGATCTTAAAAAAGATGAATTTTGTTATTAGTAGGCATTTTGATATTTTGAAAAATGTTGTTTTTTTATTATTTGAAAAAGCTGCTTTCATAGTGCTAATATTCTATAGTGAAGCGGTAATTAGTCGAACTCTTGGAGTGGAAGACTATGGTAAATGGTTTTATGCAGTTAATTTTGTTCTGCTTGTATCTTCACTTGCTCTAGTAGTTGGCACGGAGATTGTGGTTCCTGCATTATCAAAAAATAAAAAATTACGCTGGTCTATATTAACAAGTGCCTTTCTCGTGAGAATTACATTCTCGATTATGGCATTTGCAATCATAAATACGTATAACTTTCTTTTTATTAAAGATGAAGTTATTAAACAAATGGTTGCATTATTATCTTTTGTTTTGTTGTTTAATGAGCCATTTGGAGTAATAATTAACTATTATCAAGCAAAGATTGATATCGGTTTTGTGGTCTTAGCTAGATTATTTGCTCTGATAACAAGAGCTTTGGTGATAACGCTAGCCTCGTGGTTAAGTTATAACTGGCTTGTTTTTTGTTCGAGAAGCATTGAGGCTATATTACTTGCATTTTTTCTCTGCGTTTTAATAATTAGAGAAGGGGCAATTTGGACTTTTTCAAAAAAAATAACCCGCTTAATCTTTTATAGAGGTCTAAGGCTATGGGTTCCACTAGTATTTATGTACGTTTATATGCGTTCAGACAGATTTTTTGTTGAGCACTTTCTTGGTTTCGATGATTTGGCCATGTATGGTATTGCGATTCAAATTTTTGAACAACTAGGCTTACTCATTGGCATTGTAATTCAATCAATAGGGCCTAAATTAATCTTTAAAAAAGTTGCACTACCAAAATGGAAGGTGATTTCTTTTGTCATATTAATAACTATATGTGTACAGTTGTTTTCGGCACTATTATTGCCAACATTTATAAATTATATCTATGGCGAAAGTTATAACCAAGCGGCCTCTATGGTTATTAATATGTTGCCAGCGTTGATTTTTTATAGCATTGACACTGTATATATGCAATATGTTTATCGAAAAGGATTATATGAGCTAGTTTTAGTTAAATGGTTAGTTATGCTGGTCATAAGTATTTCTGCATATTATTTTTGGTTTGCTGTTTTTGAGCAAACCTCAGTAGTTTACATATTTAACTTTAATTATCTTGCTATGTTGTTTATAACACTAGTTGTTTATTATTCTCATAATAAGAACCGAGATTTTTAAATATGACTGACATGAATGAAATGATAAGATTCACAATATTTACTCCGACCTACAATAGAGCGCATACACTGGAGAGATGTTATAAAAGTATTGTTGAACAACATGAAAAATCGCTTGAATGGTTAATTGTTGATGATGGATCGACAGATAATACGAAGCCTATCGTGGATGGCTTTATTCATGATGCGAAGATAAAAATAAGATATCTTTATCAAGAAAATGCAGGGAAGCAGGCAGCTTGGAATCGTGCTATTCAAGAGGCCCATGGTGAGTTATTTATATGCTTGGACTCTGATGATGGCCTTGTGCCAGGCTCATTAAATAAAGCATTGGGGGTAATGTCACAGTATAAGTTAAATAAAAAAATACTTGGCGTTAGAGCTATCGCAATTAATATCAATAGTCAAATGGCAGATAGTAACTTCTCTATTGAAGGTGGTATCGCATCATGGTTCGATGAGTTCGCAAGTAAGATATTTGGTGAACGAATAGATATATTAAATACAAGTGAGATAAAGAAGTTTCCATATCCAGTTTCACGAGACGTTAAGTTCATACCTGAAATATGGTTTTATGCTGTTACTGCATCGAATGGCTACAAGTTCATATATGCTGATGAACCTGTTCGATTATTTTTTGATGATCATAATCATCTACGTCTCAGTCGAAGCTCATTACGAAAGCATGCTAAAGGTCATCTAATAGCTAGAAGTGCGATGTTAAGATATATTCCTATAGTTGTTTTTTTTAAAAATCCGCTTGCATTGATTAAGACTCTCATTCGTTTTATTCAATGTAATATATATGTTTTTTTAATGAGAAAGTAAAATGAATATATGTTTTTTTTTAGGGAATATTAATCTAGCTGGAGGCACTGAGCGCGTAGCTACGGTGATTGCTAATGAGTTACATGATAAAGGTTATTCAGTTCATTTGTTAAGTTTGCAATGTGGAGATAAGCCTTTTTTTGACGTGGCTGAGAGTATACGCATCAGCCAACTATTTACCACTGAGGGCCGGGGGAATAGGCGATTACCGATAGCAGTATTTAGGTTACGTGAATATTTAAAGAAAAATAATATTAATATTCTAATTGATGTTGAGTCAATGCTATCAATTTATGCTATTCCTGCTGTTGTGGGATTGAATTTGCGTCATATTTGTTGGGAACACTTTAATTACAATGTGGATTTAGGTAAAGCCAGCCGCCGTTTGGCTCGCAAATTGGCTGCTTTTTTTTCCGATGATGTGGTGACCCTAACCGAGCGTGATAAACAACTTTGGCTAGCTAATACTTTTTGTAAAGCTAATGTTACTGCTATCACGAATCCTGTCACGATCCCCCCCCCGGCTAGAATAAATCCACATAAGGAGAAGCTATTTTTAGCTGTCGGCCGCTTAACGTATCAAAAAGGATTTGATTTATTACTGCAAGCTTGGAAGCTGGTTGTCAATGTGCACCCAGATTGGCGGTTGCGTATTGTTGGTGATGGAGAGGACAAGAATATGCTTGAGACGCTTATTCATAATTTTAATATTGAAGGCAGTGTCGAGATCTTGCCAAAGACTAATAATATTTCCGTTCATTATCAACAGGCTTCATTTTTTGTAATGAGCTCACGTTTCGAAGGTTTTGGGTTGGTTCTGGTTGAGGCTCAGTCGTATGGTTTACCTGCAATATCATTCAATTGTGATGTCGGACCAGCAGAAATTATTTCTCATGGTGAGACTGGATGGTTGTGTGAGCCAGAGAGCTATTTATCACTATCAGATGAAATGGTGAATGCAGTCAACATTTTTCAAACTCCTGTTTATAAACGGCTATCTGAGAATGCGGTGTTAAATACTAATAGGTTCACTTTGGATAACATTATTTCTTTATGGATAAAACTTCTCAGCAGAGTGTGATAGCAAATGTTATGGAATATAAATAATGAGATTTATAAGGTGAAAGGTAGTAAGTCAATAGCTAAGGTTAAAGATAACCCACTGATAGTTTTTATCGTTATTTTTAGTTGCTGTATTGAACTATCCGCGCCTATTATTGTATATGGATTGCAGATTATATTTTTGTTTTTTATATCATGCTGGCTCCTTTTAACGAAAAAGATCTCACGTTTTAATAATAAAGATTTTTTGTTTTTGTTTTTTATTTTGTTTGTGTTAACGTTATTCACTCTTTTTCAGCAAAGTTATTTGAAATATCAAGAATTATTAGCTATGCAGTATGTTAGAGTGGTATTTTGGGTTGTATATGGATGGATTGTATTTTTATACCTACGAACTCAATCATTATCGTCAATATCAACGGCTTTGAAATATGTCATATTGACAATGAGTATTTCAGTGCTCATACAAGTCGTTGCTTATTATTTTATAGGTGAAAACGTCATTGATTATTCTTTGCTGCTAGGCGGTGTGCCATCTAGAATATTATTTGAAGTTTTTCGACCATCAGGCTTGACAACTGAACCTGCGATTTACTCTGGCATTATGATGGGCCTCTTATCAATTTACTATTGCATATTAAAAAGAATAGATTCTGTCATCTTAGCTGGTGGCGGTAGTATTTTCTTAACCCAGTCAATTGCTGGTATTATAATGGTAAGTCTTTATTTTTTGGTTATTATATTTTCCAAACCAACAATAATGAAATTTTCATTTGTTTTTGTTGCATTGTGTTTCGTATTGATGGCTGTGTATCCATTGTTTGAAGCTCGTTATGAGCGTTTAATTACAGGTGATGATTCCAGCAATAGCACAAAAATTGAGACATTTAAAAATATGTTATCAATAGACCAAATTATGTATTCTGGTTATGGTCTGGTTGGGAAAAGTGAGAGTGCACCTTCATACTATGAAGGTTTGTATGATGTGACGCTATGGGGCGCAATGATAGTTATTTTTGGTATTCCAGTCGGTATATTATTCGATGTTGCTATATTTTTATTTTTTATGAAAATGCCAGTTGATTTCACTATTAAAATCCTATTGTTAATATCTTTAATAAAGCTAACTTCTCCAATGTTCCTTTTTTTTAATGTTTTTGTTGCTCTTGTTTTTATCATAAGAGGGAATGCAGTTTTTAAATTTAAAAACTCTGATAGTGTGATGGTATGACATGAATATATTACTGATTATTACAGGCTTGGGAATGGGGGGGGCTGAGCGCCAAGTTTGTGACTTAGCCGAACAATTTGCCGATAAGGGTCACCAGGTATTGTTAATGTCGATCACAGGCGAAACGGTTAATAGACCACAATCGGTCAAGGTTGACGTCGCTGAACTCAATATGGCCAAAACCCCTCTGGGATTTATTAAAGCGTATTGGCAAGCGCGGCGATTAATCAAACAATTTAAGCCTGATGTGGTGCATAGCCATATGGTACATGCCAACATTTTCACTCGTTTACTACGTATCAGCACCCCCATGCGAAAACTAATTTGTACTGCCCACAGTTCGAACGAGGGGGGGCGTGGCCGCATGTTGGCGTATCGCGTAACGGATGGGGTGTGCGATCTCAGCACTAATGTTAGTCAAGAAGCTGTTGATGCTTTTATTGTCAAAGGTGCGGTACCTGCAAAGAGAATGGTAGCAATGCCAAATGGTATTGATAGTGAGCGTTTTACTTTTAATCCAACAAGTCGTTCTAGTTTACGAACACAATTACAACTGGCTGAGAACACTCCACTTATCTTGGCGGTGGGCCGTTTTTCCGAGGCTAAGGATTATCCCAACTTATTAGCTGCTTTTCGCCAGTTGCCTCACGATGTAAAACCTGCGCATTTGGCGATTATTGGCATTGGTGAAGAGCAAGCAAAAATTGAAGAACTGACTGCGCAATTAGGATTAAGCGCACGAGTACATTTTTTGGGGCTGCAGCGGAATGTACACGACTGGATGAGTGCGGCAGATCTCTTTGTTCTCTCATCTGCCTGGGAGGGATTTGGTTTAGTGGTTGCCGAAGCTATGGCATGTCAGCGGGTTGTGGTTGCAACTGATTGTGGTGGCGTCAAAGAGGTTGTTGGAGAATGTGGCATTTTGGTGCCTCCAAGAGATCATCTTGCGTTGGCAGATGGAATTAAAAAAGCGCTGCAGATGAGCAGTAATGAGATTGAAATGATAGGTGTTGCAGCGAGAGATAGAATAGTCACACGTTATTCGTTGAGTGCTCAGGCGGAGAGTTGGATATCTTTATATCAGTAATGTTGACGTCAAATCTAGATTTTCAGAGGTATCTGTGAATAAAAATCATATAGTCATCGTGGCCAATACCGCATGGTCTGTTTTTAATTTTCGCTATGGTTTATTAAAGCGATTACTCAGTGATGGTTATCATATATCGGTAGTCGCCCCTAATGATAAATTTTCTGGTAAACTTAAAGACATGGGCTGTGATGTTATTGATCTGCCCATATCTGCCAAAGGTGTCAATCCTTTCGATGATATAAAGTTAGTGACTTTATTGTATCGTTACTATCGTAAGCTAAATCCAGATTTTATTATTCATTATACAATTAAACCAAATATTTATGGTTCTTTGGCTGCTAAAATAGCCGGTATTCCATCGTTGGCGATTACAACTGGCTTAGGGTATACATTTGTCAATAACAATTTTATTGCCAAAATTGCACGGCTGCTCTATAAAATGGCATTTCGTTACCCTAAAGAAGTATGGTTTTTAAATGAAGATGATCGTCAAGCATTTTTAGCGTATAGCTTGGTTAGTGAAAATAAGGCTAAACTACTGCATGGCGAAGGTGTAAATGTATCACATTTTTCACCCATATCTTCTTCGTCCGTTAACAATTCCACAACATTTTTGCTGATTGCAAGAATGTTGTGGGATAAAGGGATTGGAGAATATATTGAAGCTGCGAGAGTGATTAAAAGTAAATATCCAAAGACACATTTTCAATTGCTTGGTGCTTGCGATGTTCCTAACCCCAGTCTTATCAGTCGTGAACAAATAAGCATATGGGAGTCAGAAGGGATTGTTGAGTATTTGGGAACAACAGATGACGTAAGAGCTGTTATTGCCAATGTTGATTGTGTGGTGCTGCCATCTTATCGTGAGGGTATTCCGAGAACGATGTTAGAAGCTGCTGCGATGGCCAAGCCGCTTATCGTTTCTGATGCACCTGGCTGCAAAGATGTTGTTATTCATGGCAAGACCGGATTCTTATGCAAAGTTAAAAATCGGGATTCACTTGCCGCAGCAATGGAGCTGATTATTAACCAATCGATACAAGAGCGCGTTGATATGGGGGTTGCAGGAAGAAATTTAGTGCTTCAAAAATTTGATGAGCGAGTCGTGATAGAAAAATATATTGATATGCTATCTAAATATAATTTTAGTGCCGATGGAATACCTATAAAGAAAAACAGTGATGGTCGTATTGATAGCATTTTTAGTTAGCTATGCTTGCGTCTGTTTTGGATATTTCTCATGTTGCTTTAGCTGTATGCATAGAAGCCAGGAATATATTTAATTGATGTGAGTTAGAGAGTTCATTCTGAGAGATAATGCTCTCTAGTTTTTATAAAATCCGCTATCATACGGCGATTTTTCCGTTCAGTTCTTGATGGCAAGCTTAATAAGGTGTGGTAGTGAAAAGGATTCAGCTCATTCCTCTGTTGTCGGCCGTGGCCCTGCTCAGTGCATGCACTGTGGTGCCCGGTACCAATCTTTCCACCAGTGGCAAAACCGAGGTGGCTACAGGTTCCGTTGATGTTGATCAGCTGGCAGATGTCTATCCGGTTACCCCCGCGTTGATCAGCCAACTGCGCAAGGCGCAGGTGGTGGGCAAGGCCAACCCCGAGCTCAATAGCGAGATCAGCCGTTACGAGTACCGGATTGGTGTGGGCGACATCCTCAATGTCACCGTGTGGGATCACCCCGAGTTGACCATCCCGGCCGGTTCTTATCGCAGTGCCAGCGAAGCGGGCAACTGGGTCCACGCCGATGGCACCATCTTCTACCCCTATATCGGCAAGGTGGCCGTGGTGGGTAAAACTGTGGCGGAGATCCGTACCGATATCGCCAAGCGCCTGGCCCAGTTTATCGAGAGCCCGCAGGTGGATGTGAGCATTGCGGCATTCCGCTCCCAGAAGGTTTATATCTCCGGTGAGGTGACCAAGCCGGGCGCCCAGCCCATCACCAATGTGCCAATGACCCTGCTTGATGCCTTCAATCTGGCTGGCGGGCTGACCCCGACCGCAGATTGGCACCATGTGGTGTTGACCCGCCAGGGTAAGGAGTTCCCGCTCTCCATGCAGGATCTGCTGCAGTATGGGGATCTCTCTCACAATCAGTTGATGCGTGACGGCGACATGCTCTATGTGCCGCGCAACGATGCCCAGAAAGTTTTTGTGATGGGTGAGGTCAACAAGGCATCGACCCTGACCATTGGTCGTGAGGGGATGAGCCTGACCGAAGCACTGAGCAGTGCCGAGGGCCTTAACCAAAATGCCGCCAATGCGACCGGCATTTTCGTATTGCGCCCCGCCGCCAAAGCCCAAGAGAAAGCCGCCATTTATCAGCTCGACCTGAGTGATGCCACCGCGCTGGTGATGGGGACCGAGTTTGCATTGCAACCTTATGACGTGGTCTATGTCACCACGGCGCCGGTGACGCGCTGGAATCGCGTGTTGAGTCAGCTGGTGCCCTCCATCAACGGCTTTAACGAGCTGACCGAAGGCATGCTGCGGGTTCGCAACTGGTAAGACCGTGATGTTGCTTAACCTCTCCCACTTGATTGACGTGTAGCCGTACTCCCTCAGGGTGACGGCATTGAGGGGGGCTGATGCCTCCCTTATCTCCGGTTGTTTGTTGCCTTGATACGGTGACAAACGGGGAGGATAGGGCAGAGGGCTATGCCCTCTACCCGCCTACCTTCAGGAAGATGCACGTAGTGAGGGGCGGTGGCTGCAGATTTTATTTTTAAAGAGCGACAGCGATATGTTTGAAAAAATTCTTGTGGTGTGTGTGGGCAATATTTGCCGCTCCCCAACCGGTGAACGACTGCTTCGCGAGCGTTTGCCCGGCCGTCAGGTCAGTTCTGCCGGGGTCAGTGCCCTGGTTGACAAGCCGGCCGACAAGGTCGCGAGCGAGGTGGCACAGCAGCATGGGCTTTCCCTAGAGGGACACTCGGCGCGCCAACTGACCCGCGAGCTCTGTCAGGATGCCGATCTGATCCTTGTGATGGAGAAAGGACATATCTCTGCCGTCACGGCCATTGACCCGGGGGCCCGTGGCAAAACCATGCTGTTTGGCCACTGGCAGGGGGAGAGTGAAGTGCCCGATCCCTATCGTCTGAGCCGGGAAGCTTACGAACATGTTTACCAGCTGTTGGTGCGTAGCGCCGATGGGTGGGCGAAAAAACTGTAACGACATCCGCAGCGTCTGGTGGTGTTTGGGTTGTATCTGACTATAAAAATGGATTGTGTTTAATGACGACTTCTTCTGTTTCGTCCCGGCAGAGCAGTGCCGCGGTGGAGAATGACGAGATCGATCTGGGGCGCCTGCTGGGTTACCTGATCGATGGCCGTTGGTGGATTGTGACGATCACCGCTCTGTTTATGGTTCTTGGCGTTGCATACGCTCTGTTGGCGACCCCGGTCTTCAAGGCAAACGCCTTGCTGCAGGTGGAGAAAAAAGCCAGTGGTGCCGCGTTGCTCGGGGATATGGCTGATGTATTGGGCGGTGAACAGCCCGATGCGGCTGCCGAGATTGAGCTGCTGACTTCTCGTATGGTGCTTGGCCGTACGGTACAAGAGCTTCACCTCGACACCGTAGTGACACCCAATTTCTTCCCGCTGGTTGGCCGTGGTCTGTCACGGCTGATGGGGCATCCCTATCCCAAGATGGCGGTAAGCCGCTTTGAAGTGGCGTCTGAATTGCTGGGGACGCCGCTGACACTGACGGTTGACGCAGACAAACACTTTACCCTTGAGGTTGAGGGGCGGGTGCTGGAAGGTCAGGTAGGCAAGCTGCTTGAGAAAGAGGATGTCACCCTGCTGTTGTCTGATGTGGCTGCCGATGAGGGGCAAGTCTTCACGCTGGTCAAACAACCGGCTCTGGATGTGATTGCCGAGTTGCAAAGTGCTCTTCAGGTCAGTGAAAAGGGCAAAAATACCGGGATCATCTCGCTGGCGCTGGAAGGGGATGACAAGGGCCGCATTCGTGCGGTGCTCGACAACATCAGCCAGAACTATCTGCAGCAGAATGTGGTACGCAAGACCGAAGAGGCCCAGAAGAGCCTGGATTTCTTGCAGACGCATCTGCCTCAGGTTAAAGAGGAGCTGAATCGTTCTGAAGAGCAGTTGAATGTTTATCGCCAGCAGAATGAGTCGGTCGATCTGTCGCTGGAAGCGAAAGCCGCACTGGATACCATGGTGGGCCTCGAGAAGCAGCTCAATGAGCTGACCTTCCGGGAAGCTGAGTTGCAGCAACTCTATACCCGTCAGCACCCCGCTTACATCGCCCTGATGGAAAAGCGCCAGACCTTGATGAATACCAAAAATGCGATCAACAAGTCGATCAAGCGTCTGCCAAAAACCCAGCAGGAGATTTTGCGTCTGACCCGTGATGTGCAGGTCGGTCAGGAGATCTTCGTCCAGCTGCTCAACAAGCAGCAGGAGCTCAACATCATGAAGGCGGGCACTATCGGCAATGTGCGGATCATCGATGATGCCGCTGTTGAAACCCGTGCCGTCAAGCCTAAGAAACCGCTGATCGTGGTACTGGCGACACTGCTGGGTGGCATGCTGTCGGTGGGGTTGATCCTGGTGCGCGCAGCCTTCCACCGTGGTGTGGAAAGCCCGGAACAGTTGGAAGAGATGGGGCTGTCTGTCTATGCCACCATCCCCTACTCCTCTGAGCAGGCCACCATCGAGCAGCAGCAGAAGAAGCGGCGGCAGGCAATGCCTCTCAAAGAGGCTTTGCTGGCTGCGCGAAATCCGGCCGATCTGGCGATGGAGTCACTGCGTAGTCTGCGAACCAGCCTCCATTTCGCCATGATGGAAGCCAAAAACAACATAGTGATGATCTCGGGCCCCGGCCCGGGTCTTGGCAAAACCTTCGTGTCGACCAACTTCGCTGCCACGTTGGCTCTGGGCGGCAAGAAGGTGCTGGTTATCGATGCCGACTTGCGCAAAGGCTACATGCAGAAGGTTATGGGGCAGGAGATGGGCGCTGGTCTGAGTGCCTATCTGGCGGGTCAAACAGAGCTGGCACACGTTGTGAGCCAGACCGGGTTTGATGGCCTTGATTTTGTCTGCCGTGGGGCTGTGCCACCCAACCCTTCCGAGCTGTTGATGCACCCTCGTTTCAAAGCGCTGCTGGATTGGGCGAGCGAGCACTACGATTTTGTCATCGTTGACTCCCCTCCCATCCTGGCGGTCACCGATGCGGCCATCGTTGGTCAGCATGTGGGGGCATCCTTGCTGGTTGCCCGCTTCGCCAAGACTGCGGTCAAAGAGGTGGAGGTGGCCATTCGCCGCTTCGAGCAAAATGGGGTCGCTATCAAGGGGATCTTGCTCAACGCGGTCGAGAAGAAGGCGAGCAGTTATTACGGTAACTACGGATATTATCAATACAGTTATGGCAGCAAGGAAAAAGCCTGACATTCTGTTTGGATAACCGCAATAGGTCAATGCAGGGTGCGTCTTCATGGCGCACCTTTTTTATGACCACCATAAAATAGTTTTCGAATGCAACCTGTATTTCAGTGCAATAATAGCGTCCCGATGGTATGCTATATTTGCAATTATCTATGTTTACAATGAGTTACTTAACTTTTTGTGAACATGGCAATGCGCTGGTAAAGGGATATATGGTAATAGCATTGTTGTCATGCCATATTTTCTCCGAGCCACAAGTAGACAATAAACAAGGAAAGATGAAATGAAAAAAACCGCCCTGATTCTGGCTGCTGCCATGGCATTCTCTCATGGTGTGATGGCTGCTGAAGAAGCTGCTGCTGCTACTGCATCCACCGGTTCTGCCGGTGCCGCAGGTGCTGGTGCTGCCAGTGCTGCTGCCATCGGGACTGGCACCATTGTTGCCGTTGGTGTAGGTGCTGCGGTTGTTGCTGGTGTTGCCATTGCAAATGCCAACTCCAACGATGATGCCGGCCGTGGTACCGGAACCACAACCAGTACTCGTTAATATGATATAGGGCTGCTTTGGCAGCCTTATTTTTTTATATGTCACTGTGGTCACTCTATGTCTTTATCGCGCAATCTTGTTTTTCTTGGTTTGTTATCTCTCACCGGTTGTTCAAATACTGCTTCTGTGACGAGCGAAACTATCAAATATGCCGTGTTGGGGGCTGATGATGTGACCGTCAGTGCCGAGCATGTCAATAAACTGCCTTATGCAAGCGCTTATCTGAAAATCGGTGATAACCCGCGGATCTTCGTGGTATTGGCTTATGTCAATGGAGATGAACTCTCTTGGCTGACAGCCGACCGGGTCATGATTATTACCCGCCACGGTCGGGTCATTAAAACTGTCGGTATGGAAAATGACCTGGTCATGAGCGAGAGTGGTTCTGCCGACCCACTGTCGATGGCTGCTACCTCATCTGCCAACTGGAGTGCCTTGTCAGAGTGGGAACAGCGCTATCTCAGCGGCTACCGTCTTGAAGGGAAGATGGTCCGTGCCGGACAGGATGAGCTGGATCTGGTGACGCGCCGAGTTTCAGCTACGCGTTTTGAAGAGACGGTTTCAATGTTCCCGGGGGGGAAATCCTGGACCAACGTTTTCTGGCGAGATCCGGTTAATGGACAGGTAGTAAAAACCCAGCAACATCTCGGCCCTGATCTGCCGGTCATTGAACTCACCATTTTGAAGCCATTCTCGTCATGAAAAAACTGACCCTATCTCTTTTATTGCTGTCCGGTGCTTGCTTCGCGGATACCAGTGTCAGCATTTACTATCAGGGGCGTCTTCAAGATCCCATCACCTTGAGTGAAGGGGCACGCCTTGACGCCTTGCTGAGAAACAAGCTGCTGCCATCACCCATCTATTGGCGCTCTGCCCAGATTACGACGCCGGCTCGTCAACATGAGTTTGAGCTCAAGCAGGCGGCGGTGATCCGTGAGTTGGAGAGTCTGGCGAGCATATGGCGTAGCGAAGGTGAGGCTCAACGTGCCTCTTCTGCTACTCGTCTTGCACATCAACTCGAAGGCATCACCGTTACCGGCCGCTTGCCTGTGATAGTTGATCCTGACAATGCCCTGCGCTCCCCGCAGGATAACCCTCGCCTGGAAGGCAACTACCGACTGTTTGTTGCTGCCCGCCAGCCTCAGGTTGCCATGTTTGGCCTGATGGAAGCGCTCCCCACGTTGCCTCTGGTTCCCGGTGCAGGTGTCGATGAATACTGGAAGCGTGATGCGCTGCTGGAGGGGGCCGACTCGGCTCATCTGCTGTTGATCCAGCCAACCGGTGATATCGAGATGGTCCCCGTTGCCGTCTGGAACAAGCTTCATCGTGAACCCATGGCGGGGGCTGCACTGCTGGTCGGGTTTGATCCTGACCTGTTGCCCTCTTCATTTGCCAGAATAAATCAGCGGATCGCCGAGATAATTGCAAACAGGGTGCCTCATTAATGATTCCAAAACTTTCATATATTGCCCTGGCCGTCTCGATCGTTTGTGTTGCTGCACCCGGGGCGAATGATCCCTATGGCCCATCGCAAAGTGATTTCGGTGGGGCAGGTCTGCTGCAGATGCCCAGTGCCAGAATGGCCGCAGAAGGCGAGTTCAGTTTCAACTACATGGATAACGAAGAGTATCGACGCTGGTCGATCTCCATGCAGCCCTTTGACTGGTTTGAGGCCACGCTGCGTTATACCGATGTCAGAACTCGTCTGTATAGCCCTTACGAGCAGTTCAGTGGGGATCAGACTTATAAAGACAAGTCGATGGATTTTAAATTCCGACTTTGGCAAGAGTCTGATTACTTACCCCAAGTATCATTGGGCTTCAGAGACTTGATGGGGACTGGCCTGTTCGATAGCGAGTACGTTGTGGCCAGTAAACGTTATGGCCCGTTTGATTTCACCCTTGGAATGGGCTGGGGGAATATGGCCGAGAGCGGCAATATCAAGAACCCCTTCTGTGAATTCAAAGAGAGTTGGTGCCAGCGTAATGATGGTTATGCGGGCAATGGCGGCAAATTTGAGGTCGATAGTCTGTTCCACGGCCCGGCGGCCTTGTTTGGCGGTATCGAGTATCAGACACCATGGCGCCCTTTGCGTCTGAAACTGGAATATGACGGTAATGATTACAGCCGCGAGTATGCGGCCCGTAACAGCAAAGGCAGCTATGGAGCCTTGCCGCATAGCTCACCTGTCAACATCGGTGCCGTGTATCGTATTTTCGATAATATGGATACTCATCTCAGCTATCAGCGTGGGAATACCCTGATGTGGGGTATTACTATGCGGACCAACTTTAATGAGTTGCAGCAGACCCATCTGGATGAGCCCCGGCCTGAGTATCAACCGGAAAAGAGTCCGGCCCAACTGGATGATGTCGATTGGGTTGCACTCAGTGCGCAGACGAAAAGCAATGCCGGATATCGTGATCTTGTCTGGTATGGCACGGACGATCGTGTTTTTGTCAGCGGTGAGCAGCTGAAGTATCGCAAGCCAGATGAAGCCGAAGATCGTATGTCATTATTGGCCGCGAATGCGTTGCCCGCTTCGGTTCACTCTCTGCATATCGTTGAGCAGAAGAAAGGGCTCGATATCCGTGAGACTGTAGTGGACATGGACTCTGTACGGTTGGCAAACAGTGACCTCCCATTGGGACAAGAGACTACTTATAAGTCGGATGTCATCGCAGCCAATGCACCGCCGGCACCTGTTCGCTATGAAAGTCGCAGCTCGGCGCTGAGTTACAGCGTGGATCCGGTGTTGAACCAGTCTGTTGGGGGGCCGGAGTCTTTCTACATGTATCAGCTTGGTCTCAACTTCAATGGTGATTGGCGGGTGACCGAGAAGAACTGGCTGGGGGGCACAGTATTTGTGAACCTGGCCGATAACTACGACAAGTTCAATTACAAGAATCCACCGCAGGACGGGGATGCTTTGCCCAGGGTGAGAACCTGGATCCGGGAATATGTCAGCGCTTCCGATGTATTGCTTAACAACCTGCAAGCGACCCATTTCGAGCAGTTCTCACCTGAGTGGTATGGTCAGGCTTATGCCGGCTATTTGGAGATGATGTACGCCGGTGGTGGTGCCGAACTGCTGTATCGTCCTTTTGGTCGTTCATGGGCGATTGCGGCTGATGTGAACTGGGTCAAGCAACGGGATTGGAACAATACTTTGCGGATGGCCGATTACGATGTGGCAACAGGCCATGTGACCGGTTATTGGCAACTGCCCTATGTTGATGATGTGACTGCCCAGCTCTCTATTGGCCGTTATCTGGCAGGGGATGTCGGGGCGACACTGGATCTGTCCAAACGCTTCTCATCCGGCGTTGTGGCAGGGGTGTTTGCAACGCTGACTGATGTGTCTGCTGATGAGTATGGAGAGGGGAGTTTCACTAAAGGTATCTATGTGACGATTCCCTTCGACTTGATGCTGCTCCGCCCGACAACCAGCAAAGGCTCGATTGGCTGGATGCCATTGACCAGAGATGGGGGCCAGATGTTGGCCAGAAAATACAGTCTTTACAGTTTGAGTAGCAACGCGTCATTTCCTGACTAATTAATGCTATAGCTTGAGTAAAGCGCTCTGAATATGGTTGTATGAAACACCATTTTTTCAGAGCGCTTTTTTTATGCCTACATTTCCGTCCACCGGGTCATCAGTGCCATCAGCCCATCGGGAAAAGCGAGAGTTTTTTCTCTTCTGGGGGATAAGCATACTTTGGTTGGGACTTGGAATGCATTTTTTCATGCATAACCCGGGTGGGGCTGGTCTCTATCTTCCTTTCAACGCATGGGGATGGATATTTGCTTCTTTGATGATCTGTCTGGGGTTGTGGCATATCACGTCGAAAGGCGAATTGGTATCCAGCAGGCTCTTGCAAGTTTGGGGGGGCGCGATTGTATTGATGCTGCTACCCATGGCGTGGTCTGACGCCACCTTGCGTGATTACGCACTTCCTCGCCTCGGTGGTCTTGTCGGCGGCGGATTATTTCTCTTCTCGCTCTATCAGTTCCGTCTTGCACCGAAGGCGCGTCAACAGCTATTGACGCTTATGCTGGTCGCGATAGCTATCGAAATGACTTTGGGTCTGGTGCAGTATTACCTGCTAACACCGGGCAATTGGCTTGGCTATGACACCAAAGCAAATCGTCCCTATGGCATTTTTCAGCAACCCAATGTGATGGCCAGTTTTATGGCCACCGGTTTGTCTCTGGCTGCTTGGCTAAATACCCTCAACCAACATCGATGGCTGAAGGCACTTCAGGGGTATGTGATCGTTGGTTCAGTGGTGTTGCTGATTGTTCTTCAATCCAGAGTTGGGCAATTGGGTGGAATATTGGCTTTGCTGATGATGCTTCCCTGGTTGAAGAGAAACCACGCTTTGAAGGTGACTCTTTCATGTGTCTTATTGGGCGTTCTGTTCGGACTCGCATCTCTGTATGGTGTGGAAGGGGTCAAGCGGGGTCTTTCTGTCTATCAGTCGGGGGGATATCGTACGATTTATTGGTCGTATGCATTGCACCTGCTGTCACAACATCCTTTTACCGGATGGGGATATGGTTCTTTCGAATCTGTATTCCTGCATAACTATATGGCAGACAAGTTATTGAATCCGGCAATGCCACAGATTGAGTACAACCTTGATCATCCTCATAATGAGTTGCTCTATTGGGCTGTTGAAGGGGGTATCTTGCCTGTCATCGGGCTCTTGGTGATGGGGGCCGCTGTGATATGGCGTGTAGCGGGTCAATCCTGGTCGCATGGATTGGCCTTATTGGCATTAGTCGTACCCATTACACTTCATACCCAGGTCGAATATCCCCTCTATCACTCCATTGCTCACTGGATTTTTTTATTGATGTTGGTCTGGTATATCGATGAAACCTGTGGGGCAGACGCGGCCAGAGGGATAGCCGTATACCGTTACCCCCATAAGTTGTTGTTACGCTTTCTGGCGGTTTCCATCCCCTTGTTTATCGTACCATTCATGTTGACTGCGCTTCATACTGCCTGGGTCGTCACCAAATACGAACGGGGTGGGTATAAGGAGCCAGCATTGTTGCTGGATATTATTAATCCAATGGCTTGGTTGACGCGGGTTGAGTTTGATGTAAATGCGGTACGATTGATGGTGGGTTTACAGACTCAGAATAAGACCGAACTGGAAGCTTACCTGGCATGGGGGCAAGATTTTGTTCGCCATACGCCCAGAGCAAATATCTACGCGAACATGGTTGTTGCATTGAATGCGTTGGGGCGTCCTGACGAGGCTCGTAATTTAAGAGCCGAAGCGCTCCGCTGGTATCCAAAAGAACCATTGCTGATTGAGGCAACCTCTAAACCAATGGTCAGTGGTGTGGATACGTTACCTACTGGAGCTGCCAACTAAGGCTTGGAAAATGGGATATGAGGCAATCATAGCGGCTTGTCTCTATCCCGTTATAGCTGTAGGAATGAACCTGTGGTTTCCGTGCAAAAGGTAAGGTAGAGGGGAAACACACCTTTAGTCACGCGCCTTTTTTATGTTCATTGGACTGCTTTTAACTTGTTGTTTATAAATGGTTTTAATCCCTGGCACGATCGATTGGGTAATATGACGCATGGTCTTAATCTGCTCATGATGCGAGCAGGCATCGTTCTATTTTTTTATGTAGGTATTACTCAGGAATCGTTTGACGCACTAGTTGCATTTTCTGAAAAATGTTGATGGCAATTACCCTGAACCTCATATTAATAGTTTCAGATGTGTATGTTCGATTTGGTGGTGATATCAAAAGAGATGCCTAGGCGAGATAGGTTTAATGGGTGAAAGCGTGAGTTTGTTGGCAAGTTTATTTTCATATTCTTTCCAAGTATCCCCTGATAGTAAAAATTGCATGTAGTTATGAATTGTCCATGCTATTCTGAAACAGTTATCCCTGTAACCGACTTTTTTGTGAGGAAATAATGAACGAGTTTCTGAAAGTTCTGC
Source organism: Aeromonas sp. R2-3 (assembly GCF_040908375.1). Taxonomy (NCBI): domain Bacteria; kingdom Pseudomonadati; phylum Pseudomonadota; class Gammaproteobacteria; order Aeromonadales; family Aeromonadaceae; genus Aeromonas; species Aeromonas sp. R2-3. The sequence continues at coordinate 390,840 of NZ_JBFODP010000027.1, read as the reverse complement.
TGAACATTCGCAGTCTGCGTGCGGCTATTCGTGAGCTGCCGTTTGAGCAACTGCTGGAAGCTAAAGAGAAGTTTGACCTGGTTTACCAAGAGCGCGCCGATTCTGTTGAACAGGAGCGTGCTGAACAGGAAGAGCGTCAGCGCAAGCTGAATGAATTCACCGAAATGCTGCAGCAGGCTGGTATTGATCCTCGCGAGCTGCTGGCGACTGCCGCTGCTCCGGCTGCTGCGACTGGCGCTGCCAAGAGCAAGCGTGCTCCGCGTCCGGCTAAATACAAGTACGAAGAAGATGGTCAGGAAAAAACCTGGACCGGTCAAGGCCGTATGCCGAAAGCCATTGCTGCTCAAGTAGCACTGGGTAAAGACCTGAACGATTTCCTGATCTAATTCGTCAGGTTCAGAGATTGAATAATGCCGCCCTTGGGCGGCATTATTTTTTGCCTTGTCACTCGTGGTTATCCAATCCGCCCTTTTGCCCCACTGTTATCTACATCCTCGCTTGTATCCTTTTCTCCGTCGTTTCACCACACTGTTTCTTTTCTCAATATCACTCGTTGTTTGCGATTAATTTTGTCGTGCAGGATTAACTGCGTGATATCGCTATTTGTGTGCGTCGTGCAGATATGCGCTTCGGATATGTCTCTCACGATTCACGGGGCGCCGCTCGGCGAGAGTCGAGCTCTCTGCTGATGGAATATCCGGTAATCGTTATCTCCACAGGGTGCGTGAGGTATAGAGGTGGTCTCAAGGTATGGCCGGGATATTCTGGGTCGCCGATGCATGTAATTGGCTGCGCTGCCATGACTGCCTCTGATAATGGGCAATGGAGTTCGGCTGCAGTGTGGGAGAGGGAATTCTGTATGGTCTATGGTGATTGCATTCCCCACTCTGCCGGCAGAGTGGGGAATATTGGGGGGAGGCGTTATCGGGGCGCCACGCTATCGCTGCCACCCAGGGCGCGATAGATTTTGGCAGTGGTGGTGAGCTGCTCTTTTTGCTGGGCCAGCAGGCTCTGCTGGGCATCCCACAGCCGGTTCTGCTCATCAAGCCAGGCTTGCACGCCGGTCGCACCTGCCTGGAAGCGAGCCTTGGCCAGTCGTTCGGCCTCCCGGGCATAACTCAGCTGCTCCTGCAGATAATCGAGTCGCTGCTGGCCATAGTGGCGTGCGGCCAGATTGTCTTCCACCTCCACCAGTGCGGTGTAGAGCTGTTTGCGAAACTCGGTTTCAGCGATCTGGTAATCCAGCTCTGAGCTTTCGATGGCAAGCTGGGTGCGGTTGTATTCAAGGAAGGGGAGGGCGAGGCTGGCTCCCAGCGTACCTACCGGATTTTGCAGCACCTGCGCCAATCTATCGGATGCGGTGCTGGCGCTGCCGGTCAGGGTCAGGCTGGGGTAGAAGCTGGTGCGGATCTCGTCCCCCTTTGCCAGCGTCTTGCGCAGCCGCAATTCGGCCGCTTTGACATCGGGGCGGCGAGCCAGCACATCGGCCGGAATACCCACCGCAAGTTCAGGAATAGTCTGCTTTGCAAGGGAAGCGGGTGCATACTCCAGCGGCCCGCTGCTGCGGCCTAGCAACAGACGCAGGGCATTGCGGGCCTGCTCCTGCTGCGCCTTGAGGGAGGCCAGCTCAGCCTGTTTTCCTGCCAACAGTTGGCGTGCCTGCGCCAGATCGAGCCGGGTAATGGCGCCAGCCTGGTATTTGGTCTGGGTCAGCTGCTCGGTTCGGGACAGGTTGGCCAACTGCTGTTCCCCAAGGGTGATGGCAGAGCCGAGATAGCCGAGCTGCCAATACTGCTCCAGGGTATTGCCGATCAGCAGCAGTCGGGTGCTGGCGAGATCCTGCTCGCTTGCCGCTGCCTCCCAGCTTGCCTGATCTCGTACCGAGGCGAGCTTGCCCCACAAATCCACTTCGTAACTGAGGCTCAGAGAGGGGCCCAGACTGTTGGTGCCTTTGCCTGTTTTCAGATCCTTGTTGCCACTGGCTGCGATAGTGCCATTGACCGAGGGGGTGAGGTTGGTATCGGCCTGCTCGGCGCCCAGTCTGGCGCTTTTGAGCTTGAGGGCCGCCACATGCATATCCGGGTTGGCGGTCAGTACCGCCTCGACCAGTTTGTCGAGTTGGGGATCATGAAATTCCTGCCACCATTGGCCGGCCTGAGCAGCCAGTTGGGCGCCCTCTGCTTGTTGCCATGCGGGGGCGATCGCCAGCTCGGGTCCTTGATAGGTACTGTGCTGACTACAGCCGCTGAGGGCCATGCAGAGAGCCAGCCAGGAGAGTTTGAGCATTGTTATTCCCTCGCCAGTGCGACAACAGGGTCGAGCCGCGCCGCATTGCGTGCCGGCAGGTAACCAAACAGGATCCCGATGAGTGACGAGCAGCCAAAGGCCATCAGGATGGAGAAGAGCGAGAACTGCATCTTGATGGAGTCCACCAGCAGTGAAAAGAGCGCGCCAATGCCCAGCGAGAGGCCGACGCCGAAGATCCCTCCCAGCAGGCTCACCATCACAGCTTCAATCAGGAACTGCTGCAAAATATCCGACTGGCGGGCGCCCACGGCCATGCGAATGCCGATCTCGCGGGTGCGCTCCACCACCGACACCAGCATGATGTTCATCACGCCCACCCCACCGACGATCAGCGAGATCACTGCGATGGCCGAGACCATCAGGGTCATGGTGGCGGTGGTTTTTTCCACCGATTTGATGATGCTGTCGCTGCTGAAGGTGAAGAAATCCTTCACCCCGTGGCGCTTGGTGATCAGCTCGATCACCGCCTGCTCGGCCAGCGCCGGTTGTACCCCGTCCTTGACCCGGATGGTGATCTGGCTGAAGTGGTGCTGCGAGATGAGGCGACTCATCACCGCGCTGTAGGGCAGCCAGATATTGACCGACTGGCTGGTGGGGCCGAAGCCGGTCTCCTGCGAAACCACACCGACAATCCGCACCGGCAAGGTGCCGACCAGTACCACCTTGCCGACCGGCTCCTCCTTGCCAAGCAGGCTGGTGATACTTTTCTTGTCCACCACGGCAACGGCGGCACGCTGCTGGATATCTTGCCACTCCAGTAAGCGACCACTGACCAGCGTCATCCCCTTTACCTTGAAATAGTCGTTACCAACCCCGGTCACGTTGCCGCTGTTGGTCTTGTTGCGATAGCGCAACTGGCCTGAGCTGCCGATCTCGGGGCTGGCGCCCGCAAGATAGGGTTGCCCCAGCAGAGCATCGAGGTCCCCCTTGTTGAGGGTCTGGATGCTGGCCATCTTCTCATCGCCCCATCCTTTACCCGGGAAGATTTCGATGGTGTTGGTGCCCATCGCATTGATCTGGTCGATCACCTTGGCGCGCGCCCCTTGCCCCAGCGCCACCACACTCACCACGGCGGCGATGCCGATGATGATGCCGAGCATGGTGAGGAAGGTGCGCATCCGGTGGGCTAGCATGGCATGGATTGCCATCCGTCCCGCTTCCCGATAACGATCCCAGTCGTGGCCCATGGCGCCTTTAGTGGGCGCTATTTTTTGAGGGGTTGTGGCGGTGACTGGCGCCAACATGGCCGTTTGGCAGGGGCCGCTATCTTGTTCAATCCGACCATCCTTGAGAGTGATGATCCGGTCGGCATGGCTGGCCACGTTCATATCGTGGGTGACCAGAATGATGGTGTGGCCCTGAGCGTGCAGCTCCTTGAGGATCGCCATCACCTCCTTGCCGCTCTGGCTATCCAGTGCGCCGGTCGGTTCATCGGCGAGGATCACTTCGCCGCCATTGGCCAGTGCCCGGGCGATACTGACCCGCTGCTGCTGACCGCCGGAGAGCTGACCCGGGGTGTGGTGGCTGCGATCGGCCAGCCCCAGTCTGCCCAGCAGCTGACGCGCGCGCGCCTGGCGATCCGGGCGGCTGGTGCCAGCATAGACAGCTGGGATCTCCACGTTGGCGGCGGCATCGAGATGGGGCAGCAGGTGGTAGCGCTGAAAGATAAAGCCGAAGTGGTGGCAGCGCAGCTGGGCCAGCGCCAACGCATCCATAGTGGCAGTGTCCTGACCGCGAAACAGATACTGGCCGCTGCTTGGGCTATCGAGACAACCCAACAGGTTCATCAGGGTCGACTTGCCGGAGCCGGACGCGCCGACAATGGCGATCATCTCTCCTGCCGAGATGGTGAGGTCAAGAGGGTGGAGCACGGTGACTTCGCTGTCGCCGCTCTGGTAGCGTCGCTCGACCCCTTTCAGCTGGATCAACGGCAGCTGGTTCAGGGGCTCACTCATAGCATCACCGCCATCTCATCATTGTCGGCGGGGGCACCGTGATTGAGCTGCACCTCCTCCTTCTCACTCAGCCCGCTGATCACCTCAATGCGGATCTCATCCTTCATACCGGTCTTGATATGGCGGGTTTCGGTCGTCTCATCGTCCTTGATCACGGTGACTTCATACTCGTTGTCACCCAGCGACTTGCCGAGGGCGGTTTGCGGCACAGTGAGCACCTGCTTGCGCTCGCCGAGCACAATGGTCACCTGGGTGGTCATTGCGACCCGCAGGGTATGGTCGGGATTGGGTACATCGAACAGGGCGTAGTAGTAGACAGCCGCATTGCTGGTGGTGGTACCTGTGGTGGCCTGATCGTTGATGTTGGTAGGCGCTAACTCCACGGCGCGAAGCGTACCCTGATAGCGGGTATCCGGATCGCCGATCAGGGTGAAGTAGACCGGCATGCCGGCTTTGACCTTGGTGACATCGGCTTCGGAGATCTGCGCCTTGACCGTCATGGTCTCGAGGTTGGCCAGCTTGAGCACGGTCGGAACCGTCTGGCTGGCCGCCAGGGTCTGGCCCTGACGGGTCACAATGCTGATGACGGTGCCATCCATCGGTGCCAGGATCTTGGTGTAGCCCAGCTCGGTCTTGGCCCGATCAACCTTGATCAGGGCGTTGTCGATATTGGCCTGACTGTTCTGCAGTTCGGCGCGGGTGACCGCCAGCAGTGCCTCGGCACTCTCCAGATCGGCCCGTGAGCTCGCCTCCTGCTTGAACATCTGCTGCTGGCGCCGCCAGGCGAGCTCGTTCTGTTTGAGTTGCGCCTGCTTGATCTTGAGCTGGGCGCGGTTGCTGGCAAGCTCCGCCTCGGCCGTCTTGAGGTTGTTCTGGGCAATCAGGGGATCGATCTCGGCCAGCAGGTCTCCCTGTTTGACCTGATCACCGGCCTCGACGGCTAGCTTGGTAACCTGACCGGAGACTTGTGCCCCCACATCCACCTGCTCCACGGCCTGCAGCACGCCACTGGCCAGTACGGTCTGGGCAATATCCTCGCGGGTCACCTGAGCGGTCAGCATCGTCTTGGGTGGTTGACTGGGCCAGAGGAGCCAGCCGAGGAGCACCCCGGCGATCAACATGGTGATGGCCAGTGTTCTCTGCTTGGGGGTTATGTTCATCGATCACCTGAATGGAAACGGAAAAGGTTGTGCGCGGCGATTATCCTGCAGCAAAGCCCTGATAAATAACAGCCGCAAATATGTAAGCAAAGTTATGGCGTTAACTGTCAATAAGCCGTGAAAGGAGTAAGCGAGAGACCGCAGTGGTGAGCAAGATGGTCAGCAAGAGGATAGGGAGTGCCGCTAGCGGTGGCGATGAAAAAGCCCTGCGCTGAGGCAGGGCTTTGGAATGGGTGATGGCGAGGGAGGATCAGGCCTTGGCCAGCAGATCCATCACCCAGGGCAGACCCTGCTTCTTGCGGCTGACAAAGCCCGGGTGGTAGCTGGACTCGGCCGGTACTTTGGCGTGCTCGGTAAAGTAGATACGGCTGGCAGCCGCAGTCAGGTCAGTCACCATCAGCACGAAGAAGTCGAGCCCTTCGCTCGCCACGCGCTGGGCCATCTCCTGCTGCAGGGCTGGCAGGTGCTCGGCCAGCTGTTGCTCGCTGCCCACTTCAATCTGGCTCATGATGAAGTTCAGACCTTCGGCTTGGAATGCCTTCTCATCCTGCTGCAGCAGTTGAGCCGGAGTCAGGCCGCTCAGGTCGGTTTTCGCCATCAGCAGCTGTTGGCCGAATTCGGCCAGCGATACTTCGGCCAGCGGCGCAAGACGCTCGCAGGCGATCTTGTCCTGCTCGGTGGTAGTCGGCGAGGTGAGACAGAGGGTGTCGCTCATGATGGCGCCCAGCATCAGGCGAGCCTGGCTGCGGGTCACAGTGCCTTGCTGGCTCAGCAGATCGAAGGCGATGGTGCAGGTGCAGCCGACGGCACGGATCCAGGCATCCAGCGGAGACTGGGTGACCAGGGTACCGAGACGGTGGTGATCCACCAGACCCAGTACATTGGCTTGTGCCAGTGTGGCAGGGCCCTGTTCCAGATCACTGAAATCCACCAGCCAGACATCTTCACCGGTCAGATCTTTGGTCAGCAACTCGGGTTCGCTGACGCCAGCCTGCTCCAGAATAAAACGGGTTTCGGTGCGCAGGTCACCCAGACGCCATGGGGTGGCCTGACGGCCCTGGCCATTGAGCCAGTCGGTGATAACCAGCGCACTGCAGATACTGTCGCTATCAGGATTCTTGTGACCAAAAACGTGGATCATAGACAAAGCCTCACAATTGGATACCCATAAAGGGGGGCAACACTATGCGAAATCCGCTACATGAAGGCAACCGGATCCACGCCCATGTTGCTGCCAGCTTCGCCTAACTCGCCATTTTATTGATCTGGGTCGGTAATCCTGACGCGAGTTCAGTTATCACAGTTGGCTATTGGCTATTGGCTATTGGCTATTGGCTATTGGCTATTGGCTATTGGCTATTGGCTATTGGCTATTGGCTATTGGCTATTGGCTATTGCAGACCATGGCACTCGCCTGTGCCTGCGCTGTCAGCAGTCGTTATCGCTGCTGTCTGATTCACCGACGCAGCAGCTCGCGAGCATTGGCCAGGGTGTTGTCGGTGATCTGGTCGCCACCGAGCAGGCGTGCCAGCTCATTGAGACGGGCAGCCTCATTAAGGGCACTCATTTGGGTTTCGGTGGTTTTGCCATCGGTATGCTTGCTCACCACCATATGCTGGTGGCCGTTGCCCGCCACCTGCGGCAAGTGAGTGACCACCATCACCTGAGTGGACTCCCCGAGCTGGCGCAGCAGGCGACCTACTACGGCGGCGGTCGGGCCGCTGATCCCCACATCCACTTCGTCGAAAATCAGGGTCGGGGTGGAGACCTTGCGAGCGCTGATCACCACGATGGCGAGACTGATGCGCGACAATTCGCCACCCGATGCAACCTTGCCAAGCGGCTGGATCGGTTGGCCCGGGTTGGTGGTGACCATGAACTCCACCCGATCTATACCTAGCGGAGAGAGGCTACTCTGGGCATCGGGGCGCACCTCGATGGCAAAGCGGCCATCGGGCATCGCCAGTTCGTGCATGCTGCTGGTCACCTTGGCGCCCAGCTCCTGGGCGTAACGCTGACGGCTCTGGCTCAGGGCTTCGGCGGCCTGGACAAACGCCTGACGGGCCTCGGCCAGCTCATCTTCCATCCCCTCTAACCGCTCTTCGTCAGAGTTGAGGCGGGCGAGATCCGAGGCAAGCTCCTGATGGTGTTGGGCCAGATCCGCCGGTTTGACGTGGTGCTTGCGGGCCAGATTGATCGCCTTGGAGAGGCGGGCCTCCAGCTCGTTGAAACGTTCGGGATCCAGCTCCAGCCGATCGAGGTAGCTGCGAAGTTCGCTGTGGCTCTCCTGCACCCCGATCAGCGCTTCGTTCAGCATCTCCAGTACCGGGGTGAGGCGGCTGTCCATGCTGACCAGCCCCTCGGCCCGATCGACGGCCGATTGCAGCAGCCCTGCGATAGTGGTCTCTTCGTTGTCATAGAGCAGATCGAGGCAAGCCCCGCACTCTTGCATCAGCTCTGTGCCGTTGGCGAGACGCTGGTGCTCCTCCTCTATCTCTTCAAACTCCCCCGGCTGCAGGGCGAATTCGTCCAGCTCCTGCACCTGATACTCGATCAGCTGGCGACGGGCCTCCCGCTGCTGCTGCTCGGCCTTGAGCCGGTTGAGCTCGTTTTGCAGTTGACGCCACTGCTGATAGTGCTGGCGCACCTCGTCGAGCAGCAGATGGTGACCGGCATAGCCATCGAGCAGGGCGAGCTGGTAGTCCGGTTTTAGCAGCATCTGGTGGGCATGTTGACCGTGCACGTTGACCAGTAGCTGGCCCAGATTCTTGAGCTGGGTGAGGGGGACAGGCACGCCGTTGATATAGCTGCGTGAGCGCCCCTCGGCTGAGATGACTCGCCGGACGATACATTCACCTTCGTTTTCCAGTTCGTTGGTGGCGAGCCAGGCGCGGGCGGCCGGGTTGTTGTCCAGCAGGAAGCGGGCGCTGACCTCGCTTTTGTCGCTATCGGGTCGCACCATGCCGGCTTCGGCCCGCTCTCCAAGGCAGAGACCGAGAGCATCGATGGCGATGGATTTACCGGCGCCGGTCTCACCTGTGATGCAGGTCATGCCCGGTTGCAGATCGAGTTCGAGAAACTTGACGATGGCGAAGTTGTTGACGGTCAGCTGGGTCAGCATGGTCTCATCCTGTATAGGTCAACATTACTGTGTATGCATCCAGTATATACTGGTCTTATATACAGTAAAGAGGGCCCCGTCATTTTTAACAAAGGAAAGCCGCGCCAGTGCGGTACTGACTATTGGCGCGCGGCACTGATATGAGAGTGCAGGGGACGTTGCCACGACAGAAATGAGAAGGGCGCCAGTTCAGGCGCCCTTCTCTGGTAATGCCGTTGTCGATCAAAGCTGATTAGAACAGCTTGCTGCCCCAGCCGAGCTTGTTGCGCAGCACGTGGAAGTAGCTGTAGTCGAGGGGATGTACCAGATGAAGCTGGTGGTGGCTCTTCTTGATGAGGATCTCATCCCCCGGGTGGACCGCAAGCGTCACCTGGCCGTCACAGCTCACCTGCATGGCATCGTCCTGATTGTCAGGCGAGACCAGCAGCCGCACTTCGCTGTCGGCATCGAGTACGATGGGGCGACTGCTGAGGGTATGCGGGAACATCGGCACCAGCGTGATGGCGTTGAGCTTGGGGGTGAGGATGGCGCCACCTGCCGACAGGGAGTAGGCGGTCGAGCCGGTCGGGGTGGCCACTATGATGCCGTCCGAACGCTGGCTATACATAAAGCTGCCATCGATATAGACCTCGAACTCGATCATGTGGGCGATCTTGCCCGGGTGCAGCACCGCCTCGTTGACCGCCAGATTGCTCGACTTGCGCTCGCCGTGACGATAGACCGAAGCCTCCAGCAGGAAGCGGTGTTCGCTCTTGTAGTGACCGGAGAGCACCTGCTCCAGCGGCAGCAGGTAATCTTGTGGCGAGAGATCGGTCAGAAAGCCGAGGTTGCCCCGGTTCACCCCGATCACCGCCACATCGAAGCGCGACAGTACCCGCGCCGCCCCCAGCATGTTGCCGTCACCGCCGACCACGATGGCGAGATCGGCCTGCTGGCCCAGTTGCACCAGATCCATCACGTTTTCATCGAGGATGCTCAGGGTCTGGGCGACCCGGCTCTCCACCAGAACCCGAAAGCCGCGGGCGGTCAGGTATTGATGCAGGCCGGTCAGCGTCTGGTTGGCCCCCTCATGGTGGGGTTTGCCAATCAGGGCGATGGTTTTGAACGGAGAATCCATAGTCAGTCAGATCTGGGATGGGTATTGCGGGCCAGTATACAGTGCTTTGCTCCGCTTGTGACGCTCTCCCGTGTGACGGGGGTGGCGATCCCCTTGAGGCTACTGGTTAAACGGTGAGCGGCAACCCTGATAAACCGACGGTTGCGGCTATTCAGCAACCCAGATTGCCCTTTACCCCTTGAAAGCCGGGGATGCATCCCCATAATAGCGCCAACATAGTCGGTCTGTTGTCGTCCGGTCGCTCAACCAGACGTCAGGGCCCTCATAAGTAACCCCGGAATTGGAGATGTCATGAACCACGAAGAGCAAAAGGTTGAAGCGATGGAGCAAGTGGAAGCCCAGCCAGTCGAGCCGACCGATGTAGACAGTGAAGTGACAGCCGAGCAGGCCCGCATTGCCGAACTGGAAGCGCAGCTGGAAACCGCCATCCAAAAAGCGGCGGAAGAGCGTGAACGCGCCCTGCGTACCGCCGCCGAGATGGAGAACCTGCGTCGTCGTACCGAGCTGGATGTGGAGAAGGCGCACAAGTTTGCTCTGGAGAAGTTCGCCAACGAACTGCTGCCTGTGCTGGACAACCTTGAGCGAGCCATCGAACTGGCCGACAAGGAGAACGAAGCCCTCAAGCCGATGATCGAAGGTGTCGAGCTGACCCTGAAATCCATGCAGAGCGGCGTGGCCAAGTTTGGTCTGGTGGCGCTCGACCCGATCAACCAGCCGTTTGACCCCAACGCCCATCAGGCGATGAGCATGGTGCCGAGTGCCGATGTGGCCCCGAACACCGTCATTGCAGTGATGCAGAAGGGCTATGACCTCAACGGTCGGGTGATCCGTCCGGCCATGGTGATGATCGCCAAAGCGGTCGACTGATTGGCTGTGGGTGCCCGAGCCCGCCCTGTGGCGGGCTTTTTGTTTCGCAGTGCAGCACCTGCTCATCTTGCCCGGTTTAACGGCTCAACGTGACCGCGCAACCATGACAAAGGGTGTGGTTTTTTAGGGTTGGGGCTTGAAGCTGCGTCTGGCGACCCCATATAGGTAGCAAGGCCGCGGCGGCACAAAAAATTTGATGCCGGGAGCTTGAAAGCCAGATTGGCAGCCCCCACCTAGCCGTTAACGCATTAAGGCGAGTTCCTCGCCGGTTTATTCAAAGTATTTGGAGATTCGTCAAATGGGTAAAATCATCGGTATTGACCTGGGTACTACCAACTCCTGCGTCGCTATTCTGGATGGCGACACTGCTCGCGTGATCGAGAACGCAGAAGGCGATCGTACTACTCCGTCCATCATTGCCTATGCCGATGATGGCGAGATCCTGGTTGGTCAGCCGGCCAAGCGTCAGGCCATCACCAACCCGAAAAACACCCTGTTCGCCATCAAGCGTCTGATTGGTCGTCGTTTTGAAGATGAAGAAGTGCAGCGTGACCTGAAAATCATGCCGTACGCCATCGCCAAAGCTGACAACGGCGACGCCTGGGTTGAAGTGAAGGGCAAGAAAATGGCACCGCCGCAGATCTCTGCCGAAGTGCTGAAGAAGATGAAGAAGACCGCCGAAGATTACCTGGGCGAGCCGGTAACCGAAGCCGTTATCACTGTTCCGGCCTACTTCAACGACGCCCAGCGTCAGGCTACCAAGGATGCCGGTCGCATCGCCGGTCTGGATGTAAAACGCATCATCAACGAGCCGACTGCTGCTGCTTTCGCTTATGGCGTGAACAAGGTCAAGGGCGAGCGCAAGGTTGCCGTATATGACCTAGGTGGCGGTACTTTCGATATCTCCATCATCGAGATCGACGAAGTGGAAGGCGAAACCACCTTCGAAGTACTGGCGACCAACGGTAACACCCACCTGGGTGGTGAAGACTTCGACAACCGCGTCATCAACTATCTGGTAGACGAGTTCAAGCGTGAGCAGGGCATCGACTTGCGCAACGACCAGCTGGCTTTGCAGCGTCTGAAAGATGCCGCCGAGAAAGCCAAGATCGAGCTCTCTTCCGCCCAGCAGACCGACGTCAACCTGCCGTACATCACTGCAGATGCCACTGGTCCGAAGCACATGAACATCAAGGTGACCCGCGCCAAGCTGGAATCCCTGGTGGAAGACATGGTGAAAGACTCTCTGGAGCCGGTTCGTGTCGCCCTGAAAGACTCCGGTCTGGCAGTTGGCGAGATCGACGACGTGATCCTGGTTGGTGGTCAGACCCGTATGCCGCTGGTTCAGAAGACCGTTGCCGAGTTCTTTGGCAAAGAGCCGCGTAAAGACGTCAACCCGGACGAAGCCGTGGCCATGGGTGCTGCCATCCAGGGTGCCGTACTGTCCGGTGACAAGACCGACGTACTGCTGCTGGACGTTACCCCGCTCTCCCTGGGTATCGAAACCATGGGTAGCGTGATGACTGCGCTGATCGAGAAGAACACCACCATTCCGACCAAGAAGTCCCAGGTGTTCTCCACTGCCGAAGACAACCAGTCTGCCGTGACCATTCACGTGCTGCAGGGTGAGCGCAAGCGCGCCAGCGACAACAAGTCTCTGGGCCAGTTCAACCTGGAAGGCATCCGTCCGGCACCGCGCGGTCTGCCGCAGATCGAAGTGACCTTCGACATCGATGCCAACGGTATCCTGCACGTCTCTGCGAAAGACAAAGAGACCAACAAAGAGCAGAAGATCACCATCCAGGCCTCCTCTGGTCTGTCTGATGACGAGATCGAGCGCATGGTACGCGAAGCCGAAGCCAACGCGGCCGAGGACAAGAAGTTTGAAGAGCTGGTACAGGCTCGCAACCAGGCTGATGGTCTGGTCCACTCCGTACGCAAGCAGATCACCGAAGCCGGTGAAGCCCTGCCTGCCGACGACAAGACCAAGATCGAAGCTGCTCTGAGCGAGCTGGAAGTTGCCATCAAGGGTGACGACAAGGCTGCTATCGAAGCCAAACAGCAGGCTCTGCTGGAAGCGTCCCAGAAGCTGATGGAAATTGCCCAGCAGCAGGCTCAGGCCCAGGGTGCAGCCGGTGCTGATGCCGGTCAGTCCTCCTCTTCTGCCAAGGCTGACGACGACGTAGTCGACGCCGAGTTCGAAGAAGTGAAAGACGACAAGAAGTAAGCCCTACCCAGATGGGCGGAGTCCGCTTCGCCCATCGGCTTGGTCAATGAATTCACGGGCGTTGGGTAACCAACGCCCGTCTGCGTAACCACAGGATGAGTATGTCGAAGCGCGATTTCTACGAAGTACTGGGTGTGGCGAAAGATGCCGACGATCGCGAGATCAAGAAGGCGTACAAGCGCCTGGCCATGAAGTATCACCCGGATCGTAACCAGGGTGATGCCGCATCCGAAGAGAAGTTCAAAGAGGTCAAGGAAGCCTACGAGGTCCTGACCGATGCCAACCTGCGTGCCCGTTACGACCAGTACGGCCATGCCGGTGTCGACCCGAGCCAGGGTGGCGGTGGCCACGGTGGCTTTGGCGGCGGTGCCGACTTCGCCGACATGTTTGGTGACGTATTCGGTGACATCTTCGGCGGTGGCCGTGGTGGTGCCCGTCGTGGCCCGGCCCGTGGCTCCGACCTGCGTTACACCATGGAGCTGACGCTGGAAGAGGCGGTACGCGGGGTCTCCAAGGAGATCAAGGTGCCGACCCTGGTTCACTGTGAAGTCTGTAACGGCTCCGGTGCCCACACCGGCAGCAGTGCCCAGACCTGCCCGACCTGCCACGGCTCCGGCCAAGTGCAGATGCGTCAGGGCTTCTTTGCGGTGCAGCAGGCGTGTCCGCACTGTCACGGCCGCGGCAAGATCATCAAGGATCCGTGCCGCAAGTGCCACGGTGAAGGTCGCTACCAGCGCACCAAGACCCTGTCGGTGAAAATTCCGGCGGGCGTCGATACCGGCGATCGCATCCGTCTCTCCGGCGAAGGGGAAGCGGGGGAAGCAGGAGCACCGGCAGGGGATCTCTACGTACAGGTGCACGTCAAAGAGCACGAGATCTTCGTGCGTGACGGCAACAACCTCTACTGCGAAGTGCCCATCAGCTTCACCGCAGCCGCGCTGGGTGGCGAGATTGAAGTGCCGACCCTGGATGGCCGCGTCAAGCTCAAGGTCACCCCGGAGACCCAGACCGGCAAGATGTTCCGCATGCGCGGCAAGGGCGTGAAGTCAGTACGCTCCGGCCAGGTAGGGGATCTGATGTGCAAGGTGGTGATCGAGACTCCGGTCAACCTCACCGAGCAGCAGAAAGAGCTTTTGCGCCAGCTGGACGAGTCGTTCAGCGGTGCTGCTGCCAAGACCCACAAGCCGAAATCGGAAGGCTTCTTCGAAGGGGTGAAACGCTTCTTCGACGATCTGACCAGCTGATTTCAGCGACCCGAATAAACAGAGCCGGCCTTGTGCCGGCTCTTTTTTTGCCCGCCGTTTAGCCAGGATCCGCCCTATTGAGTGGATCCTGATGAGGGATCCTCCTCACAACTCCCGCCAATTCCTGCTGTACAAATGTTATCCCGCTCACACTGTTGCTGAAACGGTTTAGTTGTTGTATTGAGTTGGCTAAAGCGGTTTAGCTATGCTCCGTCTGTCGATAACAACAGCGCCCGTCCGGGCCACAGATGACAGGTGAGGAAGATGATGATGTTCAAGAGCAAGTTGGCGCTGGCGGTAGCGCTGGGATTGGGGATGAGCAGCCCGCTGTGGGCGGCGCAGGCGAGTATTGCAGGTGAGAGTGTCGAGGCCAGATTGGCGGCGCTGGAGGCGCGGGTACAGGCAGCCGAAGCGAGAGCCGAGGCGGCAGAGAGCCGTGCCAGTCAGGCGGAAGTGAAGGCGAGCGCGGCGAGCGAGCAGGCTCAGGTGGCCGACAACCGCAGCCAGCAGGTGGATGAGAAGACCGCTGGTGCCCAGGGCTTCGAGTTTCACGGCTACGCCCGCTCGGGCCTCCTGGTCAACAGCAATGGCAACGGTGGGCGCGGTGGCCCCTATATCACCCCGGCCGGTTCGGTAGGCGGGGCTGTCGGTCGCCTTGGCAACGAGGATGACACCTACATGGAGGCTAACCTGCTGAAAACCCAGACCTTCGAGGATGGCAGCTGGGCCCGCTACAAGCTGATGCTGGCTGACGGGGTGGAGACCAGCAACGACTGGACCGCCAGCGATTCGAGCCTCAATACCCGTCAGGTGTTTGCCGAGATCGGCAATCTGGCGAGCTTCGACGGCCCCTTCAAGAATGCGGTGCTGTGGGCGGGCAAGCGCTTTGATCGGGACAACTTTGACATCCACTGGCTCGACTCCGACGTGGTGTTCCTGGCCGGTACCGGCGGCGGTGTCTACGACGTGCAGCTGGCCGACAGCTGGAAGGCCAACTTCTCTCTCTATGGCCGCGATTACGGCGACATCAGCGCCAGTGGTCTCTCCGATATCGAGAGCTACATCCTTACCATGAACAACCGCGTCGGCAACTGGCAGTGGATGGTGAACGGTCTCTCGGCCAAGGACAATGACGCCCGCATCAATGACAAGGGGGTGGGCAGCGAGGCAGCGGACAAGGGGGCACACACCCTGCTGGCCTACCACGGCGAGAGCTTCTTTGGCATCAACCCCGGTTTTGCCAAGGCGGCGGTGCTGTACGGTCATGGGCTGGGGGCCGAGGTCAAGGGGCTGGGCTCTGACAGCGAGCTGTTGCCGGACGCTGATGCGGTGCGGGTCGCCGTGTTTGGCGCTACCGATCTTAATCCGCGCTGGCGTTTTGCCCCGGCCCTGCTGGCCGAGCAGAGTCAGGATCGCTACGTGAAAGGGGACGAGTACCGCTGGCTCACCGTCAATACCCGGGTGGCGCAGGTGCTGAGCCAGAACGTCGAGCTGGTCTACGAGGCAGCCTGGCAGTACATGGATCTCGCTCCCAAGGGCTACAAGGGACGCCAGGCGGTGAACGGCAACTTTACCAAGCTCACCTTCGCCCCCACCTTCAAGGCGCAGACCGCCGGTTTCTTCGAGCGGCCCGAACTGCGGGTGTTCGCCAGCTGGATGGACTGGTCCTCCGAGCTCGACAACTACGCCAGCGACGATGCCATGGGCCAGAGCAACTTCACCGCCGGTGGCGAGTGGAACTTTGGCGTCCAGATGGAAACCTGGTTCTAGTTCGTTATCCCGATCACAAAAATGGCAGCTGGTACCGAGATCTGTTGGTTGGCTAAAACGGTTTAGCTGATAATACCGGCCAACAGAACAGAGTTCGGGTTTGACAGTCGATCCGATGCAGCAGTGGAGTAGCAAGGTGACGAATCGTGTGTGGGTAATGGGGGATGCGGTGGTGGACTTGATCCCGGAAGGGGCGTTGCACTACCTCAAGTGTCCGGGTGGCGCACCCGCCAATGTGGCGGTTGGCGTGGCACGGCTGGGCGGCGATGCGGCCTTTATCGGCCGGGTCGGTGCCGATCCGTTCGGCCGCTTTATGGCCGAGACCCTGAGCGGGGAGGGGGTGGATATCGGTGCGCTGCGGCTCGATCCAGACCATCGCACCTCTACCGTGCTGGTGGCACTGGATGACGAGGGGGAGCGCAGCTTCACCTTTATGGTGCGCCCCAGTGCCGACCAGTTCCTCACCCCAGATGATTTGCCCCACTTCGATGCCGGTCAGTGGTTGCTCACCTGCTCCATCGCGCTCGCCAACGAGCCGGTGCGCACCAGCTGCCTGCAGGCCATGGCGGACATCAAGGCGGCAGGCGGGCGGGTCTGCTTCGACCCCAACCTGCGCCCCGAGGTGTGGGGTAGCCCCGCCGAGATGCTGCCGCTGGTGCGTCAGGCCATTGCGCAAGCGGATGTGGTCAAGCTCTCCATCGAGGAGCTGCAACTGCTGAGCGGTGAGGATGATCTGGCTGCCGGGCTTGCGACTCTCTCTGGCCCGGCGCTGGTGCTGGTGACCCGGGGGGCGGCCGGGCTGGTGGCTCGCCTTGATGGCGAGTTGCTGGAGTGGGTGGGGCAGAAAGTAACGCCCATCGACACCACGGGGGCGGGGGATGCCTTCGTCGCCGGTCTGCTGGCGGCGCTGGCCGGGCGCTCGTCGCTGCCGACTCTGGCCGAGCTACCCGCCATCCTGGCTCAGGCCCACGGTTGCGGGGCGCTCGCCACCACCGCCAAGGGGGCGATGACGGCGCTGCCGACCCGCTCCGAACTGGATGCCTTTTTGCGATCAAGCGCAAGCGGCTGTTGAGCTGAGGCTAGAAGCCCGGCTCGACAGCCCCTACTCTCATGTGACAAGGGCCCGCCAGCGTGGCGGGTCATAAGAGGAAGAATATGAATATCAGTGCGATAGCCAAGGATCTGGTGCCCCTGCTCGGGGGCAAGGAGAATATCGTCAGCGCAGCCCACTGCGCCACCCGGCTGCGGTTGGTGCTGGCCGATGACAGCAAGGTAAACAAGGCCGCCATCGACAAGCTGGAGGGGGTCAAGGGGTGCTTTAGCAACGCGGGCCAAATTCAGGTGATCTTCGGCACCGGTCTGGTCAACAAGGTCTATGCGGAGTTCGTGGCGCTGACCGGTACCGGCACCGCCAGCAAGGCGGAGCTGACCGACATGGCGGCGGCCAAGCTCAACGTGGCCCAGCGGTTGGCGCGAACCCTCTCCAACATCTTCGTGCCGATCATTCCGGCCATCGTCGCCTCGGGCCTGCTGATGGGGCTGCTCGGCATGGTGCGCACCTACGGTTGGGTCAATGCCGACAGCGCCCTGTTTGTGATGCTCGACATGTTCAGCTCGGCGGCCTTTATCATATTGCCGATCCTCATCGGCTTTACGGCGGCGCGGGAGTTTGGCGGCAATCCGTACCTCGGGGCGACCCTCGGTGGCATCCTCACCCACCCGGCGCTGACCAACGCCTGGGGCGTGGCCGGTGGTTTCAAGACCATGGACTTCTTCGGGCTGGATGTGGCGATGATCGGCTATCAGGGCACCGTCTTCCCGGTGCTGCTGGCGGTCTGGTTTATGTCCCATCTGGAGAAACAGCTGCGCAAGCGCATTCCGGATGCGCTGGATCTGATCCTCACGCCGTTTCTCACCGTCATCATCACCGGCTTTGTAGCGCTGCTTTTTATCGGCCCGGCGGGTCGGGTGCTGGGGGATGGCATCTCGTTTGGTCTGAGTGCCCTCTATGAGCAGGCAGGCTGGCTGGCCGGGCTGGTATTTGGTGGCACTTACTCGCTTATCGTCATCACCGGCATTCATCACAGCTTCCATGCCATCGAGGCGGGGCTGCTGGCCAATCCGCAAATTGGCGTCAACTTCCTGCTGCCCATCTGGGCCATGGCCAACGTGGCACAGGGCGGGGCTTGCCTCGCGGTCTACTTCAAGACTCGTGATGTGAAGATCAAGGCCATTACCGTGCCAGCTGCCATGTCCTGCCTGCTGGGCATCACGGAAGCGGCCATCTTTGGTGTCAACCTGCGCTACATCAAACCCTTCCTCGCCGGTCTGTTTGGCGGGGCCTGCGGCGGCGCCTACGTGGTGGCGGCCAAGGTGGGGATGACGGCGGTGGGGCTGACCGGTATTCCCGGCATGGCCATCGTCCAGCCCATGAGCCTTATTCATTACATCATCGGGCTGGTGATCGCCTTTGGTGCCGCTTTCGCCGCATCCTACCTGCTCAAGTACAAGGTGGAGTGATGAAGGAAAGCGATCTTCTCAACCAGATTGTCCGGTCGCTGCTGGCCGGACAGCTCAAGGCGGCGGCCGATCCCCATCGGCCCCGCTGGCATCTGGCAGCCCCGGTGGGGCTGCTTAACGATCCCAACGGCTTTATCGAGCACGACGGGCGCTACCACCTTTTCTACCAGTGGAATCCGCTGGGCTGCGAGCACCGCAACAAGGGCTGGGGCCATGTCACCTCCACCGATCTGCTGCATTGGCAGCACGAGCCGGTGGCGCTGTTGCCCACCGAAGCCTATGAGAGCCACGGCTGCTATTCGGGCTCTGCGGTGAGCGACGAGCAGGGGTGTCTGACCCTTATCTACACCGGCAATGTCAAATACCCGGATGGCAGCCGCACCGCCTATCAGTGTCTGGCCCGCGCCGATGGTGAGGGAGGCTTCGAGAAGCTGGGGCCCGTGTTGGATCTGCCCGAAGGCTACAGCGGCCATGTGCGCGACCCCAAGGTGTGGCACGACGGTCGGCAGTGGCTGATGGTGCTGGGTGCTCGCACTCAGGATGACAAGGGGGAAGTGCTGCTCTATCGCGGCGACACCCTGCAAAGCTGGCAGCGGGTGGGCCCCATCGCCGGTAGCGGGCGAGGGGGGCTGGGTGAGTTTGGCTATATGTGGGAGTGCCCGGATCTCTTCTCGCTGGGGGAGCGCCATGTGCTGATCAGCTGCCCGCAGGGGATTGCCCCGGCAGGCGAGGATTATCGCAACCTCTACCAGTGCGGCTGGCTTTCTGGCAACTTCGACGGCGAGCGCTTCGAGCACGGGGCTTTCCACGAGCTGGATCGGGGCTTCGAGTTCTATGCCCCCCAGACCACTCTGGATAGCCAGGGTCGGCGCTTGCTGTTTGGCTGGCTGGGTCTGCCGGAGGAGAACGAGATGAGCCAGCCCACTGTCGCTCACGGCTGGATCCACCAGATGAGCTGCCCGCGGGAGCTGTTCTGGCAGGATGAGTGGCTCTGCCAGCGGCCGGTGGCGGAGCTTGCGGCATTGAAGGGAGAGTTGACCCGCTTCGAAGGGACGCTCGGCGAATTTCCGGGGCTGGCCATCGACTCGGCCTGGCTCGATCTGGATCTTTGCGGTGAGGGGAGCCTCTGGTTTGGTGCCGTGGCTGAGCTAGTGTGGCAGCCGGACCGTATCACCTTGCGGCGCCAGAATTGGCAGAGCGGAGCGTGGGAGACCCGCAGCAGCCCATGGGCTGGCGGGCGGATCACCGTGCTGTGCGATCGCTCCAGTCTGGAGTGTTTCATCGATGAGGGGCGGCACAGCCTGTCTGCGCGCTATTTTCCCGGGGACAAGCCGCAACTTTCATCAGGTAACGGCGATGATGGCTGCAAAATTTGCCTCAATCACTGGCCGCTGTCGGCGTGCCTAGTACAATAGCCCGGTTCTAGTCAGCCGGGAGGCCAGGTGGAGAAGAAGAAACGGATCACGATTGCCCAGATCGCCGAACTGGCGGGGGTGTCCAAGGCGACCGCCAGTCTGGTGCTCAACGGGAAGAGTGCGGAGTACCGGATTGCCGACGATACCCGCAAGCGCATTCAGGCGGTGGCGGAGGAGTGTCACTACCTGCCGAGCTTTCATGCCCGCTCCCTGCGCGAGACCCGCAGCTACACCTGGGGGCTGGTGATCCCCGATCTCACCAACTTCGGTTTTGCCCGCATCGCCCGTGCCCTCGAGGCCCACTGCCGGGAGGCGGGCATCCAGCTGCTGATCGCCTGTTCCGAGGATGATCCCGCCCTCGAGCAGCGGGTGGTGGACAACCTCATCAGCCGCCAGGTGGATGGGCTGATTGTCGCCTCCAGCGGCCACAGCGATGACATCTATGCCCGCATCCACGACCGCCTGCCGGTGGTGCAGCTCGACCGCCATATTGGCGAGTCGCGCCTGCCCATGGTGATTTCCGATGCCTGCAAGGCCACCGCCGAGCTGGTGCGGGACATGACCAGCGAGTGCGGCGAGGAGATCTACTACTTCGGCGGCCTGCTGGATCTCTCCCCCAGTCGTCACCGGCTGGCGGGCTATGAGCTGGGGCTCCATCGCGCCGGTTTTGAAGCCGATGCCGCCCGGGTGCGCCATCGCGACTATCAGCCGAGCTCCGGTTATCAGCTGATGGCCGAGCTGGTGGCCGAGCTGGGGGCGCCCCCAAGGGGGCTCTTTACCGCCTCTTTTACCCTGCTGGAAGGGGTACTGCGCTACCTTAACGAGGCGGGGTTGATGGAGACAGGGATGCGCCTGTGCACCTTCGACGATCACGACCTGCTCGACTGCATCCCCATGCGTATCGACTCGGTGGCGCAGGATTGTCCGGCGCTGGCCCTCGCCGCCTTCGAGCTGATGCAGCAACTGATTGCGGGCAATCCTCCCGCACAGACCGCCCAGGTGATCACCCCCAGGGTGCGCTGGCGCAGTCGCCGCTAGCCACTCTTCGCCCATCCATATGAGAAAGCCCCGCCATTGCTGGCGGGGCTTTTTGCTGCGGGCGGATGGCTCGTTCCTCTGACCAACGGCTCAATCGGTGGTACTGGTGCGCCAGAACACCTGCTTGATATGGGGGTGGATGCCGAGTTTCACCATCAGGGCATCCAGCTCGTCGCCATCGATGGAGGTAGCCAGCAGCACCGCAGAGATCTCCAGATCCCCCTCGCCAAACGGCTCGATATCGAGTTCGCTCAACGGGTAGTTGGCCTGCTCCAGCATCTCCTCGAGCCAGTGCAGCACCTCTTTTTGATGCTCGCGCTGGGTCAAGGCCGTCACCTTGTAGGTCACTTCGGTGTCGGTATTGTCCACCGGGCGGCGGTTGATCTGATTGACCAGCGGTCGCAGCAGGGTGTTGGCGGCGAGCACGAACAGGGCGCCCAGAATTGCCTCCATGGCCAGCCCTGCGCCACAGGCAGCGCCGACCGCAGCGACACCCCAGAGGGTGGCGGCGGTGTTGATGCCGCGGATATTGCCCGACTCGCGCATGATGACGCCGGCGCCGAGAAAGCCGATGCCGGAGACGATATAGGCCACCACATGGACCACGTTGTAGTTGCCGCCGTGCAGGTCATAGATGCGCTGGGCCAGACTGACGAACAGGGCGGCCCCTACGGCGACCAGCACGTTGGTGCGAAGGCCCGCGGTACGTTGGCGGTACTGGCGCTCCAGCCCGACCAGACTGCCGAGCACAAAGGCGAGCAGCAGGCTGGCCAGGGTGTCGAGCAGGGAGATCATGTCAATTTGTTGCCACATCTTCATGGCGTACTCCTTCTGATAAGCGCTGGCTTGACGCAATCCATGATGAAACGCCGGGAAGCGGATGGATCAGGGGATGATTGCGCGGATGGCCAGCAGACAAACAAAACGCGGCGTCCCTGGGCGCGAGCATCATCAGATGCCCTGACGCTCGGAGAGGACGCAACAAGCGGGGCCAGCGTGGCTGGCCCCTTTCACTGTGGTTAACGCAGGTGTGCGGTCAGTTGAGCTCGGGATCGCAGTCGATGCGTGGGCGTAGTTGCCAGCGCACCGGATGTGCCACCCCGACCTGATGAACAAACTGCACCAGATAGCGGCGCTGGGGCGGGGTGCACTGCAGGTTGAGCACCAGCTCTCGCCCGCCGCCGCGACCCGGCTTCATCGATTGCATCGGTTGCAGCCCCGCCGGTTGCAAGGTGTGGTTCACCATATCCAGCACCTGCTCCATATCGGCGCGATCCTCACAGCGGATCTGCAGCCGGTAGTGGTGTTGACGCTGTTTGCCGCCCAGCCAGCGTGGCAGTATGCCACGGCCGAGCCGGCTCAACAGGGGGTGAACCCGGGTAGCAACAGAACCTGTTGCGACCGCGCGATCCGCAGCCGGTTTGATTGAGATAAAACGCATAGCAGCCTCCTTGTGGGAAGCAGAAACTATGCAGGCATGGCGACCGTGGCGGTTGGCCACAGGTCACCAGACGTCAAGTGTAAAAAGGGAGAAGAGGGGAGTGGATTTCCGCTTCTCGCAGGGTTGCGAGCATGCGGCAGAGAAAGACCTGCGGCTAGCTCGCGACCTTGGTACCGACGATGAGGGTCGGTCTACAACTGTCACTTGATGAGTTGCCCACTGATGGTCTCCGCTATTGATAAGAGGCTCGAATGATAGCCGAGGCGGCAGGCAGGGTAAACCCCGCGCTGCCGGCAGCAACATCTTGAAACATAATCGAAAGCCCCGTTTTTGCCGCGCAGGGCCGCCAAAAGCAGACCCGGCGAGGGCCGGGTCTGTGGGGTCATTCGGTCTTGTCGATACCGAGGTATTTGAGCATCAGTTTCTCGTAGATGGGCTCGGTATCCCCCACCTGCATCTTGTGCAGGAAGTACTTCTCAAAGGCGATCTTGGCCAGATGGACCCACTTCCCTTTCTTGAACCAGGCGACGTTGCGCGGCGGGATCTGTGGCATGGCGACGAAGGCGGCGCCGGTGTCCCCCATGTCCGCCAGACAGATGGCATTCCACACCGCCTTGGTCACCGGCGGCTGGCCGCTGAGCTCCGCCTTGATGTTGTGGCTCAGGGTGCGCACCATCGCCTCAATCATGTAGCCGGTCTTGGGCACCCCGGTTGGTACCGGCGTCTTGTGCGGCGGCGCAATGGCGATGCAGACCCCTGCGGCGTAAATCTGCGGGAAGGCGGGGTTGCGCTGGTGTTCGTCGACGATGACAAAGCAGCGGGGATTGACCAGCCCCTCGATGCCCCGCAGCGGCGCAATGCCGACAAAGGCGGGCAGCATCATGGCGTGTTTGTAGGGCTGGGTGTGGGTGCGCTTGATGTTGCCCTCATCGTCCAGCTCTTCCACCGTCATCTGGCCATCTTGCGCCGCCACGGTACGGGCATTGCAGATCCACTGCACGTCGCGCATCCGCAATTCGCTCTCCAGCATCCCCTTGGAGTCCCCCACACCATTGAGACCCAGATGGCCGATGTAGGGCTCGCTGGTGACAAAGGTCATGGGCACATTTTTTCTCACCTTTTTGTCGCGCAGATGGCGATCGAGGATGAACGCGTACTCGTAGGCGGGGCCAAAGCAGGAGGCTCCCGGCATGGCGCCGACAATCACCGGGCCGGGCTCGTCGACCAGTGCGCTGACGCTGTGGCGGCACTCTTCGGCGTGAGAGAGGGTACAGACGCTGGTGGTGCCACCGGATTCGGGGCCAGCCCCTGCCACCTCGTCAAAGGCGAGGGCCGGGCCGGTGCAGATCGCCAGAAAGTCGTAACGCAGGGTCTGGCCATCGGAGAGGGTGAGCTGCTGCATCGCTGGCTGCAGCTCGGTCAGGGCGGCATGGATAAAGCGGATCCCCTTCTTTTTCACATGGGGTTCGATGGGGATCGAAATCTCTTTGCGCTCCCGCCACTGGACGGCGATCCAGGGATTTGATGGATTGAATTCAAAGTCGGGCTTGTCGTTGACGAGGATCACCTCATGCTGCTTGCCCAGCTCGGCCTTGAGTTCGTAAGCGGCTGACATGCCACCCAGACCCGCGCCGATGACGACTACTGTTGCCATGTTCAGCCTCCTGCCTTTATTACACGGCCGTGTGAGCCGGGTCATCAGACCCGGTTATGACACTGCTATTCACGCCTGTTCTGTCTATTTGAACCCCATCCGTTTGAGGATCATCGCTGCCGGGCAGAAACCGGTGAATGCGCTCTGGATCAGGTTGACCCCGACAAAGGCACTCAACCAGACAAAGCCCGGATGAACCCAGGTGGTAAGGATCAGCGAGAGCAGCAACATGCAACCCGCGACGATTCTGACTCCGTTATCTACTGTCATGGTCTTTCTCCTTATCTACTTTAGATATTGCTAATTTAGTGTTGTTTTATACAATAGAACAAATATCAGCAATTGCTAATTTACTCTTATGAGCCAATTCGACGAGATGAACAGACATGCGACAGCCGCCGCCTCCCTGCTCAAGGCGTTGGCTCATCCCGAACGCCTGATGGTGCTCTGCCAGTTGGTGGAGGGGGAGAAGGGGGTCGGGGAGCTGCTGGCCCATAGCCAACTTGGGCAGTCGGCCTTCTCCCAGCAACTTTCGGTATTGAAGCGCTACGGCCTTATCCGTTCGCGCAAGGTTTCCCAGCAGATCTACTACTCGCTGGTGAGCGAGGCGGCCGCCGATGTGTTGGGGGCGCTGCAAACCCATTTTTGTCACTCAGAAAATAAGGAATCTTGATGATGGAAAGCCAATGGCTGCTCTCTTTGGGCGGCGGCATGCTGGCGGGGCTGTCGGCCTTGATCCTGATGTTGTTCAACGGCCGGGTGGCCGGGATCAGCGGCATTCTGGCCGGTGCGCTGCAACACCGTGCACCGTGGCGGGTGCTGTTTCTGTTGGGGCTAGGGGCGGGCGCCTGGTTGGCGCTGACTCTGGGTTGGGCCAGTATGCCCGCATTCACCACCTTGCCCGGCTGGCCTGTAGTGTTGCTGGCAGGTCTGCTGGTCGGCATCGGTACCCGTCTTGGCAATGGCTGCACCAGCGGTCACGGCATCTGTGGTATGGGGCGGCTCTCCCTGCGCTCCATCGTCGCCACCCTGACCTTTATGGCGGCAGGCTTTATCACCGTCTTCGTTACTCATCATCTGCTGTAAGGGGCTGATCGCCATGAAGTTGCTGACAAGTTTGTTTGCGGGTGTGTTGTTCGGACTTGGGATGGCCATCTCCGGCATGATGGATCCCGCCCGGGTCACCGGTTTTCTCGATCTGGCCGGGGCCTGGGATCCCAGCCTCGCCTTCGTGATGGGAGGGGCCCTGCTGGTCTTTATGCCGGGTTATTTTCTGCTGGTGAAACCCCGTCGCCAGAGTGTGCTGGGGGAGCCCATCGCTGCCGTACCGGCCCCCAGGCTGGATCGCCGGCTGATCGGCGGGGCGGCGCTGTTTGGCATCGGCTGGGGATTGGTGGGCATCTGCCCGGGGCCTGCTCTGAGTCTCATTTCCAGCGGGCAGCCCATGATAATGTTGTTTATAGCGGCCATGGTGGCCGGGATCTTGCTGTTTGACAGAGGGCTGGCCAGGGTGCTGACCAAGGCGCCAGTTCCGGGAGTGGATAAGGTGCGCCAGTCCCATACCGCCTGATCCCGTGAAGTGACAGATTACGCCAGGGAAGGAGAGTAATGATGGAAAAGATCCGGTTGCTGGGGATCACCTTGTTGGTGATGACATCGCAGGCCATGACATCCCCCCGGGCCTTTGCCGCGGACGGGGAGCCAGAGCCCTTGTTGACAGTGGCGCCACAGCCGGTGACCGACTGGCTGACGCTGGATGGCACCGTCAGTGCCATCAATCAGGGGACGGTGGCGGCCCAGACCAGCGGCCGGGTCTCCCGCATGCTGGTGGATGTGAACGATCAGGTGCAGGCGGGGCAGCCGCTGCTGGAGATCAGCGGCAAAGAGCAGTTTGCCGCCGTCACGGGTGCCGAGGCGCGGCTGGCGCGGGCGCAGGCCCAGCAAGTGGAAGCCGAGCGCCAGCTCGCCCGCTTTCAGGCGCTGATTGCCAAGGGGGTGATCACCCGCGCCCAGCTCGATAATGCCCAGGCGACTGATCGCGCCGCCCGCGCCGAGGTGAACGCTGCCGATGCGGCTCTCACTCAGGCCCGCGAGGCCTACGGTTATACCCGCATTCTGGCTCCCTACGCCGGAGTTGTGACCAAACGGCTGGTGGAGCTGGGGGAGACTGTCGCCCCCGGTACCCCGCTGCTCTCCGGCTTCTCTCTCGACACCTTGCGGGTGGAGGTGGAGTTGCCCCAATCCGCCCTGACGCTGGCTCGTGAGCCTGCGGATGTGCAGGTGCTGCTGCCGGATGGCAGGCCTGTTACCCCGGTCCAATTGACCCGCTTCAACTATGCCGACAGCCAGAGCCACGCCTTCAAGTTGCGCCTCGACTTGCCGCCGCAAACTGCCGGGGTATTGCCCGGCATGTGGCTCAAGGTGCAGCTCAAACAGGGTGAGCGTCAGGTGTTGCAGGTGCCGGATCGCGCCCTGCTGCGGCAAGGGGAGTTCAACGGCGTCTATCTGCAGCAGCCCGCGGGCTGGGCCCTGACGCCGGTGCGGGTCGGCCATTGTGTCGAGGGACAGTGCGAGATCCTGGCCGGGCTGCAAGCCGGTGACAAGCTGGCTCCCGATGCCTGGGCGCAGCAGGAGGTGACCCATGAGTAGCGAGCTGAACGGCAACAAGGAGAGGCTGGGGCCTGCCGGTCGGCTGGCTGCGCTGTTTCAGGGCTCGGCCATCACCCCGCTGCTGGCGCTGGTGGGGCTGTTGCTCGGTCTGTTTGCAGTGCTGGTGACCCCCAAGGAGGAGGAGCCGCAGATCGATGTCACCTTCGCCGATGTCTATATTCCCTTCCCGGGAGCCAGCCCGGCTGAAGTGGCCTCTCTCGTCACCACCCCTGCCGAGCAGGTGGTCTCCCAGATAAAGGGCATTGATACCCTCTACTCTTTCTCCCAACCCGATGGCGCCCTGCTGGTGGTGGTGTTCAAGGTGGGGGTGAGTCGCGAGCAGGCTATCGTCGATCTCAACAACCAGCTTGACTCCAACCGTGACTGGTTGCCACAGGGGATCGGAGTCGGTCAGCCGCTGGTGAAACCCCGGGGGATCGATGATGTCCCTATCGTCAGTTTGACCTTATGGAGCAAAGAGGGGAGCAAGCAACTGGGGGCTCCCGAGCTGACCCGGGTCGCCCATGAGCTGGAGACCGAGCTCAAGCGCATTCCCGGTACCCGCGATATTTACACGCTGGGCAGCCAGAGTGCCGTGTTGCGGGTGATGCCGGATCCGGCGGCCCTCAGCGCCCACAGCATCAGCTGGGGCGAACTGAGCCAGCGACTGGCGGCCGCCAATCAGGTTGGCACGACACAGGCTATCGAGCAGAACAACAGTGAGATTAAAGTGCAGGTGGGGCAGTTCCTGCAAAGTGAGCAGGAGGCTAGAGAGCTGGTGGTGGGGCTGCAC
Organism: Aeromonas sp. R2-3; assembly: GCF_040908375.1. Classification (NCBI taxonomy): domain Bacteria; kingdom Pseudomonadati; phylum Pseudomonadota; class Gammaproteobacteria; order Aeromonadales; family Aeromonadaceae; genus Aeromonas; species Aeromonas sp. R2-3. The sequence goes on along the minus strand of NZ_JBFODP010000027.1, from coordinate 363,562 downwards.
GACGGCAAGCCGGTCTATCTGGGGGCGGTGGCCAGGGTCTCTCTGGGTCAGGAGACTCCGACCAAACGCAGCTGGGTGGGATTGGGACAGGCCAGTTATCCGGCGGTGACCCTGGCCATCGGCAAGCAGCCGGGCCAGAACGCGGTCGATGTGGCCAAGCGGGTGGAGGCGCGGGTCGAGAGTCTCAAGAATCGGCTTATTCCGGCCGGGGTCGAGGTGACGGTGACCCGGGACTACGGCGTCACCGCCGAGACCAAATCCAACACCCTGATCGGCAAGCTCATTTTTGCCACCACGGCGGTGGTGCTGCTGGTACTGGTGAGCATGGGTTGGCGCGAGGCGCTGGTAGTTGGCGTTGCCATCGTCATCACCCTGGCGCTGACTCTCTTCGCCAGCTGGGCCTGGGGCTTTACCCTCAACCGGGTGTCGCTGTTTGCGCTGATCTTCTCCATCGGCATTCTGGTGGATGACGCTATCGTGGTGGTGGAGAACATCCACCGCCATCGCGGTTTGGGCAAGGGGGCGCTCAAGGATCTGATTCCGGGGGCGGTGGACGAGGTGGGGGGGCCGACCATACTGGCGACCCTGACCGTCATCGCGGCCCTGCTGCCGATGGCCTTTGTCAGCGGGCTGATGGGCCCTTATATGAGCCCCATCCCCATCAATGCCAGCATGGGGATGCTTATCTCCCTGCTGGTGGCCTTTATCTTCTCCCCCTGGCTGGCGAGCCATTTGCTCAAGGGTGAGGTGCACGGTGCCCACGGTGAAGCCAAGGCTGGTCTCTTTCACCGGCTGATGACCCCTTTTCTGATCGGTGATGGCGCCAAGAAGGCCAGACGCAAGCTCTGGCTGGTGGTGTTGCTGCTGGTCGGGGCGGCTACCGCCATGCCGGTGGTGCAGTGGGTGGTGCTCAAGATGCTCCCCTTTGACAACAAGTCGGAATTTCAGCTGGTGCTCGATATGCCGGAGGGGGCGACCCTGGAGCAGACCGAGCGCACCCTGCTGGCGGTCGGGCGGGAGCTTGCCAAGGTGGAGGAGGTGAAGGATTACCAGATCTATGCCGGCACCGCCGCCCCCATCAATTTCAACGGGCTGGTGCGCCACTACTTTATCCGCAGCGGCGCCAACGTGGGGGATATTCAGGTCAATCTGGTAGACAAGCATGAGCGGGATCGCAGCAGTCACCAGATTGCCCAGTCGGTTCGGGAGCCGCTGCAGGCCATCGCCAGTGCGGCAGGGGGCAACCTGAAAGTCGTTGAGGTGCCGCCCGGCCCGCCGGTCTGGTCCCCCATCGTTGCCGAGATCTATGGCCCGACTCAGGCCGCCCGCGAAGCGGCCGCTCGCGCCGTACAGGCACGTTTTGTGGCTACGGCGGATCTGGTGGATGTGGATATCTATCTGACCGACCCGCAGCCCAAGTGGCGGCTGGTGGTGGATCGCAGCAAGGCGGCCCTGCTCGGGGTCGATCTCGGGGATCTGGTGAACACCCTCAATGGCGGGGTGGGTTATCAGGATGCCAGCTGGCTGCAGGGTCACGGCGCCAAGTATCCGGTGCCGATCCGCATCGAACTGGCACCCGGTGACAAACGGGATCTGGCGGGCGTACTGGCCCTCAAGGTGCGCAGCCAGAGCGGCCAGCTGGTGCGGGTCTCCGAGCTGGTGAGTCGCCGTGATGAGGTGGCCCCCAGCTATATCATGCACAAGAACATGCAGCCCATGGTGATGGTGGTGGCCGACATGGGTGGCCATACCGACAGCCCGCTCTACGGCATGTTTGCAGCCGGTGCTGATATCGACCTGCCCCAATATTACGTGCAGCAGCCCGACAAGCTGGGGGAGGTGGCGCTGTTGTGGGACGGGGAGTGGAAGATCACCTACGAGACCTTCCGCGACATGGGTATCGCCTACGGAGTTGGGATGATTCTCATCTATCTGCTGGTGGTGGCGCAGTTCCGTTCCTATCTGGTGCCACTCATCATCATGGCTCCCATTCCGCTCACCATCATAGGGGTGATGCCGGGCCACGCCCTGCTGGGAGCCCAGTTTACCGCTACCTCGATGATCGGGATGATCGCCTTGGCCGGGATCATCGTACGCAACAGCATCCTGCTGGTGGACTTTATCGAGCAGCAGCGCAGCGCCGGAGTGGCGTTCGAACAGGCGGTGATCGAAGCGGCGCAGGTGCGGGCCAAACCCATCATGCTGACGGCGCTGGCGGCGATGATCGGAGCCCTGTTTATCCTCGATGACCCCATCTTCAACGGACTGGCCATCAGCCTGATTTTCGGGATCCTGGTCTCCACTTTGCTCACCCTGGTGGTGATACCCTTGCTCTATTATGCCCTGCTCTCCCGACGCACATGACGGGAGTCACTAGCGAAAGGATGCGCGATGAAGAGAGGTTGGTTGTGGTGGGGAAGTGGTGCTGTGGTAGCGGTGGCTGCTGTGGCATGGTGGTGGCAACCGCAGCCGACGCCGATCAGGCTGGCTGAGGTCGGGCGGGGGGATGTGCTGGTCACCGTGGTCAACACCCGGGCCGGCACCATCAAGTCGTGTCAGCGGGCCGGACTCAGTCTGCCCGGTGGCGGCGTGGTGGAGCAGATCGCCGTCAAGGCCGGGGAGCGGGTAGCCCAGGGAGATCTGCTGCTGACCCTCTGGAGTGACGATATTCACGCCGATCTTGCCCGTGCCCGCGCCCAGCAGGCGCTCGGCAAGACCCAGCGCGAGGAGCGTTGCAGCGAGGCGGCCTACTACGAGCGGGAGGCCAACCGGCTGGCCACCTTGCTGGCCAAAAACCTCACCTCCCGCACCCTCGCCGAGCAGGCCCAGAATCTGGCCGATACCCGCCGCTATGTCTGCCAGGCATCCCGTCAGCAGGAGCGGGTCGACGAGGCGCAGGTCGCCCAGGTAGAGGCCCGCTTGAGCGAGCGCCGCCTGCTGGCGCCGTTTGCCGGAGTGGTGGCTGAGGTCAACAGCAAGTTGGGTGAATACATGACCCCCTCACCGCCCGGAGTAGCCATGCCTCCGGTGATCGATCTGATCGACGATCGCTGTCTCTATGTTTCAGCCCCCATCGATGAGGTGGATGCCGCCCGCCTCAAGGTGGGCCAGTCTGCCCGGGTACTGCTCGATGCCATGCCCGGGCGCGATTTTGCCGCCACCGTCACCCGCATCGCCCCCTATGTGAAGGAGCTGGAGAAGCAGGCCCGCACCGTGGAGGTGGAGGCGGCGCTCGCTGCCCTGCCCACCGATGTCCCCCTGCTTATTGGCTACAGCGCTGACCTTGAGGTCGAAGTGACCCGCGCTACCGATGTGCTGCGGGTAGCGGCCAGCAGCCGGGCCGACGATGGCAGCGTGCTGCGGCTGGAAGGGGATAAGCTGGTGCGGGTGGTGCCCCGCTGGGGCGTGGAAAACTGGAACTGGATTGAGGTGGCCGAGGGGCTCGCTGCCGGTGATAGGCTGGCTGCCCAGCCCGGACAGATTGTCGGGGAGGGCCCTTTCAGCGCCGCCACGGAGCAGACGGATGAGTGATCTCATTCGCCTTGATGCCGTCAGCCGTCGTTTCACCCTGGGGGGGAGCGAAGTGGCCGCCCTCGATCGCGTTTCCCTGCGGGTTGCCGAGGGGGAGTATCTGGCGGTGATGGGCCCCTCGGGCTCCGGCAAATCGACCCTGCTCAATGTGCTGGGGCTGCTGGATCGGCCAGACGAGGGGCGCTACTGGCTGGGAGGGGAGGATACCGCCACCCTGTCAGAACCTGCGTTGGCCCAGCTGCGCGGCCATCGCATCGGTTTTGTGTTCCAGTCGTTTCACCTCATCTCCCGCCTCACCGCCCGTGAAAACGTCGAGCTGCCGCTGATGCTGTGCGGGATCGCCCCCGCTGAGCGCCATCGCCGCAGCCAGCAGTTGCTGGGGGAGCTGGGGCTGGAGAACCGGGCCGGACACCGCCCTGCCGAGCTCTCCGGTGGTCAGCGTCAGCGGGTAGCCATCGCCCGGGCCATGGCAATGGCGCCGCGGCTGATCCTGGCCGACGAGCCCACCGGCAATCTCGACTCCCGCTCCGGGGAGGAGGTGATTACCCTGCTGGAGGGGCTCAACCGGGAGCAGGGGATCACGCTGGTGGTGGTGACTCACGACCCGCGCCTCGGTGAGCGGGCGGGCAGGCGGATCCTGATGAACGATGGCCATATCAATATTGATAGCGGCGGGGGCTGAATGCGGCGGCCCGATGTGATCCGCTTTGCCGCCGTGGCGTTATTGCGTCAGCGTTCACGGGCGCTGGTCTTGATCCTGGCGGTGAGTCTGAGCGTCACCTCGGTGCTGCTGCTCACCGCGCTTGGGGAGGGGGCGAGGCGCTATGTGGCCGACCAGTTCAGTTCCCTTGGCAAGGATCTGCTGGTGATGTTCCCGGGCCGCAAGGAGACCACCGGTGGGCTGCCGCCGGTCACCGGAAACAGTCTGCGGCAGATCACTCTCGATGATATGCACTACCTTGGCCAGCACCAGCCAAACGTGCGGCTGGTGCCGCTGGTGATGGGCTTTGCCGAGGCCAAACAGGGGGCGCGGCTGCGCCAGACCATGCTGCTTGGCAGCAGCAACGGGCTGCGCGATACCCACGGGCTGGAGCTGCTCTCCGGCCGCTGGCTACCGGGGGATGCCGCAGAGGATCGACCGGTCGTCCTGCTCGGGGCCGTGGTGGCTCGGGAGCTGTTTGGTCAGGCCGATCCGGTCGGCCAGTGGCTGCGTTTTGACAATCGTCGCTTTCGGGTGGTGGGGGTCTTCACCAGCCAGAGCAGCAATCTGGGGATGGATATGGCCGAAGCCGCGCTGATCCCGGTCGGTAGCGCCATGCGACTGTTCAACACCGAGGGGCTGTTTCGCTTGCTGATCCAGCCGCTGGCGGGGCAAGCCGTGCCGCCGCTGGTCAAGCGACTGGAGCAGCTGATGCAGGGGCGCCACGGGGTACTCGATGTGACCGTGGTGCGTCGCGACGCCATGTTGGCTACCTTCTCCACCATTCTCTCGACCCTCACCCTGGCCGTTGCCGGCATCGGCGCCATCAGCCTGCTGGTCTCCGGCATCATGATGATGAATCTGGCGCTGATCAGCACCCGCCAGCGCACCGGCGAGATCGGCCTGCTCAAGGCGCTGGGGGCCGACAGTTGCCAGATCCGCCAGCTGTTTTTGTGGGAGGCGCTGCTGCTGAGCGGCAGTGGCGCGCTGTTTGGCACTGTGTTGGGCTATGCCCTGGTTGCCCTCGCCGGAGTGATTTGGCCCGGATTTCCGGCGGCAGTCCCTCTGCTCGCTACTTTCTGCACCATACCTGCGGCCCTGCTGACCGGGCTGTTTTTTAGCTGGCTGCCCGCCTCCCGGGCGGCACGGCAAGATCCGGTCAGCAGCCTGCGCAGCGGGCAGTGGAGCGGTGGCTGATGCGCGCCGCTGATCTGCTGTTCTGGCTCTGGCGCGCCTTGCTGGCTGGGCGCAGTCGCAGCCTGCTGTCGGCGCTCGGCATTGCCATCGGGATCGCCTCGGTGACCCTGCTCACCGGCATCGGCGAGGGGCTCAGGCTCTATCTGCTCGACAGCTTCTCCCAATTTGGCACCCGGCTGATCGCCGTGACCCCTGGCAAGACCGAAACCGCCGGCGGCCCGCCCGGTATCCTCTCCAGCAGTCGTCCCCTGCTGCTGGAGGACGCCGATGCCCTCGCCAGATTGGCAGGGGTAGAGGCGGCGCTCCCTGTGGTGCAGGGGCAGGGGGAGGTGCGCAGCCGCGGGCTCACCCGCAGCACCGCCATTCTGGGCACAGGTCCGGCGGCACTCTCCGGCTGGCGGCTCACCCTGGTGCAGGGGCGTTTTCTGCCCGCGGACGACAGTGCCATGCCCCGCGCCTATGCGGTGCTGGGTGCCAAGGTGGCGGCTGAGCTGTTTCCCGGTGGTGATGCGCCGGGCAGTCTGCTGCGCGCCGGTGATCGCCGTTTTCGGGTGGCCGGGGTGCTGGCCCCCAAAGGGCAATTTCTCGGCTTTGATCTGGACGACATGATCTATCTGCCTGCCGCCCACGCCCAGGCGCTGTTCAACAAGGAGGGGCTGCAGGAGATCGACGTCATCTATCGCGCCGGGCAGACGGAGGCCGACATCACCGCCCAGATCCGGCGAGTGCTGATCGCCCGCCATGGCGCCGAGGATTTCACCCTCACCTCCCAGCAGGACATGCTGACCAGCCTCGACAAGATCCTCTCCATCATCAAGCTGGCGGTTGGCGGGCTCGGCATTATCTCGCTGCTGATCGGGGCGGTCGGTATCTTCAGCATCATGAGCATCGCCCAGCAGGAGCGGATCCCCGAGGTGGGTCTGCTGATGGCGCTGGGTTGCCCACGGCGGCGCATTCTATTGTTGTTCCTGCTCGAAGCCGTGGTGTTGGCGCTGCTGGGCGGGGCCATGGGGCTGGCCCTGCTCGGCGGGCTCAAACTGCTGCTCACCCTGCTGGCGGCGGGCTTGCCGCTCACCCTCCATCCTCTCTATCTGCTGCTGGCGCTTGGTTGCAGCGCCCTGGTTGGCCTGCTGGCCGGGGTCGCTCCTGCGCTGCGGGCAGTGCGTCTCGACCCCGTGGTGGCCCTGCGCGGTGACTAGGTCGCCCCTTCCGAAAGAAGCGCGTTACGCTCGGGTCTGAGCAGGGGGGACTAGGTGACCACCTCCGCAACCGACAGGCTGCGCTCAGATCTGAACAGGGGGAAGTAACGGCGATCCGCCTGACTCATGTGGCCGACCACCAGCTCCTGAATGATGAAGTTGAGCAGCTCGTCGTTGCCCAGAGTCCCCGCTTTGGCGGCGTGCAGCAGCTGGCCTGCTTTGTTGAGCAGGCGCTGGTGATCCTGACGGTGGCTGACGAGCTCCCGATAGTCGATCTCCGCCAGCATCTGCTCTTCAAAGGCGAAGTGATGGCGGGCCATGTCGAACAGGCTCTCCAGACTCTCCAGAAACGGGGCCGGATCCTCGTGCTGATCTTTCATCCGCTCCAGCAGCCGGTTGGTCAATACGAAGAGCTGGCGATGCTCGGCATCGATGCGCGGGTGACCGCACTCGTGGCCGGGTTGCCACAGCAGCGCGCCCTGCTCGGGATCAAGGCCTTCGGTATAGAGGCAGACCCGGCCGCGGCCGCGATTCTTCGCCTGATACATGGCCTGATCGGCGTGGTGCATCAGGGTCTTGGCATCCTCCCCGTGCTCGGGATAGAGCGCCAGCCCGATACTGCTGGAGATGAGCAGCTCCTGCCCCTCCAGCTGGAACGGATGGCGCAGCTGCTGGTGCAGCTTGTCGGCCACCGCCAGCACTTCGTCGCCACTCTCCGGCAGCAAGATAACGAACTCGTCGCCCCCCAGCCGTGCCACCAGATCCTGTTTGCGCACGCAGTGGCTCATCCGCTCGGCCACCATATTGAGCAGAATATCCCCGGTCTCATGGCCGAAGGTGTCATTGATCGGTTTGAAGTGATCGAGATCGATAAACATCAATGCCAGCGGACGGGGCGTCTCCTGCTCCATCAGCTCCTTGAGCCGTTGCTGCAGCAAGCGGCGATTGGGCAGCCCGGTGAGGGGGTCGTAGAAGGCGAGGCGGCGCATCATCTCCTCTCGCGCTGCCCGCTCGGTGATATCACGGGTGACCCCGAGGATCGCCTCCGGCTGGGCATTGTGGTTGCCATGCAGGGTGGTGATGGTTTCGGTGGCCACCAGATGGCCATCCTTGTGGCGCAGCTGGGTGCGAATGACCCGGCGGGTCTGGTCATGTTCTCCCCGCTGCCAGGCCTCCAGAGTGGCAGAGATCTCCTCGCGCAGCAGTTGCCTTGAGGCATCCGGCAGCAGCTGTTTGAGGGGCAGGGCAAACAGCTCTGGGGCCTCGTAGCCGCTCAGAGGAGTGATGGCCGGACTGACGTAGCGAAAGCGCAAGCTGGCGGCATCCATGGTCCAGATCACATCGGCGCTGTTCTCCGCTACGAAGCGATAGTGCTGCTCGCTCTGGGCCAGTTCACGGGTCAGCCGCTGGCGATCTCGCGCCTCCTGGCGCAGGCGCAGATAGAGGTGCAAGAAGATGCCGAGCAGGGTCATCAGGGTAAAGGTGATGAGCATGGCCACCGCCACGCTCTTGTCGAATAGTTGCCGTTGCTGGCGCAGCCGCTCCTGCGCCGGGTCGTAGATAAAGCGGTCGAGGTTGGGCAATACCGTGAGCATGCCCGCCTTCAGATAGGTTTTGGCGATCTGCAGCCAGCGCTCCTGCTGCATGTAGCCGGGTTCAATCAAATCCGGCTGCATCAGCTCTCTGGTTTCGCGAGCCTCGAACTCCAGCTGTTCACGGCCAGCCCCGGTCGGGTACTGCTCCATGATGAGGTTGATCATCTCTTCGGGGTGGTCCATCGCATAGCGCCACCCCTTGAGGCTGGCCTGCTGGAAGGCGTAGACCCGATCCTGTCGGGTGATCAGCTCCCGCTCGGAGGTAAACAGGTTGTCGCCGTAGAAGTCGAAGTCGATGGTGCGCGGACTGAAGACCCGATAGGGGATCCCTTTTTGTTGCAGATAGAAGGGCTCGGTAGTGCTGTAGGCGCTGATGGCATCCACCTTGCCCGCCAGCAGTGCCTCTATCCCCTGTTTGTAGGGAAGGGTGACCCAGTCGCGGCTGCGGGTATGGTGGGAAAGGTAGGTCAGCAGCTCGTTGGAGCCAGGCTCCAGCATCAGTCGCTTGTTGGCCAGATCGGCCGGGTTGCGAATATCTGGCCGATCCAGCGTGAGCAGAACCAGCGGCGAGTGCTGCAGCAGGGCGGCGAGCACCACCACCGGACGACCGGCAGCCCGATCCAGCAGCAGATCACTGCCGCTGATGCCAAACTGGGCCTTTCCCGAGATCACCTCGCTGACCACATCGGTGCGGGAGTCCGCTTCGCGCAGGGTGACATGCAGACCGGCCTCCCGATAAAACCCTTTGGCGATGGCCGCGTAGTAACCGGCAAACTGGAACTGGTGTTGCCACGGCAACTGGACGATGACCTGCTCGCCGGCTCGCACGGGGGGAGAGGTCAGGGTCGCGATGACCATACTGACCAGCATTGGCATAAACCAGCTGAGGCGCTGGCGGGGGGCTGCGTTCTCCGTCATACAACGTTTCTCTCGGGAGCGGTGTCTAGGCTAGATTCAAGCAATTTTGTGTCACCTGCAAGGGGAGAAAAGGCGTTTGCAATGGGGTATAGGGGGGTTGGAAAGTCATTTTTGTGTCGTTCATCACACGGGATGGATGCATGCCGTTTTTTTGCAAGTTATGTGACCAATAAGAGAGTCATATGGCCTATCTAAGTGGTCGCATTCTAGCCACTTTTTCCCGTTTTTATCGTTGTCATTGTGGCTTGACTGCATTTTTTCCGTAGTTGCACGTCAAGCTGTGTCGTTATATCAATAGATACTTTTATGGGGCGGTCAGGTGTGACGCAAATGTATCGCGGCTGCTGCGCACCGGTTAATGTGCGATGGCTCAGTGATGGTACCCCGTCAGTGTTATCATGCTGCCCCCAGTTCCGGATAAGGTCTTTTTATGTCCCGCTTGCGTCTGCTTGTCTCCGACTCTCACGATCCCCTGTTCAATCTGGCCGTCGAGGAGTGCATCTTCCGCCAGATGGACCCTGGCCAGCGGGTGCTGTTCCTCTGGCGCAACGCCAATACCGTGGTGATCGGCCGGGCCCAGAATCCGTGGAAGGAGTGCAATACCCGCCGCATGGAAGAGGACGGGGTGACCCTGGCGCGTCGCAGCAGCGGTGGCGGCGCCGTGTTCCACGACCTTGGCAACAGTTGCTTCACCTTCATGGCGGGCAAGCCGGAGTATGACAAGAGCGTCTCCACCGCCATCGTGCTGGACGGGCTCAAACGATTGGGGATCGAGGCCTTTGCCTCCGGTCGCAACGATCTGCTGGTGGCGACCCCGGACGGGGAGCGCAAGGTATCGGGATCGGCCTATCGGGAGACCCTGGATCGCGGGTTTCACCACGGCACCTTGCTGCTGGACGCCGATCTCGGCCGCCTTGCCAACTACCTCAACCCCGACCCCAAGAAGCTGGCGGCCAAGGGGATCACCTCGGTGCGCAGCCGGGTGGCCAATCTGTGCGAACTGCTGCCGGGGATCGACCATCAACAGGTGAGCGAGGCGCTGCAGGAGGCCTTCTTCCACCATTACGGCGCGCGAGTTGAGCCCGAGCATATCTCCCCCAAGCAGATGCCGGATCTGCCGGGCTTTGCCGAGACCTTCGCCCGCCAGCGCAGCTGGGAGTGGAACTATGGCCATGCCCCGGCGTTCAGCCATCTGCTGGAGGAGCGGTTCAGCTGGGGCGGGGTGGAGCTGCACTTTGATGTGGAGAAAGGGGTCATCACCCGGGCGCAGCTCTTTAGCGATACTCTGGAGCCGGCCCCGTTTGATCTGCTGGCGGCCGAACTGGCGGGTTGCGGCTATCGACCGGAGGCGGTTTCCGCGCGCCTGCAGCCCTGGCTGGCGGCCCTTCCGCAACAGCAGAGTGAGCTGGCGGAGTTTGCCCGGTGGCTGTTGGCCTCCCTGCGTTGAGGGGGGGCACTGCACTGATGGCGGTCTGGTAGTGAGGGTGCTGTCAGCCAGGATGGGAGCAAGATCACGAAATATAAAGAGGCGCCTCAAAGGCGCCTTTTTGCCAGCCCTTGTGATGGCTGATACATGACAAAAAGTAGGGTAGGCCATTAGATATTGTCGCTGTCTACCCCGCTGGTACAGGGGTATAACGGCCGCACATTTGCTGTACTAATGGTATAAAAATGAGTGACTTAGTTTATCTGCAAGACGAAAGCGTCAATGCCGTCCACCCCGATTTCTCCGCCCGTTTCGCCACCGTCAAAGCCAACTTTTTCTCGCGCAATCCCGATCTCTGGCCCGTTTTTCGCGAACCCGGATTTGCCACCCTCAACGAATTTCGGGCCCGTGGCCTGGCGCCGGATGCCCGCCTGAACGCCTGGCCTGATGGCCGTGCCCGCCTGGCCGATCTCTGCGAGACCATGCCGGTGCCCGCCACCATGCGCACCCCGGGCGAGCCGATGGCCGAGTTGCTGTTTGCCGCTGCTCTATCGAAGGATTGGGAGAACCCCTCCAGCGTCGAGAACGTCATCACCATGTCGGCGGATCCCGCCATCTACGGTGCCCAGCTGGGCATTCTGGCCAACCCCAATCTGGTCTACTCCGAATACGCCGGGGTCGCCGAGGAGCTGGAAAAGAAGGTGGTGCGCCAGATTGCGCTGCTGGCAGGCTATGACCCCGAGCGGGCCACCGGCATCTTCACCCAGGGGGGGACCTTCTGTAACCTCTACGGCTACCTGCTCGGCATTCGCAAAACCTTGCCGGAGGCCAAGCACAAGGGGCTAGGCCACTATCAGGATTACCGCATCATCAACTCCCAGGGCGGTCACTACTCCAACATCACCAACCTCTCCCTGCTCGGGGTCGATATCGAGAACAAGACTATCCGCATTCAGGTGGGGGAGAACAATGACATCGATCTCGACCACCTCGAGCGCACCCTGACCGCCTGTTTTGCCCTGAAACACGTGGTGCCCACCATCATGCTCACCATGGGCACCACCGACACGTTCGGGGTGGATCAGGTGAAACCCGTGTTCGAGCTGCGCAATCGCCTCTGCGAGCAGTTCGAGGTGGCGGTCAAGCCCCATATCCACGTCGACGCCGCCATCGGCTGGTCGATGATCTTCTTCCTGGGTTACGACTTTGCCGCCAACCCGCTCGCCATCAACAGCGCCACTCTGGCGGGGATCGAGCGCAACGTGGCGCGCTTTGCCGAGCTCAAATATGCCGACTCCTTCACCGTCGACTTCCAGAAGTGGGGCTATGTGCCCTACACCTCCAGTCTGGTGATGCTCAAGGAGCAGGATGACCTCAAGGCGATGGAGAATGACCCGGAGAACTTCTCCTACTTCGAGCGGGACATTCAGGGCCAGACCCACCTGCAATCCACCATCGAGTGTTCCCGCGGCGCGAGCGGTCTGTTTGGTGCCTATGCTGCGCTCAACTATATGGGGGTGGAGGGGTATCGCACCGTGCTGGCCCACTGCCTGCAAAATGCCAATTACTTCCGCTTCCGGTTAAGCCAGCTTGGCAACGTCAAGCTGGTGGCGCAGGAGAATCAGGGGCCGAGCGTCGGCTTCAAGATCTACAACCCCGAGTGGGTGAGCGATCCTGAAGTCGAATTCGCCTTCGAGCTGGCCCGCTCCAGCGATCCTGCCTACAAGGCTCGGCTGCAGCGCAACACCGAGTATCACCGCAGCCTGTTCAAGGGGCGCGGCAAGGTGGGGCTCTACACCAACTGGGTGGAGGCGGTGGCCCACTCCGACTATGACGCCCGCGGCAAGTACTCCTACATCGCCGGGGAAAAGGCAGTCTTTATGAATCCGGCCTGCACTCGCGAGCAGATCGACGCCTTTATCGACCATATTCGCGGTTGATGGCGGTTGCCCTGACTGCCGAGCGCGGTCAATGGTGGCAAGAGGTGGTTGGGGTGTATCACGCCAACAGATAGACAAAGGGCAAGCCGGTTGGCTTGCCCTGCTGTTTTTACGGCATAGAGCTTAAGTAGTGGGGAAGGTCGGGCTCAGAGTGCCAGCAGTTGCTCGTTCTCGACAATCTCGCACCCGGCAGGCAGTTTCGAGAGGGCGATCATGGCGCGGGCCACCTGACGGGCCTCGATGGCGCGCCAGCGGGCGAGCTTGCCCACCAGCAGTGGCCGAAACAGCGGATAGATGGTCTGAAAGATCTGCTCGGAGAGGCGCGGTGGCTGGCGATTCCCGAGCAGCATGGCGGGGCGTACGATGGCGAGCCGTGGCCAGGATTGGGCCAGCAGGGCCTGCTCCATCTCCCCCTTGGTACGCGGATAGAGCGCTGGGGACGATGCGCTGGCTCCCATGCTCGAGACCACGATGAGGCGTTGACAGCCGTGGCGGCGGGCCAGTTCGGCAAAGGCGACCACATAGTCGAGATCGACCCGGCGAAACGCCTCGGCAGAGCCCGCCTCCTTGCGGGTGGTACCGAGGGCACAGAAGGCGATATCCACCGGGCGGGAGAGGGTGACGCTGGCCAGATCATCAAAATTGACCGGCAGCCAGTGGTGCGCCTCCTTGCCCGGCTTGCGACAGAGCAGGGTCAGTTCATGTTCGGCAGGCAGTTGCTGCACCAGTTCGCGACCGATCAGGCCGCTGGCTCCGGCAATCAGGATCCGGCTCATGGGGATTCTCCCTGTGTCATTCGATGGTGTTGATGCCATGGTGGCTGCTCATCAGCATCAGGCAATTTGCGAGCAGCTGCAATGGGGAGGAATGACTCAGTGTTGTCGGGCAGGATGAATTACGCGGGGCTGGATAAAACAAAACCGGCGCGAGGCCGGTTTTGCGGGATATCAGAGCGGGGTATTGAAAGCGGCTGGCAGCGGGAAGTCACCCGTCACTGTGGTCAGCCTGTCATTGGCGAAGGTGACAGTGAGCTCTTTGCGCTCCTTGTCGCCGTGGCCCGGCTGGAATTCATAGAGGTAGTACCAGGTGTTGGGGTCAAAGCCGTCACGCAGCATGGGGGTCCCCAGCACATAGCTGACCTGCTCGCGGGTCATCCCCTGGCGCAGTTTGTCGACCTGTTTTTGTTCCACATAGTTGCCCTGGGGAATATCGATACGATAGACCAGGCTGCAACCGGAGAGGGTGAGGGCGGTCAAAGCCGCGGCAATCAGGTGTTTCATCCGCATATCGAGTTCAGATCATCCATACAGTCTTTTTGGCTCGGCAAATCATACCGACTCCCTCCACGGAAGTAAAAAGCCATTGATCCATCAGCCAATAAAAAGGGTCGCACTGCGACCCTTTCTGGCAATCCGGCTGCTGTTACATCGCCGCGCGGAAGATGGCGACGATCTCTTCGTGGCTCGCCTGTTTCGGGTTGGTGAAGCCGCAGGCATCTTTCAGGGCGTTGCTGGCCAGGGTATCGAAGTCATCGGCCTTGACTCCGAGTTGCTCCAGACCGGCTGGGATCTTCACATCCAGCGCCAGTTGCTTGATGGCGGCAATGGCAGCGGCAGCGCCCTGTTCGTTGCTCATGGCGCTCACGTCTACACCCATATAGCGGGCCACATCCTTCAGACGAGCCGCGCTCACCTGGGCGTTGAACGCCTGAACGTGGGGCAGCAGCACGGCGTTGCAGACACCGTGGGGCAGGTCATAGAAACCGCCCAGCTGGTGGGCCATGGCGTGCACATAGCCCAGGCTTGCGTTGTTGAAGGCCATGCCGGCCAGGAACTGGGCGTAGGCCATCTGCTCGCGGGCATGCAGGTCATCGCCATGGTGAACGGCGGTGCGCAGGTGCTTGGCAATCAGCTCGATGGCCATCACGGCGCTGGCATCGGTCACCGGGGTGGCGATGGTGGAGACATAGGCCTCAATGGCGTGGGTCAGGGCATCCATACCGGTGGCGGCGGTGAGACCCGCTGGCTTGGCCAGCATCAGCTCGGGGTCGTTGACCGACATCAGCGGGGTAACGTGCTTGTCGATGATGGCCATTTTCACGTGGCGCGCTTCGTCGGTGATGATGCAGAAGCGGGTCATCTCGGAGGCGGTACCGGCGGTGGTGTTGATGGCGATAAGCGGCAGTTGCGGTTTGGCGGAGCGATCCACCCCTTCGTAATCCTTGATGCTGCCACCGTTGGCGGCGACCAGCGCAATGCCCTTGGCGCAGTCGTGGGGCGAGCCGCCCCCCAGCGAGATGACGCAGTCGCAGCCGTTGGCCTTGATCATCGCCAGACCCGCTTCAACGTTGCTGGTAGTGGGGTTGGGTTTGGTCTCATCGAAAACTGCGCTTTCAATGCCATGTTCAGCCAACAGGGTGGTGAGCTTGGCGACCACGCCGATCTGGTTGAGGATTTTGTCGGTGACGATCAGCGCCTTGCGATAGCCGTAACCCTTGATATCGGCGGCAGCCTCTTGCAGACAGCCGGCACCCATCAGGTTGATAGCGGGAATATAGAACTTGAATGTAGCCATGATGGACTTCCTATAGTTAGCCATTAAGTGGTAGTTAAGAGCTAGGCTACCATCTAGAAAGGGATACAAAAGCATCTTGTTTACAACTTTACGGGGTCGATCACGAGTCGTTAATTAAGCGCTGAACCAAGCTTGACTTTCCCGCATCTGACTCGATTTACAGAAAAACGTTTGTCAATTATTTCATTGAGTTAGCAAACGTTTTGCGCAATGTTTGTCACTGTCAATGCGTGGAAGTGTGAGGCGCTTCAAGGAATTGGAAAGCGCTTTCGACCATAGTTGGCGCCTCCCCGAAGAGGGGGGTAAAGGCTTGAAAGTATCATAAAGAATCATCTTAACTTGTGCCCTGACCATGCTGGCAGGGGGCAACCAGGAGTCCAATATGTCTGATGTATTTCACTTGGGTTTGAAGAAAGCGGATCTGCAAGGCGCCACCCTGGCGATCGTCCCCGGTGACCCCGAGCGCGTGAAGCGTATCGCAGAGCTGTTGGATAACCCGGTGCACCTGGCCAGCCATCGTGAATTCACTACCTGGCGCGGCGAGATGGACGGCAAGGCCGTGATCATCTGCTCTACCGGTATCGGTGGCCCGTCCACCTCCATCGCGGTAGAAGAGCTGGCCCAGCTGGGTATCCGCACCTTCCTGCGTATCGGCACCACCGGCGCCATCCAGCCGCACCTGAACGTGGGTGATGTGATCGTGACCACCGGTTCCGTGCGCCTCGACGGTGCCAGCCTGCACTTTGCACCGATGGAGTTCCCGGCTGTTGCCGACTTCGACTGCACCACCGCGCTGGTGAACACCGCCAAAGAGATGGGCTCCAAGCTGCACATCGGTGTGACTGCCTCCTCTGACACCTTCTACCCGGGTCAGGAGCGTTACGACACCGTATCCGGCCGCGTAGTGAGCCGTTTCAAGGGTTCCATGAAAGAGTGGCAAGCTATGGGCGTGCTGAACTATGAGATGGAGTCCGCAACCCTGCTGACCATGTGCTCCAGCCAGGGCCTGCGTGCCGGTATGGTGGCTGGCGTTATCGTCAACCGTACCCAGCAAGAGATCCCGAACGCCGAGACCATGGCGAAGACCGAATCTGATGCCATCAAGATCGTACTGGGCGCTGCCCGCAAGCTGATCTGATAGCACCACAAAGAGTGGGGGGTGGGGGCCGTTGCGAAAGCGCGGCCCCTATCTTTATCCGCCGTTTACCGCTTTTCCTCTCCCGTCACGCCTTTCACTGATCCCGTCGCACTTGCGCTGGTTGTCTCTGCTGGCTGCCTCTACCTATTGCCTCTAAAACGGCGCTGGACAGCGCACTTGCATCGGCTCGCCGCTCACCGGATGAGTAAAATCCAGCTCGCTGGCGTGCAGCATCAGCCGCGGTGCCTGTTCGCAGCCGGGCGGCAGCAGACCGCCATAGAGATCGCAACCTAGGATGGGATGACCCAGCAGCTGGCTGTGGATGCGCAGCTGATGGGTGCGGCCGGTCTCCGGCACCAGTCGTACCCGGGTCAAAGGCACGGTCTGCCCCTGCATCTGCAACTCCAGCCGCTCAATCACCTGATAGCGGGAGCGGGCGGGTTTGCCGCTGGCGGCGCAAATCTTCATCAGCGGAAAGAGGGCCGGATCCTTGGCGATGGGGGCATCGATAAGCCCTTCATCACTGGCCAGATGGCCACAGAGCTGGGCGCTGTAGGCCTTGCTCACCGCCCGTTTGCTGAACTGCTGGCAGAGCAGGGCATTGATGGCCTTGTTTCTGGCCACCACCATGAGACCTGAGGTACCAAAATCGAGGCGATGCACCAGGGTGCAGCCGGGGAAATCCTGCACCAGTCGATAATGAACCGAGTCGAGATTCTGCGGATTTTTGCCCGAGAGGCTCAGCAGGCCGCTTGGCTTGTTGATGAGCAGCAGGTGCTCATCTTCAAACAGGATCTCGATGGCGGTACTGCAGGGCGGGGCAATAAAGGTGTCGACGATAACGGACATAGGTGGCACGGGCAGAAAACGGGGGGCGATCATACCCGAACCGGCGCTGCCGGGCGAATGGGCGGTGCGCAGCCTCGGAAAATGAATGGGATGACGCCATGCAACCTTTTGATAATGAGCCGCGTTGAGCGGGGCGGTGTGCCGTGCAAACCGCCCAGGTCAGCAACAAGGCCCCGTTTTGTGACCCCCTCCCGAGTTCATCCGAGGCTTGCTTGTTAAGGTATGGCTCCCTGTTATGTTGTAAGGACTCATCCCATGGCACTGCCCGTTATTCTCGATTGTGATCCCGGCCACGACGACGCCATCGCCCTCATTCTGGCGCTGGCCAGCCCTGAACTTGACGTGCTGGCGGTCACCACCAGCGCGGGCAACCAGACGCCGGACAAGACCCTCAACAATGCCCTGCGCATCCTCACCTTGCTGGGGCGGGACGATATTCCGGTGGCGGCCGGGGCGCCGAAACCGCTGGCCCGCGAGTTGATTATCGCCGACAACGTCCATGGCGAATCGGGCCTCGATGGCCCCAAGTTGCCGGATCCCGCCTTTGCACCGCAGAGGATGACGGGGATCGAGCTGATGGCCAAATGTCTGCGCGAGAGCCCGGAGCCCGTGACTCTGGTGCCGACCGGCCCGCTAACCAATATCGCCCTGCTGCTGGCGGCTCACCCCGAGCTCAAACCCAAGATCGCTCGCATCGTATTGATGGGGGGCGCAGCAGGGGCCGGCAACTGGACGCCTGCGGCGGAATTCAATATTTATGTGGACCCGGAAGCTGCCGATATGGTGTTCAAGTCGGGCATCCCAATTACCATGTGTGGCCTTGATGTGACCCATGAGGCGCAAGTGATGGATGAGGATATCGAGCGGGTGCGCGCCATCACCAATCCGGTTGCCCAGTGCGTGGCCGGGCTGCTCGACTTTTTCATGATCTACCATCGGGATCCCAAGTGGGGATTTGCTGGTGCACCGCTCCACGACCCCTGTACCATTGCCTGGTTGCTGGCTCCCGAGCTGTTCCACGGGGTCGAGTGCCGGGTCGATATCGAGACCCGGGGTGAGCATACCGTGGGGATGACGGTGGTGGATCGTTATGGTCTGACCGGCAAGCCAGTCAATGCGCTGGTATTGTTGGGGTTGGATCGTCCGGGCTTTATCGATCTGCTGGTGACGCGGCTGCGGGCGTTTGACTGAGCGCCGGTTCATTTTTGCAAGAAGGGGCGGGGAATGTGGAAGAGAGGCTTGGTGCTGCTGGCCGGGTTGCAACTGACAGGCTGTGCGACGCCATTCGAGCGGATGTGGCAGGGGCTGGCGACCTGTGAATTTACCGATCTCTATGTGGATGAGACGGGCAGGCCCGCCAATCTACAACTGGCCAACTATACCCCCTACAAGGTGAGTGACGGCTTTGCCTGGTACAAGGTGCACGAGGAGCTGCACGGCTTGCCGGTGGTCGGCTTTATCGTGCCAGCCTCCAGCTTCGAAGTGCATGCTCTCTTTGTCGATACTCCCATCGCCAATGCCCGCCGGTTGACCCACAACGCCTACGGCAGCGAGTTTGGTGACGAGCAGAAGCATGACGAGGGCTCAGCCCCTCTGCTGCTGCGCGATCCCAACAACCCCAAGCGCTCCATCATCGACTGCACTCGCGGCGAGTCTGACGGGGAGCTTGAGGATTCGGCCATGCCCGAGTAGGGCGCCTGTCATGCCATCGGCCTGAAAAAAGAGGGGCCAGCCTTGCCGGCTGGCCCCTCTATTTTGTTCCCCTTCGCCCGCCTAAGGGGCTGGCACGGCACGCGTTGGCATTCCTTCTCGAGGCGTTTGTTATGTTCAACTCACAGTAACTTCATAATAACGTTCAACATTAACAGAAACTTTACCCCACTTAGACGATTTAACTCTTAGCTGATGGCTATCAAAAGCAGTTTGATCTTTAAACTCTTCATATACCTCGAACCGATACTGGTTTTCTTCGTTTTGCGTGACTTCAAAAATCAGACAACCATCCTCTAATCTCGTCAAACGAATATGATTGTCTAGCTCATTGATAACAGCAGTTAACTCAGCTTGTGGCACAACAATGAAGCCTTTTAGAATCACCTTGCTCAATTTTCATCCTTTTAAATTTTTGCAGATGTATCTGATTTGTTTATGTGAAGCGCATAACACTCGGGTCAGGGATAGCTCAGCGTCTCCTTGATAAGAGGTAGCTGGGCTGCAATCCAGTCAGGGTTGATGGGGCCCCAATCGCTGATGCGGTAGTGCCCCTGCAGGTGGCGAGCCCCTTCGGTCTGCTCGAAGGCGCAGCTGATATCGAGTTCGGCCAGTGCCGTCAGGGTATCCTGCGCGGTGCGGCGCGGCATGCCGGTCACCTCCATAATGGCAGGCACCGTATCCGTGCCCTGACTGATCAGCCAAGCCACGTAGAGCCGCCGGTAGAAGCTGGTGCGGGTCTTGCTCGGCTCACTCATAGCTCGTCCTCAAGACGATCGAAGTAGCGCCAGGTCGCAATGGCTGCTTTGCCCATCACCAGCGCCCAGAGGCCGAACCAGAACCAGCGGAAGAAGCTCCAGGTGGAGGCGTCAGGCTCGGTACTCTCAATCTTGGTGACGTTGGGGAACATGGAGAACATGTTCACGCGCCAGCCGTAAGAGGTGATGATGGCCAGGCGTTTCTCGAACTCCATGGACTTGGCCTTGGCCTGGACGTCGGCGGCGTTGAACTTGAAGTAGAAGGGCCAGCCCCACTCGGTATCTTCGTTGCGGAACACCCGGATCTTCTCACCGGGGCGCTCGGTGTAGATGTAGTAGACATCGGTGGTGGGGCCGTCAGCCGGGTTCTTCTGGCTGATAGGGCCATCCTTGTCGGTACGCTTCACCTCGACCCCGGTGATGGTGGCGATGGTGTGCTCCGGCAGGTAGTAGTCGAGCCAGGCGGCGGAAATGAGGGCGATGAGCCCCAAGGCGATAAAAGCGGGTTTCTTGAATCTCAGGCTCATGGTGTGCTCACGTGAGGGGGAGTGACGTGCCTCTACCATACTCACATTTTCCCCCTCAGCCCAGCCCCTTATGGCACCAACGGCCAAAAAATGGCGTTTAAAACAGAGACAAAGCCATTGCTCCATCAACAAGAAAGGCCCTTGCGGGCCTTTTTGTCTGGTTCACTTTGTGCGCTTACAGCTGGAATTGGGCCAGCTGTTTGCGTTGCTGCTCGGCGAGCTGGGAGAGTTCGTTGCTGGCACTGGCGCTCTGGCTGATGCCAGCGGAGCTCTGGCTCACGATCTCGTGAATATTGGTGATGTTGCGGTTGATGTCGGCGGTAACGCAGGACTGCTCCTCGGCGGCGGTGGCGACCTGGGCGTTGGCGTCGTTGATCTGGCGCACGGCACCGGTAATGCCGCTTAGCAGGTCCTGCACCTGAGCGGACAAGCGCTGGTTATGGCTGAGGATCTCCAGAGTCTCCTGCACGCCGTTGTTGGCGGATTGGGACTGGCTCTGTAGCCGCTCGATGATGGCCTGGATCTCCTTGGTGGAGTCCTGGGTACGGGCTGCCAGCATTCTCACCTCGTCGGCCACCACCGCAAAACCACGACCCGTTTCACCGGCACGGGCCGCTTCGATGGCGGCATTGAGCGCCAGCAGGTTGGTCTGCTCGGAGATCCCCTGGATCACTTCAATTACCTTGCCAATCTGCTCGGACTGGGATTTGAGCTGGGCCACGATGGCGGCGGCATCTTCCAGACTGCCCGCCATCCGGCTGTTGGCGGCAATGCTTTCGGTAAAGAGGGCGAGCCCCTGTTCGACCCGGCCATTGGCATCCCGCGCCAGCTCATCGGCGATGGCTGCGTTGTGGTTGACGTTGTCAGCGGTGCTGGAGAGTTCGGTCACGGCGGAGGCGACCTGTTCGATCTCGCTGTGCTGCTGCTTTGCATTGGCCTCGGACTGGGTCATCACGGCGGCCAGCTCGGTGGCGGCGGAGGCGACGCTGTTGCTGATCCCGGTCAGGTTCTCGATGGTGCTACCAAGTTGCCCCAGAGTGAGGTTGATATCTTTGGCCAGACGGGTCAGCTCGTTGTTGCCCTCCGCTTTGGCGCGCACGTTGAAGCGCCCTTGCGCCACGGCGTGCATCACCTCTTGCAGCTGACTGATGGGGCTGACGATGCGCCCGGAGAGGACCCAGCCACAGATCAGCGCCGCCAGCAGGGTACCGGCGGTGAGCAGCAGGGTACGCAGCAGGGTGGCTTCGTAGTGGGCCTGCTCTTCGGCCAGCTCTTGCTGGATCAGCTGGTTGATGTGGGCGGACATGCTGTCGATCTGCTTGATCAGCTGTTCACCCAGCTCGCGGAAATGGAGGCGAGCCGCCTCGTAGGCGACCGGATCGCCGCCACCCTGATGTTTTTGCGCCAGCAGCGGCAGCATGTTGCTGCGGGTATGGTTGAGGTAGGCCTGCAGGGCGGCAGCGACCTGACGGTTATCCTGCTCGGCACCGGGGAGCACCAGACGGCCGAGGATGGCGTTGATCTCCTGCTCGGCGCTGTTGAGGTTTGCGGGCAGTGCGGCAAACAGCTTGGCATCGTAGAGGCCATAGATGGCGCTGGTACGCAGCCGGTAGGTGGCGTGGATCAGTTTGGCAATATCGTCCTTGTGCTGGACCACGGTCTGGGTCGTCTCATCTATGTCATTGATGGCTTCATCCAGACCCTGTTTGCTGATGGCGATCATCACCATCATCAGCAGGCTGGCCAGCAGCAAAGGTATCAAGACCTGGACACGTATTGATAGATTATTCAATGACATAAATGGCTCTAATCCGGAATTGGAGGAGCCGACATATTACACATGCACGTCAGGAGCTGTCACAGGCTTTTATTGCTGAAATTTGCTGAAGAAAAGGTTTTTTCTTGTGAGAAAGGAGCCATTTAGGCATGATTGAGCGCTTTATCCCCTGAATATGTGGTACAACTGGCTGGGTTGTGTCAATCCTGTCCCGTTTTCGTGATTTCCCGCTCTCGTCATATGGAGGTGTGTTGTGTCCAGCTGGATCGATCCGGCCATTCTGGCTCTGTTTATCCCGACCTTTTTCTTTGTCTCGGTGACCCCCGGCATGTGCATGACCTTGTCGATGACGCTGGGGATGAGCCTGGGGGTGCGCCGAACCCTGCACATGATGTGGGGGGAGCTGATCGGGGTCGGGCTGGTCTCGGTGCTGTCGGTGATCGGGGTGGCAGCCATCATGCTCAACTATCCGGGGATCTTTGCCGCCTTCAAATATGTGGGGGGCGCCTATCTGGTGTGGCTTGGCATTCAGATGTGGCAGGCCAAGGGGAAGATGGCCATTCCGGCGGATCTCTCGGCCGGTCAACAGACCAGCGCCATGGGGTTGGCGCTGCAGGGCTTTGTCACCGCCATCGCCAACCCCAAAGGGTGGGCCTTCATGATCTCCCTGCTGCCCCCCTTTATCTCTGCCGACAAGCCGATGGCGCCGCAGATCAGCGCGCTGGTGGCGCTTATTCTGGTCATCGAGTTCTCCTGCCTGCTGCTCTACGCCAGCGGCGGCCGCACCCTGCGCCACTTCCTTGCCAAGAGCGGCAACGTCACCCTGATGAACCGCATCGCCGGTACCCTGATGCTGGGGGTGGGAGTCTGGCTGGCGCTCGGGTAAGAGCCGTCAGTGACCCTCGCCACAAAAGAAAAATGCCACCGCTCGGTGGCATTTTATATGGGCGCCGAGTGGCTCAGCGAGGCTTGAAACGCTCAACCCATGGGTTGGCGGTGAGGCCGTGCAGGATGACGCTCAATATGATGGTGCAGAGCACGGTGGCGATGATGGGGCGCTGGCCAATCAGGGAGGGCTCATTTTGCAGCACCATCACCGCAAAGACGATACTGGCAAGGCCCCGCGGGCCGAACCAGCCGATAAAGAGCTTGAGCTCCGGCTTGAGGCCGGTACCGATGAGGCTGAGCCAAACCGGCACCATCCGCAGCAGGGTGAGGCTGGCAATGGCATAGAGCCAGTATTGCCAGTGCAGTAGCTCCGGCAGAATGGGCATCAGGGTTGCACCAAACACCATCCAGATCACCACGGAGAGCAGGTCGCCGTAGCCTTCGCAGCTGTCCATATAGGCGTGCTTGTGCTCGCCGAGGCGGTGGCCGATAAAGAGGCCGCCGACAAAGGCGGCGATAAAGCCACTGCCCCCCAGAGTCTGGGCCAGCGCAAAGCAGAGCAGGGCCAGCCCCGGCATGGTGAGCTGACGCCAGAGCGGCAGTTGCCAGCCATTGAGATAGGAGATTTTCAGCAGCCGGATGGTGAGGCTGGTCAGTACAAAGGCGACCAGCAGGCCAATACCGATCTCCTCCAGCATCAGGGTGATAGCCAGAGTGGCGGTGCCTGCGTGCTGCTCGGTGGGGGCGATAAGGGCCAGCAGCAGAAGCAGCACAGGCACGCAGATGCCGTCGTTGAGGCCGCTCTCCTGATTGAGCCCTTCACGCACAGGTGCAGGCACCGCGGGGTTGCTCACCACCGCCTTGCCGAGCGCCGCATCGGTGGGCGCGAGAATGGTCGAGAGGATCGCCATCTCCAGCAGTGGCAAGTCGGGGAAGATCCAGTGGCCAAACAGGGCGCCACAGAGCAGGGTGAGGGGCAGGCCAATCAGCAGCAGCCGGATAGGGAGCTGGCGGTTGGCCAGCAATACCTGCCAGTTGGTGTTGGCGGCATCGTTGAACAGCACAATCACCAGCGTCAGCTCGGCCAGCAGCTTGATGCCGGCGCTGTCGATAGAGAGGGAGAGCAGCTCCAGCCCTCCCGGCCCCAGCAGCCAGCCGGTCAGCAGAAAGAGCAGGGGGCCGTTGACCAGTTTTGATTCAAAGCGCCCCGCGATCAGGCTGTAGACCAGCAAGAAGGCGGCGATCACCGCCAGATTCTGGTAAAGCAGGTGTGCATCCATACAACCTCCTTTCTGCCCCCGTAGGGGGGGGTTAATCGGTCAGGCAGTCGGGGTCGAACACATACTCCCCGTCCAGCCAGCGCACGATTTCGTCTACGCAGGATTGGTCACGAAACGGCAGATAGCGCGCCTTGAGGGCGGCAATCTGCTCGGGGGTGAGCTGTGCCAGTCCCAGATCCTGAAACAGCGGCAGGTCGGCCTCGATCATCGCCGAGATCTGCGGGCCGCAGGTGGCGTTGAGAGCGGCATGCAGCGCCTTGTCGGGGTCGTACTGCTTGCCGAGTCGGTAGCTCATCGGCAGGGTGGCGAGGGGCAGGGCGGAGAGCGCTGCCTGCTTCATCGGGTTGACCGCGTGGCCGGCGAGCAGATCCGCCAACTCGGCGGGGCGGTTCTCGAAGGCGCGCAGGTGCAGGTAGCTGCTCGCCTTGCTGCCATCGTTGACCGGGTAGTTGTCCCACAGGAAGGGCTTGCGGCCGAGCAGTTCGGTCACCTGTTTGAGGTGGCTGGCCGGATATTCGCTGGAGCAGACCTTGGGGCCGGTCCAGAAGATCTCGAAGCGGTGGTCGAGCTGTTCGCCAAGCTCCTCCAGATAGCGGGGAGGCATGGCGCCAAACACCTTCTCCAGTACCGGATCGGTCGAGTAGTAGCTGGGGCAGAAGATGAGGCGGCTTGCCTTGCTGTGGGCCGCGATATCGTGGGCGATGGTGAGCTGGTGACGGGCCAGGTCCGGGGTATCCCCCTTCATGTCGTCAAACAGCACTGCCAGAATGTCAGGCTGCAGCATCTCGTCGATGAGGCGCACTTTCTCAAGCAGCGCCGAGCGTTTGCGATCGTAGTTGTGATGCGCCCCCATGGGGCTCAAGCCCACCCCGAAGGCGAGCCCGTTGGCGCGGCACTGGCGCGCCAGCTCGGCGAGATCGGCCAGCTGCTGCTCGGGCCAGGGGAGGGCCCAGTGCTTACGCAGATAGCCATCCTCTTTCGGTGCATAGATATAGAAGCCGTAACCATGGCGTGGCAGCCACTGGGCGTAGCGGGCGCGGGCCTGCCAGCTCCATCCCTTGCCAAAAAAGCCTTCAATGACCCCCAGATTGGCAGCGGGGGGCAGGGGGCCGGACAGCAAACTTTGATATGGCATAACTCTCTCCCTTCTTGCTGGGGACTTGATACGGGACGGTCGGTCAGACCGGGTCCTCTTCCTGAAAGCGCACCCCGATCTTGCCCGGCACGCTCTCGTCCATTTCGGCCACGGTCCAGATCAGGCCCTGCCATTCGATGTTGTCACCGACCACCAGATTATCGCCCAACTGGCTGGCAATAAAATCACCCAGTGTCTGATCCGCCACCTCGCTCACATCCAGCCCGTAGAGAGGGGCGAGATCCTCCAGCCGCGCGGCTGCTTCCAGCAGGAAGTCACCGAAGAAGCGGGGGCCGAGATCTTGCTCCGGCGCCTGACTGAACAGCTGACCGAGGGCGGGGAGGTCGCGTTCGTGACCGATGACGCAAAGGATGTCATCGGCCTGCAGACAGGTACTGCCCGAGGGGTGGAGCAGCTCGCGGCCTCGAAACAGGGCGCAGATCCGGGTGCCGGTGGGCATCTGCAGATCCCGCAGTGGCGAGCCGATGCACCACTTCTCCTCCCCCAGCTGGTAGACGAAGGTCTCCCACTGGCTGTCGAGATCGATCTCGAGCCCTGAGCGGTTGATGGGCGACGGCGGTGCCGGTACCTCCACCCGTGCCAGTTTTGAGGCCAGCGGTAGCGAGCTGCCCTGCAAAATCAGCGAGACCAGCACCACGAAGAAGGCGACGTTGAAGTAGAGCTGGGCGTTGGGTAGCCCCGCCATCATGGGGAACACCGCCAGAATGATGGGCACGGCGCCGCGCAGGCCAACCCAGGAGATAAACCAGCGCTCGCGGGGGGCGAAGTTCTTGAACGGCAGCAGCCCGATCCAGACCGACACCGGGCGGGCAAACAGGATCATCCACATCGCCAGCGCCAGCGCGGGCAGGGCGATGGGCAGCAGCTTGTGGGGGGAGGCGAGCAGCCCCAGCACCAGAAACATGCCGATTTGGCTGAGCCAGGTCAGACCGTCCAGCACCGACAAGGTAGTGCTGCGACTGCGCAGGGCGAGGTTGCCGAGCAACAGACCGGTGAGATAGATGGCGAGAATGCCGCTGCCACCCACCGCCGTGGTGAGGGCGAAGATCAGCAGGCCGCCGCTGACGGTGAGCAGCGGATAGAGCCCCGGCGCCAAGCGGGCGGTGTTGATAAGGCGCCACAGCAGCCAGCCGCCACCAAGGCCGATCCCGGCGCCAAGACCGAACTGCTTGACCAGTTGCAGCAGCAGGAAGCCCCCATCCAGCCCTTGCTGGGCGGTGGCGAGCACCTCGATCAGGGTGACGGTGAGAAACACTGCCATGGGGTCGTTGCTGCCTGACTCGATCTCCAGAGTGGCGCTCACCCGCTCGTTGAGACTGCGTCCGCCAAGCAGGGAGAAGACCGCCGCCGCATCGGTGGAGCCGACGATGGCGCCGATCAGCATCCCCTGCATCAGGTTGAGGTCAAACAGCCAGGCAGCGGCCAGACCCGTCAGGCCGGTGGTGATGGCCACCCCGACCGTCGCCAGCGACAGGGCAGGCCAGAGCGCTACCCGGAACGAGGAGACCCGGGTGCGCATGCCGCCGTCGAGCAGAATGATGGCAAGCGCCAGGTTGCCCACCAGATAGGCGATGGAGTAATCAGCGAAGTGGATGCCACCTGGGCCATCCTCACCGGCCAGCATGCCGACGGCGAGGAAGATAACCAGAATGGGAATACCGAGGCGGGAAGAGAGGGCGCTCAACAGTACGCTGGCTCCCACCAACAGGGCAGCGACAAAAAAGAAACTGTTGATGGTAGCGGCATCCAAGGGCGAACTCCTTCCTGGTAATGTGCAAAGTAGGCACATTATATGCAGTTAGGCCCCCCTTGTGTGGCTTATTTGTGCATCAATTTGCACTTTCTTACATTTTTCATCCCTTTTTTCAGCATGGCCGCGCCATATTCTGACAGTGACGGGGTTAACGAAAGCGGAGTCAAAGGAGCGTCGATTTCAGGATGCGCAGGGAGGAGAGGGCGGGGAAAAGCGAAACGACACGGCAGAGGGAGAGGGGAGCACAAGGGTGCTCCCCACGGGATGGGGGCGGGATTCAGTCGTCCTCGTCATCCTTCACTTCGCGGATCTTGTCCTTGTAGTTGGGCAACTGCTTCTCAAGCCGTTTCATGTCTTTGATGGCATTGAGAAACAGCCCGAGCAGGAACAGCAGCGGCAACCCTATCCACAGCCAGAGATTCATGGGATTTTCCTTTCGTCAGGACAGGTGGTGACATAATGGGCCAAAATTTCATCAAGGTTGGCCAATATGGTCGACTTGCCTTCAATATCCGCCTGTTGCAGGCAAAGCGCCAGTGCCGCGGGATCGAGTCGCTGCTCGTCGGACTCCAGCGAGAAGCTGATATGCCAAGGCTCGTAGGCGACCCCGCTCTCTGCCCCGACCGGTTTGGCATAAGGGAGGAAGAAGCCGAAGTCGCTCATATGGTCGCTGAGCCACTCGCTGAGATCCGCAAACCAGCCCCCGGCTTCATACTCCCACGGCTCCAGTGCCAGTTTGGTATCGGCAGGCAAACAGTCCGGGTCGTAGATATCGAGATCGGTCCCCCAGTGGTGACGGCTGGTGCCGGGCAGGGCGCTCCAGCGCAGGATGGCGTGCAGCCGCTCTGTCTCGCCCAGTTGCAGGGCATCGATGGGCTGGCTGTTGGCATCGAGCAGTGGCCGTTCGCCGCGCCACTTGCCATTCCAGATGGCGAGCTGGCGCTCGAAGCCCCGCCAGCTGGAGGCCGCCTGCAGATTGAACCCCTCGTAGGCGGCTGCCACCTGCATGTCGTTGAAGGCCGCGGCGGTGGCGGCAGTCAGACGATGGGGGCCGCGCCCCACCAGAATAAGGTGGCTCTCGTCGAGCCCCAGCAGTTGTTCCTGCGTCATGCCAGCAATCTCTCGAGCACCCCTTGGTACATGTCGGCCAGCAGATCCAGATCGTCCGCCTTCACGCACTCGTTCACCTTGTGAATGGTGGCGTTGACCGGCCCGAGCTCAATCACCTCGGCGCCGGTGGGGGCGATAAAGCGCCCGTCGGAGGTGCCACCAGTGGTGAGCAGGGCCGGTCGCTGACCGTTCACCGCCTCGATGGCAGCCACAGCCGCATCGAGCAGCGCGCCGGTATAGGTGAGGAAAGGTTGGCCGGAGAGGGTCCAGCTCAGCTGATAATCGAGGCCATGTTTATCCAGCAGCGCTTCGACCCGCTCGCGGATATCCATGTCGGTCAGTTCGGTACTGAAGCGGAAGTTGAACTGCACCTGCAGCTCGCCCGGAATGACGTTGGAGGCGCCGGTGCCGGCCGAGATGTTGGCGATCTGGAAGCTGGTGGGGGGGAAGTAGGCGTTGCCCTCATCCCACACGGTGGCAGCGAGTTCCGCCAGCGCTGGCGCGGCTTTGTGAATGGGGTTGTCCGCCAGATGGGGATAGGCCACATGGCCCTGCACCCCGCGCACCAGCAGATCGCCGGTGATGGAGCCGCGGCGGCCGTTCTTCACCACATCTCCGACCACGGCAGTGGAGGAGGGCTCGCCGACGATGCACCAGCGGATCTTCTCGTTGCGGGCCTCCAGGGTGTCGATCACCCGGGTGGTGCCATTGATAAAGGGCCCCTCCTCATCGGAGGTGATGAGAAAGGCGATGGACCCGGTGTGATCCGGATGCTCGGCCACGAAGCGCTCGACTGCTACCACCATGGAAGCCAGCGAACCCTTCATGTCGGCGGCGCCGCGCCCGTAAAGCACGCCATCCTTGATGGTCGGCTCGAACGGCGGGGTGTGCCATTTCTCCAGCGGCCCGGCGGGCACCACGTCGGTGTGACCGGCGAAGCAGAACAGCGGCCCTTCGCTGCCACGGCGGGCCCAGAGGTTGGTGGTGTCTTCAAACACCATGGGCTCGATGACAAACCCGAGCTTGGCGAGGCGCTCCGCCATCAGGGTCTGGCACCCTTCATCGAGGGGGGTAACGGAGGGGCGGCGGATCAGATCCTTGGCCAGTGCGATGACATCCGACATCAGTTGTCCTTAGTTGTCCTTAACGGGAGAAGAGGGATTGGTAGTGATCAGCCTTGAAACCCAGGGTCAGTTCGCCGTCACGGTCGAGCAGCGGGCGCTTGATCATGGCCGGATGTTCCAGCAGCAGGGCGCGCGCCTTGGTAGTGTCGAGCCCCTGTTTGGCCTCATCCGGCAGGGCGCGGAAGGTGGTGCCGCGGCTGTTGAGCAGGGCTTCCCAGCCGAGTTTTGCCAGCCAGCTGTCCAGATCGTCCGGGTTCAGGCCGTCGGCGCGGTGGTCGTGAAAGCGGTAGTCGATACCGGCCTCATCCAGCCACTTTCGGGCTTTCTTGATGGTGTCGCAGTTCTTGATGCCATAGAGGGTGATGGCCATGGGGAGTCCTTCTCTTGTGGGAGCTGGCCGTGGCCGCGCCCGAAAATCCGAATCAACAGAGTGCAAGGGCCCGATTCTGGCATTGTGGCAATCCCATGGCAACGCCGATGGTCCGGCTCGCGGGTTTTACCGGAACTGGTCACACCTGAACGGCGATTTTGAGCACAAGGTCAGAAGCAGTGGGGCTGGCGTGCCCGATGGGGCGGTTATTGCGGGAGAAGAGCCGCTTTTGCAGGAGAAAAAGAGAAAGGGCAAACGCCAGATAGCCAAAACGCGCCAGCGGGCGCGTTTGGGTCGGCATCATCAAGCACCTCAATTAGTGCAGGGTGGTCCACTCATGGTCAAAGACCCGGGCCCGTTCCCAGGGTGCATCAGGCAGGCTGGAAGAGAGGCCAGTGTATTTGCCCACGTCGTCCACCACGATGGCGGAGAGGATCGGCAGGTTGTTTTCGGTGCAGTACATGCGGATGCGTTGCAGCAGGGTGCGCAGTTCATCCTGGCACTGCTCCAGCCCGGCCTGCTTGGCCAGTTTGGAGTAACGAATGGTAGTGCGTTCCTTTGCAGACTCGACGAGGATGTCCCACAGCTTGTAGTCGCAGGTCGAAGCACCTGCGGTGGCTTGGCTTGTCATAACTCTCTCCGGCGCGAAATGGTCGCTATGTGTCGAAGCGCATCTTCGCCAGTTCGGCGCCGTCAGATGTTGATCCAACGCAAAAAAGAGGGGAGTCGCGCCACACAATTCCCGGATATGGGGTGATAAAGGTTTTTCGGTAGTTGAAATAACGAAAAATTGTTACATGGCCGACATATTATGCTAATGAATCACGGTGACGGCACCTTTATTGATAGGGATCAAAGGCAAACAGTGGTCAGATCACTAGATTTCGCTCTTCGATAAATTTATCAGGAGTGAATATTGGAACTTTTATTCGTCTTGCTCGTTCTGGTCGCCGTGGTCTACGGCATTATCAAGGATTACAACCCGCAGGCGGTGCTGGCGCTGGCGGGCATGGCCATTTTTGCAGTGGCCTACTGGCTGGGGCTGCACCCCATTCTCCCCGCTGACAAGAGCACCGGTTTCGCCCTGTTCGACCTGTTCGAAGTGTTCAAGGGGATCTTCTCCTACCGCGCGGCGGGCCTCGGCCTCACCATCATGGCGGTGGCGGGGTTTGCCACCTACATGTCCCATATCGGGGCCTCCCAGGCGCTGGTGCGGGTGGCGGTCAAACCGGTGGCGGGCATCCAGTCCAGCTACCTGATGCTCTCCATCTGTTATCTGGTGGCGGTATTCGTCTCCCTGTTTGTCACCTCCGCTACCGGCCTTGGCCTGCTGTTGATGGTCACCATGTATCCGGTGATGCGCAACCTCGGCATCAGCCCGGCCTCCGCCTGTGGCGTCATCGCCACCTCCCAGGCGTTTGAAATTGGCCCGACCCAGACCAACGCCATCTTCTCCGCCGGCCAATCCGGCATGGATCCGACCAGCTATTTCGTTGACTACCAGATCTGGCTGGTGGCTCCCATGCTGCTGGTGACCATGGTGCTGCACTTCTTCTGGCAGCGTCACTGCGATCGCAAGGATGGCTGGGATCCGGCGCT
The DNA here is from genome assembly GCF_040908375.1 of Aeromonas sp. R2-3. NCBI lineage: Bacteria > Pseudomonadati > Pseudomonadota > Gammaproteobacteria > Aeromonadales > Aeromonadaceae > Aeromonas > Aeromonas sp. R2-3. The sequence continues at coordinate 332,443 of NZ_JBFODP010000027.1, read as the reverse complement.
CCATCGCGGCGATCACGCCGAGCTGGACGAGCAGGGCACCGAGAGCGTGCAGGCGCCCACCTGGTATGCCCTGCTGCCGATCATCCCCTTCGTGCTGATGATGACCTTCTCCAAGCTGCTGGTGAGCGACATCAAGATGAGCGTGGAGGTAGCCATGCTGCTGTCGGTCTTTATCGGCATGCTGTGCGAGCTGCTGCGTAGCCGCTCGGTGCGTACCGCGTTTGCCGGGCTGTCGAGCTTCCTCGACGGCATGGGCAAGGTGTTTGGCCCCGTGGTGGCGCTCATCGTCTGTGCCGAGCTGTTTGCCGAATCCCTCAAGGCCATCGGCGCCATCGATACCCTGCTGCACTCTGCCAGCAATGCCGGTATCGGCAGCGGTCTGATGACCCTGGTGATGGTGGCGCTGATCATGGTGGCGGCGGTCATCATGGGCTCCGGCAATGCGGCGTTCCTCAGCTTCTCGACCCTGGCACCGGCGGTGGCGGCCAAGTTTGGCGTACCGGCGGTAACCATGCTGCTGCCGATGCAGCTTGCTTCCAGTATCGGCCGTACCGTCTCTCCCATCGCGGCTGTGCTGATCGCCTGTGCGGGGATTGCCAAGGTATCGCCCTTTACCGTGGTCAAGCGCACCAGCGTGCCGATGGCGGGGGCGCTGGTGACGGCGCTGACCCTCAACTATCTGCTGTTTATGTAGTGATGTGGGTTATGTAGTGGTGTTTGGAATTTACCGGTCGGGCGGGTGGCATGGCTGCCCGCCTTTTTCTCACTGTGTCGCATTGTTGCAATAGACGATCGGCCATCAATGCTGATTGTTGCATGGAGAAGATAATGACAGCTGTAAAGAGCCCGTTTTCCCTCGATAGCTATCTGGCCGATCTGGCCCCGCTCATCAACCTCGATTGCGGTACTCGCACCCCGGCCGGGGTAGCGAAAGTGGCCGACATCATGACCGAGAAATATGAGGCCATCGGCTGGCAGGTGACTCGCCACCAGTTTGCTGCCGAGTGTGGCCCCTGCCTCGAGATCACCAATGCGCCGGGGGCCGATCACTACGACGTGATGCTGTGCGGCCACATGGATACCGTCTTCCCCGAGGGGACGGCGGCCAAGCGCCCGCTGAAAATCGAAGGCAATCAAGCCTTTGGCCCCGGCGTCTCGGACATGAAGAGCGGCCTGCTCTCTATCTGGTATGCACTCAAAGAGATGGATCCGGCACTGCTTGCCAAGCTCAAGGTGCTGGTCTGCTACAACTGCGACGAAGAGATTGGCTCCCCCTGGTCCAAGGATTGGCTGGTGAAAAAAGCCAAACAGAGTGGCCGCGTGCTGGTGGCCGAGGCGGCGCGTCCCAATGGGGATCTCATCAGCGCCCGCAAGGGCAATGCCAAGTACCGCATCACCTTTCACGGCAAGGCGTCCCACGCCGGTTCGGCCCTGACCGAAGGGATCTCCGCCATCACCGAGCTGGCGCATTGGGTGCTGGCAATCAACGAGCAGGTCAACATGACCACGGGCACCACCATGAACGTCGGCGTGGTACAGGGCGGCACCGGTGTCAACGTGGTGCCGGACTTTGCCGAGGCGATCGTGGATTTGCGCTTCTGGAGCAACGAAGAGGCCGCTGCGGTACACGACCGGCTCACCTTTATGGCCAACAACCCCTTCCTCGCGGGTTGTCAGGTCGAGGTGGATCGCCAGACCTTCAAGCCGGCGATGCGACCGAGCGGTGACACCGAGGCGTTGATGGCGCTGGTGGAGGCGGCAGCCAAGGAGGAGGGGATCCCCTTCAACTGGCTGGAGGCCGGTGGCGGCTCGGATGCCAACTTTACCGCCGCCGCGGGTGTGCCGTCCCTCGATGGTTTCGGCCCCATGGGGGGCGGTTTCCACTCGGAGGCGGAATTCCTGCTGCTGGAGAGCATCGAGCCGCGGATCCGCCTGCTGCAGCGGGTACTGGGCAAGCTGGCGAAATAAGCCGGTTTATCCCTTGTTTGGGTCGCCATGGCCCGCTCAAATCCAAACGGGAGGCTGTTGCCTCCCGTTTTTTTATCTCGATTTTTCGCGCGCTGAGTGAGCAGGCCAGATGGCCTGAGGCCGTTACCCCTGCGGTTCGGCCAGATAGGCCAGATAATCCTGCCGCGCCACCAGCCAGCCATCGAGGCGCAGCGGGGCGGCAAAGCCCGGGCCGTCGGTCACCATGGTGTGGTACTCCCCCTGCTCGCCGCAGGCATCGAAGCCCTCGCGCTCGGCCAGTTGTTGTAGCTCGCAGAGGGTGGCGGCATCAAGGGTGCGTCCAGTCCACTCGGGAGCCAGCACCCGGGTATCGACGCAGGAGAGGTGGGCGATGATGCCGCGTGCCAGCATATCCGCCAGCAAGGCTTGGCGAGATTGCTGCCAGAGCGGGGTATGGACGGTGAGACCCAGCGGCTGGCAGCGTTCGCGGATCCAGTTAGGCGCACCGCCCACGCTGTCGATATCGCCGGTCACCACGCCATCGAGTTGCCACTCCTCCTTGAGCCGCGCCAGTGCCCGCTCATAACCGAGATCGAACGGCGCTTCTATGGTGTCCAGCAAATGGGGCAGCCCGAGGGCTTCCGCCTGACGGCGCACCAGCGGCAAGGGGTGAGCCAGAAATCGGGGCTCTGGCGGCGCAAAGGTGGCCAGTGCCACCACCTGATGGCCCGCTTGGCGGGCATGACAGAGGGCCAGCATGGCATCTTTGCCACCGCTCCAGAGCAGGATGACGCGAGACATGGATGAGATTCCAATGGTGAACGAGGGGGCATGCTACCCAGCGGCGGGGGTAGAGGTAAAGGCATAGTGTCCGGAAATGGCGGTGGGGAAATGGTTGGGGTCACAGAGCGGGAAAAAAGCAGGCCCCCGAAGCGGGGGCCTGTCTGGCAATGTGTTAAACGCGACTGCGATTAGAGCAGGATGCTGGTGAGGATAAAGCCCAGCGAGCAGGAGGTCACCACCCCGATCAGCCCCGGAATGATGAAGCTGTGGTTGATGATGAACTTGCCGATGCGGGTGGTGCCGGAGCGGTCGAAACCGATACAGGCCAGATCGCTCGGGTAGGTCGGCAGCACGAAGTAGCCGTAGCTGGCTGGCAGGAAGGCGATCAGCAGCTTGGGTTCGACACCCAGCGCCAGACCCATGGGGGCGATGGCGGTCAGGGCTGCGGCCTGGCTGTTTACCAGCTTGGAGATGAGGAACAGCACCAGGGCGTAGGTCCAGGGTTGGGCCTGTACCACATGGGCCAGAGTCTCTTTGAGCAGCGGCATGTGAGCCTGGAAGAAGGTCTCACTCATCCATGCCACCCCGAATACGGAGAAGATGGCGACCATGCCCGCCTTGAAGACGGCGCCGTTGGCGATCTCGCCCGGCTTGACCTTGCAGCGCATCAGGATGATGGCACCGGCGATCAGCATCATCATCTGGATCACCAGGTTCATGGAGAGCGGGCCGGTTTTGTCCTTGATGGTGAACACCGGACGCAGCCCTTCGTTGGCGCCGAGCAATACCACGGCAGCGATGGCGGCGAAGAAGATCCAGGTAGACCAGTAGGCCTCTTTCGGGAACTTGGTGTTGAGCAGGGTTTCACCGCCGCCGTAGATGAAGGCGCGCTGCTCTGGGTCTTTGATCTTGGCCTGGAACTCTTCGTCCTTGTCCAGATCCTTGCCGCGACGCAGGCTCCACAGGGCAGCCACGATGACACCGGTCAGGGAGGAGGGGATGGCGATCATCAGGATGTCGAGCAGGCCGTAAGCCTGACCGATACCGTGACCGGCCGCCAGAATGGAGACCATGGAGACCACGGCAACGGAGACCGGGGAGGCGCAGATGGCCATCTGGGAGGCAACGGAGGCGACAGCCATCGGGCGCTCGGGACGGATGTTCTTCTGCAGCGCGATGTCAGCGATGATGGGGAACATGGTGTAGACCACGTGGCCGGTACCGCACAGGAAGGTGAGGGTCCAGGTGGTGAGCGGCGCCAGGATAGTGATGTATTGCGGGTGGCGGCGCAGCAGACGCTCGGCCACTTGCATCATCAGGTTGAGGCCACCGGCAGTCTGCAGGGTGGCGGCACAGCCGATCACCGCCAGAATGGTCAGCATTACCTGAACAGGCGGTTCGCCTGGCACCAGGCCGAAGACGAAGGTCAGCAGGAAGAGACCGATACCACTGATGAGACCGAGTCCCATGCCCCCAAAGCGGGTACCCAGCAGCAAGCAGCCGAGTACCACCAAAAATTCCATCAAGATCATTCCGTTACCTCGTGTGATTCAACCCATATTGCCGCGGGTAGCCTGAACCATGAATTGTCATTGTCTGTTTTATTTAGCCCAAAAGGGTTAGTTGCTATTCTGCTCCCCTGAAAAAGTGAAAAAATTGAGTTACTTCAATAACTCGATGAATTTTTGATTAAACCACTTAAAAACCACGTACTAACAAAAACATCATTTTTGTCACCAAGTGGTATCACTCGGGGCCAAGCCATCGGGTGGTCATGGTGGCAGCACAGTGCGGCAACAGAACTGCAGGGGAGGGGCATAAAAAGGGCTCGATTGCGGCAGAAGAGGGTGAAAAAGCCAGCGCTCAGGCTATTTTTGCCAGCAAGGGCTGACTTCAGCGGATTGACTCATTTGGCCGCAGGGGCTTGCTGCAGATAGCGGCGCTGATAATCCTCGCTCAGCTTGGCAATATCCAATCTGGCAATGGCCTGCGCCACCCGTTGCTGCAACGCCTGCTGATCGGGGCGAAACATGATGTGCAGGCTCTTGTGTTCGAGGATCTTCGGGTGAAATTGCAATCCGGCGCTGCTCAGCTTGCGATCATGGTTGATGAGCCAGTGAAAGACATCCCGGTCGATCACCGCCAGATCGAGCCGGTCGCGCTGCAATTTGCGCAGGTTGAGCAGGTCCGCATCGACGGCGGCAGTGTTGAGGCGCTTGCTGGCCATCAGGGCATCGAATTCACGGGTGTTGACGTACCCCTCCACCACGCCGATCCGGTAGGGGGCGAGATCCGTGAGCTGCTGCCAGGGGATGGGGGGGCCTGAGCGCTGCGCCATGCCCAGCACACTGTCGCCTACGCTGGGGGAGCTGCGCCACAGGGTGGGCAGGGTGTCGGAGAGGTACTCGGGAAAATAGCCGCTATAAGGCTGGGTCGGGTCGGCCGCCAGCCGCACCGCCCGCTGCCAGGGGTAGAAGTCGAACGTCACCTCCAGTCCCGCCTCGGCAAAGGCGCGTTTGACGATATGACCGGTGAGGCCGCCATCGGGCAGGCTCTGGCTGGTGTAGGGGGGCCACTCCAGGGTGGTCAGACGAACGGGCTCGGCCCACAGTTGAACAGGCATGCAGGACAGCAGTAGCGAGAGCAGCAGGCGATATCCCATAGGCGACGAGTTCCTTGTGCCGATTGATCCTGAGTATCACCCATAACGGTGACAATAAAAAAGCCGACCCACAGGTCGGCTTTTGCAATGCAGTGGCAAGATGCCGCTGATCAGAACTCGGCGGTACGCGGAGTACGCGGGAACGGGATCACGTCGCGGACGTTGCCCATGCCGGTCACGTAGACCACCAGACGCTCGAAGCCCAGACCGAAGCCGGAGTGCGGCACGGTACCGAAGCGACGCAGGTCGCGGTACCACCAGTAATCTTCCTTGTTCAGGCCCATCTCGGCCAGACGGGCATCCAGCACGTCCAGACGCTCTTCACGCTGGGAACCACCGATGATCTCGCCGATGCCCGGTGCCAGTACGTCCATCGCGGCAACGGTCTTGCCGTCGTCGTTGAGGCGCATGTAGAAGGCTTTGATATCTTTCGGGTAGTTCTTCACCACCACCGGAGACTTGAAGTGCTCCTCGGCCAGATAGCGCTCGTGCTCGGAGGAGAGATCGATACCCCAGGAGACCGGGAACTCGAACTTCTTGCCGCAGTTTTTCAGCACTTCGATGGCGTCGGTGTAGTCGATCTGGGCGAAGTCGGAGGAGACGAAACGCTCCAGACGGCCGATGGCATCCTTGTCCACGTGCTGGGCGAAGAACTCCAGATCGTCGCGACGCTCGGTCAGTACGGCGTTGAAGACATACTTCAGCATGGCTTCGGCCAGTGCTGCGTTATCTTCCAGATCGTTGAAAGCCACTTCCGGCTCAACCATCCAGAACTCGGCCAGGTGGCGGCTGGTGTTGGAGTTTTCAGCGCGGAAGGTCGGGCCGAAGGTGTAGACCTTGGAGAGGGCGCAGGCATAGGTTTCGGCGTTCAGCTGGCCGGATACGGTCAGGAAAGCCTCTTTGCCGAAGAAATCTTCGTTGTAGTCCACCTTGCCGGCGTCGGTGCGCGGCAGGTTTTCCATGTCCAGAGTGGAGACGCGGAACATCTCGCCGGCACCTTCGGTGTCAGAAGCGGTGATGAGCGGGGTCGCAACCCAGAGGAAACCCTCTTCGTGGAAGAAGCGGTGGATGGCTTGCGCCAGGCAGTGACGAACGCGGGTCACGGCGCCAACGATGTTGGTACGCGGGCGCAGGTGGGCCTGTTCACGCAGGTATTCGATGCTGTGGCGCTTGGCAGCCATCGGGTAGGTGTCCGGATCTTCGACCCAGCCGACTACCTTCACCTCGGTCGCCTGCAGTTCGAAAGCCTGGCCGCTGCCCTGAGAGGCGGCAACCACGCCGGTCACTTCCACGGAGCAGGCAGTGGTCAGACGCAGCACTTCATTCTCGTAATTGGCCAGGGTATTGGGGACAACTGCCTGTACCGGATGGAAACAGGAGCCATCGGAAATGGCCAAAAATGAGATCCCCGCCTTGGAATCACGGCGAGTCCGGATCCACCCTTTGACAGTTTGGGTGGTGCCGACCGGATACTTACCGGCCAGCACATCTACTACGGATGCGTGCGTCATCGAAATATTGTCTCCAGCTTGTTCTTGCAGCGCTATTTGCAACACTAGGGAGTCTGGCCCGGGCACAGATGGCCCACCATGGCAGACTAAGCCGTCAATCTTACCCGCGCGGGTTTGATAAACAAGCAAAAATGTCGGACTCTGGTGGGGTTTTCGGCATGGTTCACTCAACAAGAGTGTCACGGGCGCAGGAGAGGTGGGTGAAAGATCGGCGGCATGGGCCAGATTGGCTGACACGGGTGTTGCAGGGGCTGGTGATGCTCTGCTGGGGCGGCTTTATCGTGCTGCTCTCCCTTTACCACTATGCCCGGCCCGAAATTGCCTACGGTTTTCTGGTCTATGGCGGGATCGAGGTGCGCGATTATTGGGACCCGGCCCTTACCCCCTGGTTGGTCTACGGGCTCTGGAGCTGCTGCGCCCTGACGCTGGCGGTGTTGCTGCTGGAGCGCAAGCGCAGCCGCCGTCAGGATGACTCCCGGCATGTCAATCTGGCCATCCTGCTATTGGTGCTGATCGCCAGCTTGCTCTTCTACTACGTCGGTTAAGCGTTCGTCTTAGCGGGGCTGATCCGGCTCCTGCCTGCTGGCCTTGGTGCGTTTGCCGAGCTGGCGCTCCACACTGTCGAGCATCTGGTTGTAGGCCACCGCCACCCGGCCAATCTCGTCGCCGTCATCCCCCTCCAGCCGGTGACCGAAGTCGTGCAGGTCGGTGGCCTCTTCCATGGAGCGGGTCAACTGGTTGAGGGGGCGCACGATCCAGGTGCGGATGACCCAGAGGGTCAGCAGCAGTCCCATCCCGAAGATGCCGGTGAGGATCAGCGCCGAGGTGAGGATATTCTGTTCGACTCGGGTAAACAGCGAATCGAGGGAGTAGTCAAAGCGCACCGCTCCTAACACAGTGTTCTCCGGCACCAGATGACAGCTGGTGCAGTCGGTGCCGCGAAAATCCTTCTTGGCCAGCAGCGGTCGGGTGACCACCAGACGGCTGTGCATGCCGTTGTGCACCACCTCCAGACTCCCTTTGCCCGCCAGAGCCAGCTCATCAAACTCATCCTTTACCTGTTCGGTCTCCCGTCCCGGCCCGAACTGTTTGCTCACCGCGTCGCCACGAACGATGCGTGCATCCTCCACATGGGCGTGGTCGAGAAACTTGCCGCGCAGAGTATCGCGGGCATCCATCTTGCCGGTCAGCATCAGCATGTTGAGGCCATCAAAGTAGGCTTCGGTCTGCTCGCGGCTCTGCTCCTTGATGAGCGTCAGGATGAGATCGCGCTCGCGCACCGCCTGATAGGCTGCGGAGAAGACCAGTACCATGGAGAAGATGAAGAGCAGGAAAAAGTTGATTTTGGCAGCAATGGAGAGGCGCATGAGCAGTCTTTCTTGATGGTAAAACCGCAGCAGTTTACCCCTCTTGAGGCCTCAGGTCTGGTGTTTTGCTCACATTACGGCAAGTGAAAGCGCACTGAAGTGGATAAAGTTGCCCTCTTTATATATCAAATGCGGGTAGCCAAACGGGCGGCAGCGATGGCCGCCCGCTGTATGCATTAAAACTCGCCCTCGGTGATGGCCTGACGGATGGCGCCGGTCAATACCCTCAACTCTTCAGGGGTGATGACGAAGGGGGGCATCAGGTAGATCAGCTTGCCAAAGGGGCGGATCCAGGCGCCCAGTTCGACAAACTTGCGCTGGATGCGCGCCACATCCACCCTCTCTTTCATCTCCACCACCCCGATGGCGCCGAGCACTCGCACATCCGCGACCGCCGGGTGCAGGGTCAGCTCTACCAGTTCGGTACGCAGCTGATGCTCGATGGTGCGCACTCGCTCCTGCCACGGTGAGGCGAGCAGCAGATCGATAGAGGCGTTGGCCACCGCGCAGGCGAGCGGGTTGCCCATAAAGGTGGGGCCGTGCATAAAGACCCCCGCCTTGCCGTCACAGATGGTGCGGGCAACATGCTCGGTGGTCAGGGTCGCCGAGAGGGTGAGGTAGCCGCCAGTGAGCGCCTTGCCCAGACACATGATGTCGGGGCTGATCCCCGCCCAGTCGCAGGCAAACAGCTGGCCGGTGCGGCCAAAGCCGGTGGCAATCTCGTCAGCAATCAGCAGCACGCCGAATTCGTCGCACAGGGCGCGTACCCACTGCAGATAGCGGGGGTGATAGAAGCGCATGCCGCCAGCGCCCTGCACTATGGGCTCAAGCACGATGGCGGCGATCTCCTCGTGATGATCGGCCATGAGTGTCGCCAGCTCCACCACGCACTGTTCATCCCACTCGGCGTGGAAGCGACAGCTGGGCGCATCGACAAAATAGTGTTCCGGCAGGAATCCCTTGTAGAGCTCATGCATACCGCCATCGGGATCGCAGACGCTCATGGCGCCAAAGGTGTCGCCGTGATAGCCGCTGCGCAGGGCGACAAATTTGGCTCTTGGCGTTCCCTTGGCGTGCCAGTACTGCTGGGCCATCTTGAGCGCCACTTCCACTGCCACCGAGCCGGAATCGGCCAGAAATACCCGATCAAGCCCCTTAGGAGTGATCTCCACCAGTTTGCGGCAGAGCTCGACCGCCGGAGCGTGGGTGAGGCCGCCAAACATCACGTGGGACATCTTGCCGAGCTGGGCGGTGGCGGCGGCGTCCAGTTCCGGCACCTGATAGCCGTGCACGCAAGCCCACCAGGAGCTCATGCCATCGACCAGTTCACGGCCGTCGCTGAGAGTGATCTGCACCCCTTTGGCGCTGGCCACTTCATAGCAGGGCAGGGGGTGAGTGAGGGAGGTATAGGGGTGCCAGATGTGGTGCAGGTCGAATTCTTGATTGGTCATTTGTTGTTCTGTTGTCAATTGGTTTGATCTGGTCGGTGTTGACAGTCTACGCGTGCTCTCTACACTAGCCAACAATTTCAGCCACTTGGCACTGCGCATCACCCTGAGCGCGCAGGCCCGGCGGCGGGTTCTGTGGCCGTCCATCCCAAGATGGCGGGCGCAGGATCCCACTAATAACAACCGGAAGCCATGTATGAATGCTCTCACCACGGGCGGTCACGCCCTTCGTCATGACTGGACCCTCGCCGAGGTTCAGGCCCTGTTTGCCCTGCCATTCAACGATCTGCTGTTTCAGGCCCAGACCGTCCACCGCGCCCACTTTGACCCGAATGAAGTGCAGGTGAGTACTTTGCTCTCCATCAAGACCGGCGCCTGCCCGGAAGATTGCAAATACTGCCCCCAGAGTGCCCGTTACCACACCGGGCTCGAAGCCGAGCGGTTGATGGAGGTGGAGAAGGTGCTGGAGCGGGCCCGCGAAGCCAAGGCCAATGGCTCGTCACGCTTTTGCATGGGGGCGGCCTGGCGCAACCCCAAAGAGAAGGACATGCCCTACATCATCCGGATGATTGAGGAGGTGCGCGGGCTGGGGATGGAGACCTGCATGACCCTGGGGATGCTCACCGCCGATCAGGCGGCGCGTCTTGGCGCTGCGGGGCTCGATTACTACAACCACAACCTCGACACCTCGCCTGAGTTTTACGGCGAGATCATCTCCACCCGCACCTATCAGGACAGGCTTGATACCCTTGAACATGTGCGCGGCGCCGGTATGAAGGTCTGCTCCGGCGGCATCGTCGGTATGGGCGAGCAGGCCAAAGATCGGGCGGGCCTCTTGATGGCGCTCGCCAACCTGCCGCGGCACCCCGAAAGCGTGCCCATCAACATGTTGGTCAAGGTGAAGGGGACGCCGCTGGAGAACGAGGAGAACCTCGATCCGTTCGAATTTATCCGCACCATCGCGGTGGCGCGGATCATGATGCCCGCCTCCCATGTGCGTCTCTCCGCCGGGCGGGAGAAGATGAATGAGCAGATGCAGGCCATGTGTTTTATGGCCGGGGCCAACTCCATCTTCTACGGCTGCAAACTGCTGACCACCCCCAACCCGGACGAGAACAGCGACATGCAGCTGTTCAAGCGGCTCGGTATTCGCCCCGCCCAGCGGGCCCAGAAACCGGATCAGGTCCAGGAAGAGGAGCTGCTGGCCGAGGTGAGCCGCCAGAGCGAACCCACCGAGATGTTTTATGACGCCACCCGCCCCCGTGCTGGGGCCACCAGGTCATGAAGGGCCCTGCAGTAACGGGCCCCTTTGCGCTGGGCGCGGCGCTGGCCGAGCGCGAGCAGGCGAGCCTGCTGCGCAACCGCATCGCGACCGACGGGGCGAGTGGCGGGCGACTCAGGGTAGCGGGGCGCGACTACCTCAACTTTTCCGCCAACGACTATCTGGGACTGGCGGATCACGGCGCCATCAAGGCCGCCTTCAACGCGGGGATTGAGCGCTATGGCACGGGCTCCGGCGCCTCGCCGCTGGTGACCGGTTACAGTCATGCCCACCAACAGCTTGAGGAGACTCTGGCCGAGTGGCTCGGGGTGGAGGCGGTACTGCTCTTCAATTGCGGTTTTTCCGCCAATCAGGCGGTGCTCAAAGCGCTGCTCGGCAAGGAACACCTGCTGTGGCAGGACAAACTCAACCACGCCTCTTTGCAGGAGATGGGCTGCCAGCTCCCTTGCAAGATGAAGCGTTTTGCCCACAACGATATGGCGGCCCTTGAACGGCAGCTTGAGCCAAATCGCGGGCTCATCGTCTCGGAGGGGGTGTTCAGCATGGACGGGGATCAGGCCCCCTGGGGTGAACTCGCGGCATTGGCAGCCCGGAGCGGCAACTGGCTGATGATCGACGATGCCCACGGCCTCGGCGTGCAGGGGCCCGAGGGGCGCGGCACTCTGGCGGCGCAGGGGGTTCCTCCTGCCAGCGTACACATCCAGATGGGCACTTTTGGCAAGGCGCTCGGGGTTGCCGGTGCCTTTGTCGGTGGCAGTCGCGAGCTGGTGGAGTATCTGGTCAACTTCGCCCGCCACTATGTTTACAGCACCCATATGCCCGCCGCGCAGGCTTGCGCGGTCAGCAAGAGCATCGAACTGGTGCGCGCGGCTGATGAGTCCCGCGCCCATCTTGGCCAGCTGATCGCTCGCTTCCGGCAAGGGGCAAAGGATCAGGGTTGGCAGCTTGGCGCGAGCGATACCCCGATCCAGCCGTTGCTGGTGGGGGAGAGCAGTGTTGCCCTGCAACTGGCAGAACGGCTGCGGGAACGCGGCGTCTGGGTGAGCGCCATCCGCCCGCCCACTGTGCCAGTCGGTACGGCCCGGCTGCGTATTACCCTGAGCGCGGCTCACCGCGAGCAGGATGTGGATCGCTTGCTCGATGCCTTGGGGGTCTGCCCTGCAGTTACAACGCTTGGGGAGGCTTGCCATGGCTGAGCGTTTTCAAACGGTGGACAAGGCGCAGCTTGCCCGTCGTTTCGGGGCGGCGGCTCGTCACTACGACGCCCATGCCCGCTTTCAACAGGAGGTGGGTCAGTCGCTGTTGGAATGGATGCCAGACAGGCTGGTTGGCACTGATCTGACGGTGAGCGGGCTGGATCTGGGCTGCGGCACCGGCTTTTTCTTGCCCCAACTGGCGAACCGTTGTCACCAGCTGGTGGGGCTGGATCTCGCCCCCGGCATGCTGGCGCAGGCGGCCTTGCGTGGCAGCGGGGCCCGACTGGTGTGCGGCGATGCCGAGCAACTCCCCTTTGCCGACAATGCCTTTGACTGGGTATTCTCCAGCCTCGCGTTGCAGTGGTGCGAGCGTCCGGCCCAGGCTTTTGGCGAGCTGCTGCGGGTGGTCAAACCGGGCGGCCAGATCTTTTTCTCGACCCTGCTCGATGAGTCGCTCTGGCAGTTGCGAGCCGCCTGGCAGCAGCTTGATGGTCGCGCCCATGTCAATCGCTTCCTCAGCCTGCCACAATTGGAGCAGGCGCTGGCTAGCGCCGGGGTAGTTGCTCCCGAGCTGCGTTGTATCACCTGGGATCTCGCCTATCTTGAATTGCCGCAGTTGTTGCGCGATCTCAAGGGGATTGGGGCCAATCAGGTCAATGACAATCAGGGGAGTGCCGCCCCGGCCGGTCTGAGTGGTCGCGCCAGATTGCAGCAGCTGGCGCAGGCGTATGAGGTGTTTCGCCAGCCCGATGGCAGGCTGGTCGCCAGTTATCGGGTGTGCCTCGGCCGTCTCAGCAAGCCTTGCTGAGCGCCGGGAATCGCATTGTGTGCAGGGTAGTCAACGGGCCCTGCCAAGGAGAGAACCGTATGAAATCATTCTTTATCACCGGCACCGATACCGATGTGGGCAAGACGCTGGTGGCGCGCACCCTGCTGCGTGAATTCAGCGCACAGGGAATCAAGTGCGCGGGTTACAAGCCGGTCTCGGCCGGATGTGCCCGCACTCCGGACGGGCTGCGCAACCTGGATGCCGTTCTGTTGCAGGAGGCGGCGAGTCTGCCGCTGCCCTATGAGGTGGTCAATCCGTTCGCCTATGAGCCGCCGATTGCGCCCCACATCGCCGCCAGCGAGGCACGCCAGCCTATCACCATGCAGGGGTTGAGCGAGGGGCTACGCAAGATTGAACAGGCCGGGGCCGAGCTGGCGGTAGTGGAAGGGGCGGGGGGCTGGTATCTGCCGCTCGATCGCAAGCATTTGCTGTCGGACTGGGTGAAACAGGAGAACATGGCGGTGATCATGGTGGTGGGGGCCAAGCTGGGTTGCCTCAACCATGCGCTGCTCACCTTTGCCGCCATTCGCAATGATCAGCTGCCGGTGGCGGGGTGGGTAATTAATCGGCTCCATGGTTCCATGAGCCATTATCAGGAAAATCTGGACACCCTGAGGGGCTTGCTGCCAGCCCCCTTCCTCGGCGAAATTCCGTTTATAAACAATCCGCTTGAAGCCGATTTGCAGGGACGTCTCGATATCTCGCCGCTACTTTGACGGCATATTCAGCGAACATTCATCGAATCTCCCTAGAATGTCGACATTAACATGATCAGGTGGGGATCCCGAGTGATCCTCGGTCATGTCCCTTATCTTCACAAGGAGTCTATATGAAGCGAATTATGCTATTCCTGGTGACCAACCTGGCCGTCATGCTGGTGCTGGGGGTGGTACTCAATATCCTGTTCTCGGTTCTGGGGATCAACAAGTCCAGCATTTCCGGGCTGTTGGTGTTCTGTGCCGTGTTCGGTTTTGGGGGTTCCTTTATCTCCTTGCTGATGTCCAAGTGGATGGCCAAGCGCAGCTATGGCGTCCAGGTCATCGAGCAACCCCGTAACGAGACCGAGCACTGGCTGGTGAGCACTGTGGCCCGTCAGGCCCGCGAAGCGGGTATCAAGATGCCGGAAGTGGGGATCTACGACTCTCCCGAGATGAACGCCTTTGCGACCGGTGCTCGCCGCGATGATTCGCTGGTGGCGGTCTCCTCTGGCCTGCTCTACAGCATGAGCCGTGACGAGGCGGAAGCGGTACTGGCCCACGAGGTGAGCCACGTGGCCAACGGCGACATGGTGACCCTGACCCTGATCCAGGGTGTAGTGAACACCTTCGTGATGTTCTTCGCCCGGATCGTGGCTGGCGTGATCAGCAACTTCTTCAGCTCCAACAACGAGGAAGAGAGCAGCAGCACCGGCGGTTTTGCCTACATGATCACCGTGTTCGTGCTGGAGATGCTGTTCGGCATTCTGGCCTCCATCATCGTCATGTGGTTCAGCCGTCAGCGTGAGTTCCGTGCCGATGCCGGTGCCGCCAAGCTGGCTGGTCGCGACAAGATGATTGCCGCCCTTGAGCGCCTCTCCCGCGGTGCCGAGCCGCAGCTGGAAGGCTCCATGATGGCCTTTGGCATCAACGGCAAGCGCTCCATGAGCGAGCTGTTCATGAGCCACCCGCCCATCGAGCAGCGTATCGCCGCCCTGCGTGGTTGATAGATGCTGAATGACGGGAGATGACCCCGAATAAAAAACGGCTGCCTTCGGGCAGCCGTTTTGCTTTTCAGCGTTCTTTAAAGCTTGAAGTGCCCCATCTCCTGGCGCAGTACCCGTGACAGCTGCTTGAGCTTGGCCGCCTCTTGCGACACGTGACGGGCGGCATCCCCCGATTGCTCGGAGAGGGAGGTGATGTTGCCGACGGTAGAGACCACCTCGTTGGCGGCGGTGGACTGCTCGCGTAGGGTGTGGCTGATCTCCCCCATCAGGCCGGTGAGGTTGGAGGCGTGGCTCTGGATGCTGGCGATCGCCTCGCCGGTCTGGTTGGCCAGCGTGACCCCGCGAGAGACGTTGTTGACCGTATTTTCCATGCTGCGGATGGAGGCATCCGCCCCGCTCTGGATCTTGCTGATCATCCCGGTGATCTGCTGGGTTGAGGCCGCCGAGCGGCTGGCCAGATTGCGCACCTCGTCGGCCACCACCGCAAAGCCGCGACCCTGTTCACCGGCCCGCGCCGCCTCGATGGCCGCGTTGAGAGCCAGCAGGTTGGTCTGATCGGCGATGCCGCGGATCACCCCGATGATCTCCGAAATCTGCTGGGTATGGCCGTTGAGCTCGGAGATGGTGCTGGCTGCATCCCCCACCGTGGTGGAGATATTCTCGATGCTGCCAAGCGTCTCTTTAATGACCCCTGACCCCTCCTCCAGGGTATTGGCGGAGACCTTGCTCAGCTCGTCGGCATGGGTGGCGTTGTCGGAGAGGTGGCTGATGCTCACTACCAGCTCCTCGATGGCGGCGGCCATGGTCTGGGTGCTGGTTTGCTGATCGGTGGCAAACTGGGCAGTCTGCTCGGCGATCTGGGCGATGCTGTCGGCAGAGTGGGACAGCTCCTCGGTGGAGTGGGAGACCTTGGCGATGATCCCTTTGAGGGTGGTCTGCATGCCGCCGAGCAGGCCGATCAGGCTCTCTTTCGATCCTGGCGGCACCTTGATGGGGCGCGAGAAGTCCCCTTCCGCCATCATATGGAGATCGGTCTTGAGCTGTTCGACCGAGGTGCCCACCAGATCGAGCAGGGAGCGATAGGTGCGCCAGAGGAAGAACATCAACACCAGACCGAGGGCGATAAAGAGATAGCGCAGCATGTCGGTATTGGCGATGGCGCTCTCGACTGCCTCATGGTTGCGCTGCTCCATCATCACGTAGAAGTCATCGATGGGGGACATGATGCGCCCCTTGTTCTGGTGATAGGCCTTGTCATGCATCATGGCGATGGCTTTTTGCTGGTTGGCAACCAGGTCGCCATCGCTCTGCTGCACCAGCTTGAAGGCGGCGACCTCGGTGTTGACCAGTGCATCCGAGTTGTTTTTGGCCTCGTTCAATTTGGCGAGCTCACCGTCGGTGAAACCGGCATCCTTCATCAGGTCGATCAGGCCACGGCGAACATTGCTGTCGGGGCGGGGATTCTGGCCGTTGGCGGCGACAAAGTCCCAGTAGATACGGTTGTAGCCATCCGGCCTCGGCTGTTCGCCGTTGCGAATGGCCAGGATCCGCATGTACTGCTGCTCGTAGGCTGGATCCTTGGTGATGACGTAGGTGCGCCCGAGTCGGGTCAGATCATCGGAGGATTGGCGCAGTTCGTCGGCCAGCAGGTAGGAGACATATTGTTGTCGATAACTCTCTTCCAGTTGTTTACCCGCCCAGCTGTAGGCGAAAAACACCAGTGACAGCAGGATCAGGGTGATGACGGATAGCAGCAGGTTGAGCTGAAAGGCGGGCTTGTTCTGTTCCATGGTATGGGCGTCCTTTCCCTATGGCGGAGTGTCGTATGGAGCATCGCCAAGTCAATGGCTGGCAAGGCTTTTTGCTCTGAGAGTATAGGAAGGGAAACTCACTGATGAAGGCGGTGGGGACAAATTAAGGGCGGATCAGGTGAACAAGTGTGGATAAAGATGACCGGGGTCAATTCCCCGGTCATCTGGGGTGGCGTGAGTTAATGCGGCCCGATCACCCGATCATAGGATTTCAAGGTCGGTGAGCGGCACGGCGCAGCAGGCAAGGATCTTGCCCTCGGCCCGCTCGGCGGCGGTGATGGCGGGGGCGTCGGGGTGATCCACCTCGCCCGAGATCAGCGTCTGTTTGCAACTGCCGCAGATCCCGGCGCGGCAGCTCCATGGCAGCTCTACACCTTGCTTGTTGGCCTGATCCAGCACAGTGCCCTGATTGTTGCCGGTAAAGGCTTGGTCGCCGATACGCAGTTGTACCGCCTGATGGGGGCGGGCCACCGAGAGAATGGCGCCGCCAAAACTCTCCTGTTTGATACGTGCGGCCGGAACGCCGAGGGCTGCGACTCTGGCGGCAGCATCGGCCATAAAGCCGTGGGGGCCGCAGATAAACACCTCCCGTCCGGCCAGCCCTTTGATCAGTTGCAGATGCTCATCATTGAGTCGCCCTTGCAGCCCCTGCCAGTGATTGTCCGGCTGGCTCAGGATAATGGTGAGGGTCATGCCCTGCTGCGCCATGGCGTGCAGTTCGCTGGCGGCGGGAATGTCCGCTTCGCTGCGGCACAGGTGCATAAAGTGAACCTCTTCCAGCTCCCCGCGAATGGCCAGGGCGCGGGCTATCGCCAGCATGGGGGTGACGCCGGAGCCTGCGGAGAGCAACAGGAGGTTACGCTCGGACCCTAAGTGAAACTCGCCAGCGGGGTTGGCGGCCAGCAGCCGGTCGCCCACCTGCAACTGCTGGTGCAGCCAGTGGGAGATACGACCCCCCTCCACCTTTTTGACGCTGATGCTGTAACGCTCTGGGTGATCCGGCGTAGAGCTCAGGGTATAGCGCCGCTGGATCCGCTCGTTTTTGATATCGAGGCTGATGGGCAGATGCTGGCCCGGCAGGTAGTCGGGCAGGGGCTCGCCATCGGCTGCTTCGAACCAGAAGGTCTCCAGATCCCGCGCCAGCGGTTCGCGGGCCACGCAGACCAGCTCCCGCTTCTTCGGAGCGGCGGCGGGATAGACCACCGGACGGGTGCGCTCCAGCACCTCGATCTCGCTGCCTGCCTCAATCCATCCCTCGTTCAGCGCCACCAGATTCTGGCCGAAGTAGACCTCGCCATCCTCGCCACGGCGGTAGCGGGTGAGGGTGGCCAGCGGCTCTTTCAGGGCGTTGAAGCGATCGGTGCCCGCTTCCACCGTGGTCATGATGCAGCGGCTGCAGGGCTTGACCACTTTAAATTCCACCTCACCGATGCGGATGCGCACCCAGCTGTCCTCCTCGAAGGGCTGGGTATCGCTTGCCACCAGATTGGTGCGGAATTGGCTCATCTGGTGCAGCGCATCGGAGCGCAGATTGAGATCCTCAAGGGAAGCCTGGCTTATCAGCAGCAGCGGATAACCGTCGGCAAAGCTGACCCGGGTGCCGGTCTTCTCGCGAAAGCGATCAGAGGTTTCACCCAGCCAGAGCAGCTGCACCGTCTCCCCTGCCACCCGGCTTAGCCACCCATCGGCTTTTGGGTCGGTGTGCAGGGCGGTGAAACGGTCGCTCCAGACTCCGGTAGCTTGCGGGGCGCGGCTGAAGTCGGTCTCTTGCAGGGTGAGGGGTTCAAAGCCCGGATAGCGCAGTTGCAAGCCCCCTTCGATGGGGGTGGCCACGACCTGTTGCAGTTGGGGATGGGTTCGGGCGGTGATAAAGGTGCCGTCCGGTTTGACCACCATGTAGCGGCGATCCCCTGCCAGTCCCTCTTCGGTCACCCGGGCGCGAGCCAGCGGCATACCTGCAGTCGATTTGATGGGGTAGAGGTGAATGCTGTCTAGCCTGGGCATCTTCATATCCTTGTGACGCGGCGCGATCGCCTGGAAAAAGGGGAACATAACGGTTCCCCGACGATCCGGCAATCCTTTCAAGGGGGCGGTCTATAGTTGGGAAAAGAGAACAAGAGGGCATCGGGATGAAAATAAGCTGGTTGCTGGCGGGGAGCCTTTTTTGCCACGGGCTCTGGGCGCAGGAGCTGACCCTGACCACGGGAGAGTATCCCCCTTACTGCTCCGAGACGCTGAAATATCAGGGGCTTATCCCTCATGTGGTGAGCGAGGCGTTCAAGAGTGAGGGGGTGAGCGTCAAGTTTCAGTTTTTGCCCTGGAAGCGGGCCTTTCGCTTGTCGGAGGAGGGGGTGGTGGATGGCACAGTCCACTGGTATGAGTCGAGCGAGCGGCGCAAAACCCATCTCTACAGCGATCCCATCCTGAGCGAGACCTACGTCTGGTTCTATCTCAAGTCCGATCCGCTGGAATGGCGTGGCTATCAGGATCTGGCGGATCGCAAGCTGGCTGCGGTCAGTGGCTATACCTACAATGCAGATTTTTTTGCAGCCATCGCGCAGGTGCCGCTGCAGGTGCAGCTCGTCACCCGGCTGCGCCAGAGTTTCGATCTGCTGCTCTCCGGCCGCGCCGATCTGACGCTGGAGAACATCGATGTCGGCTACTACTCCCTGCGTCAGTTCTACCCGGCCAGCACGGTCGATCTCTTTGCAACCCATTCAAAACCCGTGATGAAGGTCGAAGGTCACCTGCTGATCAGCCGCAAGCGCGCCAACGCTGACGAATTGATCAAAACCTTCAATCGGGGGCTCGCCAAACTGAAAGCCAGCGGTCAGCTGGAGAAGATGTTACTTGAGTCACGTTCTGGTCTCTATGAACCATAAAGTGCAACATTTTTTGATCCTGATTCGCTAATCAGTACAAAAAAGCGGCCATTATCGACTCAGTTCCCAGTTTCTAACGCTTTCGCTTCTTCCCCATCCGGCCACCGTCCGCTTCGGCTACACGGTATCAAGCGCCATCGGGTGGGGCCTGTCACACAAAAAGAAGAAAGCAATGTATGAGCAAACAACTGGACATGACCCCATTGCCGGATCTCTCCCTGAAAACGGGAACAGGCCCGGTGCGTACCCGGCTACCCGTCTGGCGGCCAGCCCTGCCACCCTGCAATCACGCCTGCCCGGCCGGAGAAAATATCCAGGCCTGGCTCTCTTTGGCGCAGGCCGGCCGTTTTGAGGCGGCCTGGCAGACCCTGATCGAAGAGAACCCCTTGCCCGCCATTCATGGCCGGGTCTGCTATCACCCCTGCGAGAGCGCCTGCAACCGCGGTCAGGTGGATGAATCCGTCTCCATCCATGCCATCGAGCGTTTCCTCGGCGACGAGGCGCTGGCCCGTGGCTGGCAGCCTGCGTCACCTGCCCCTGCCAGCGGCAAGAAGGTGCTGGTCATTGGCGCCGGTCCCTCAGGTCTCTCCTGCGCCTGGCACCTCAATCGGCTCGGCCATCAGGTGGAGATCCGCGAAGCGGGGCCGCTTGCTGGCGGCATGCTGCGTTTCGGCATTCCCGCCTACCGTCTGCCCCGCGACGTTCTGGATCGGGAGGTGGCCCGCATCGTGGCGGCCGGAGTGACGCTGACCCTCAACCACAAGGTGGAGGATGTGCTGCGCGAGCGCGACGAGGGGGGCTTTGATGCCGTCTTTATGGCCATCGGTGCCCATCTGGCCAAGCGGGTCGATATTCCGGCCCGGGAAGCGGGCAAGATCCTCGATGCGGTGAGCTTCCTCGAACAGGCCAGTCTGGCCGAAGAGCAGGGCTTGCCGCCCCCCAAACTGGGACGGCGGGTAGCGATTTATGGGGGTGGCAACACCGCCATGGATGCGGCCCGTACCGCCCGCCGTTTGGGCGTTGAAGAGGCAATGATTATCTACCGCCGCGACCGGGACCATATGCCTGCTCACGCCTTTGAAGCCGATGAGGCCGAGGAGGAGGGGATCAAGATCAACTGGCTGCGCAGCATCCGCCAGCTCGACAGCACCAATATCGAGGTGGAGGTGATGGCGCTGGATGCCGAGGGCAAGCCTGTGCCCACCGGCAAGTTTGAAACCCTCGAAGCGGACTCCCTTATTCTGGCGCTTGGTCAGGAGGTCGATCTCTCGGTGCTGGAGAGTATCCCCGGCGTGCGGGTCAACAAGGAGGGGGTCGTACAGGTGGCGGGCAACCTGATGACGGATGTGCCGGGTCTGTTTGCGGGCGGCGACATGGTGCCCTCCGAGCGCACCGTCACCATCGCCACCGGCCATGGCAAGAAGGCGGCGCGCCATATGGATGCCTGGCTGCGCGGTCGCCACTACCAAAAGATGGTCTCCTACCCGCTGGTGGGGCCGGAACAGCTGCAACTCTGGTTCCAGACCCACGCCCCGGCCAGCAGTCAGCCGGTCAAACCGGCGTGGGCGCGGGATGACTTTGGCGAGATCATCGGCGGGCTGGATGAGGTTGCTGCCCGTTACGAGGCGGCGCGCTGCTACTCCTGCGGCAACTGCTTCGAGTGCGACGGCTGCTACGGCAGTTGTCCCGAGCAGGCCATCGCCAAGCTGGGGCCGGGCAAGGGGTATCAGGTGGATGCCGAGCGCTGCACCGGCTGCGGTGCCTGCCACGACCAATGCCCTTGTCACGCCATCGAGCTGCGCCAACCGGAGGAGTCCCAATGAAACATGAACTGATCATGGTCGACGGCAACGAAGCCGCGGCCCGGGTGGCCTACCAGCTGAGCGAAGTGTGTGCCATCTACCCCATCACCCCGAGCTCGACCATGGCCGAACTGGCCGATGCCTGGGCGGCGGAGGGACAAACCAACCTGTGGGGCAACATCCCCACCGTAGTGGAGATGCAGAGTGAAGGGGGGGCGGCCGGC
Source organism: Aeromonas sp. R2-3 (assembly GCF_040908375.1). NCBI lineage: Bacteria > Pseudomonadati > Pseudomonadota > Gammaproteobacteria > Aeromonadales > Aeromonadaceae > Aeromonas > Aeromonas sp. R2-3. Next base: position 310,997 of record NZ_JBFODP010000027.1, on the reverse strand, counting down.
ACGGTACACGGCGCCCTGCAGGCGGGGGCGCTGGCCACCACCTTCACCGCCAGTCAGGGGCTGATGCTGATGCTGCCCAACATGTACAAGATCGCCGGTGAACTGACTTCGGCGGTGTTCCATGTGGCGGCCCGTTCGCTGGCGGCGCAGGGGCTGTCGATTTTTGGTGACCATCAGGATGTGATGGCGGCGCGCAGCACCGGATTTGCCATGCTCGCCTCCGGCTCGGTGCAGGAGGCGCAGGACCTGGCCTTGGTCGCCCACAGTGTCACCCTGCAGTGCCGGGTGCCCTTTATCCACTTCTTCGACGGGTTCCGTACCTCCCACGAGGTGAACAAGATCACCTCGCTGCATCGGGATGAAATTCGCGCCCTTATCGACAACGACTGGGTGCGGGCTCACCGTGCCCGGGCGCTCAACCCGGATCATCCGGTGATGCGCGGCACCGCCCAGAACCCGGATACCTATTTCCAGTCCCGCGAGAGCGTCAACCCCTTCTACGAAGCGGTACCGGCGCGGGTGCAGCAGTGCATGGACAATCTCGGCGAGCTGACCGGTCGCCACTACCGGCTGGTGGAATACCACGGCGCGCCCGATGCCACCGACGTCATCGTGCTGATGGGCTCGGGGGCGGCCACCGCCCGCACCACAGTGGATTGGCTCAACCAACAGGATCGCAAGACAGGGGTACTGGTCATTCGTCTCTATCGCCCCTTCCCGGTACAGGCGCTGCTGGATGCCCTGCCCGCGAGTGTGCGACGCATGGCGGTGCTGGATCGCACCAAGGAGCCGGGGGCGGGCGGCGAGCCGCTGCTGCTGGATGTGCAGAGCGCACTGATCGACGGCTTGCAGCGCGGCCTTATCAAGCGGCTACCCTGGCTCAGCGGCGGTCGCTACGGCCTCTCTTCCAAAGAGTTCACCCCCGCCATGTGCGCGGCGGTATTCGAGGAGCTGGCATCCGATGCGCCGCGCCCCCGCTTTACGGTGGGGATCGTCGATGATGTGTCGGGCCTCAGTCTGGCCTGGCATCCCATCGGTGATCTGGAGCCCGCCAGCCGAGTGCGGGCGCTCTTCTTCGGCCTCGGTGCCGACGGCACTGTGGGCGCCAACAAGAACAGCATCAAGATCATCGGCGAGCTGGAGGGCTTCCACGCTCAGGGCTACTTCGTCTACGACTCCAAGAAGTCGGGCTCGCGCACCGTCTCCCACCTGCGCTTTGGCCCCGAGCCCATCGATGCCCCCTGGCTTATCGAGCAGGCGAGCTTTATCGGCTGCCACCAGTGGGGCTTTGTCGAATCGGTCGATCTGCTGGAACACGCCGCCGAAGGGGCGACCCTGCTGCTCAATGCCCCCTATGAGGCGGACAAGGTGTGGGGCCAGCTGCCCGAGCGGTTGCGCGCCCGTATTCGCGCCCTCAATATCCAGCTCTACTGCATCGACGGGGATCGGGTGGCCGAGCAGAACGGCATGGGCAATCGCATCAACACCATCATGCAGACCTGCTTCTTCGCGCTGGCCGGAGTCTTGCCGCGGGATGAGGCGATTGCGCTGATCAAGGAGAGCATCGAGAAGAGCTATGCCCGCAAGGGGCCCGAGGTGGTGGCGCGCAACTTCGCCGCGGTGGACGATACCCTTGCTCACTTGAGCAAGGTGGCGATCCCGGCCGGTGACGAGCAGATCAGCGACTATCCGTTGCCACTGGCTCCGGGGGGCAGCGAGTTTGTCCAGCGGGTCACTGGCGAGATGCTGGCGGGGCGTGGCGATCTGATCCCTGTTTCCATGCTGCCGGTGGATGGCACTTACCCCACTGCCACCAGCCGCTTCGAGAAGCGCGATATCGCCCGCGAGATCCCGATTTGGCATTCGGATATCTGCATCCAGTGCGGCAACTGCGTCTTTGTCTGCCCCCACGCGGCGCTGCGGGCCAAGTTCTACCATCAGGACTGGCTGGCGACCGCCCCCGAGGCAGCGCAGTCGGTGCCCGTCACCGCCAAGGGCTTCCCCGACAGCCGCTACACCTTGCAGCTCTATCCGGAAGATTGCACCGGCTGCGGCCAGTGCGTGCAGGCCTGTCCGGTACGGGCCGGTGCAGATGAGAGCCATGAAGGCGAGCGGGCCATCGCCATGATGGACAAGGCCCCCCATCTGGCTGGCCAGAAGCAGGCGCTGCGCTGGTTCGAGAGCCTGCCGTGGCCTGCCCGCGAGCGGGTGGACTTCTCCACGGTGCGCGGTGCCCAGTTCCTCGAACCCCTGTTCGAGTTCTCCGGCGCCTGCGCCGGTTGTGGCGAGACACCTTATCTCAAGCTGCTGACCCAGCTGTTTGGCGATCGCATGCTGGTGGCCAACGCCACCGGTTGCTCCTCCATCTATGGCGGCAACCTGCCGACTACGCCGTGGGCCAAGAACGGCGAAGGGAAGGGGCCGGCTTGGTCCAACTCCCTGTTTGAGGACAACGCCGAGTTTGGCTTTGGTTTTCGTCTCACCGCCGATCAGCATCACGGTCAGGCGGTGGCGGCCCTTGAAGCGATGAAGGGGGAGTTGGGTGAGGCATTGGTCGAGTCGCTTATCAACGCCCCGCAACGGCTGGAGTCGGAGATCCGCGCCCAGCGCACCCGGGTCGTGCAAGTGCGCGAGCGGCTGGAGGAGGTGAAATCCGGCAAGGCCCGCGAGCTGCTGTCACTCATCGATCAGCTGGTGCGCCGTTCGGTCTGGATCATCGGCGGCGATGGCTGGGCCTATGACATCGGCTCAGCGGGGCTCGATCATGTGCTTGCCTCCGGCCGCGATGTGAACGTGCTGGTGATGGATACCGAGGTCTACTCCAACACTGGCGGCCAGATGTCGAAATCGACCCCGCTCGGCGCCGTCGCCAAGTTCGCGGCGGGAGGCAAGACGCTGGCCAAGAAGGATGTGGCGTTGCAGGCCATCTCCTACGGCAATGTCTATGTTGCCCGTATCGCCTTTGGTGCCAACCCGCAGCAGGCGCTGCAGGCCTTGCGTGAGGCCGAAGCCTATCCGGGCCCGTCGCTGATCATCGCCTACAGCCACTGTATCGCCCACGGCATCGATATGGAGTTTGGCCTGACCCAGCAAAAACGGGCCGTCGCCTCTGGTCACTGGCCGCTGATGCGCTACAACCCGGTACTGCGCAGATCGGGGCAGAACCCCTTCAGTCTCGACAGCCTGCGCCCCTCCATCCCCCTCGCTGAATATCGGCAGGAGGAGACCCGTTATCGGGTATTGGCCCAGAGCCATCCGGAGGAGGCTGAGCGGCTGATGCAGGTAGCGCAAAAAGTGGCGTGGCAGAAGTGGGCCACCTACGAGGAGATGGCCACCCGCGAAGCCAGCCATTTCCATCCGCCGGTGTGAGGATGGAGTGAGTAAAATATAACCAAGCGGGCCATTGGCCCGCTTGTTTGTATTGTTGGCATTAGTTATTGATGGCGACAAGTACAGCAATTTTTAAATATTTTTATTGGCATTGCATATGAAAGACGTAAAAATCAATTGATATATTTATTTGTTGGGTGCAGGCTATGTTTCGTGCTCAAGCATAGTAAGTGGTTTACTCATTAATGATGATTTTTAATTGAGGGGGAATAAATGGCTAGAAAACTTATAATATTTGGAAATGGATTGGGTATGGCTCTAGATCCTAATCACTTTTCATTGAGAATTGCGCTAGAGGATATTTGGAACAAAGAAAATTTTCTAACATTGGAGCAAAGGCGATTAATTGAGCGATGCCTTGGTCGAGCTGGTGCCCCAGAAGGTGAACATGAGTTAGATACTTTGCATCAGGCGGTTACATACTGTAAGGCATTGAATAGAATTGGTGAGGGTGATGTTCATTGGCTTACTGAAGATGGTCAAAATTTTCCAGATATCACTGCTAAATATATACATAAAGTAGCAACTAAACTTCACAATTATGATGGGGAGTTGCCTGAGCAGTTTGAAGAAAATTTAGTTGATTTCATTAGAGAAACTCGTTCTCATGTCGCTACGTTGAATTATGATAAATTGCTATATAATTCATTTTTGGATAATGATATATTTAATGGTTACAGTGGCTATTTAGTTGATGGAATGTTAGACCAAGGATTTTCATCAGATGCGCTTGAGCGCAGATTTGGTAGAACATTTGGATATTATTTACATCTTCATGGTTCTCCATTGTTTATTAACCGAAATCAAGAAATACTAAAGCTATCTCGAAATCAATTGACTATAGACGTTGATGAGGCAAGTGAGCATATCGTCCTGACCCATGTAAAACATAAACCTTCTGTTATTGCCGCATCTCGCGCATTATCAACGTATTGGGATTATTTTCAGTTTGCTATATCTGAAGCCGAGGAAGTGATTTTGTTTGGGTATTCAGGCTTAGATAAACACTTAAATTTACTTCTCCGCCCATATTTAACTACTAAGCCTATAAGAGTGATTGAATGGAGTGGCGCGGGCCAGCAAGATGAAAGAGATAGATATTGGAGAGCAACACTAAATCGTGCTACCACAGTTGTAAGGTTAGATAATATTACTGATTTCACGGATTGGTAAAATACAAATCAAATTTTTGGGAGTCTATTCCAAGGCTGGTAAGCTGCGGGGCAAATAGTGTCAAGCAGGAGAAGGGACGATGACAGAACAACATATCGCCGGGACGATCGGCATTCTGGGGGCGGGTTGGCTCGGGCTGCCGCTGGCGCGGGCCCTGCTGGCGGCAGGCAAGCCAGTGGCGGTGACGGTCAGCAGCGCCGAGAAGGCGGCCCGTTTGCAGGGGGAGGGGATCGCTGCCTATCCGCTGACCATCTCTGCCAACATGGGTTCTGCCGAGATGCCCGTCGCTGATAAAAAAGAACTGTGGCCCATCCCCTGCGAATCGCTGGTTATCTGCGTACCACCCAGCAAGACCGATGACTATCCGCAGGCGGTGGCAAAGGCCTGCGCGTTGGCCAAAGCGAATGGCACCCGGCGGGTGCTGTTTGTCAGCGCCACCTCGGTGTGGGGCGCAGGGCAGCAGGAGGGGGAAGAACCCCAACCCCGCCATGCCCGTGGCGAGCGGATGCTGGCGGCGGAGCAGGCGGTACTGGCGGCCGGTTTCGAGGCAGTGATGATAGTGCGCCCCTCCGGCCTTTATGGCCCGGATCGCCATCCCGGCCGTTTCCTTGCGGGCAAGACTCTGGATGGCGGCGCCCAGTCGGTCAATCTGGTCCATCTGGACGATGTGGTGGCGGCTTGTATGTTGCTGCTGGAGCGGGGCAAGGACGGGGATGTGTTCAACCTGAGTGCGCCGGTGCATCCGCGCCGCGAGCAGTTCTACCCCTTTGCGGCGCGTCAGCAGGGATTGCCCGTGCCGGTCTTTATCGAGCCTGCCGGTGAATTTCAGCCCATCGACGGTCAGCGGATTTGCCAGCAGATGGGATTCAACTATCGCTGGCCCGATCCGGCCCACTGGTTTGCCGAGCTCGCCGCCTCGGGCAATTGAGGTTTGCCAAGGGGGTGATCGCCCCCTATCATGCCGCCATCCATGAGAGAGAGGCGGTAATGATGGTAGATACAAAACGTCACCCCGATGGGGAGTTGTTGCTGAGAACCCTGGCAATGCCAGCCGATACCAACCCCAATGGCGACATCTTTGGTGGCTGGATCATGTCCCAGATGGATATAGGTGGGGGCATTATGGCCAAGGAGCTGGCAAAAGGACGTATTTGTACCGTATCCGTCGAAGGCATGACCTTTCACAGTCCGGTCAAGGTGGGCGATGTGGTCTGCTGCTACGGCCGCTGCATGAAGATTGGCCGCAGCTCCATGAAGCTCAAGCTGGAGGTGTGGGTCAAGCCGGTACTGCGGGAAAACGATGCCCAGCGTTACTGTGTGACCGAGGGGATCTTCACCTATGTCGCCATCGACGAACATGGCAAATCCCGCCCGGTTCCGGTGAGTGCCTGATTAAATCAGCCGGGCATTGATGATGGATATTTCCTGCTCAAGCCCGGTTTTTTGCCGTATCATGCGTTCCAGCATCTCTTCCGAGCCCACATATTGCAGGGTGTCAAACAGGCAGAGATCGCATTGAGGGTCCCGTCTTATCTGATAGACGGTGGCCAGCTCCACTTGATGACAATTTCCTTGTTGATCATAAAACGTCACGTTGTACCGAAGTTCTTTCGCCATGAGACAAGGTCCTTCTGGTTGGGTGGAACAGGGACTATCAGCTTAGTCGGCGTGGATGACGTTTGTGATGGTCGCAACAAAAAGCAAAGGCGGGCGGTTGTTAGCCAATGAAAAATAGTTATCGCATTCTTGGCACCTCCCTGCTGACCCTGGGGTTGGTAGGCTGTTTTGAGGTGCCGGATCAGAACCATCTGGTCACAGCTCAAGGGATTGTGCCGGGACTCGACTGCCAGCGTCCGCCGCTGGTGGCGCTGGCGACCACGGCGCTGCCCCGTGAATTCGGGGTGACGGTGTGGAATCTCTACAAGGGCCAGCGCAAAAACTGGCGTGAAGGGATGGACAGTTATGCCAAGGGGCAGGATCTGGTGCTGCTGCAAGAGTCGGCCACCCGTCCCGATATGCTCGACTGGCTGCGCGCCGGTGATTTCCAGTGGCAACAGCTGCAAGCCTTCACCCAGGGCGGCGTGTCGTTCGGGGTAATGACGGTGGCCAAGACCCCGCAGGCGTTCGTCTGTGGTGTGCGCTCTCCCGAGCCTTTGCTGCGCATCCCCAAATCCGGGCTGGTGAGCCTCTATCCGCTGCAGGGCGATCCCGACGGCGTGATGGTCATCAATATCCATGCGGTCAATTTCGAGCTGGGGATGGCTACCTTCCGCGAGCAGCTCAACGATCTGACTGCCTTGGTGCGCCGCCATCAGGGGCCGGTTATTCTGGCCGGTGATTTCAACACCTGGAGCGACAAGCGTCAGTTCTGGTTAAGCAAATTGGTGGACGAGCTGGGTCTGCAAGAGGCCGTGCCGGTGCCTGATCTGCGCCGCACCGCCTTCGGTCGTCCGCTGGATCACCTCTACTACCGCAATCTGGATTTGGTCGAGGTGAGTTCACCGGCCACCGACAGCTCGGATCACAACCCCATCATTGCGCGCTTTGCCGCCCAGTCTGTGACTCCCTGACCCCAGTCTGTGACTTCCTGACAAGGGATGGTGCGAGTTCCGCTAATAAAAAAATCCGGCGCCTGATGGCGCCGGATTTTTTTACGCTCTGGCGGTCAACCCGTTCGGGATGACCTGCAAGAATTACTGGTAGAGACCCAGATTCGCTTTGGCGTAGGCTTCGAAATCGGTGCAGCCACCGATGTGCTGCTCATCCAGGAAGATCTGCGGCACGGTATTGACCGGCTTGCCGGCGCTCTTGGCCAGATCTTCTTTGGTGATGCCTTCGGCATGGATATCCACGTATCGGAATTTGAAGTCATCGCGCTGTTCGGTCAGCTGCTCGGCGATCTGTACGGCACGGACACAGTAGGGGCAACCCGGGCGACCAAAAATCACTGCAAACATATTTTCTCTCCGTTTTTTAAGCCGTTTATGTATGGCCGTTGATATGAGGCAGGCAACAGCATAGCCCTGCCTCGTGGCGACTTGAAGCCGAAATTATCGATACCCTGATTCGAGTGGGCCTATTGGCTCAGCTCTCATCGGCGATCTGGATAGGTTGCTGCTGATAGATGCTCTCCAGCACCCCCTTCTCGAATACGGTCCAGGGCCACGGCGCCTTGCTGGCACGGTAGCGCTCATGGGTGGCCGGATCTTGGGACAGGCCGCGCTGGAACATAACGAACGCCTTTCGCTGGCCGCCCGCGGTATCGATAAAGCCCACCAGATTGGAGGTGCCGGTGATGGTACCGGTCTTGGCGTGGACCTTGTTCTTCATCATGGGGGCGGTGACGCTGCGCCGCCACGCCAGGGTGCCATCCACCTGAGAGCTTGGCAGCAGCTTGATCAGGCCAAGCTCGGCATCATTTTTCTGGATGAAGTTCAGCACCGACATCATCTGACGGGCGCTGATGAGATTGTGAGCGGAGAGACCGGAGCCGTCAGCCAGGGTGGCGTTGCCCAGATCGATGCCGTTCTTGGTCAGGATGGCGCGCACCGCCATGGTGCCGCTGCGATAGCTGCCCGGCTTGTTGTAGTAGTGACGGCCCACGGTTTTGAGGAAGGTATCGGCATAGAGGTTGTCCGATTTCTTCAGCATCTTGGCGAGCATCACTGGCAGGGAGACCGAGTAGTGGGTACCCAGCGTCTCTGCCCCTTCCGGGGCCTTGTGGGTGACCCGCAGCAGGCCATCATGCTTGATACCGGCCCGGTTCATCGCCCAGCGGATGTTGTCCCAGCCCCAGGCTTCCACGTCGTGGATGGCGAAACGCAGCCCCTGCGGCTCCTTGTTCGGAGTAATGCAGCCCTTGAGCTCGTAGAAGTTGCCCTTGGCCATGTCCACTTCCAGTGCGCAGAACTGGCGCGCCATATCGCCATAGCTCATCACCTCCACGTTGTCGGCACCGATGCCGATGGGGACGCCGGTAGCTACATTGCCCACCGCCGGTTTGCCAATCTGGGTGGCAGTGATGGTGCCGTAGGCGCAGTTCTTGTCGATGATGACCGAGGAGACGGGAGCGGCGAAGCAGAGGGTCTGATCCCCCCACGACCAGCCGTTGCCGCGCTCGTAGCCGTTGTAGGCGCCGGTGTTGACGTAGACATTGCCCTTGATGCTGGTGACGCCGAGTTGCTTGAACAGGGCCAGCAGATCCATGCGGGAGAGGGTGGGGTCGCCGACGAAGTTGATCCAGATATCGCCGTTGATGGTGTCACCCTGTTTGGCTCCGGGTTGGGCCTGAATGTCGGTGGCGAAGCGGAAATCGGCGCCCAGCTCGAGGCGGGCCGCCAGCGCAGTGAGCACCTTCATGGTGGAGGCGGGGGCGATCATCTGATCGGCGTGGCGGGCAAACTCGACGCCGTTATTGCCCTGCACCATGATGGCGTACTGGCCACCCTGAGGGGGCGTCAGCGGGGCGGCATGAGCCGCCAGAGAAGAAAAGAGAGCACAAAAACCAATCAACAGCCGCTGCATAACATCCTCTAACGTGACGAAGGGCTCGGCAGTGGTGCCGACCCTGATAATTCAACCCGCCGATGCGGGATCGACGGGATAACGCAATTCATGCCATGTATGCCGGTCGCCATCATGTCATCGAGTTGGCGGTACGATAGCGACCCTCATAATCAAAAATTTTCTCTTTTATCTGCCAGAAGCGACCCGATTTGCGGGCGATGACAAAATCCGGATGACGGAACTGGCTTTGCGCGGCCAGCACGCTCGCCAGGGTGGCAAATTCGGGCTCCAGCCCCGGGGCGGGCCAATGATGACGCACAAAGTGCTGTTGAAACAAGCGCCGTGCGCCCGGGGAGTGAAATCCAAAGTATTCACTGAGGGTCAGCCCATCCTCATCGTGGTAGGTCACCTCCAGCCGCTCCCCCTGTTTGCCGCGCCCGGCTGTGAGGGTTAGCCCCGCACAGCGGATCACCATGCAATCCTTGAGATTGAGCGCCTCTTTGAGCTTGTCGTCAGGGTCGACCAGCAGCTGATCGCAGCTCTGGCAGCGGCGGGCGGCGATGTCGTTCTCCGCACCGCAGCCGGGGCAGATCTTGGCGCGAAAGCGGTAGTCGCACTCCTCGCGGTTGCCCTCATCATCTTCGAACAGCCCCTGACAGCGGCGACCGTAGTGCTCGATCACCTTGCCATCCTCGTCGGTCTTGCCCCAGAAGGTGTTGGCAAAACCGCAAGCGGGGCAGGGCACCTGTACCGGCTCGGTACCGGCGTGGGGGCGAGGTTCCCCCACTTCGGGGGCAAACAGGTTGAAGTTGTTGCCGGCGTAGTCGAGCACCAGACAATCCTCCTTGCCCGGCGAGAGGCGCAAGCCCCGCCCGACGATCTGCTGATAGAGCGAGACCGACTCGGTAGGTCTGAGCATCACGATAAGGTCGACATGGGGGGCGTCGAAGCCGGTGGTGAGCACCGCCACGTTGACCAGAAACTTGAGCTCGCGCGCCTTGAAGGCGTTGATGAGGGCATCGCGCTCCGGCCCCGGTGTCTCGCCGGCGATAAGGGCCGCCTGCTGGCCTCTGGCGCCAAGCAGGCCGTGAATTTCGCGGGCATGTTCGACGGTGGCGGCGAAGATCATCACCCCCTGCCGGTCGGCGGCATACTCCAGCACCTGACTCAGGATATGGGGTGTAACCCGCTGCTGGCGCTTGAGCTCGCCGTTGAGATCCGCCTCGCTGAAGAGGCCGTTCTCCCGCGCCACCAACTTGCTGAAGTCGTAGTGGACGATGGGGGCATCCACCATGCGTGGCGGCGTCAGGTAGCCGTTTTTGACCATAAAGCGCAAGGGCAGCTCGAACACGCAGTCGCCGAACAGCCGCTCGCCGTGGCTCTTGACCATGCCGTGGTAGTGGCGCCGGTAGATCCAGCCCAGCCCCAGCCGATAGGGGGTGGCGGTGAGGCCGAGGATCTTGAGGGCCGGATTGGCGGCCTTGAGGTGGTCGATCACCTGATGGTACTGGCTGTCATCATCGAGCGAGACCCGATGGCACTCATCGATGATCAGCAGCGAAAAGGCTCCGTCGAAGGCATCCAGATTGCGGGCAACCGACTGTACCGAGCCAAACACCACCTGAGCGCTCGCCTCCTTGCGATCCAGACCGGCGGCGAAGATGTCGGCCTTGAGCCCCCACGCCTCGTACTTGGCGTGGTTTTGCTCCACCAGCTCCTTGACGTGGGCCAGCACCAGCACCCGACCGCGCGCCTTGCGGGCCAGCTCGGCAATCACCAGACTCTTGCCGGCCCCGGTGGGCAGCACCACCACGGCGGGATCCGGGTGTTTGCGAAAGTGGCTGATCACGGCGTTGACGGCGTCGGTCTGATAGGGTCTGAGAACGAACATGGGGGCGTGGCGTTTGGGCATGGTGCGGCGCAGGGTGGCGCCATTATAGGGTGCTTGCCGTCACAAAAACAGCGGGCCGGCATGATGCCAGCCCGTTGAATATATTGCGTGCTTAGTGAAAGGGGAAGAGGTAGTTCATCCAGCTTGCCATGCGCAGCAGCACTTTGCGCATTACAGAAACATGGTGGAAATACTCGGTATAGACGGCGGCCTGGCCGCTGGCACCGGCAATCACCTGATACTTGGCCCACTCGGGGTCGGTGATGGAGATGAGCACCGGCATGCGGCCCGGGCGGATAGCGCTGGTCTGATCCAGCAGCATGGCGTTGGCCTGCACGTTGCCGGCGGCGATGGCCGGGATCACGGCGGTTACCTTGCCCTTGAAGATCTTGCCGGGGATACCGTCAATCACCACTTCGGCCTCGTCACCCACCGCCAGACGCTGCATGCTGTTCTGCCAGAACCAGCCAACATAGGCAGTCTCATCTTTGTGGATGAAGGTCATCACCGGACGGTACATAAACGGGGTGGCGATCATGCCTGGACGCAGGGCAAGCTGCACCACATGGCCATCGCTCGGGGCATAGACCACGGTCTGGGCCAGCTGGTATTTGGCTTCATCGAGCTGGGCCTGCAGATCTTCCAGCGTGGCGCGTTGCTGATCCATCTGGGCGGCGATCTCGTCTACGCTCGCCTGAGTGACGTCGAGGTCACGCTGCTTGCCGACGCCACGGCGCATCAGGTCACTGGCGCGATCTCTGTCCAGTTTGGCGGAGCGTAGTCTGGCGTCAATGGACTTGAGTTGATCCTTGTTGGCATCAAGCCGGGCGCTCAGGCTCTCCACTTTCAGTCTGAAAGGCTCGTCATCGAGGCGAAACAGCACATCGCCCTTCTTCACCGGCTGGTTGGCTTGCACCGGCACCTCGACTACCCGGCCCTTGACCAGAGGTACGATAGGGGTGGAGAGGTAGTAGTTGCGCGCCATCTCGGAGTAGGGGTGGTTGTAGTTCATCAGCATGATGAGGGTGCCGATGAGCACCACACCACCCAGCGCGGCAGTCGGAACAGTCCACTTGTTGAGCGGGATGCGGAAGATTTTGAAAATGGCTACACAGAGTGCCGTATAGGTCAGGATCAGTAGCAGGTCCATGATTTATCCCTGTTGCTCTTGCTGTTCGATATGGTTGAGACGGCCCTTAAGTTCAGCCAGCTCTTCTCTGAGGGCCGCGATATCATCTTCATCTTTTTGCAGGCGCTGGTTAAAGCCCCAGCCGCGATCGGGGCGATAGATGGTTGCCCAGATCCAGAGGAAAGGCCACAACACATGCAGGGTGAAGAGACTGACCCAGCCGGCAACATGGATGGCATCCTGATGGGGATGATTGCGATGTTTGGCGATTTCGTAAGGAATATCGTGGATCACGATGATTCCGTAGAAGATGACCAGCGCGACAAAGACGAGCAGGCCAAGGGCAAAGTAATCAAGGAACATGTATAACCTCCACTGGCTTTAAGCACAGCTTTATCATTGATTCATATATTCGGGAAAGCAATTTAAAATCACATATTTATCGCCAGGTCGCACGGAATCTTAAGGGCTTGTGCTGTATAGGAGCTTAAGGGAATAACGAGTTGTTTTATTGGTTTTTTTATCAATTAAAAAGGGGCCTTTTGGCCCCTTTTTTACCACCTCAAGTCAGACATCACCCTTCACTGGGATTGCTAACCAGTGGTTGGCGGAACTTCATCAGGAAGGCCACGGTAATGGCCGCCGTTGCAGCCAAGCCGATGATGGTGGAGGTCCCCATCTCCAGCCCGAACCCGATGGGGGCGTTGGCCAGATAGGTGATCACCACAGCGGTCATGAACATGGCGGGAATGGTGCAGATCCAGTGCAGCTTGCCCTCTTTGATGAGGTAGGCAGCCGCAGCCCACAACATGATGACGGCGGTGGTCTGGTTGGCCCAGCCGAAGTAGCGCCAGATCACCCCGAATTCAGCCTTGGAGATGATGAAGCCAAGGATAAACATGGGGATGGCGATCAGCAGACGCTTGGCCAGCGGCTTCTGGGTCATCTTCAGGAAGTCCGCCACGATCAAGCGAGCACTGCGAAACGCGGTGTCACCGGAGGTGATGGGCAGGATCACCACGCCGAGGATGGCCAGAATGCCGCCGACTGTGCCGAGCAGGCTGGTGGAGACTTCGTGTACCACGGCTGCCGGGCCGCCGTTGGCCATGGTGGCGTTGAGCGCTTCGGTGCTGTCGTAGAAGGAGAGACCCAGGGTGCACCAGATAAGGGCGATGATCCCTTCACCGATCATTGCACCGTAGAAGATGAAGCGGCCAGATTTTTCGTTCTGCATGCAGCGCGCCATCAGCGGTGACTGGGTGGCGTGGAAGCCTGATACCGCGCCACAGGCGATGGTGATGAACAGCAGCGGCCAGAGCGGCAGTTCGGTCGGGTGCAGGTTGGAGAAGTCCATCCCGGTGTTGTAGAAGCCTTTGCCGGAGGCGATCAGGCCAACGATGAGGCCGACCGACATGAAGACCAGCAGGGCGCCGAAGATGGGGTAGAAGCGGCCGATGATCTTGTCGATGGGGACTATGGTCGCGAGGATGTAGTAGGCAAAGATTGCCACGATCCAGTAGACCAGATCGGTGGAGGTGAGGTTGGCCAAGAGGCCTGCCGGGCTCAGCACGAATACCACGCCCACCAGCATCAGCAGCACCACGGCAAACAGGTTCATGAAGTGCTTGGCGGCGGTGCCCAGATGCTCACCGACCACGGTTGGCACCGAGGCCCCCTTGGCGCGTACAGACAGCATGCCGGAGAAGTAGTCATGTACCGCACCGGCGAAGATGCAGCCAAAGACGATCCACAGCATGGCGACCGGGCCGTAGAGGGCACCCAGGATGGGGCCGAAGATGGGGCCGACACCTGCGATGTTGAGCAGTTGAACCAGATAGACTTTCTTGTCCGACATCGGGACATAGTCCACCCCGTCAGCCATGGTGATGGCGGGGGTTTTCAGCTCGGGTTTCGGGCTGAATATCCGTTCGATGAATTTGCCGTATATGAAGTAGCCGGCCACAAGTAAGCCGACACAGAGGAAGAACCAGATCATTGCTACGCTCCTGCATTGTTATTTTTTAGTGTGTAGAGCGAGTCTAAAACGGTTGCGCCTGACTGGCAGGTGAAACTCCCCGAGCGGCGCTTTGGCGCGCCGAGCGGTCGGCGGCTGTGATCAGGTGCACACTCCGCGGCTCAGTCCAGCCCCAGCTGATCTTTGAGCTCCTTGAGATAGCGACGACTGACCGGCACCCGGGCGCCGCTCGGGGTGACAATCTCTGCCAGCTGGTTATCCAGTAGCTGGATCTCGAAGATGGCGTTGGGGGAGACCAGATACTGGCGGTGGCAGCGCAGCAGCGGGCTCTTTTCTTCCAGCGATTTGAGGGTGAGCTGGGTGTGGAACAGCTCACCCTGACAAGCCACATGGACCCCGCCCAGATCGGAGAAGGCATACTCCACCTGCGCGATGGGCAGCAGCCTGACCCGATTGTGCAGATAGCCCGGAATATGTTCGATGGTGGGGGCCAGCCGATCTATGGGCTGCGGGGAGATATCCTGCTTGAGGCGAGCGAGGGTCTTGGCGAGCCGGGCGGGCTCCACCGGTTTGAGCAGGTAGTCGAAGGCGTTCTCTTCAAAGGCCTGAATGGCATATTCGTCAAAGGCGGTGACAAAGACGATGCGGGGCAGGGGGTCGAGCATGGCGACCAGCTCCATGCCGCTCAGCTTGGGCATCTGGATATCGAGGAACACCACGTCGGGCTTGAGGCGCTGAATAAGCGGCAGCGCCTCGATGGCGTTGGTCGCTTCCCCCACGATCTCGATGGCAGGATCGCAGGCCAGCTGTTGCCTCAGCTCTTCGCGGGCGTAGTGTTCGTCATCGACAATCAGGGTGCGGATCATGGTTGCTCCTTGGGGATGGTGAACGAGACCCGGGTCCACTGCTCAGGCTCGCAGGCAATCGTCACGCCATAGCGTTCGCCAAAGGCGCTTTTCAGTCGCCGATCGACAATGGTCATGCCCAGACCGTCACCGGCCGGACGCGCTTGCCAGGCGCCAGCATTGTCCTCCACATGGATGGTGACGCTGGCGGGTTGCTCATCGGTATAAAGGCGAATGCGCCCTTGTTCCAGCAGGGTCGAGATGCCGTGCTTGATGGCATTCTCGATCAGCGGTTGCAGGGTGAAGCTGGGCAGTCGCAGTGTGGCCAGATGGGGCGGGATCTCGTTTATCACCGTCAGTCGATCGCCAAAGCGAGCCAGCTCGATCTCCAGATAGGATTGGCAGTGCTCCTGCTCCTCCTGCAGGGTCGCAAGGCCACTCTGGCGTTTGAGATTTTTGCGAAAGAACAGCGAAAGATGCAGCAGAAGATCTCGCGCCTTGTCCGGATCGCGCCGGGTGATGGCACTAATGGTGTTGAGGGTGTTGAACAGAAAGTGGGGGTTGATCTGGGCCTGGATAAGTTTCAACTCGGACTGCACCAGCAGCCGCTGCTGCTGCTCCAGCCGACCGGCCAGCAACTGCTGTGACAGCAGGTTGGCAATCCCTTCCCCCAGGGTGTGGTTGATCTTGAGAAACAGCCGCTTCTTCGGCTCGTAGAGCTTGATGGTGCCGATCACTCCCTTGTCCCCCTGCAGCGGGATCACCAGTACCGAACCCAGCTGGCATGCGGGGGAGAGGCTGCAGCGATAGGGCTGGCTGTTGCCATCGGCAAACAGCACCTTGTTCTGGGCGATGGCCTGCATGGTGATGGCTGACGCGATGGGGGTACCCGGCAGATGGTGATCTTCGCCGGCGCCGATAAAGGCGAGGATCTGCTCGGTGTCCGTGATGGCGACCGCCCCCACGCCGGTCTCCTCCTGAATGATGCGGGCAATCTTGTTGCTCGCCTCCGGGGTAAAGCCCTGACTCATGATCCCCACGGTGCGGTTGGCGATATTGAGCGCCTTGGCGGAGAAGACCCGGGAGAACTTCTCATACATCCGCTGCTGGTCGCGGATCATGCTGATAAAGAGCGCCGCGCCGCAGGAGTTGGCCAGAATCATCGGGGTGGCGATGGTGCGCACCAGCAGCAGGGATTTGTCGAACGGGGTCGCCACCAGCAGGATGATCACCATCTGCATGATCTCGGCGTAGAGGGTGGTAAAGAAGGCGATGCGTGGTTCAAACAGGGCATCCGTTCGCCCCGAGCGCATCAGTCGCCAGTGCACAATGCCCCCGAGCAGCCCTTCACAGGTGGTGGAGATGGCGCAGGCGAGATCGGTAAATCCCCCTAGCGTATAGCGGTGCAGGCCGCCGGTCAGCCCCACCAGAAAGCCCACCAGCGGTCCCCCCAATAATCCCCCCAAGACGGCGCCGACCGCCCGGGTGTTGGCGATGGCATCGTCGATATCGAGGCCTACATAGGTGCCGAGGATACAAAAGCTGGAAAAGATGATGTATATCAGTATCTTGTGAGGTAGTCTCACGGAATAGTTGGCAAGCGGGCGCAGCAGCGGGCTTTTCGAGAAGAGATAGGCGATCACCAGGCTGACGCTCATCTGTTGCAGCAAGGAGAGGACCAACTGCATAAAAAACGCTCCTCATAAGCCAGCTGAAAAAATAGCCAGCCCGTGAATAAGTGTGATCAGGATCTTGTTCTGTTGGCCCAACTGGGCGCAACGGGCCGTCAGTTTGCCAGAACAAGTGGATAAAACCATATTAAATCAGCATGTTAAATTGATATTTGTGTAAGCGGCAGCGGGTTGATATTGATGGATGGAGCATGAATGTATCCGCTGGATACGCCACACGGAGGTGGCATGCTCCGCCCGGCCCCTTGGCTGGGCGTTTTTTATACATGGTCAGTTGGCAACCTTCTGATGGGGGTTTGAGCAATTATTCCGGTTTGTCCAATGAGTTATCCCCAGCTTCTGGGGATAACTCAGAATGCAAAGTAGTAGCAGAAGCGGCGGGTCAGGTTGAAGAACTGCCGTTGTCCCTCATCCAGCTCTTCCTGTTTGATAAAAGCAGTGATGGTGCGTTCATCTTCCCGCAGATCGATCATGGCGACGGCTTCCGGCCGCTGGGCCTTGATATAGGGCAGGATCTTCGGCTTGAGGGGCATGGTGGGTTCGGTGGAGAGCACCAGCGCGATGCTCTCGTCGGAGAGTTTCACCAGTGATCCCGGCGGATAGACCCCCAGCACCTTGACCAGCAACTTGACCAGATTCTGGTCGAACTTCTTCTGGGATAACTTGTAGAGCTGGCTGATGGCCTGACTCGGCGCGGCCGGGTTGCCGCTGTTGCGGGGATGGAGCAGCTCGTCGTAGAAGTCGACCAGCCCGATCAACCGCGCCATCGGCGGGATCTCCCCGCCCTTGATCCCGAGCGGATAACCGCTGCCATCGAGTCGCTCGTGGTGCAGATGGGCGACCTGACGGATTTTCGGTTCAAAGGCGTTGAGCTGGGTCAGCATCTCCAGCCCGTACTGGGGATGCATATTGAGGAAGTTCTGCTCGGCCTTGCTGAGATCCCCGCGTTTTTGGGTGATCTGGCTCGGGATTTTCAGCTCGCCGATGTCGTGGATAAGTCCCGCAAGCCCCGTCTCTTCCAGTTCGATGGGATTCATCCCCAATTCGCGTGCCATCAGCATGGCGATAAAGGCGACGTTGAGGCTGTGCTGCAGCAGGATATCGGTGTGGGGGCTGCGAATAAGGTGGAGCCCGAGAGGCCCTTCATGCTGACTGAGGGTGAAGGCGGCATTGCGGACGATCTGGGCGGTATTGGCCAGCCCCTCATCCGGTTTGAGGTTCAGCGCCCCGAGAGCATCGCGCAGCTCGCTCATGGATTGGCCAAAGGCTTTGTCGGCGGCGCGCATGGAGCGGCGAAAGGCCTTTTCGTCAAAGGGGGGCGGGCCCGAGGCAATCAGCTCTTCCAGTTCATCAAGATCAGGCCCGGCATCCGGGATATCGCCGCGCAGCAGCGGCTCGATGGGCAGATCGCTCTTGTCGGGGTCGACCATCAGCAGGGTGAGATCAAGATGACGGAGAATGTCGAGTTGCTGCTGATCCTTGATCTTGAAGGTATTGAACATAAACGGGTGGTTAGTCCATCCCGTGGGGAGATGGATATAGTGGCCTAC
Source organism: Aeromonas sp. R2-3 (assembly GCF_040908375.1). Lineage (NCBI taxonomy): Bacteria > Pseudomonadati > Pseudomonadota > Gammaproteobacteria > Aeromonadales > Aeromonadaceae > Aeromonas > Aeromonas sp. R2-3. The sequence goes on along the minus strand of NZ_JBFODP010000027.1, from coordinate 292,847 downwards.
TCTCAATTGCTCTATCGAGGCTTGGATCAGTGCCATCGGTTAACCTGCATTTCGTGAATGCCTACTCAACAAGCTAGCAAAATCCGATGGATAGACAACTAAAAATCCATTTCGGGGCTGCGGAGCACCCCGTGCTGTGATGGGGCGCACGAGCGCCGTGCTTCTCCTCTTAATTCGCGCTTAAGTTTTACTTCCTACGCTGGCCCCGTCGTTTTTGTTGGCTTGGCCGGCCCGCTGCGCTGCAGGCCGGTATGTAGGAGTTGTTTATGCGTGTAACTCTCGGTGTACTGCAGACCAATCTGTTGCTGGTGCTCTTTTTCGCCCTGGTACTGAACTGGCCAATCTTTTTGCATTTCTATACGGTGCTCAGCGCCCTGACCCATGTCAAAGCCGGATTTGCCATCTCGATCCCGCTGGTGCTGATCGCTGCGCTCAATGCCGTGTTTATTCCCTTCACGTTCCGGTTTGTGCTCAAGCCCTTTTTTACCGTGCTCATTCTGACTGGCTCCATCGTCAGCTACGCCATGCTCAAATACGGTGTCATCTTTGATGCCGGCATGATCCAGAACATAGTGGAGACCAACAGTGGTGAGGCGGGGGCCTATTTGAATGGCTCGGTTGCGCTCTGGTTTCTGCTGACCGGGCTGCTGCCTGTTCTGGTGCTCTGGTCACTGCGGATCCGCTATCCGGCTCGCTGGTATCAGGGGTTGGCGTGGCGGGCAGGTGCACTGGCTATCTCTCTGCTGTTTATCGGGGGCGTCGCGGCACTTTACTATCAGGATTACGCCTCGGTCGGGCGCAACAACAAGTCGCTGGTCAAAGAGATTGTGCCCGCCAACTATGTGCACGGCCTCTACAAATATGGGCGGGATGTGCTGTTTGCCACGCCGATCCCCTACCAGCATTTGGGGACCGATGCCAGGGTGGTGGCCCGGGGAGGCAAGCCGACCCTGATGTTCCTGGTGGTGGGGGAGACGGCGCGCAGCCAGAACTACTCCCTTAACGGGTATGGCAAGGCGACCAACAGCTTTACGGCCAAAGAGCAGGGGGTGGTGTCGTTCAGGGATGTGCGCTCCTGCGGTACAGCCACTGCGGTTTCGGTGCCCTGCATGTTCTCCAACCTCACGCGCCGTGGTTACGATGACCAGCTCGCCAGCTCCCGTGACGGCCTGCTCGATGTGCTGCAACATGCCGGGGTCTCGGTGTTGTGGAAAGAGAACGATGGCGGCTGCAAAGGGGTGTGCCGCAATGTGCCGACCATCGAGATCCTTCCCAAATCCTATCCTGCGCTCTGTCAGGGGGAGTCTTGCTATGACGAGGTGCTGCTGGAGGGGCTGGATCAGCAGATTGCCGGCATGAAGGGCAACAAGCTGGTGGCTTTTCACCTGATGGGCAGCCATGGCCCGACCTATTTTCGTCGTTACCCTGCCAGCGAGCGCGTCTTTATGCCGGACTGCCCGCGCAGCGACATTGAAAACTGCAGCAACGAAGAGCTGGTCAACACCTATGACAACACCATCCGCTACACCGACAAGGTGGTGGGGCTAATGATCGACAAGCTCAAGTCGCTGGAGAGCCAGTACGATGTGGGACTGGTCTATCTCTCCGATCACGGCGAATCCCTTGGGGCCATGGGGCTCTATCTGCACGGCACGCCTTACAAGTTTGCGCCGGATGATCAGACCCGGGTGCCGCTGCTGACCTGGTTCTCACCTCAGTTACAGGCCGATCGCCAGCTTGATATGGGTTGCCTGGCGGCGGAGGCGAACAGTCAGCGTTTCTCCCACGATAATTTGTTCCACTCCATGCTGGGGATCATGGATGTGCAGACCCGTGTTTACGACAACAAGCTGGATCTGTTCAAGCCATGTCGGGCGGGCTAAACCGCCAGCAAGCACACAATAGAAAACGGCAGCCAGTGGCTGCCGTTTTGTTATCTCGCAAGATCAGTGTCTTACTTCTGCTCCATGATGATCTGCAGCAGATCTCCCTCCAGCAGGGCGCGCTTGACCAGTGCAAAGCCGCCATAGGTCGGCTGGTTCTGGAAACGGGCTTTCACGATGGGCAGGCCACGGTGGAAGCTCGGCAGGGATTGATGCTCGACGCAGCGACGGATGGCCGGGAAGAGGATCTCTTCGGCGGCGGTGATTTCACCGGCGATCAGCACCTTCTGCGGGTTGAACAGGTTGACCGTGATGGCCACTGCCCGTCCCAGATGCTCACCCACGTTCTCGATGACGCTGCGGGCCAGTTCATCACCTGCCAGCGCCGCCTTGCACACCTCCTGAATGGTGATGTGCTTCTCTTGCAGCGCGCTCTGGTGACCGCGGCTGATGAGCTCCTTCACCTTGTCGATGATCGCTTCGTTGGAGGCGATGGTCTCGAGGCAGCCGAAGTTGCCACAGTGACAGCGCTTGCCGAGCGGCTCGACCTGGATATGGCCGATCTCGCCGACGTTGCGGTTCTGACCGAGGAACACCTGACCCTTGGTGATGATCCCCGAGCCCGTCCCCTGATGGACACTCACCAGAATGGAGTCCATGCAGTCGCGGGACTCGCCGAAGAAGTGTTCGGCCAACGCCAGCGAGCGGGTATCGTTGCCCACGTAGCAGGGGAGGTTGAAGTGGTTCTCAAGCAGCTTCGCCAGTCCCAGATTGCGGATCTGGTACTTGGGGGTGTAGATGACCATGCCTGATTCCGGGTTGACCAGACCCGGCATGGTCAGCGCGATGCTGATGAGGTTGCGACAGCGTTCGCGGTTGGCATCGATAAAGGCGCCAATCTCTCGCAGCAGCATGTCGACCACGGGTTGCTGGTCGATCTCGGTCACCTGAATGACGTGCTGGTCGAGCTCCTTGCCATCGAGGTCATAGAGACTCAGTTGCAGGTAGCCGCGGCCCAGCTTGGCAGAGACAAACTGAAAGCGATGTTTGATGGTGGTCAGGGAGATGGCACGCCGCCCGCCGGTTGAGGCTTGCGGAGAGGTCTCCTTGATCAGGCCATGCTCGATCAGTTGCCGGGTTATTTTGGTCACGCTGGCCGGGGCCAGCTGACTCAACTCGGCAATCTTGACCCGGGAGATGGGGCCTTGCAGGTCGATGAGCCGATACACGGCTGCACTGTTGACCTGCTTGATAAGATCTACGTTTGCTATTTGTCCGCCAGTCATGATGTCACTGTTGTGTGTAGTGTCCGTTAACCACGGTCCCACGGACCGTGAAGTCCTGATCGAAGACAGTGAGGTTGGCTACTTTACCGACCTGGATACTACCGAGACGTGAGTCCCATCCAATGGCGCGAGCGGGGTAGAGGCTGGCCATTCTCAGTGCTTCATCGAGCGGTAATCCGACCTGCTTGACCAGATTTTCCACCCCCTCAATCATGGTGAGGGAGGAACCGCCGAGTGTACCATTCTCGTCGACACACTGACCATCGCGTAAAAAGACGGTGGTGCCACAAAAATCAAATTTCTCAAAGCCTTCCGGCGCTCCGGCTGCTGCGGTGGCATCGGTGACCAGCACCAGTCGCTCCCCCAGCGCCTTGTGAGCCAGACGCACGTTGGCCCAGTGCACATGGTGGCCATCGACGATGATGCCCGCGTAGACATCCTTGCGATCATAGATGGCGCCCACAACACCCGGTTCGCGACCGTTGAGGGTCGGGGTCATGGCGTTGTAGAGGTGGGTCGCAAAGCGAATACCGTTATCGAACCCGGCCATGGCCTGATCGTAACTGGCGGCAGTGTGACCGGCCGAGACCAGAATGCCCGCTTCCACCAGACGGCGGATATGGGCCGGCTCGTTGCGCTCCGGAGCCAGGGTGATTTTGGTGATGGCATCCGCGTTGGCGCAGAAGAAGTCGATCATCTCGTCCGCTGGCTGGCGAATTTGCGCGGCAGGGTGGATCCCCTTGCGCTTGAGGTTGGTGTAAGGCCCTTCCAGATGGACGCCCAGCACCTCGTTGGGGTGTGCCGCCATGTAGTCACGGGTCACCGCAACGGCCTGCTTCATATCCGCATCCGGACTGGTGATCAGGGTCGGCAGGAAGCTGGTGGTACCGGATTTGAGGTTCGCCGCCTGCATGGTTGCCAGGGTCTCGACCGTGATGTCTGTGTTGAACATCACACCGCCACAGCCGTTGAGCTGCACGTCGATAAAACCGGCGGTCAGGTTGGCGCCTTTGAGGTCAATCTGCTCGATGCCCGCAGGCAGTTCAGCCAGGTGAGAGATGGCGACAATCTTGTCGCCCTCGATAAGCACCCCGTAGCCGGTCAGCACGCAGCTGCCGGTGTAGAGGGTGCAGTTGGTCAATGCGTACATGGCGACTCCTTACAGACGGCCGATGTTGGCGGCTTCCAGCTGCTGGAAGTAGCGAACGGTCTTGACCTTGAGCTCCATGGTGGAGGGCTCGTCGCACACCATCATTCCCTTCGGATGCAGTTGCAGGGTGGAGATGGTCCACATGTGGTTGACGCTGCCTTCCACGGCGGCCTGCAGGGCCAGTGCCTTGCCGTGACCGGTGACCAGGATCATGATCTCTTCCGCATCCATCAGGGTGCCGACACCCACGGTCAGGGCCAGCTTGGGCACCTGCTCCATGTCGCCGCCGAAGAAGCGGGAGTTGGCGATACGGGTATCTTCGGTCAGGGTCTTGACCCGGGTGCGGGAGGAGAGGGAAGAGGCCGGTTCGTTGAACGCGATGTGGCCGTCATTACCCACGCCACCCATGAACAGGTGGATCTTGCCGTAGGACTTGATCTTGTCTTCATAGCGCTTGCACTCGGCCACCAGATCCTCGGCATTGCCATTGAGGATGTTGATGTTCTCGGGACGAATGTCGATGTGGTTGAAGAAGTTGTTGTGCATGAAGCTGTGGTAGCTCTCCGGGTGATCTTCCGGCAGGCCGACGTACTCGTCCATGTTGAAGGTGACCACGTTCTGGAAGCTCACTTCACCGGCTTTGTGCAACTCGATCAGGCGCTTGTAGGTGTTGAGCGGGGTGCCACCGGTGGGCAGGCCCAGTACGAAAGGGCGATCGCTGGTCGGCTTGAACGCGTTGATGCGGTCAACGATGTAACGAGCAGACCACAGGCCTACTTGGCTGGCAGATTTCAACGGGATCAGGCGCATATGGGATACCTCTGTGTCGGGTTGCGACCGGTTTGGCGGTGGCAATTGGCTAAGACGGATTCAAGTTGTTTTATAGCGTAAATAAAGATTGCGAACTAAGCCACATCTATCCACCACCTTTATCTTGTTTGGGTGATAACGATCACGATTATCGGTTTATTAATTTGCGCAGCGAAATAAAAGCCCTAGACTGCCAATCAAGCCTTGATGGCTTATGCGTCAAACGTGATAAGCACTTAATTTCTAGAAAAACATTAACTAAGGAGAGGAACCGTGAACATTCTCGGTTATTTGCAAAAGATCGGCCGTGCCCTGATGGTGCCGGTAGCGGTATTGCCTGCCGCAGCGATCCTGATGGGGGTTGGCTACTGGATTGACCCGAATGGTTGGGGTGGTGACAGTGCGCTGGCTGCCTTCCTGATTAAAGCGGGCGCAGCCATTATCGATAACATGTCCGTACTGTTCGCAGTCGGTGTCGCTTACGGTATGTCCAAGGATAAAGACGGTTCTGCTGCGCTGGCAGGTCTGGTCGGCTTCCTGGTCGTTACCACCCTGCTGAGCCCGGGCGCTGTGGCCCAGATCAAGAGCATCCCGGTGGAGCAGGTTCCTGCCGCGTTTGCCAAGATCAGCAACCAGTTCGTGGGTATCCTGTGTGGTGTTATCGCCGCTGAGCTGTACAACCGATTCAGCAGCGTCGAGCTGCACAAGGCACTCTCCTTCTTCTCCGGTCGTCGTCTGGTACCGATCGTAACCTCCGTGGTGATGATCGTCGTATCCTTCATCCTGATGGCCGTATGGCCGGCAATCTACGGTGGTCTGGTCTCCTTCGGTGAGTCCATCGTGAGCCTGGGCTCTACCGGTGCCGGTATCTACGCCTTCTTCAACCGTCTGCTGATCCCGATCGGTCTGCACCACGCCCTGAACTCCGTGTTCTGGTTCAACGTGGCCGGTATCAACGACATCCCGAACTTCCTGGGTGGTCAGGCTACCATCGATGCCGCTCTGGCCGCTGGCAAGAGCCTGGAGCAGGTGAAAGGCGTGGTCGGTATGTACCAGGCTGGCTTCTTCCCCATCATGATGTTCGGTCTGCCGGGTGCCGCTCTGGCCATCTACCACTCCGCCAAGAAAGAGAACAAAGAGAAAGTTGCTTCCATCATGATCGCAGCTGCCTTTGCCTCCTTCTTCACCGGTGTAACCGAGCCGCTCGAGTTCTCCTTCATGTTCGTGGCGCCGGTACTGTATGTCATCCACGCCGTACTGACCGGTATCTCCGTGTTCATCGCTGCCTCCATGCAGTGGATGGCCGGTTTCGGCTTCAGTGCCGGTCTGGTGGATATGGTGCTTTCCAGCCGTAACCCGCTGGCGACCAACTGGTACATGCTGATCCCTCAGGGTCTGGTCTTCTTCGGCCTCTACTACACCGTGTTCCGCGTAGTGATTGTCAAGCTGAACCTGAAAACCCCGGGTCGTGAAGATGACGAAGAGACTGCTCCGGCTGCCGCTCAATCTACCAACCGTACCGAGCTGGCCAAGCAATACCTGGAAGTGCTGGGTGGTCAAGAGAACCTGGTCTCCATCGATGCCTGCATCACCCGTCTGCGTCTGACTCTGAAAGACCGCAGCATCGTCGATGAGCGCAAGCTGAAAGCCTTGGGTGCGGCCGGTGTGGTCAAACTCGGTGAGCAGAACCTGCAGGTGATTCTGGGCCCATTGGCCGAAATCATCGCCGGTGAGATGAAAGCCCTGCGTTAATCGAGCGACTCGCTCACCTCAAGTCTAAGTCCATTGTTGACATAACTAAGGGCCCCGCTCAGGGGCCCCATATAAAAAAGCCAAGAAAATCCAACCTTTACTTCAAATGAGAGCAGCAGTTATGAACTTGAAACATTCTCTGTTAGCCATTGCCATGTCTACCGTTTTTGTCAGCCAGGTCCAGGCAGCCGATGCCGCCAAGCAGGCCGTGGTCGACTCCCTCGCCAACAACCTGGTGGTCAAGTATGAAGTGGTCACCAACGACGGTGCCGGTGCCGGCCTCGATTGCCAGGCGCTCGGTTCCGAGTGGGCAAGCTGTGGCGTTGCCAAGCTGCACCTGACCAATACCGGTGCGGACGTGACCTCCAAAGACTGGAGCATCTACGTCTCCTCCATCCGTCGTATCCAGCGTGTGGATAACGACCAGTTCACCATCACTCACCTGACCGGCGATCTCTATCGTTTGACGCCAACCGAGAAGTTCCAGGGCTTTGCCAAGGATGCCACGGTCGAAGTGCCGCTGGTGGTGGAATACTGGGTACTGTTCGAATCTGACATCATGCCGAACTGGTATGTCGCCAGCGAAGGTGCCGAGCCGAAAGTACTGGCCAGCATGAGCAACATCAATGATGCCAGCACCTACGAGAAGCCGATGCCGGCTGATGGCTGGAAGCGTACCAAGGATGACAAGAACATCCTGATGAACAGTGAGACCCGTTTCGCGGCCAACCAGACCAGCACCCTGCTGCCGGCTGGCAAGATTGACAACCAGATCCTGCCGACCCCGATGAAGCAGGTAGTCAAAGCGGGTCCGCAGGTTGACTTCTCTACCATCAAACTCAATGCCCTGGATCTGCCGAGCGATCGCGCCGAGGCCCTGAAGGCTCAACTGACCAAGCTGGGTGTTACCCTCTCCGACACCGGCTACCCGGTGACCATCAAGCTCGGCAGCAAGCTCAAGCAGGCTGAAGGCTATGACATGACCATCGGTCAGAAGGGCACAGTGATCCAGGGTCGCGACATCGACGGGGCATTCTGGGGTGCACAATCCCTGATCTCCCTGCTGGGTGTTGATGACAAGCTGGTGAGCCCGATGACCGTCGAGGATGCGCCGCGCTTTGAATACCGTGGCATGCAGACCGACGTGGCCCGCCACTTCCGCAGTCTGGATACCATGAAGAAGCTGGTTGACCAGATGTCTGCCATGAAGCTCAACGTGCTGCACCTTGGCCTGACCAACGATGAAGGCTGGCGTCTGGAGATCCCGGGTCTGCCGGAGCTGACCCAGGTCGGTAGCCAGCGTTGCCACGACGAGTCCGAAACCAAGTGCCTGATGCCGCAACTGGGTTCCGGCCCGACCAGCGACAACCAGGGTTCCGGTTTCTACAGCAAGTCTGACTACGTGGATCTGGTGCGTTATGCCAAGGCCCGCGGTGTGACCGTGATCCCCGAGATCAACATGCCGGCTCACGCCCGTGCTGCCGTGGTCTCCATGGAAGCGCGCTACAAGCGTCTGATGGCGGAAGGCAAAGAAGCGGAAGCCAACCAGTTCCGTCTGACTGATCCGGCTGACACCTCCAACGTCACCTCGGTCCAGTTCTACGACAAGATGTCCTTCATCAACCCTTGCCAGCCGGGTGCTGCCACCTTCGTGGCCAAGGTAATGGATGAAGTTGCCCAGATGCACCAGGCCGCCGGTCAGCCGCTGACCGCATGGCACTACGGTGGTGATGAGGCGAAGAACATCATGCAGGGCGGTGGCTATCAGGATCCGGCCGTCACCAAGAAAGAAGAGCTGGTCGCCTGGAAAGGTAACGTCGACTCCAGCAAGCAGGACAAACCGTTTGGCAAGTCCCCGATGTGCCAGAAGATGATCGATGAAGGCAAGATCAAGGAAGTGGGCGAGCTGCCGGTTTACTTCGCCAAGGAAGTGGGCCAGATGGTCAAAGACCGCGGCTTCTCTACCCTGCAGGCATGGGAAGATGGTCTGAAGTACGCCAGCGGTGCCAAGGACTTCGCCACCGACAACACCCGTGTCAACTTCTGGGAAACCCTCTACTGGGGTGGCTTCAACGAAGCGATGAAGTGGGCGCACAAGGGTTACCAAGTGGTGCTGTCCAACCCGGATTACCTCTACTTCGACTTCCCGAACGAAGTCCACCCGGCCGAGCGTGGCTACTACTGGGCTACCCGTTTCAACGACACTCGCAAGGTGTTTGCCTTCGCCCCGGAAAACCTGCCACAGAACGCCGAGACCTCGGTTGACCGCGATGGCAACGCCTTCGTGGCCAAGGGTGACCAGGATCCGGTCAAGTTCAAGGGGATCTCCGGTCAGCAGTGGAGTGAAACCGTGCGTACCGATGCTCAGTACGAGTACATGGTCTACCCGCGTATCTTCTCCGTGGCCGAGCGTGCCTGGCACAAAGGTGGCTTCGAGCTGAACTATGTGAAGGGTCGTGAGTTCTCCGGCGAGACCAAGTTCGTCAACAAGGCCACCCTCAACAAAGAGTGGAACCAGTTTGCCAACGTACTGGGTCAGCGCGTGCTGCCGAAACTGGATCAGGCCGGTGTTGAATACCGCCTCTCCGTACCGGGTGCCAAGGTAGTGAACGGTGTGCTGGAAGCGAACGTGGATCTGCCGGGTCTGCCCATCCAGTACAGCCTGGACGGTACCAACTGGAGTGCCTATGACGCCGCGGCCAAGCCGAGCGTGAATGGCAAGGTCTACCTGCGTACCACCAGCTTCGATGGCAAGCGCACCAGCCGTGTCACCGAACTGAACTGATAGCAGTCAACCGTTAACATGAGGTGGGTCGCAAGACCCGCCTTTCCCAAGGGCGATGGCGCATCGGGTTTGGGAAAGGTTGACTGTGCGTGTGAGCCTTTGTTGTGTGTAATTGTCTGTTTTGTGTTTTTCATCACTTTCAGCCCCGCCTTGTGCGGGGCTTTTTTATGCATTTAGTGTGCAATGTGGCAAGCTACGCCGTTTTTAGCGGTGCAATGGCCGGGAAATGGCCCGGAAGTGCCAAATTCAGGTTGAGACAGCGCCCGTAATAAGGGATCATACCCGGCTTGACGGCGGGGGGATGAGGGTGCCAGCCGGCACAACTTCCGCCAGTGACGCTTTTTTGAGGTGAGCCATGAGTCAGGCGAACAGCCCAACTAACTTTATTCGTCAGATCATTGATGAAGATCTGGCCAGCGGTAAGCACAGCAGCGTGCATACCCGTTTTCCGCCCGAGCCGAACGGTTATCTCCATATCGGCCACGCCAAATCCATCTGCCTGAACTTCGGCATCGCCCGCGACTATCAGGGCCAGTGCAACCTGCGTTTCGATGACACCAACCCGGTGAAGGAAGATATCGAGTACGTAGAGTCCATCAAGCAGGACGTACAGTGGCTCGGCTTCCAGTGGAATGGCGAGATCTGCTACTCCTCCGACTATTTCGACAAGCTGCACGGCTACGCCATCGAGCTGATTGAAAAGGGTCTGGCCTATGTGGACGAGCTGACCCCCGAGCAGATGCGCGAGTACCGTGGCACCCTGACTGAAGCAGGCAAGAACAGCCCGTTCCGCGATCGCAGTGTGGAAGAAAACCTGGCGCTGTTTGCCAAGATGAAGAACGGCGAGTTCGCCGAAGGCACCGCCTGCCTGCGCGCCAAGATCGACATGGCATCCCCCTTCATGGTGATGCGTGATCCGGTTATCTACCGTATCAAGTTTGCCCACCATCACCAGACCGGTGACAAGTGGTGCATCTACCCGATGTATGACTTCACCCACTGCATCTCGGACGCGCTGGAAGGGATCACCCACTCCATCTGTACCCTGGAGTTCCAGGACAACCGTCGTCTGTACGACTGGGTGCTGGACAACATCACCATCGACTGCCACCCCCGTCAGTACGAGTTCTCTCGTCTGAACCTCGAATACACCGTCATGTCCAAGCGCAAGCTGAACCTGCTGGTGACCGAGAAGCACGTCGATGGTTGGGATGACCCGCGCATGCTGACCGTCTCCGGTCTGCGTCGTCGTGGTTACACCCCGGCCTCCATCCGCGAGTTCTGCAAGCGCATCGGCGTCACCAAGCAGGACAACATCGTCGAGATGAGTATGCTGGAAGCCTGCATCCGCGAAGACCTCAACGAGCATGCGCCGCGCGCCATGGCCGTGCTGCATCCGGTGAAAGTGGTCATCGAGAACCTGGCTGCCGACGAAGTGCTGACTGCCCCGGCTCACCCGAGCAATGCCGAGATGGGTACCCGCGAGTTGAACTTCACCCGCGAGATCTTCATCGATGAAGCGGACTTCAAAGAAGAGGCGAACAAGCAGTTCAAGCGTCTGGTGCTGGGCAAGGAAGTGCGTCTGCGCAATGCCTATGTGATCAAGGCCGAGCGCATCGAGAAAGATGCCGATGGCAAGGTCACCTGCATCTACTGCTCCTACGACCCCGAGACTCTGGGCAAGGATCCGGCCGATGGCCGCAAGGTGAAAGGGGTGATCCACTGGGTCAGCGCCACTCACTCCCTGCCAGCGGAAGTGCGTCTTTACGACCGTCTGTTCAAGGTGCCGAACCCGGGCGCCGAGGATGACTTTGAAGCTGCGCTGAACCCGGAATCCCTGGTGATCATCGAGGGGGCCCGTGTCGAGGCTTCGCTCAAGAACGCCAAGCCGGAGCAGGCTTACCAGTTCGAGCGTGAAGGTTACTTCTGCGCCGACAACAAGCTCTCCAGCCCGGAGCATCTGGTGTTTAACCGCACCGTTGCCCTGCGCGACTCCTGGGGCAAAGTCGAAGGCTAAGCCGATGGGGCAGGGGAGACCCTGCCCTGTGCGATGCCAACGGCCTGCGCCGGACAATAAAAAAGCCAGCTGATGCTGGCTTTTTTATTGTCCGTTATCTGCAAGTCGCGGCCGACTTATTCGTCGTGCTTGCACTCACCGGTAGCACAGTGACCGTAGAGGTAGAGGCTGTGGTTGGTGAGACGGATATTGAATTTCTTGGCGATCTCGCGCTGACGCTGTTCGATCACCTCGTCGGAGAACTCGATCACCTTGCCGCAGTCGAGGCAAACCAGGTGGTCGTGGTGCTCCTGAGTGGCCAGCTCGAATACCGACTTGCCACCTTCGAAGTGGTGACGGGTAACGATACCGGCATCATCAAACTGGTTGAGAACGCGATAGACGGTAGCGAGACCAATCTCTTCACCCAGGTCGATCAGTCGTTTATAGAGATCTTCGGCGCTGGTGTGCTGGCAGTCCGGCTGTTGCAGGATTTCCAGGATTTTGACCCGGGGCAAGGTGATCTTGAGCCCGGCCTTTTTTAACGCTTGGTTGTTGTCTGCCATATTCTACTTATTCGCATTCTCGAAGGTGGGGTTATTCTGATGGACTGCCGCAGGAATGGCAACCTTGAACTCGCTTGGCCTGTCATTATAGGTCGTAGCCTCCCTAAAAATAAACCCAGCAATTCAAGGGGTTTAGCCATAAATGGCCGATTGGATTGAAATAATCAATCGTGTCGTCCGACTTGCTGGCATGGCAGATGTTGATAAGATGTAACTTTCATATTCTGGTCGGATGAGATCCATGGATTGGCTTTTTGACAATGCGGCCTGGGTGCGGCGTGCACTCAACGCCTGGCCCCCTTTCTGGGGCGCCGGTATCAAGATAGAGACCCTGAGCGATGACTTTCGCTACTGCCGGGTGACCCTCAAATCCCGCTGGTGGAACAAGAATGCCAACCGCACCCAGTTTGGCGGCAGCATGTTTGCCATGACTGACCCCATTTATCCGCTGATGCTGATGGGCTACTTCAAGAATCGCTATTACGTCTGGGACAAGGCGGGCAGCATCAACTACATCAAGCCGGGCAAGGGCAAGCTGGTGGCCGAGTTTAACCTGACCGAGGGCAAGCTGGCCGAAATCGTGGCGGCGACCGAAGGTGGCAACAAACACTTCCCAGAATTCGAGGTCTCGGTGCAGGACAAGAGCGGCGAGCTGGTGGCGCAGGTCAAGCGCACCCTCTATGTGCGGGCCAAACCGGAGCACAGAGGGGAATAACAGGGGTGAATAAAGGCAGGCATCGCCACTTGCAGATACAACAAGGGCCCCGTCGGGGCCCTTGTTGTCAGAGATATGAGGGGAAGCGGATTACTCCAGCTCGCCCAGGCACATCTCTTCGTGCAGTTGCTTGCACCAGCCCTTGACGCGCTCGGCGGTCAGCTCCGGCTGGCGATCTTCATCGATACCCAGACCGACAAAGTGCTTGTCATCAACCAGCGCCTTGGAGGCTTCGAACTCGTAGCCGGCAGTCGGCCAGTGACCGATGATGATGGCGCCTTTTGCTTCGACGATGTCGCGCAGGGTGCCCATGGCATCGAGGAAGTACTCGGAATAGTCTTCCTGATCACCGCAACCGAAGATGGCGACCAGCTTGTTGGTGAAGTCGATTTCGCCCAGATCGGGGAAGAAGTCGTCCCAGTCGGCCTGGGCTTCGCCGTAGTACCAAGTCGGGATGCCGAACATCAGCAGATCAAAGCTCTCGATGTCGGCCTTGCTGCTCTTGGCGATGTCACGGACTTCAATCAGGTTTTTGCCCAGCTCTTTCTGGATCATCTTGGCGACAGCTTCGGTGTTACCGGTATCGCTGCCAAAAAACAGACCTACACTTGCCATAGTGTTTAGTTACCCGTATTTGGTGTTAATGCTCAACGCTCAGACTGCAATGTCCACCGCAAAGGCGGACTCAATCTGTTGTTTCAGGATAGATTGGATCAGCTCGGCTCGGCTGATGTTCTGTTGTAACGCAAGTTGGTTCAGGCGCTCCAGCAACTCGGCCTCCACCTTTAACTCTACCCGCTTCAGCCCATTTTCCCGATCGCGCTTAAGCTGGTTACGCTTGTTGATCTTGAGCTGGGTCTCGCGGGGGAGTGGATTGGTCTTTGGCCTGCCGGGGCGCTTCTCATTTGCGAACAGATCCAGTGTTGTTCGATCAGTTTGCTGTTTGGCCATACATCACAGATGAAAATAAGTTAGCCGAGTCCTGAGCCTTCCCAGCCCAGTTCGATCAGCCCCTTGGCGACAAAACCCGCACAACCCAGAAACAGTACCAACCAGACGATAAAACGACCGAAACGGGGCACGTTGCCGCGCTTGAGCACGTCCTGAATGGCCAGGCCAATCAATATGAAAATGGCCACAAAGAATAGCTTGAGGCCCAAACTTTCGATCAGGTCGATATGTTCACTTAGCATGGATTGCGCACACTCCTTATGACGGGCGCACTATATCACAAAGGATTTGAAACTGTTAACCGCCTGTCGACAGGAAATCCACAACCAATTTGTTGAACAGAGCCGGTTTTTCCGCATGCAGCCAGTGGCCGGTACCCGCGATGACACGCACCTTTGCCGCCGGGAATTGAGCCAGTGCCGTCTCGCTGTATTGGGGCTGCATATAGTCAGAATCCCCCCCCTTGATAAAGAGCACAGGCCCTTCGAAGCGGCGGTCATCCTCTGGCCAGCCCATGATGTTGGCGTAGTTTTGCTCAAGGGCGGGCACATTGAAGCGCCAACCCCAGCCATGCTCGCCTTTGGCGAACGATTTGAGCAGGAACTGGCGTACCCCGGCGATCTCGATGTGTTGCGCCAGCATGGCTTCCGCTTCGCTACGGCTTTGCGGCGGCGTATGCAGGGTGGCGTTGAGTCCGGCGAACACATTCTGGTGGCGGGAATGGGGATAGGCGACCGGCGCCATATCGGCGACGACTAGACGGCTTACACGTGCAGGCGCCAGCTTGGTGACCTGCATCCCTACCTTGCCGCCCATCGAGTGGCCAATCAGGGTCGCTTCGGCAATATTCAGCCGATCCATCAGGGCCAGGATATCGGCTGCTTGCGCCGGATAGCTCATCTCGCTGCTATGAAAGGAGGCGCCGTGGTTGCGCAGATCGACGCTGATGACCCGGTACTGTTCGCAGAGGGCACGGGCCAGCAGGCCGAGGTTGTCGAGGCTGCCAAACAGGCCGTGGATCAGAATGACCGCCGGGCCCTGACCCTGCTCCTTGAAGTTCAATATGCTGTTTTGTTGCAAAATGACACCTTGTCGGTCGTGGGTGCGTATCGCTGTTTTATTTAACGCACTGGAAAGAAAAGGATTTCGTCCAATGGATTGGGATTTTATGTGGTTTTTTTTCTAAAAAATCCTGTCCGGATCGGCTATCAGTGCGGCTGATCACACACTTGGCCCGCTATTATGCCGTATTCTCGATGAGATTCATGTACATCTGCCAGCCCCTTGCTTGGGCTGTCGGGTTTGCCTATGTATAATCGCCGCATCCGAATTTCGACGAGTCCAGCGCATCCCTATGAAAACCATCGAGCTTGATGACGATCTCTACTTCTATATCGCCAGCCAGACCCGGCACATCGGTGAGAGTGCCTCCGATATCCTGCGCCGTCTGCTGGAACAGCCTGCTCACCAAGGTGTGCCGGTTGCCGAGCCCGTTGCCGTCGCGCAGCCCAGTGCGGTAGCCACCCGACAAGGGCTGCAAGCCCTGCTCGATTCCGGTGAGCTGCAAAAGGAAGAGAAGTCCATCAACCGCTTTATGCTGGTGCTGAGTACCCTCTACCGGGATAACCCGGAAGGCTTTACCCAGGCCACCGAAATCAAGGGGCGCAAGCGCGTCTATTTCTCGCAGGATCCCGAGGCTCTGCGTGCCAGTGGCAGCACCACCAAGCCCAAGCCGGTACCGGAGACCCCGTTCTGGGTGATCACCAACACCAACACCAGCCGCAAACAGAACATGGTTGCCCAGCTGATGGCCAGCATGGGCTATGGCGAAGAGGTGATCGCGCAGGTGTGTGGCGCCATTTAACGATTCTTCAAGACTCAGGCCTTGCCCGGCAAGGCCGCCATTACGCAAGGAAAACGCCATGGCTCAGCATTCCCACGCCGGTCAACCGGCCCGTTTAAGCGATCTGACCAACATCCCCCGTCTGGTCAGCGCCTACTACCTCAACAAGCCGGACATGAGCCGCCCCGAGCAGCGGGTTGCCTTCGGTACCTCCGGCCACCGTGGCAGCGCCCTGCACAGCGCCTTTACCGAATCCCATATTCTGGCGGTGACCCAGGCCCTGGTGGAGTATCGCCAGCAGGCCGGTATCACTGGCCCGCTGTTTGTCGGTATGGATACCCACGCCCTGTCCGAATCCGCTTTTGCCAGCGCCGTCGAAGTGCTGGCGGCCAACGGCGTCGAGACCCGCATTCAGGCTGGCCTCGGTTTTACCCCGACCCCGGTCATCTCTCACGCCATCCTGCGCCATAACGCGGGCAAGCCTGCCGCGCGCGCCGACGGTGTGGTGATCACCCCGTCCCACAACCCGCCGGAAGATGGTGGCTTCAAGTACAACCCGCCCCACGGTGGCCCTGCCGAAGGGGAGATCACCAAGTGGGTGGAGGACCGTGCCAACGCCATTCTGGAAGCGGGTCTTGCTGGCGTGAAACGGATGCCGTTCGCCGAGGCGCTCAAGAGCCCGTTCGTGGTCGAGCACGACTATGTCACCCCCTATGTGGATGATCTGAAGAACGTGCTGGACATGGATGCCATCAAGAACGCGGGCATCAAGATCGGTGTCGATCCGCTGGGCGGATCCGGCGTCGCCTACTGGGACGTCATTGCCAAGACCTATGGCCTGAACATCGAGGTGGTGAACTACAAGGTCGACCCGACCTTCTCCTTCATGACCCTGGATAAAGACGGCAAGATCCGGATGGACTGCTCCAGCCCGTTCGCCATGGCCAGCCTGATCGCGCTCAAGGACAAGTTCGACATCGCCCTTGGCAATGACCCTGACTACGACCGTCACGGCATCGTCACCAAGTCAGGCCTGATGAACCCGAACCACTATCTGGCGGTGGCGATCCAGTATCTGTTTACCCATCGTACCGGCTGGTCTGCGGATGCGGCCGTCGGCAAGACGCTGGTCTCCTCCTCGATGATCGACCGGGTTGCCGGTGAGATTGGCCGCACCCTGAAAGAGGTGCCGGTCGGCTTCAAGTGGTTCGTGGATGGCCTCTACAGCGGCGAGTTCGGCTTTGGCGGCGAGGAGAGCGCGGGCGCCTCCTTCCTGCGCAAAGATGGCACCGTCTGGACCACCGACAAGGATGGTTTCATTCTGGCGCTGCTGGCGGCGGAAATTCTGGCGGTGACCGGCAAGGATCCGCAGGCTCACTACGACGCACTGGAAGCCAAGTTTGGCCGCTCCAGCTATCGCCGTATCGACGCCCCGGCCAACAGCGCCCAGAAAGCGGTGCTCTCCAAGCTGGATCCGGCACTGGTAGAAGCCTCAACTCTGGCTGGTGAGCCCATCATCGCCAAGCTGACCAAGGCGCCGGGCAACGATGCCGCCATCGGCGGCCTCAAGGTGGTGACCGAGAATGGCTGGTTCGCGGCGCGCCCCTCCGGCACCGAGTCTATCTACAAGATCTACATGGAGAGCTTCAAGGGCGACGCGCACCTCGACCTCATCCAGCAGGAAGCCCAGCAGATCGTCTCCGCGGCACTGGCCAAGGCCGGCGTATAAGCCACCTTCCAGTCACTGACCGCTGACTAAAATGAGGAGCCGCAATGGCTCCTCTTGTTTATACGCGGGTTGAGGTGGTCTGGTTTTACGCCTCGTTACAGATCCCTGTACTCGCTCGGCGGGCTTGCCAACGTTTGAAGAAGGGGCGTGCTGGCAGCTTCATCAGGAACAGTGAGAGCAGGATCACCCCGATGCCGATCCACTGGCTGACATCCAGGGTTTCACCCACCATCAATACCCCAAGCGACACAGCCATCATGGGATTGGTGAGGGCCAGCATGCCCATCACCTTCGGGCCGTGGTGCTTTAATCCCCACAACCAGGCCCAGTAGCCCAGCGCGGTGTTGAGCAGGATCAACCAGAGCAATCCCGGCGCACTGGCCGGATCCGGTAACGGCATTGGGCCAGCTAGCCACCAGGCGAGCGGGATCAGCATCAAGCCCCCAAGCAGCAATTGCCAGGCGGTCAGCGCCAGCAGATCGTTTACCGGCCAGTGGCGCATCCAGCGGCTGGATTGGCCGATCAGCACGGTGGCCAGCATGGCGCATGCAACTCCGACAGGATCCAGATTGGCAGAGGGGTTGAGCAACAGTAATACCCCAGCCAGCCCCATCAATCCCAGCAGTAGCCATTTCAGGCTTGGTCGTGTGCCATCTTGCAACCAGGCCAGTAGCATCAGCACCAGCGGCAGGGTGGCACCAAGTGTACCTGCTACTGCCCCCGGCAGCCGGAAGGCCGCCACAAACAGCAAAGCGAAGAAGGCGGCAATGTTGCAAAACGCCAACAGGAACTGCTTGCCCCAGGGCAGAGGCGGCATGCGCGGATGCAACAGTAACAAGAGCAGCCCGGCAGGCAGTGCCCGCCATACGGCAACCCAGTAGGGTGAGTAGTCAGTCAGGTAGAGGCTGACGACAGCATAGGTGCTGCCCCACAGCAGTGGAGCCAGCAAGGCGATCAGCATTGGCATTATTTATCTCTTCACAAAGTATCTTTAAGTGAAGATAAATTAGCGCCAAATTGATTTATCATCAAGTATCTCGATATAAAGATAAGTGGTTGGCGATGGAATCAGATCATGTAGACCTGCTGCTGGCTCAGTGGGCCCGGCAGCGACCGGATCTCGACTGTTCTCCTATGGGGGTGCTGGGTCGGGTAGCCCGGATGGCGGCAATTGCCGGTCGTGAGGTGAGTGAAGAGCTCAAGGAGTGTGGCCTGCTTGGCACGGACTTCGACATTTTGGCGA
Organism: Aeromonas sp. R2-3; assembly: GCF_040908375.1. Lineage (NCBI taxonomy): Bacteria > Pseudomonadati > Pseudomonadota > Gammaproteobacteria > Aeromonadales > Aeromonadaceae > Aeromonas > Aeromonas sp. R2-3. The sequence continues at coordinate 274,138 of NZ_JBFODP010000027.1, read as the reverse complement.
CCCTGCGTCGGTCGGGTGAGCCACTGACGCCGACAGTGCTCTACCAATCGGCCATGTTGAGTTCGGGTGCCATGACGGCCCGGCTCGACAAGCTGGCCGAGCGGGGACTGATAGAGCGGCAAGCGGCGCCCAGCGATCGGCGCAGCCTGCTGGTCAGCCTCACCGAATCGGGCAAAGCGCTTATCGACCGAGCGGTTGAGCTGCACGTGGCCAACGAGCGTCGCCTGTTGGCGCCACTGACCGAGGCGGAGCAGGCTCAGTTAGCGGCACTGCTCAAACGCTGGTTGCTGGAAAACGAATAACAAAAACGGGCCAGCAGGCCCGTTTTTGTTGGCAAATCAGTACCTGACTCAGTAACCGCCTTTGGCCTCTTTCACCGCCAGCCCCAGCTGCCATACCGCCATCGCGTAGTGGGTGCTGTGGTTGTAGCGGGTGATGGTGTAGAAGTTGGGCAGGCCGTACCAGTATTGGTAGCCGGTGCCGACATCGAGGCGCAGCAGGCTCGACTCGCTGTGGTTGCCAAGGCTGCTGGTGGGGGTGAGCCCTGCGCGGCGCAGGGTGGCCACCGGGTAGCGGGTCTGGAAGCCGTGCTCATAGCCGGGCAGTTGGCCCTGACCGCGTACTGCAACCGGTTGACCTTTCTCCCAGCCGTGGGCCTTGAAGTAGTTGGCGACGCTGCCGATGGCATCCACCGGATCCCACAGGTTGGTATGGCCGTTGCCGTCAAAGTCCACCGCATAGCGCTGGAAGCTGGAGGGCATAAACTGGCCGTAGCCCATGGCGCCCGCATAGGAGCCCTTGGGTTCGGTGGGGTCCATCCCCTCGTCGCGGGTCATCACCAGGAAGGCTTCCAGCTCGCTCGTGAAGAACTCGGCACGGCGCGGGTAATCAAATGCCAGGGTGGCCAGCGCATCCAGAATGCGGGTCTTGCCCATCACCCGACCCCAGCGGGTCTCGACCCCGATAATGCCGACGATGATCTCAGGCGGCACCCCGTAGACCTGCTCCGCCCGGTTCAGCTCGCTTGCGTATTCACGCCAGAAGTTGACGCCGTTCTGTACGTTGTCGGAGGTGATGAACTTGGCGCGATAGCGGTTCCAGGCACCGGTCGGGCCGGTGGGCTTGGCGGTGGTCGGCGCTTGGGCATCCATCAGGCGGATGATCCAGTCGTAACGCTCTGCCTGTGCCAGCACCTGATGCAGCTGGGCGTTGTCAAAACCGTGCTTCTCGACCATTTTCTGGACGAACCGGTCCACGTTTGGGCGATTGGCGAAGTCCCCCTTGCTAACCCCTTGTGTATAAACGGGTTTGCTCGATGGCGCCTGATTGATAAAGGCGCTCTTGGGCTGGGGGACGACCACGGGCTTTGGCGCTGGGGCGCTGCTGCAGCCACCGAGCAGGGGGAATAACGACAGAGTGAGAAGAGAGGCAAGGCGACGCATAGGGTTCTCAAAGAGACTGATAAAAGTGCCGTCATGGTAAAACATTGTCATCCCCGTGCAAGTGTTCCGTGTGCCTTGTTTGCCGCCAATTCATCGTGCGATGGATTAGCCCTCCGGTGAGGGCTGTGCTGTTTATGGCTGGGGGGGACGCAGGGTGTGGTAACCGCTCCAGAGCCGGGTCAGGGTGGTGATGGCGCAGAGCATTGCAAAGCCGTAGGCGAGCGGGGCGAAGGCGGTGGGCCACAGGCACATCAGCACAAAGAGGGCGATGGTCTCGCTCCCCTCGGTGAGGCCGCCCAGATAGTAGAGGGATTTGTGGTGGTAGACCGGATTGTCGATCCCCCGCTTGCCCGCCATGATGGCAAACGCCAGAAAGCTCGACCCTGTGCCCATAAAGGCAAACAGCAGGGTGGCGGCGGGTAGTGCATTGGCGGGAGCGGCGAGGGCAAAGCCCAGCACCACGGCGGCGTAGAAGATAAAATCCAGCGTGATGTCGAGAAAGCCGCCGCAGTCGGTGATGCCGGTTTCCCGCGCCACGGCGCCATCGAGCCCGTCCAGCAGCCGGTTGAGCAGGATGGCCGCCAGCGCCCACGGATAGCAGCCAAAGGCCAGCAGCGGCAGCGCCAGCATACCGATGGCAAAGCCGGTGAGGCTCACCTGATTGGCACTGATCCCGGCACTGCAGAGCGGTTTGGCAAGCTGAGTGAGGGGGCTGCGGATCACGGGGATTAGATGGCGATCAAACAAGGTGAACTCCTCGGTTAACAGTGGCATTCGGTGAGGTTGAGTATGGTGCCCGGCGCATCCTCTTCGTCGTGGGTCACCAGAATGGCGGGGATGGCCAGCGCTTTGATCTGCGCGAATACCAGCTCGCGAAAGGCGGCCCGCAGCGGCTTGTCGAGGCGGGAGAAGGGCTCGTCCAGCAGCAGGGTGTCGGGTTCGGCCAACAGTGCCCGCAGCAGGCTGACCCGCGCCCGCTGCCCCCCTGACAGCAGTTGTGGCAGCTTGTCAGCCTGATCCGCCAGCGCGACCAGAGCCAATGCGGTCAGCGCCTTTTCCCGCCGCGCGCGTTTTCCCTTGATGGTCGCTGGCATGCCGAACATCAGGTTCTCCGCCACCGTCAGATGGTCAAACAGCAGGTCATCCTGAAACAGCATGCCGATGCGCCGCGCTTGCGCAGGCAAGGTGTTGAGTTGCCGCTCGCCGAGCCTTACCTCCCCCTCCAGCCGGATCGGGCCATTTTCTGTCTGCGCGCTCGGTAGTACTCCGGCCAGCCCCGCCAGCAGGGAGCTTTTACCACAGCCGCTGGGCCCCATCAGGGTCAATACCTCGCCGGGTGCCACCTGCAGGGCAGGGAGCGAGAGCAGCAGATTTTCATCAAGGTAAAGTCGAAGAGGCGTGGTGCTCAGCATATGGCTGTTTCTATCGTGAGAGTTCATCGTGAGCCGCCCCCCTTGAGCGCCGGATTGATCCGCGCCGGCAGCCAGAGCGCCAGCAGGTAGATAACGAGTGGCAACAGCAGTTGCAGCAGGCCGTAGAGCCCCGCCAGCCGCCGGTTGAGGCCGCTGCCGATGGCCACCGCTTCGGTGGTGATGGTGACCACTCTGCCTGCGCCAAACAGCAGGGTCGGCAGATACTGGGCCAAACTCACCGCTGCCCCGACGCCGAAGGCAAACAGCAGCGGGCGCGCCAGCAGTGGCGCTTTCACCTGCCACCAGGCTCGCCACGGCGTGGCCCCCAGCAGCAGAGCGCTCTGAGTGATCCGCGGATCGAACTGGCGATAGGGGCCGTGCAGACACAAATAGACATAGGGGAAGACAAACAGCAGCTGGCACCAGAGCACCCAGCCCCAGCCAATGCCGCTGCTTATCGCGTCATGTGCAAGCCAGTCCAGCCCGAGCCGGATACCAAACAGCAGGCTCGCTTGCGGCAGCAACAACGGCAGGCAGATAAGCCAGAGAGGCCAGGGGCGGCGGCCGGCTTGTGCCTCCAGACTGCACACCGCCATTCCCAGTGCCAGCAAGCCGCTCACCAGCGCCAGCAGTGTGCTGGTTGTCAGCAGCGGCAGCAGGGTTGGCAGCAGATCCAGCCAGTAGTGGCTGCTCCACTGGCTGGGCCAGAGGGCGGGAAAGGGCCAGCGGCGCGCCAGTGACCAGAGCAGCAGCACCGCCAGCACCGCCAGATTGAGGGTGATCAGGGTGAAGGCAAAGCCCGCTGCGAGCCGGTTGGCAAAGAAGTGGGGCGCCGCCCGTTTGCCATCGAGCCAGCAGCCTTTGCCCATCTCTTTATGAAGCCACTCCAGTAATCTGAGCAGAGCGATGAGCAACGCCGTGATGGCGAGCAAAAGCAGGGCGCCGCTGGCGGTGGCACCACGCCAGAGTAGATCCGGGTCCTGATACCAGAGCCACAACCGCACCGCCAGCGGGGCGGGGACATCGGGCCCGAGCAACTGGGCGAGATCCACCACCGCCACTCCATAGGCTGCCACCGCATAGATGGGCAGGCGCAGGGCGGGCCAGAGCGCCGGCAGCAGCAGGCGCCACCAGACCTGGGGGGCGCTGAAACCGAGGCTCGCCCCCAGCCACTGCTGGCGTGCCAGCAGGATGGGTTGCTGCGCGGCCATCGCCATCAGCAGCAAAAAGGGGGTCTCCTTGAAAACGAGCAGTGCAATCAGCCCGAGCCCCAGAGGGTCACGAATGGTCTGCCAGTCGGGGGGGAGATCAAAACCCGTCAGAGCTGGCGAGACGAGCCGCAGCAGCCAGCCGGAGGGGGCGAGCAGAAAGGCAAAACCGATGGCAAAGGCGACGTGGGGCATGGCCAGCATCGGCGAGAGCAGACGACGGAGCAGCCCGAAAGCCCGGCTGTCGCTGTGGGCCAGCAGCAGGGCGGTCAACAGCAGGCTGCCGAGGGTTGAGGCGGCGCCAATCCACAGGCTCAGCGCAGCGGAGTGCCAAAGACTGGGTTGGGCCAGCAGCAAGGCAAGATGAGAGGCGGTCATCCCCTCCGCCAGCAGTTGCCACAGTCCCGCCAGCAATGGGATGACGAAGAGCGCCAGATAAATGACCGCCATCCCCATACTCATACTGGGGTGGCGTGTCAACCGGCGCCACGGTCGGGAGCAGGAAAGCGGGTGACCAGCGGCACTCATCAGTGACCGTAACGCTCGGCCCAGGCCGCTTCCAGTTTGAGCTGCCAGCTGGGGTGAGGCTCGGCTACCGCTTTGAAGCGCAGTGCCGGTTGCCCTTTGGCGGAGTCAGGCAGGGCATCGGCCCGCAGCACGCTGGGATCACCCCAGAAGGCCGGATTGGCCTTGCGCGCCTGCGCCGCCGGGCTCAGCAGGAAGTTGGCCACCACCTTGGCACCCGCACGGGCACTGGCGTTGAAGGGGATGGCGAGAAAATGGCTGTTGGTGAGCGCCCCTTTCTCCATGGCTACCGCTTCCACGCTGGGGGGCAGGGCGCCAATCTGGGCGGCGCTCTGCGCCTCCTGCGGATTGAAGCTGATAGCCATGGCCAGTTCGCCATCATCAAGCAGCTGGCGGGTTTCGGCGGCGCTGGTGGGGAACAGTTTGCCCTTGCGCCAGAGTGCCGGATGCAGCTCATCGAGCCAGGCCCAGAGCGGGGCGGTGATCCTGATTAACTCGGCATCGGTCGCCTCCCGATAGAGGGGGGCGGGGTTTGGCGTCAGCTCCAGCAGGATCTGCTTGAGAAAACTGGAGCCATGGAACTGGGGCGGCTTGGGATAGGTGAAGCGGCCGGGATGGGCCTTGGCCCACGCCAGCAGGGCTGCTGCCGAGGTGGGCGCTCTGGCGACCTCTTCGGTATCGACCATCAGATTGAGCTGGCCGATGCCCCAGGGGGCTTCCAGCCCTTCCACCGGCAGGGTGAAGTCTTCACTCACCGGCAGGCTGCTGTCTACCAGCGCCATGTTGGGCAGCTCGGTGGTAAAGGGAGCGCCGAGCAGTCCCTGCTCCTTGAGCGCCTTGAAGTTCTCGCCGTTGACCCAGAGCAGATCGATGGGGCCGCCAGCTTGTTTGCCCGCCTGCTTGTTGGCCAGCAACTGGCTGACGCTCTGGGCGATGTCATCAACCTTCACCTGCACCAGCTTGACCTGATAGTCGCGCACCAGCTCCTGCCCGGCCCACACCAGATAGCCGTTGATCTCCGGGTTGCCGCCCCAGGCGTTGAAGTAGACGGTCTGCCCCTTCGCCTCCTCAAGGGTCTGTTGCCAGTTGTCATCAGGGCTGGCTAACAGCGGGCCGCTGGCCAGCAGTGGCAGGGCGCACAGCAGGGCGTTTAGCCGCTGTTTGAGCTGTGAGTTGAGTTGTGAGAATGGCTTGAGCATAAACGTTTCTCTGGTTGTCAGGCGCCACGGCGCCAGCGGTGATAACGGGCCAGCAACGCCAGCACCCGGGTGGGCTGGTGGGCCCGTTTCCATTCACCCGCCACATATTTGTTCCCCTCCATCAGGGTGGGATAGGCGTGAATGGTGCCGAGGATCTTGCCAAGGCCGAGGCGGTGACGCATGGCGAGCACGAACTCGGCAATCCGCTCACCGGCGTGAGTGCCCACTATGGTGGCGCCAAGGATAGTATCCTTGCCCGGCACGGTCAGCACCTCGACAAAACCGTGGCGCTCCCCATCGGCAATGGCTCTGTCCAGCTCGGCCAGCTCGAAGCGGGTCGCCTCGAAGGGAATCCCCTGCGCCTCGGCCTCCTTGCGATTGAGGCCGACCCGGGCAATCTCCGGCGTGGTGTAGGTGGCCGCCGGAATGACCCGATAGTCGGCCCGAAAGCGCTTGAACTGGCCAAACAGGGCATTTACTGCCGCATACCAGGCCTGATGAGCTGCGAAGTGGGTGAACTGGTAAGGGCCCGCTACGTCTCCCACCGCCAGTATGCTGGGGAAGTTGGTGGCGAGGAAGCCATCGACTGCTATGGTGCCGCGGGGGGCCAGCTCGACCCCCAACGCTTCGAGCCCGAAGCCGCTGACGTTGGCGACCCGACCCAGAGCCAGCAGCAGTTGATCCCCTTCCACCACCTGTGTCTCATCGTCCCGGCGCAGTTGCAGCCGGATGGGGAGATCCCCATCGGCTGCGGGCAGATAGTCTGCTCGTTCGGCGCGCCAGCCGGTGAGCACCCGCACGCCGTCACGGGCCAGCTGTTCCGCCAGCAGCTCGGCCACTTCCCGCTCCTCGCGGGGCAGCAGTTGATCCGAGAGTTCGACCAAGGTAACGGGAATTCCGATCAGGGCAAAACTCTGGGCCAGCTCGCAGCCGATGGGGCCACCGCCCAGCACCAGCAGGCGGCGCGGCGGGGTGCGCAGCTGCCAGAGGCTATCCGAGGTGAGGTAAGGCACCTGATCCAGCCCCGGCAGCTTGGGCACCAGCGGCCGAGCGCCGGTGGCGATGACGATATGGCGGCTGGCAAGGCGCTGGCCGTTCACTTCTACCTCCCAGGGTGAGACCAACCGCGCCTCTCCTTCGATGCACTCTACCCCAAGCCCCTGATAGCGCTCGATGGAGTCGTGGGGCTCGACCTCCTTGATAACCTCAGCCACCCGCGCCATCACCGCCGCAAAATCGGCGCGGGAGTGGCTTGGGCTAAAGCCCAGCTCGTCGGCTTTACGCTGCTCTGCGGCAAAGCGGGCGCTTCGGATCAATGCCTTGGAGGGGACACAGCCGCTGTTGAGGCAATCGCCCCCCATCTTGTGCTTCTCGATGAGCGCCACCTTGGCCTTCACCGCTGCCGCGATATAGCTGGTAACCAGCCCACCGGCGCCCGCACCGATCACCAGCAGGTTGTAGTCATAGCGAGCGGGTTTGCGATAGGGGGCGAGCAGGCGCCGCTGGGCGAGCTTGGCGGTCAATTTCTTGACCAGCCAGGGCATCAGCCCCAGCAGGGTCAGCGCCACCATCAGGCCGGGGGAGAGGATATTGCCGGTGCTGGTTAACTGGCCAAGCTCGCTGCCCGCCAGTACATAGACGAAGGTGCCGGGCAGCATGCCAAGCTGGCTGACCCAGTAGTAGGTGCTGACTCTGATGGGGGTGAGCCCCATCAGCAGATTGACCAGAAAGAAGGGGAAGATGGGGATGAGGCGCAGGCTCAGCAGATAGAAGGCCCCCTCCTTCGCCATGCCGGACTGAAAGGTGGCCAGCTTGTCGCCAAAGCGGGCGGTGACCCAGTCGCGCAGCAGAAAACGGGCGCTGAGAAAGGCTAGGGTTGCGCCTAGGGTGCTGGCGAAGGAAACCAGCAGCAGCCCCCATGCAACGCCGAACACCGCGCTGCCACCCAGGGTGAGCAGGCTGGCGCCGGGCAGGGAGAGGGCGGTGCTCAGCACATAGATAAGCACGAACAGCAGGCTGGCCGAGACAAAGTGGCTGTCAACCCATTGCGCCACTGCCGCCTGCTGGGTCTGCAAGGCGTCCAGAGTGAGGTAACGGCCAAGATCGAGGGCAAAAAAGGCGCCGATAAGGCTCCCCATCACCAGTGCAAGCAGCACGCGGGTCCGGTTCATCAGGCGTCCTTGCTGTCTGGCTGGGCGGGGCGTTCCGGTTGCACCGGCAGCTGGCAGAAGCCCTGCGGCGCGATATCGAGGGCGGCGTTGAACTTGGCCGACATGTTCTGAAAGGCGATAAGACCGGTCAGTTCCACCATGGCGTCGTCATCGAACCAGGGTTTGAGGCGGGCCGCCTGCTCATCGCTCACCCCATCCAGTCCGGTCATCGCTTCGGTGTAGTCGAGCACCGCTTTTTCCCGCTCGTCAAACAAGGGGCTTTCGCGCCAGTTGGCCAGCGCCTCCACCTTCTCGCTGGAGCCGGCTCTCTTTACCAGGGTCATGGCGTTGATGTCGACGCAAAAACGACACCAGTTGAGCTGGGAGACCCGCACCGTCACCAGCGAGCGCAGCACGGGATCGATGGGGGATCGCTTGCGGTTGATGACGCCGTAGAGGGTGGCGACGGCGGCAAAGAGGCGCGGCGAGCGGCCCCAGCACTTGCCCGGAATAAGCACCTGACCATAGTTGCGCTTTTGCAGCCAGAAAAAAGGGCGGATGAACCAGGCATATTCCCGGTCGGGTTTGACCTCAACGCGCATCAGTTACCTTCTTGTTGTTTCACACTTACGGTTTCAAATTGGGTTTGTAGGCTTGGCCCAACCGCTCGTTCAGGCGGGTCAGGAAATCCTCGATCCGCGCCCGGTTGGTGCCCAGATCGCTTTGCCCCTGACGGGAGGCTGATCGCATATCGATGCGGGTCTCTTTGGGGCCAGCAAAGACCCGCAGCGCCACATCATCCTGAAAGCCGAACCAGCCGGTGGTGACCACTGCATCCAGACCGTCGGGGCTGGGCCGTACCTGCCAGCCCAGCTCCTGCATCAGCTCCTCAGCCTCAATAACCACCTCTTCGGGGGCGGTATGGGTAAAGAGAGGACCGGGATTTCTTTCAAATGCTTTCAGCGGCGCGCTATTTATTGGCAGATCCTGCGCCGTTCTGAGCTCTGCCGCCCAGCGCAGTTGGGGGGGATTGTAGGGATCTGTGCTCACATCGTTGATCAGCGGCATGCGCAGCGCCTGTGCCACAAAGGTCAGCGGTAGCAGCAGTGGCAAGGCGCCAAGGCCGCTGGCATAGCGGTTACGGCTCCAGGGCAGGCGTACCAGCAAGATCAGGGAGACAAGGGCTCCGATGAGACAGATCGCAAAACCGATCCACCAGGGCCAGAGATGAAAGCGGCTGCCGAGGGCGCCAGCGAGCGGGAGTAACCAGGCCAGCAGGGGCCACAAGCAAGAGCGGGGCATAGCACGGGATCCATCGTCGAATGTGGACAATGCCGAGAAGGATAAACTTAATTGCCTGATAACGTTAGTAAATTGATGAGAGTTTGGCGTGGTTTTGGTCAGTTTTGCGAGGGGAATGCAGAGGGAGGTGAAGCCCGCCTGACGGGAGCTTCACCGAGAAGATGGTCAGTTGTGATGACTTAGTTGCGATAGAGCACTTTGATCAGGTGAAAGCCGAACTTGGTGCGCACCGGCCCCAGCACCTTGAGCAGTTCACCCTTGAAGACGGCATCGTCGAAGGGCTTGACCATATCCCCTTTATTGAACTCCCCCAGATCGCCGCTGCGTTTTGAGGAGGTGCAGGTGGAGAAGCGCTTGGCCATCTGGCCGAAGTCGGCTCCCTTCTCGATTTTCTCCTTGATCTCCAGACACTGTTTTTCGGTCTTGACCAGAATGTGCTGGGCACAGGCTTTTTTCATCGGGGCGCTCCTGGGAGTGATGGCGAAGGTTGTTAACGCCAAGGGTGGTAGCAAATCGGGGCGCAAGAGTACCCCAATTTGCCACCGGCGTCAGCCATCACAGCCCGTCACTTATCGGCGCACGCCAGCCCTGTTACTGGCGAGCACGGGTGGCCAGCACGGCGCGGGGGCGCGCTTGCCAGATGATCTCCAGCCCGAGCAGGGCGTAGAGGCTCCAGATGGCCAGCGGATTGAGCCACTCTCCCCCCAGTTGCAGGGTCATCAGAGCGCAACCTGCCAGCAGCAAGGTGATCCCCGGCAGCCGCCAGTGGGCGGGCAGGGGGGCCAGCAGCGCCATCGCCAGCAAAATGCCGAGGCCAAACGGCAGGTTTAGGGCGGTAAAGGCCAGCGCCTGCTGGCCACTCATGCCGGTCAGCAGGGCCAGCAGGGCGCTGCAACAGGCGAGGAAGGTGATGAACTCGAGACGATCGGCAATATAGTCAGCCATCTGTTCGCTACGTGCATGCATGATGTGTCTCCTTCAGTTGATGGTTCAAGTGTGAGGGAGGGACGTTCGCAAAGGCAGCGGGATAATTCGATTGCGCTGAACGAGCAATTCTTAATCACCCGCTACGGCGGGCTTTGGCGTGTGCCGGGCTGGTTAAACGGTGAGGGTGGGGCTATGCCGACAAACTCTGTCGTGGTGGGTTTCTGGTTGCAAAGAGAGGAGGAGAGGTGACAAATGGTGCCTGATGGTGGGGTGAGCCTTATTGAGGGCAGGTCAATTCGCTTCCATCGGGAAAGCGGGCGGCGTCATTGTCACCAAAATGTGTGATTTGTGGTCAACCTCTTAAAAGATATGGCGAATTTGCCAATGGTGCTGCGCTGTCGCTGGCCGATGCCTATGTTAGGATAAGGTTCGCCATTTTTCTGGCGCGCATTTTTGTGTCACGGCCATGCACGGCATGGCGTGCTGCGCCGCATTCGGGGTTGGCCCGAAAGGGCGCTGGTTTCCTTCACCACAGATTCAGGAATATTGACCTTTGACAGGATGCATTTCATCCCTGCTGGCAGGGCGTTCACTGTCTGGCTCTGCGTTTCGCCGCGGCCTGCGGGTACTGGGGGTGGGCCTGTTGCTGTCGCTGCTGGCTTCGCCCGCGTTTGCCGCCAAGCTCACCTATCAGGTCAAGGGGTTGAAAGGGGAGAACAAGGATAACGTTGAAGCCTACCTCAATGCCCTGCCGGTCTATCAGGAGCGGCAATACCGCCCGGCCCGTGCCAAAATCACCGAGAGCGTGCAAAAGGCGCTGCAGGTTTATGGCTACTACCAGCCGAAAATCACCCTGAGTCGCGACAAGAAGACTCCGTCCAAAGTGGTGATTGAGGTGGACAAGGGGGAGCCGGTCATCGTCTCCCGCCTCGATATTCTGCTGGAGGGGGATGCGGGCAGCGACGAGCTCTACAGCGCCTTGCTGGACAAGTTGCCCCTCAAAGAGGGCGAGCCCCTCAACCACGCCAAATATGAATCCATCAAGGCGGATCTGGGCAGCCTCGGGCTGGCCCGCGGTTACTTTGATGCCAAGCTGAGCAAGAGTCAGGTCAAGGTGTTCCCGGACAAGGGGACGGCAGAGATCTTTATTCTGTTCGAATCGGGCCATCGCTACCGTTTTGGCGAGATCCGCTACGATGCCACCCCCGAAGCGCTTCACCTTATTCGCCCGCTTATCAACATCAAGAGCGGCGACCCCTATCTCGCCATCCGTCTGGCCGAGATGTCGCAGGATGTCTCCTCCACCAAGCTGTTCCGTCAGGTCGATATCAAGCCGGTACTGAGCGAGGCGAGCAACTATCGGGTGCCCATCGCGGTGACGCTGGATAACCGGGTCGATCACGAAATCGAGACCGGTATCGGTTATGCCACAGACGTGGGGCCGCGGATGAGTGCCACCTGGGAGAAGCCCTGGGTCAACCGCTATGGCCACCGTCTGTTTGCCACCGCCAAGGTGTCGGCGCCGGAGGCAGAGCTCAGCTTCGACTATCAGATCCCGGTGGGCAACCCGCTGCGGGACTACTACTCCATCCAGACCGGTTACCAGTACAAGGACAACAACGATACCCGCTCCGATCTCACTACCATCGGTGTGCACCGCTGGACGCGGCGGCCGGAGAGCTGGGATCGGGACGTCTTTATCCGGCTGGAGAACGAGATCTATACCCAGGGCGCCGACGAGGGGAACAGCTTGCTGCTGATCCCCGGGGTCTCCTGGTCCCGACTGCGGGTGCGCGGTACTCTGGTGCCCGACTGGGGTGATCGCCAGCAGCTGACGCTGGAGTTTTCCGACCCCAGATGGGGCTCCGACATCAGCTTTATGCGGGTGTGGGGGCGCAGCAAGTGGCTGCGAACTCTTGGTGATAACCACAGATTCCTGATGCGGGCAGAGCAGGGGGCCATCATAGGTGACAGCTTCTCGTTGGTGCCGCCGTCTTTGCGCTTCTTTACCGGTGGCGATCAGACGGTGCGCGGCTTTGGTTACGAGAGCATCTCCCCCACCGGGCCGGATGGCAAGCTGACTGGTGGCCGCTACACCAGCGTGGCCAGTCTGGAATACAACTACCGCTTCAGCGAGAAGTGGCTGGGGGCCATGTTTGTGGATGGCGGCACCTCCACCACCGATTACAGCGAGCCTTGGAAAATAGGTACCGGCGTCGGTGTGCGCTGGGTCACCCCCATCGGTCAGGTCAGGCTGGATCTGGCGGTCGGGGTATCGGAGGAGGACAAGCCCTTGCGGCTGCATTTCGCATTGGGGCCTGAATTATGATGTTGTCTAAACGCTTTTTTCTTTGGCCGCTGCGTCTGTATCTTGCGCGGGGGTCTGCATTGTGATCTGGCTAAAACGCATTTTTCTCTGGCTGATGGGGCTGGTGTTCCTGCTGCTCATTGGCGTCAGCCTGCTGGGCTTTACCCATCAGGGCAACAAGTGGTTGTGGCAACAGGCCAAGGGAGCGCTGCCTTCTCTCAAGGGGGAGCTGGTGGCCGGTCAGCTTGGCTACGGCTGGACCCTGGAAGGGGCCGGCTGGCAGGATGAGCTGGTGGATGTCACTGTGGATCGCGCCGTGCTCGACTGGGATCTCGGCAAGTTGCTGCAGGGCAAACTCTGGATCAAATCGCTTGAAGTGACTCATCCGGTGGTGAAGGTGGCTGACTCGGAGCCTGCACCGGAAGAGCCTTCAGAACCCTTTGTCTGGCGCCCGCTGCCACTCAAAATTCAGGTCGACAGCCTCAAGGTCGCGGATCTCGATCTGGCGGTGCCCGGTGTGGCTGTGACGCTGGGGTCCCTCGATATCGGCGCCACCCTCAATCGCAAGGGGCTGATTGTGCGCGGCCCGGTGCTCGATAACCTGAAGGTGACGCTGGATGATGCGGCACCCGCCAGCGCAGCCAAATCTGCCAAGCAGCCGGCCGCTAACGAGAAGCAAGCCGGTGCTGCGGTGGCGCGCAACGACAAGGCCAGCGCCAAGACCGTCAAACAGGGCAAAGGGACGCCAGCTGCGAACACGGCAAAGGCTGCCCCCATTCTCCTGCCCGCCATTCATCTTCCTTTCCCCATCCAGCTGGAAGGGGTCAGCGCGACCCGGGTGCAATATAAGCAGGGCGAGCTGATTGAAGGGCTCGACAGGCTGCTGCTGTCGGCCACTGCTGCCGACGATCGCATCGAGGTGCGCGAGTTCTCGCTACGCCACGCCATGGCCGATCTGGCGCTCAAGGGCCATATCCAGCTCAGTGACGACTACCCGCTGGCGGTGACGCTGGATGCCAAGGCCCGCAAGGGACTGCTGGATGGCGAGTTGCAAGGGGAGCAGGCCACGCTGGCGCTGAGCGGTTCGGTTGGCAAGCTGGGGTTGGCGTTGTCGGCCAAGGGGCCGGTCGCCACCAATCTCAAGGGCTCGCTGGCAGCGCTTGACCCCGATATGCCCTTCGATCTGGCCCTCGACTGGAAGAGCCTCGGTTGGCCTCTTCACAAGCCTGCCAAAGATGAGCCGAGCTATCTGCTGGACAAGGGGAGCCTGACCGCCAAGGGCAAGCTCTCCGGCTATCAGTTTGCCCTCAATACCTCCGGCAAGGGGACCGATGTGCCCCCCTTCAAGCTTGCGCTGGACGGCAAGGGGGATCTGGAGCGGCTCAGCAAGATCGCCTTGCAGCTCAATGCCCTCAAGGGGGAGTTGAAGCTCGATGGCAAGCTCGCCTGGAACAAGGGGATCGAGTGGCAGGGAACCACCCTGTTCAAGGGGGTCAATCCGGCCGAGCTGCTGCCTGAGCTGAAAGGGACGCTGGCCGGTGAGCTGGAGAGCCGTTTCGTGATGAACGAAGCGGGCCACTGGGAGCTGAAACTGCCCAAGCTCAAGGTGGATGGCAAACTCAACCAGTACCCGCTGGCCCTCAAGGGGGAGCTTAGCGGCAACGACAAGATGGAGTGGCAGATCCCGGCGCTCTCGTTGCAAAGTGGCCCCAACCAGTTGCAGGCCAAGGGCAGTATCAGCAGCGCCCAGTGGAGGCTTGATGCCAACCTGCAGGCTCCCCAGCTGGGGGGCATCTATCCCGGCCTGAAAGGGGATATCAAGGGACAGGTGAAGGTCAGTGGCAATCAGCAGACGCCAAAAATCGATGCGGATCTGGCCTCCGAGCGGCTCTACTATGCCGGCACCGACCTGAAGGGTATTAGCCTCAAGGGCAATGCGGTGATCGGCGCCAAACCGGCCGGTGAGCTCGCGTTGTTGGTGGCGCAGTTGAAACAGGGCGAAACCAAGCTCAGCCAGCTTGCCCTGAACCTCAGCGGCGATATCAGTCAGCATCTGTTGACCCTGACCATGAAGGGTGACCCTGTTGCGGCCAACCTCAAACTGGGTGGCGGCGTGCGCGGGGATCACTGGCGCGGGGCGCTCTCCGAGTTGCAGTTGAAAACCCCGCTGCGCCGTTGGGACTTGAGCTCCCCCTGGGCGCTGGATCTCGATCTGCCGCGTCAGCGGCTGGCGATGGGGGATCTCTGCCTCGGCTCCCAGGGGGCCAGCCTCTGCGTCAAGGGGAGTCAGGTCTCCGCTGCACAGGGCACTCTGGAGTTTGCTTTGAGTGAGTTTGATCTCAAGCGGCTGCGCCCCTGGTTGCCGGACAACTTCCGCTGGCAGGCGATGCTCTCGGCCGATGGCCGCGCCAGCTGGCGTGGCAATCAGCCGACCCTGCATGCGGTGGTACGCACCACGCCGGGCACTTTTGTGGCAGATGGCCTCAAGACCGACTATCAGCAGCTGGCACTGGCCCTGGATTTCGAGCGGCAGCAGGCGGCCATTCGCCTCGATTTTGCCTCCAAGCAGATCGGCAATATCGATACCGACCTGCTGATCAAGGAGCCCGCTGGTCGCGGTCTGCTCGGCGGTCAACTCAAGTTTGACGATCTCAAGCTCAATACCTTCGCACCGCTCATTCCGGAGGTGCGCTCCCTGCAAGGGATCATCTCCGCTGACGCCCGTTTCGACGGCACCCTGGCGGCGCCCCTGCTGTTTGGCCAGCTCAACCTGCGTGACGGTGAAGTGCAGACCCACTCTGACATGGTGACCCTGACCAAGCTGGTGACCCGCCTCAAGATCGAAGGCAACCGCGCCGAGCTCGATGGCTCCATGCTGGTGGGCAAGGGGCCGCTGGCGTTGGGCGGCTGGCTCAGCTGGGCCAAGATGCCGGTCAGCGGCAGTCTCACCATTCAGGGCAAGGAGCTGGAAGCGCAATATCCGGGCATGGGTCGGGTCAGAGTCTCGCCCGATATCGCGGTGTCGCTGGGGGAGGAGACCCGGATTACCGGTCAGGTGGATATTCCCTGGGCGCGCATTCTGGTCAAGAGCCTGCCGGATTCGGCGGTGGCGGTCTCCGACGATGTGACTGTGGTCTATGACGATCTGCCCCCGGCTCCCAAGCAGGCAAGTCTGCCGCTGGCGATGAAGGTGGCGATCCGCCTTGGCAACGATGTGAAACTTGATGCCATGGGACTGAAGACCGATGTCTCCGGCGGTCTCAATATCCGTCAGGATCCCGAGAAACCGCTGGCAGGCAACGGCCAGCTGGTGCTGACCAACGGCCGCTTCAAGGCTTACGGTCAGAACCTTATCATCAAGGAGGGGCGTATCCTCTTCTCCGGTCCGCTGGATCGGCCGTTCCTCAACATCGAGGCCAACCGGGATCCCGATACCATCGAGGGTCAGGTGACGGTCGGGGTGCGGGTGACTGGCCCTGCCAGCAAGCCGGAGATCACTGTCTACTCCGAGCCGCAGATGGCGCAGTCGGAACAGCTCTCCTATCTGCTGCGTGGCAAAGGGTTGCAGACCGGCGGTGAGGATGGCGGTTTCAACGGTCTGCTGGTGGCCGGTGCGGTGAGTCAGGCCAACGGTGTGGTGTCGAGTATCGGCGAGTCGCTGGGGATGAGCGATGTCTCCCTCGATACCGCGGGCAGTGGTGACAACACCCAGGTGACTCTGTCTGCATATCTGCTGCCGGGCTTGCAGTTCCAGTACGGGGTCGGGGTCTTCAGCCCCATCGCCGAGTTCAAGCTGCGCTACGAGGTATTGCCACGGCTCTATCTGCAGGCGATGAGCGGGGTGGCTCAGGCGGTCGATATCTTCTATCGCTTTACTCTGTAACGCTTCATCCCGTAACAGGGCTGATATGAACGTAAACGGGAGGCGCAGGCCTCCCGTTTTTTATTGCGCGATCGGCTGCAGGCAAACGGTGATAAAGGTTGGCAGTGTAGAGGGATAGCGGATTAAGAGGCCCAGAAATGCGAAAACCCGGCGCTAGGCCGGGCTTTCTGAATGATGGTGGAGGGAGAAGGATTCGAACCTTCGAAGGCAGAGCCGTCAGATTTACAGTCTGATCCCTTTGGCCGCTCGGGAACCCCTCCACGGGGTATTGCTTTCAAATTGTCGCACTTGAAATGGTGGAGGGAGAAGGATTCGAACCTTCGAAGGCAGAGCCGTCAGATTTACAGTCTGATCCCTTTGGCCGCTCGGGAACCCCTCCACAAGTGCGAGGCGCATACTAACAGATCTTCCGGTTTTGTGAACCCCCAAGCAGGATTTTTCCATTAAAAGAATTGGATTTGTGGCCGATAACCAGTGAAATCGCCATTTTCGAGAGTTATCTCATGCTGCCCAGTTCAATCCGTAATCACCTGCTCGTTGATGAGGGCCAGTTGGGGCAGCGCCTCAACCGTGACCTGCAGCATGGAGATCGCGCTGATTTCCGGTTGCATCTGGCCCTGCTGACCGATGCGGTGGAGGAACAGCCTTGGTTTGATGCCAAACCGGCGGCCACTCCCCAGAGCCGTGACTGGCGTCTGCACTTTGAGCTGAGACCGGCCGAGGTGCTGGTGGCTGAAGGGGCGGGGAGTGACTGCAGTGCCATCAATGAGCGGC
Source organism: Aeromonas sp. R2-3 (assembly GCF_040908375.1). Classification (NCBI taxonomy): domain Bacteria; kingdom Pseudomonadati; phylum Pseudomonadota; class Gammaproteobacteria; order Aeromonadales; family Aeromonadaceae; genus Aeromonas; species Aeromonas sp. R2-3. Next base: position 257,008 of record NZ_JBFODP010000027.1, on the reverse strand, counting down.
TGCAGCAGGGGGGAAGCATGGTGGATGTGCGGCTCTGGCTGGCGCTGCAAACACCGCCGCTGGCGGTCAAACAGCCGCTGCTGGATGAGGCTGTCTACGACAACCTGTCGCCGCTGGCGCGGGAGCGGTTGCAAGGAAAGCTGGCCGATATGCCACGCCAAGAGGATCCGCTGGTATTGCTGCCGATCCTCGATCGTTTGCAACAGGGGGTGGATACCCGGTTGCACTGGCTCAGTTGATGGCGCCTGTTCACTGGTGTAACGCGATGCTTGTTGGCAAATCACAGGCAACAAAAAGGCGGGTAACCCCGCCTTTATGCTCTTTAGAATTTTTAGCCTTGCGGCATGCTATCAAGCGTCAGCTTCATCCGGTTGCGGCTGCTCTTTGAGAGCGGCATTGGCACGACGGGCAATCGGCTTTTCGGTGTGACGGTTGAGTTGGCGCTCCAGTTTTTGCCCCAGTTCGTTGATGGCGGCGTAGAGATCCTCATGCTCTGCCTGGGCAAACAGTTTGCCGTTGGGGATGCCAGCACTGGCTTCGACAGTGAACATCAGACGCTCTTTGGAAACAATCACATGAGGTGTGATGAGAGGCACCTGAAGACGTTCGAGCTTTTCAAAACGGGATTCGATGCGCTCGCGGATAGCCGGGGTGATGTCGATGATTTTGCTGGTAATTTCGATTTTCATATTGGCCCCCTTCGGGTCGTCTTGCTTGTGTCTTCACCTTCAGATTACTCATTGGTAAAGATTGAAATGTGATCCATGTCACATAACCTTCCCTTGGCTATTCAGCAACTTATAAATTGTGATCTTTTCCGGTTTCGTGCCAAAAACAGCTTGAGCTCCATGAAACTGGCAGGCAGTATGACGGGAATAGGATCGTTTCTGTCCCTTCTTGGCAGCACTTCGTGTCGACCTCATGTCCGGTTTCCACTGCTTGATATCGCATGTTTGTACTCTTCCCTCGCAACCTCTGATCTGATGAGCGGATGCAGGGGGGGTTGCTATGCCTGATTGGACATCAAACGTGGTTGGTTGTTGTGTTGGAGTGGTAAATGAAGCAGCAGGCCACGCAAGTCATGTGGTTTTTCGATCGGCAACATGATCAGTGGAGTCTCTCTGATCAGGGGGCCTACCAGCAGTGGCAAGGGGAGGGCAATCATCCCTGGGCCGCTCGCCTGTTACCGGAAGATGAGGCAGGCTTTGCCGACTTTCTTGTCCGGCTTCATGAATCACATCTGCCTGAACAGTTCATCGGTCATCTGAAAGATGATCAGGGGCAGCTCAACCATGTGCTCTGGAGCGGCCAGTTTGTGCCCACCCAGCAGATCTGCTGTGGCTGGCTGGCCCCTCTTGATACCGCCAACAGTGCGGTCTCCTCCCTCAATCTCTCTTTGCCGTTGCTGCAAACCACCCTGCTCACCCAGTTGGCGCAGGCGCTTTCTGCCCGCACCGGGCTCGATTTCTTCAATACCCTGGTCAACCAGCTGGCCCATATCCTCAAGGTGGATGCGGTCTGGGTGGGTGAGTTGTGCGGTGCCGACCGGGTCAAAGTGCTGGCCGCCGACGGGCTGGCGCAGAAGGATTATCCGCTGGCGGGATCCCCCTGTCAGGAGCTCTACAAGCAAGGGGCCATCTGTTTCGAGGTGATCGACGAGTCGCAGGAGTATCAACCCTGGCTGGCGGCCGGGCAGACTTATTATGGTCAGCCGCTGTTTGATGCCAGAGGCCAACTTCTGGGCCATCTGGCGCTGCTCTATTCGGCTCCGGCAGATACCAGCAACCTCACCTCGGTGCTCAATACCTTTTCGGTACGGATGGTGGCCGAGCTGGAGCGTCTGCAATCCGATGCCCAGATGCGCCTCTCTGCCGTTGCATTCGAGACCCACGAAGGGATCATCATTACGGATCCGGGGTTCAAGATCTTGCGGGTCAACAACGCCTTCAGCCAGATCACCGGCTTCGACAGCCAGTCGGTGCTGGGCCTGCATCTGGAAGAGGATCTCTGGCCCAATCTGGGTGGGCTCGGCTACGAGCTCAATACCCTCAGCCGCTGGCAGGGGGAGACCCAGCGTCGCCATGTCGATGGTCACACCTATCCCCAGTGGGAGATAGTGACGCCGGTGCAGGATGAGAAAGGGGTGATCAGCCACTTTGTCATCTGCTTCGAGGATATCTCCGAGCGCAAGGCGGCCGAGCGACGCATTCAGGATCTCGCCTATTACGACGAGCTGACCGGATTGCCCAATCGCCGTCAGCTCCACGAGACTCTGGTGCAGACCTTCAACGAGGCGACCCGCGATGGCTTGATTGGCGCGCTGCTCTTTATCGATCTCGATCACTTCAAGACCATCAACGACTCCCTCGGCCACGCCACCGGTGACTGGCTGCTCAAGGAGGTCGCCGCCCGTCTCAAACGGTTGGTGCGACAGGGGGATTGTCTGGCCCGCCTCGGTGGTGACGAGTTTGTTCTGTTGCTGCCATCGCTCTCGGCCAGCCCGCCCCAGGCGGAGATGCAGGCCGATATCATTGCCGAGCGGCTCATCACCGAGATTGCCGCTCCTTATACCTATGTGGGGCAGGTGCTGCACATCGGTGCCAGCGTCGGCATTACCCTGTTTCCGGATCGGGAGCAGGGGGTCGATGATCTGCTCAAGCAGGCGGATACCGCCATGTATCAGGCCAAGTCCGCTGGCCGCAAGACCCGTCGCTTCTTCGATGCCTCGATGCAGCAGCAGGCGGATCGCCGTCTGCTCATTCACAACGAATTGCGCAACGCCCTCAGCCAGCAAGAGCTGACCCTCTACTATCAGCCCCAGCATATGGTCGATGGCGGCGATATCATTGGTGTCGAGGCGCTCATTCGCTGGCAGCCGGCCGGTCGCTCGCTGGTCTCACCGGCCGAGTTTATTCCCATCGCCGAGGAGACGGACCTGATTGTCGATATCGGCAACTGGGTGCTGCACGAGGCATGCGCCCAGTATGTGCTGTGGGAGGAGAACGGCATCCACATTCCGCAGATCTCGGTCAACGTCAGTGCCAAGCAGTTCCATGCCACCGACTTTGTCGAGCGGATCCACGATGTGTTGGCGCAAACCGGCATGGATCCGGCCTGCCTCAATCTGGAGATCACCGAGTCCGTGGTGCTGGGCCATGCCGAGGACACCATCAGCAAGATGACCGAGCTCAAGGAGCTCGGCATCAGCTTTGCCATCGACGATTTTGGCGCCGGTTACTCCTCCCTGAGCTACCTCAAGCGGCTGCCTGCCGATGAGCTCAAGATCGACCGCTCATTCATTCAGGACATCCCGAAAGATGGCGACAACATGGCCATCGTCGAGGCGGTGATCGCCATGGCGCGACATATGGGGTTCAACGTCACGGCGGAAGGGGTGGAATCCCGTCAGCAACTGGAGTTTCTCAAGGCGCAGGGGTGCAGTTTCTATCAGGGCTATCTCGCCTCCAAGCCGCTGCCGGTGCCCTATCTGGAGAAATATGTACAGCGGCTGACCAGACCGGAGCAACTGCGCGAAATGCAGCTGAACGAGGCAGAAAAATAGTCCCTGCTCCCCGCTGTAGCGCTGCCCGGCAACGGGTAGAATGAGAGGCAGTAGACCCACCGCCACCGGGCGGTGTATTGCCCTCAATGGAGATGTTCAGTGAAAGCTGTATGGGGAATTGTTTTGTCGGCGCTGTTTGTGCCGACCCTGATGGCGCAGACTGCCGACCAGACGCTCTACCGTCAGGCGTATGACGCCGTACGGGCCAATGATCAGGCCCGTTTCCAGCAAATTCGTGCCCGTTTGACCCATTACCCCCTGCTCCCTTACCTCGATTACTATCAGCTCGCCTTTCGTCCGGGGGCAGCCGATTACAACGATGTGACCCGCTTTATCCGCCAGCATGGGGATACCCCCCAGTCCAACCGGCTGGAGCGCAGCTATCTGACCTATCTGGCCCAGAGCCAGCAGTGGTCGCAGTTCCTGCGCTTCTATCCGGCCAAGCCGAGCTCCACCGATCTGCTCTGCATGCACTATCAGGCGCTCTATTACACCGGCAAGCCGAAAGAGGCGTTGCAGGGGGCGGGCAAGATCTGGATGAGCGGTCAATCCCGTCCCGATGCCTGCTCCCCGCTATTTCAGCTGTGGCAGGCATCCGGTCAGCGAACTCAGGAGAAGATCTGGCAGCGGATGACGCTGGCGTTCGAGGCGGAAAACCCCAATCTGATCCGCCACCTTGGCGCGACCCTGGGTAGCGGCTTGCAAAGCTATGGCGATCAGATGGTGACCCTGTTCGAGCAGCCCGCCAAGGCGATGAACCCGGCCTATTTCAGCAGCAACCCCTATTCCCGCAAGCTGCTCTCCCTCGGTTTGACCCGCTATGCCAATCAGGAGCCGGAGTCGGTGCTGCGCCAGCTTGCGCTGTTTCGCAGCCGTTTCGGCCTGACCCAGGCCGAGGTGAAACCGGTAGAGCGTGCCATTGCCCGCCGCCTGCTGCTGGATCGCTCCATAGCCCAGCGCAGCTGGGTCGACAGCACGGTGAAAAAGCTGGCGGATCCCGATATCACCGAGCTGCGGGCACGACTGGCCATCTGGGAGCAGGATTGGCGTGGCCTCTCCGGCTGGGTGAAGATGATGCCGATGGCCCGTCAGAAAGAGGATCGCTGGCGCTACTGGATGGCGCGCTCCCTTGAAGTGCAGGGGCAGCAAAAACCGGCGCGGGATCTCTATCTGGAGACCGCCAACCTGCGCGGTTTCTACGGCTTTATGGCCGCCCAGCGCACCGGGGTGCCTTATCGCATCAAGAACCAGAGCGTCAAGCATGTACCGGACTGGCGCACGGCCAGCCAGCGCTGGCCCTTCCTGTTGCGGGTACGCGAGCTGTTGTCGATGAACGAGATTGCGGCGGCCCGCTCGGAGTGGATCCACAACATGGATCGCAATCCGGTGGCCCAGCGCATCGAGTTTGGTCATATCGCCCTCAATCAGGGCTGGCACGAGCTGGCCATTCTCGCCAGCATTCGCGCCGAGGCGTGGGATGCCCTCGACCTGCGCTTCCCGCTGCCGCTCAAGCGCACCTTCTCCCAGATGGCGCAAGAGCGCACCATGAACACCAGTTTGCTCTACGCCATCTCCCGTCAGGAGAGTGCTCTCTATCCGCTGGCCCAGTCGCCGGTGGGGGCGCGCGGTCTGATGCAGCTGATGCCTGCTACTGCCAAAGAGACTGCAGGCAAGCTGGGGGTGCCCTATCGCAACGAGCAACAACTGTTTGATCCGACGATGAATATTCGTCTGGGAAGCGCCTATCTCAAGCGCTTGCTGGATGTCTATGACGGCAACCGGATCCTGGCGGCGGCCGCCTACAACGCCGGGCCGGGACGGGTAAAACGCTGGCGAGAGCAGAGTGACAACAAGCCGATGGACGTGTGGGTCGAGAGCATTCCCTACAAGGAGACCCGCAACTACGTACAAAACGTGTTGTCGTTCGATCTCATCTATCAGCACAAGCTGCAGCAGCCGCTGCGCTTCATGTCAGAGCGGGAGCTCAATCACGCCTATTGAGTCGGGGGCCGCCAGCCGGCCCCTGTTTTCAAATTTCCCTGCTGCCGGGTATCATCGGGTAAGGTTTTGTTACCAAAGGAAACGTGCCTGGTGACTTGGCTCCGGGAATTGCATCAGGCCGCAGGGTATACTCGGGCGTCGGCACCGACAGGTTCCCCCACAATAAAGGAATGGATAGTGGCAACGATTAAAGACGTTTCTCAGCTGGCAAATGTGTCTATCTCCACCGTGTCGCGGGTTATCAACAACACGGCACAGGTAGCACCGGAAAAGCGTGAGGCCGTACTGGCGGCCATGAAGGAACTGAATTTTCGACCCAACAGTTTTGCCCAGGCACTGGTCAGCAAGCGTTCCAACTGCATTGGCGTGCTGGTTGGCGACCTCTGCGGCGGCCCCTTCTTTGCCCAGATGATGCGTGGCATCGAAACCATGGTCGATCAGGCCAACAAGTTCACCATCGTCATGTCTGGCAACCACGATATCGCGCGCGAGCGTCACGCCATTCAGGCGCTGCTGCAGCGCCAGTGCGATGCGCTGATCCTCCACAGCAAGGCGCTTCCGGACGAGGAGCTGAGCGAGCTGGCGGCAGGCTCTACCCCCATCGTGTTCATCAACCGTCAGGTGCCGGGCGCTGAAGATCGCTGCGTCTGGCTCGATAACCAGGCGGGGATTACTACCGCGTGCCAGCACTTGCTGGATGCCGGTCATCGCAACATAGCCTTTATCACCTCCGATGATGAAGAGTTTGTCGATGGTCAACAGCGGATGGCCGGTTACACCCAGACCCTGGCGAGAGCCGGGATCGCCTTTGATCCTGCACTCGTCAGCCGCGCCTTTGCCGACGAAAATGGCGGCTATGTGGCGATGAGTGAACTGCTGGCCCGTGGTGTCGAGTTCACTGCCGTGCTCGGTTTCAACGACGGTATGGTGGCGGGGGCGATCTCTTGCCTGCTGGAGCGGGGTTACAAGATCCCGCAGCAGGTGTCGGTGGTGGGGTTCGACGATATCCCCTACGCCCGCTACATCTATCCCAAGCTCACCACGGTGCGCTACCCCATCGAGGAGATGGGTAGCCGTGCAGCCGAGCTGGCGCTGCGTCTGCTCGATCACAAGCCGGTGGACGGCCTGGCGCTCAAATTTGAAGCCCAGCTGGTGGAGCGGGAGTCAGTCGCCTGATGTGCGGCGAGAGGTTCAGAGCAATATGGCCCCGTCGGGGCCATATCTTTATCTGCCACAGGCAAGTTCCGGTTTACCCCGCCAGGGCAATGCGCTGCTGGCGGCGCGCTTCCACCCCTTCGGCAAGGGTATCGAGCACTACCCGCGTCTGCTCCCAGCTGATGCAGCCATCGGTGATCGACTGGCCGTAGCGCAGCGGTTTGCTGCCGATATCCTGACGCCCTTCGCAGATAAAACTTTCCACCATGATGGCGGCGATGGCGTGGCTACCAGCACCCAGCTGGTCGGCAATGTCACGGGCAACCAGCAGCTGGCGGGCATGCTGCTTCTGGCTGTTGCCGTGGCTGCAATCGATCATCAGCCGGAGTGACAGATGATGCTGGCGAAGCAAGTCGCCAGCCTCTGCCACATGACTGCTCTGATAGTTTGGCTGGCGGCCACCGCGCAGGATCAGGTGGCAGTCGGGGTTGCCATGGCTGCGCACCAGTGCCAGCTGGCCATCACCGGAAGGCTGGGTATAGAGGTGGGCCGCCCGGCTGGCGAGGATCGCCTCGACCGCGATCCGGATATTGCCGTCGGTGCCGTTTTTAAAACCGATGGGGCAGGGGAGGGCGGAGGCCAGTTGGCGGTGGAGCTGGGATTCGGTGGTGCGAGCGCCAATGGCACCCCAGCTGATGAGATCCCCCAGATAAAGCATGCTGGTGAGATCGAGAAATTCGGTGGCACAGGCGAGCCCTTCCTGTCCAAGGGCCAGAAGTAACTCGCGGGCCTGGGTTAGTCCCTTTTCCAGTTGATCGCTGCCATCAAGGTCGGGATCGAAGATAAATCCTTTCCAGCCGAGGGTCGTGCGCGGTTTTTCGAAATAGGTGCGCATCACCAGTTGCAGTTGCTCCCCGTATTGGCCCTGCAGTTCAGCGAGCCGGCCACCATAGTCGCGGGCGGCAGCCGGATCGTGAATGGAGCAGGGGCCGATCACCAGCAGCAGGCGATCATCCTCTCCCTGCAGAATATGGCGGGCTTGCTGGCGGCTGTGTGCGATTTGGCGAGCGAGCCGTGCCGGACAGGGTCTGGCCTTTAACATCTCGTCAGGGGTGGGCAGGGTGGCAAGGGGTGAAGCATTCAGAAGTGAGGTGAACATGAGCGATCCTGATGACAAATGGAAATCTGCATGCTCTTTGCTGTCCAGTGGGGATCTTCCCCTTATTCTCTTGGTTAACAGAGCGCGGGCATGGGCCCGCGCTCTGTTATATCGGCCTTGGCTACCTTAGAAGCGGGCTGAGCCGCTGAGGTAGTAGCTGCGACCCGGTTCGACGTTCTGGAAGACGGTGTCTTTCTCTTGCAGGCGCACGTCGGTCAGGTTGTTGATCCCCAGTCGCAGGTCAAAGTTCTCGGTGACCTTGAAGCCGGTGCCGAGATCGAAGGTCTGATAGCTGGGCAGCTTGTGCAGTACGACAACCTTGTTGACGGTCTGCTCGGCAAACTGGGTGCCGGTGTAGGTGGTGCCGACAAAGGCATTGACCCGTTCGGTGGCCTGCCAGGTGATCTTGGCGTTGGCCTTGTGCTCCGGCCGCTCGGGCAGAGCCTGACCCTGATCGCCTTCCGCCTTGAGGTAGGTGTAGTTGGCGCCAAGGTTGATATCGTCGGTCAGATCGAGCTTGCCGGTCAGCTCCAGCCCCTTGGTGGTGGCCTTCTCCAGGTTGTACCAGGTGCGGTCAGTGGAGTTCGGCAACTGCTTGAAGGTGAGCATGTCGTCGATGTCGGAGTAAAACAGGGTAGCGCTGGTTTCCCAGATCCCTTCTCCTGCGATGACACCCAGCTCGTAGTTAGTGCTGGTTTCCGGCTTGACCTTGTCGCTGCCATAGATGCGGCAGCTGCCGCCGCAGCTCTCGATGCTGTAACCGTTGGAGTACTGGTGTGGTGCCGGTGCCTTGAAGGCTTGGCTGACACCGCCTTTCACTGTCACCACATCGTTCATCTCATAGACCAGATAGCCGCGCGGGGTGAAGTGGCTGCCGTAGATTTCGTGGTGATCGTAACGGCCGCCCAGCGTGAAGGTCAGGCTGTCGGTCAGGCCGATCTCGTCCTGAGCGAACAGCGCCTCCTGGGAGTGACTCTCTTTGCCGCCGATATCCTTGTAGCTCACCGCATCCACCAGCTCCCGATCCAGATATTCACCACCCAGGGTCAGGTAGTGGTTGGCCAGCGCCAGGTTGGTGTAGCCCTTGAGGGTCAGGGTGTTCTCTTCCAGTTCGCGCTGCTGCGGGGCCGAGTAGCTGGTATTGAAATCATCGATCTGGGAGCTTTCATAGTTGGCCATGACGGTGGTGTCACCCCAACTCCAGTTCCCCTTGTGGGTCAGGCCAAACAGGTTGCGATCGTTCTGCTGCTGGCGGCTGTGCACCTTGTTGCCTGTTTTACGGAAGATATCGAGAGGCCGCTCATCCTGGTTGTAGAGATAGTCAAACTCGAAGCGCTGCTGCTCATCCACCAGCCAGCTCAGGGTGGAGGCAAAGTTGCGGGTCTGCTTGGCTTCGATAAGGGGGATACCGTCAGCAGCTTCGGTGGGGATCCAGGCTTGACGGTCATATACCTCGCCGTTCATCCGGATCAGCAGGTTGTCGGTCAGCGGGCCGGTAAAGCCCAGGTTGGTTCTGTGCTGATCGCCGCCATCCTTGCCCTCGATGGCTTTGAAGTCGGCATCGGCCGCCCCTTGCCAGGTTGTGCCTGGCTGCTTGGTGATGATGTTGATGACACCACCGATGGCATCGGAGCCGTAAAGTGCCGACATGGGGCCACGGATCACCTCGACCCGCTGGATCATGCCAAGGGGAACCGGAGTGTTGTCGAAGTTGCCGCCGCGCCACAGAGCATTGGAGGAGGAGAGGCGTTTGCCATCCACAAGCACTAGCGTGTACTTGCCGGACATGCCGCGAATGCCGATATCGCTGCGGCCATTGGTGTCAGCTTCAGCCTGAATGCCCACTTCGTGGCGCAGCAGGTCGGCAAGATCATTGACGGGCGCGGCGGCGATCTGTTCTGCGGTGATGACAGAGATAGAGGCCGGTGCCGAGCGGGTATTGTGCGCCGTGGTGGTGACGGTAATCACCTCATCGGCTTGAGGGGCGTTGCTGGCGGCGATCGCTTGCTGGGTCAGCAGGGTGACGATGGTAGTGGCCAGCAGGCTGGGAGCAATAAAACGGGAGGTTGAGGATTTCATTATTTACATCTTCCATAATATACAAATGATAAGCGTTATCATTATCAAATTGAATTTGCTCCGATCGCAACTCTTTTTTATCGGCGAAGTTCAGTTTCGTTCGTCACCCTCTTTTGACTAAAAAGAAGTTAATGAAATTGATTCTCATTTGTGTTGATCGTTTTTTCGCTCCTTGTTAGGATGCCGTTCACCCTGATATCTGGTGAGTCAAATGACTCACCTCAAGTCGTGTCAGGCAGTGATTCATTCCAAGGAGTAGCACCGTCATGTGTGACCATGCACTGGAAGGAGAGTGGCCCGCAGCAACTGCCGGGCTGGATAAAGCGTGCTGTTTTGCCAGCGGTGACAGGGTTCTGGTTGCTTCCGGTATTCACGACAGTTTTACCGGCATCCCGCCGGAGAAGCTCCTCGCCCATCTGCGTCAGTTGCGCCAGCAGGGGATGGTCAATCCCATCGCCATCGGCGCCATTCCGTTTGATACCCAATCCCCCTGGCATCTGGTGATCCCGGCGCAATCACAGTGGGTCAAACGGGATGCGTTGTTACCCGCCCGCTGTTGCCAGCTCCATGGCGAGGTGAGTGAAGTGACCGGCTCAGCCCACTATCAGGGGGCGGTGCGGGCAGCGTTGCAGCAGTTTAGCGAGGGGCAGCTCGAGAAGGTGGTGTTGTCGCGAGCCATCGATGTGCAGAGCGCAGAGCAGACCTCCCCCGCACACGCCTATGGCTCTCTGCTGGCCCAGAATCCGGGGGCCTATGTGTTCCAGATCCCGCTGCCGGATGGGGAGACCCTGCTTGGCGCCAGCCCCGAGCTGCTGGTATCGCGCAGCGAGATGGCGGTGGTGAGCAATCCGCTGGCGGGCTCCCGTCCGCGCCACGCGTTTTCCGATCAACAGGCGGCCAGTGCCGAACTGCTGGGTGCCCGGAAGGATCGCTATGAACATGCGCTGGTGGCCGATGCAGTCGCTGCGGCCCTCGCTCCCTTGTGTCGCGAGCTGGACGTCCCCCCAGAGCCGCAGGTGATCGCCACTCCTACCATGTGGCACCTCTCGACCCGCATCGCCGGGCGGCTCCATGAACCCTCTCCCGTGCTGGCACTGGCGTTGGCGCTACACCCGACACCGGCGGTATGCGGCACGCCGCTCTCGGCTGCGCGTCAGGCCATCTCCCGGCTTGAGGGGTACGATCGCCGCTTCTACTGCGGCGCAGTCGGCTGGATGGATGCCGATGGCAATGGCGAGTGGGTAGTCACCATTCGCTGTGGCGTGCTGGCTGGCAGGCAACTGCGGCTCTATGCCGGCGCCGGGGTGGTGGTGGGCTCTTCGCCCGAAGCTGAGTGGCAGGAGACCGCCGCCAAGCTTGGCACCATGCTGCGGGCGTTTGGCCTCGAGAGCTGGGAGCCGGAGGTAACCGCATGAAGCCGTTGGTGCCCTTTACCCCCTGGCCCGCCGAGCTGGCAGCCCACTACCGGGCACAAGGGTGGTGGCGCGGACAACCGCTCACCGCCCTGCTCGATGACTCCGCCGCACGTTATCCCGAGCGCACGGCCCTGATCTGCGGCGAGCGAACCCTCAGTTATGGCCAGTTAAAGCGTGAGGTCGATGCTCTGGCGGCGCGGCTGGCCGCGCGCGGGCTGGGCCATGGCGATACCGCGCTGGTGCAGTTGCCCAACTGCGCCGAGTTCTATATCTGCTGGTTTGCCCTGATCCGCTGCGGCGTGGTGGCGGTGCATGCCCTCTACAGCCATCAGCGGCGCGAGCTGGTGGCCTTTGCCCGCCAGATTGAGCCCGCCTTGCTGGTTCTCAGCCCCTCCCATCCCGGCTTTGCCGGTGAAGCGGGGAGCTTGGCAGCCCTTGATGAGCTGGTATCGCCTTCCTGCCAGACACTGCTGTTCGAGCAGGCAGAAGGCTCCGATCTTCAGTCTGGATTTGCATGGCATCAGCCTGACCCCATAGCCCGTGCTGATGGTTCGCCGCCGGCGGCCACTGCACCAACCCCTACACCGACTCCAGCCGATCAGGTCGCCTTTTTCCAGCTCTCCGGCGGCAGCACCGGCACCCCCAAACTGATCCCCCGTACCCACGATGACTATGGCTACAGCGTGCGCCAGAGCGTAGCGGTGTGCGGTTGGGATGAGCGGGTGATCTATCTATGCGCTCTGCCAGCGCCCCACAACTTTCCCCTGAGCTCCCCTGGGGCACTCGGGGTGTTTTATGCCGGCGGCTGCGTGGTGCTGGCAAAGGATCCCTCTGCAGCAACCTGTCTGCCGCTGGTGCAGCGCCATCAGGTCAACTGGGCAGCACTGGTGCCACCGGCTCTGGCGCTCTGGCTGGAGGCGGCCAGCCACTATCCGCAGACCTCTCTGGAGTGTGTGCAGGTGGGCGGTGCGCGCCTCAGCCCGGCTCATGCCGATGCGGTAGCGAGCCTCCTTGGTTGCCGCTTGCAGCAGGTGTTTGGCATGGCCGAGGGGCTGGTCAACTACACCCGCACCGAGGATGACCAGTGGCACATCGTCAATACCCAGGGTTGCCCGATGAGCCCGGGCGACGAGGTGGAGGTGCGAGGCTGCGACGGACGCCCCTTGCCCGATGGCGAGTGCGGCGAGCTCTGGACACGTGGCCCCTACACCTTTCGCGGCTACTTCAAGGCTGATGCCCACAATCAGCGGGCTTTTGACCGGGACGGTTTCTACTGTACCGGCGATCTGGTCTGCCGCTTGCCCAGTGGTCATCTGATAGTGGTGGGGCGCAACAAGGATCAGATCAACCGGGGTGGGGAAAAGATCGACGCCCTCGAGATTGAAGAGCTGTTGCTGACCCACCCGGAGGTGCGGCAGGCGGCGCTGGTCGCCATGCCTGACCCCATGCTCGGGGAGCGCAGCTGCGCCTTTTTGATGTGCCGCGAGCCCCTCAATCTGCCCCGCTTGCGCCGTTTCCTGCGCGAGCAGGGGGTAGCCGATTACAAACTGCCCGATCGCCTGGTGCTGGTGGAGCAACTGCCCCACACCCCGGTCGGCAAGATAGACAAACAGACGCTGCGCGAGCAGCTCGCCAAGGAGTGTGCATGACCATTCAATCCCTCGCCGCCTATCCGCTGCCCACCGCCGAGGAGCTGCCAACCGGGCGGGTGAACTGGCCCTTCGAACCGGGCCGCGCCGCCTTGCTGGTCCACGATATGCAGCACTATTTCGTCGATTTCTACGGGCCAGACAATCCGCTGATCAATCAGGTCATCGACCATATCGCGGCCCTGATCCGTCAGGCGCGAGCTCTTGGCATGCCGGTGGTCTATACCGCCCAGCCCGCCGAGCAGAGCCAGGCCGATCGGGCGCTGCTCAACGACATGTGGGGGCCGGGGTTGACCCGAGCGCCGGAGCGCCAACCCATCGTCCCGGCGCTGGCACCCGAGCCGCAGGATACGGTGCTGACCAAGTGGCGCTACAGCGCTTTTTGCCGCTCACAGCTGGCCGAGCTGATGGCCGGATGGGGGCGGGATCAGCTGGTGATCTGCGGCATCTACGGCCATATCGGGGTGATGCAGACGGCGGTCGATGCCTTTATGCGCGATATCCGCCCCTTCCTGGTGGCAGATGCCATCGCCGACTTCTCCCGCGAGGATCATCTGCTGGCGCTCTCCTACGTCAGCCGCAATGCAGGTCGGGTGATTACCGTGGCCGAGGTGATGGCGGCCAGCAAACGCCCCCTGACTCGCGAGTCGCTGCGTGCTCAGGTGTTGGCGCGGCTGCCCGCCGAGATGCAGCAGGAGCAGCCCACCGAGGATGATAACCTGCTCGATTACGGTCTCGACTCGCTGGCTGTGATGGGGCTGGTGGAAGAGTGGCGTCAGCAGGAGCTGGTGGTGGAGCTGGCCGAGCTGGCCCGCACGCCGACCCTGGCTCACTGGTGGGCGCTCCTCTCCCGTCAGCTGAATGTCTGTCAGCCCACTGTTAATCAGGCAACAGCTAATCAGGTCAACGAAGTGCACGTCAGCGAACCGGAGTGCACCCCATGAGCGAGTGGCAAGGCAGAACCGTCTGGGTGACCGGCGCGGCGCAGGGAATTGGCCATGCGGTGGCGGGCACCTTTGCCGAGGCAGGGGCCAGCGTGGTGGCGTTCGATCTGCAACTGGCCGAGGCACTGCCCGGCAACGTGAAGGGAGTGGTGATCGATGTCAGCGACAGCGAGGCCGTGACCCGCTGCTGCGAACAGCTGCAGGATGAGGGGCTGGGGCCCGATGTGCTGGTCAATGTCGCTGGCGTACTGGCGACCGGCAGGCTCGATGAGGTGGATGACGCCCTCTTGCAGCGCACCTTCGCCATCAACACTTTCGCCCCCTTCTACCTGATGCGGGCCCTGACCCCCTGGTTTCAGGGACGGCGCAGGGGCGCCATCGTCAATGTCTCCTCCAATGCCGGTCGAGTACCGCGAGTGGGGATGGGCATCTATGGCGCCTCCAAGGCGGCGCTGACCAGTCTCACCCAAACGGCGGGGTTGGAGCTTGCTCCCTACGGTGTGCGCTGCAATCTGGTGTCGCCGGGCTCGACCCGTACCCCGATGCTGTACGGCATGTGGCAGGAGGGGGAGGCGGAGCAGCAGGAAGGAGAGCTGCGCACCATCGCGGGCCTGCCCGGGCAGTTCAAGCTGGGGATCCCCCTTGGCAAACTTGGGACCCCCGACGAGGTGGCTGCCTGCGTGCTGTTTCTCGCCTCCGATGCCGCCAGCCATATCACCTTGCAGGATCTGGTGGTCGATGGCGGTGCCACCCTGGGGGTCTAGCCCGCGCGCTGCCGATCTGGCAGGCGTGACACTCTCTTTAATGGAGGAGGCCTGGCCTCCTCGCTTTTCAGCCATGCGGGCAGGGGCAAGTCGCTGCCCGCTCGATGTTTGCGCAAGGACATTCCCATGGAACAGACAATGGCGATGCGCGCCACCCACCAGCGTGGTGAGCACCCGCGCTGGCCGCTTACCACCGCTCAGGCGGGCATCTGGTTTGCCCAGCAAAAATACCCGCAGAGTCCCGCCTGCAATACCGGCGAGTACTGGCTGCTGGAGGGGGCGCTGGCTCCCCATCACTTCACCCGTGCGGTGCGCCAGACCATCGACGAGATCCCCGGTCTGCACTGCGCCTTTGTGGCCACTGCTGATGGCCCGCAAATGGTGGCCAATCCCGCCTGCTGGCAACTGACCGAGCGGGATCTGCGCAGCGAAGCCGACCCGCTCGCAGCCGCGCAGGCCGAGATGCGTGCGCAGCTGGCCGTCCCCTTCAATCTGGCCGGGGGGCCGCTGTTTGCCACCACCCTCTATCGCCTTGGTGAGGGGCGGTGGGCCTGGTTTATTGCCGTGCACCATATCGCCATCGACGGCTTTGGCCTGAGCCTGCTCTGCCAGCGGGTTGCGAGCTGGTATGAGGCGCTCTGCGCCGGTGAGCAGCCAGCCCCCTGCCGTTATGCGACTCAGCAGGAGTTGCTGGCCGAGGAGGCTGCCTATCAGGACTCAACGCGCGCCGCGCGGGATCGCGATTTCTTCGTGCAGCAGCTGGCCGGGGTGGAGAACCCGGCGTCGCTCTCCCGCCGTCCGGCGCAAGGGCCGGGCCCCACTTATCGTTTCGAACAGCGGCTGGCAGGCCGCCAGTGGCAGGTATTGGTGGCGCGGGCGAGTCGCTCGGCCTGTCACCCCTACAGCCTGCTGCTGGCGGCGGTGGCCAGTTATGTGCAGCGGATGAGCGGCGCCGGCGAGGTGGTGCTGGGTATTCCGTTGATGGGGCGGCTGGGCTCAGCGGCGGCCGATACCCCCTGCATGAAGGTCAATGTGGTGCCCCTGCGCATCGAGCTGAGCGGCACCAGCCGGGTAGAGGAGTTGCTGGCACAGGTCGAGCGGCAATTTGCCGCCCTGCGCCGTCATCAGGGCTGCCGTCAGGAGTGGTTGCAGCAGCGTCAGCCGGGCCAGCCGCTGTTTGGCCCTCAGGTCAATCTGATGCCCTTTGCCCGTACCCTCAGCTTTGGTGAAGGACACAACCAGGTTCGTGGCGAGGTGCAGGTGCTGGTAGCGGGGCCGGTGGAGGAGTGCGCCTTCTACTTTGCCGAGGAGGCTGGCGCCATCACCCTGACCCTCGAAGCACATCAGGGGCGCTTCAGCCAGCAGGAGTGCGAGCGTCATCTGGCCCGGCTGGTCGCCTATCTGGCGGCCTGGAGTGAGGCGGGTGACGAGGCCCTGGCGGTGCGTTTGCCGCTGCTGCTGCCCTGCGAGCAGGCTGAGCTGGCGCGCTGGAACCAGACCGACCATCCGCTGCCGACTACCACTCTGAGCGCACTGCTGGCCGAAGGGCTGGCGGCGGCAGATCAGAGCGCTATCGCGCTGGAGTGTGGCGCCGAGCGCTGGCGTGTGGCCGAGCTGCGCCAGCGTACCCGCCAGCTGGCATGCTATCTGGCGGGGAGGGGCGTGGGCCCCGGTTGTCGGGTAGCGGTGGTGATCCCGCGCGCTCCCGAGCTTATTCTCGCCCAGCAGGCCATCATGGCGGTGGGGGCCGTCTATGTACCCGTTGACCCGGACTACCCGGCGGAGCGGATCGGCTACATTCTCGCCAGCAGCGATCCCGCGCTGGTGTTGACCAGTCGTACGTTTCAGATGCCGCTCGATGTGGCCGTACCACTTGTCTGCCTCGATGCCCCCGGTGTGGCAGAGCAGCTGGCGACGATAGACGTGGCGGCGATAGCACCTTGTGAGCTGCCAGCTCCCGGGCCGGAAGATGCGGCCTATATCATCTACACATCCGGTTCGACCGGTCGGCCCAAAGGGGTGGTGGTGAGCCATCGCTCCATCGTCAACCGGCTGCTCTGGATGCAGCACATGTATCCCATCGGCCCGGCGGATCGGGTGCTGCAAAAGACCCCGGCCGGTTTCGATGTCTCCATCTGGGAGTTTTTTTGGCCCTTTATGACCGGTGCGCGACTGGTACTCGCCAAACCGGGTGGCCACAAGGACCCCGCCTACCTTGCCGAGCTGATTGAGCAGGCCGGGATCACCACCTTGCACTTTGTCCCCTCCATGCTGCAGATCTTCGTCGCACAAGCCGAGCCTGCACGTTGCAGGGCACTGCGGCAGGTCTTCTGCTCCGGCGAGGCGCTGCCCGCGGATCTGGTGCAGCGCTGGTATGGAACATTTTCAGCCCCCTTGCACAACCTTTATGGCCCGACCGAGGCGGCGGTGGATGTCACCTGGTATCCCTGCCGGGCAGACGAGGCGGTGACCAGCGTGCCCATCGGCTATCCGGTCTGGAATACCAGCATCCACATTCTCGACCCCTGGTTGCAGCCGGTGCCGCCCGGTGTGGCTGGCGAGCTCTGGATCGGCGGCGTACAGGTGGCGGAGGGCTACTTTGGCCAGCCCGAGCTCACCGCCGAGCGCTTTATTGCCAACCCCTTCGGGGCGGGACGGCTCTATCGCAGCGGCGATCTGGCCGCCTGGCGTGAGGATGGCGCCATCGAGTATCTGGGGCGCCTCGATTTTCAGGTGAAGATCCGTGGTCAACGCATCGAACTGGAGGAGATCGAGCAGGTGCTGCTGCGCCATCCCCGGGTGGCGCAGGCGGTGGTGCTGGCCCCCGAATTTGCCCCCGGCGATCGCCGTCTGGTGGCCTATGTGGTGGCCGCAGATAGCAGGGAGCTGACGCTGGCCGAGCTGGCACCCGCCCTTGGCGCTGCCTTGCCCGATTACATGGTGCCGGGGCTCCTGGTAAACCTGGCTGAGCTGCCGCTCACCCCCAATGGCAAGCTGGATCGTAAGGGGCTGCCACTGCCCGACATGGCGTCGGCGGTCGGTCAGTCACTGCCAAAAAACCTGCTGGAGGAGCGGCTCTGTCGCCTCTTCGCCGAAGTACTGGGGCTGGCGCGGGTCGGCGCCGACGATAACTTCTTTGCCCTCGGCGGCCACTCCCTGCTGGCGGCGCAGCTGGTGGTGCGCATTGAAGAGTCGACCGGACAGGCGCTCACTTTGGCCAGCCTGTTCGAAGCGCCGAGCCCTGCCCAGCTGGCGCGTCGTCTTGGCGGCGAGCGGGAGGCGATGCCCATGCTGTTGCCCCTGCGGGCGCATGGTGCGCAGTCTGGCACATCGTGCCCCACCCTCTTTTGCGTCCACCCCGCAGGGGGGCTCGGCTGGTGTTATGCGCCACTGGTGCCCCATCTGCCGACCGACATGGCGGTCTATGCCCTGCAGGCGCGGGCGCTTTGTCAGCCGGATGCGCCGCTGCCCGCCAGTTTCGACGAGCTGGCACTCGACTATGTGACCGAGCTGCGTCGTCAACAGAGCGAGGGGCCCTACTGGCTGCTCGGCTGGTCGCTCGGGGGCATGCTGGTGCACCGGATGGCCGCCATGCTGCAAGAGCAGGGACAGGAGGTGGCCATGGTGCTGCTGCTGGACGCCTACCCCTGCCAGCAGTGGCAGACCCAGCCGTTGCCCGACGAGCAGCGGATGCTTGATGCGCTGCTGCGGATGGGGGGCATTGCGGTTGCGGACGAGGCGCTCGACTCCCTTACTCGCGATGAGGTGGTGGCCCGACTGGGGGCAGAGGGGAGTGCGTTGGCCATGCTCGACGAGCAGGTGGTGAGCGCCATGATTGAGCTGGTGGGCCACAACAACAGGCTAATCCGTCAGCCGGTCGACTACTGCTACCACGGGGAGGTGATCTTTATCGAGGCGTCAGCCTCCCGCCAGCCCTGGCTGGATGGACGCGGTTGGGCGTTGCTGACAAAAGGGGACATCCGCTATGAGCGCTTCCCCTGTCTGCATCAGGAGATGGTGCATCCCGACTGGCTGGCGAAGATCGGCGCTTTTATTTGTGAACGGGTCGATGGGGTCGGGCAACAACCGCACATCCGGCAGGAGGGGGACGCATGACCCCTGTTGCCGCTATCAGGGAAGCTTTGTTGGCGGGCAAACTGGTGGGGCTGGGGGAGCCGCATTGGCATCCGGATTTTATCCGGCGCCAGCACGCCTGGCTGTGTGATCCGGCGCTCTGGGGAGTCATGACAGATCTGGTGCTGGAGTGCGGCAACCGCCGCCATCAAGGCTTGCTCGATGCCTGGCTGACGGGGCAGGAGAGCTGGCAGGGTGAGCCGCTGACGCTGGTACGACTCTATCCGGTCTGGCTCGACTCCTGCGCTTTTCCTGCCTGGATGGCCCCCGAGTTTCCGGCTCTCTTTTCCGCTCTGCGCCAGAGCAATCTGGTGCGCCCTGAACATATGCGGCTACGGGTGCATCTATGCGAGCCCTTATTCGAGTGGCAGGAGATGAGCCCGGAGCGATGGCAGCAGCACAACAGGGGGCGGGATCAGGCGCTGGCCGACTATCTTCTAACACTTCCCCAGCGCGGCTTGGTGGTGCTGGCGGGGGCGCGTCATCTGCTCAAAGCCGCAGGGGATCCCCATTTTGCGCAGCCGACGCTGGGCCAGTTGCTGGAGGCTGCACGGCCGGGCTGGCTGCATGTCCTTCACCCTAGGCCAATGGTTGATGGGAAGGTAGATGGGGAAGAGGAGCGGGTGTGCGAGCTGGCCGGGATCGCGACGGCCGACCTCTATCCTCACTGGCCGGCGCATCCGCCGCTGGAGACCCTCATCGATCGGTTGGTGCGCGTGGCTGACCGGGGACGGGAGATGCGAATTTGCCCCACCTTGCAGGCCGAGCCCTGGCGCAGCCGCTTGCTGAGTCGCGCTCACTTGCTGCCAGCTGGCATGGCCAGCCAGCTGCAACAGTGGCTGGCGTAACTGCTGGTTGGAGTAACGGCGGACCGAAGTAACAGCTAACTGAAGTAACTGCTGACTTGAGTAACTCAATGGGGGAGCAAGTCCCCCCCTTTTTCACATTTTGCATCCTGCATTCAGCGCTGCAAAGTTGCACCATTTACGGCATACCTTGCCACTCATCGCCGAAAATTCAGCTCCTTCGCTACTTTAAAGAAGTTTCTACTGGTCTTACCTGAGTAAATTCCTTTGCTTTTTATTTAACAAGGTATTTACATCTAGGTGTCACCAGCATCGGTGACGCTCTCAACGGCAAGGAGCCAGTTATGACCCATGTCGACATCCCTTTCCTTCGTTACCTCGATGCGGAAGGGTGCCCGGTCGCCACCTTACCGACCTGGCTGGACAAGGCGATACTGCACACCTTCTACCGCAATATGGTGATGGTGCGCAGCTATGACAAAAAAGCGATTGCGCTGCAACGAACCGGCAAACTCGGTACTTTTCCCTCCCATCTCGGCGCAGAAGCCGTGGGGATTGGCATTGGTCTGGCCATGCAGCCGCAGGATGTCTACGTCCCCTACTATCGGGACATGCCCACCCTCTATGTGCGGGGCGTACCGATGGAGAAAAACCTGCAATATTGGGGCGGTGACGAGCGGGGGAGTTATTTTCTCAAACCAGATGGGACTCCCTCTGAAGATCTCCCCATCTGCGTCCCCATCGCCACCCAGATCACCCACGCCTGCGGTATTGCCTCTGTCTTCAAACTGCGTAATCAACCGCGTGTCGCCGTAGTCACTATCGGCGATGGCGGCACCTCCAAGGGGGATTTTCTGGAGGGGCTCAACTGCGCCGGGGTCTGGCATCTGCCGATGGTCATCATCGTCAACAACAACCAGTGGGCCATCTCGGTGCCGCGCAAGCTGCAATCGAGCGCTCCTACGCTGGCCCAAAAGGGGATTGGTGCAGGGGTGCGCAGCCTGCAGGTGGATGGCAACGATGTGGTGGCGGTCTACGATGCCGCGCGCAATGCCGTCGAACGGGCCCGCAGCGGCAAGGGGCCGACCCTGATAGAAGCGGTCAGTTATCGCCTCGGCGATCACACCACGGCCGACGATGCCACTCGCTATCGCGATGGGGCCGAGGTCGAGGCCGCCTGGGCGAAAGAGCCGGTCAAGCGGCTGCGCCAGTTTATGCACAGCCAGGGCTGGTGGGATGAGGAGCAGGAGCAGAGCCTGCTGGCGGAGGCTACCCGGGAGGTCGAACAGGCGGTCGCCCGCTATGAGGCGATGGCGCCCCAGCCGCCGGAGGCGATGCTCGATTATCACTACGCCAGACTGCCCGCCGAACTCTTGCCCCAGCGCGAGCGAGTGATTGCCAAGGGGATGAAGCAGGAGGTTGGCCATGAGTGAGATCAGTTTGCTGGAAGCGGTCAACATGGCCCTTCACTACGAGATGGAGCACGACCCGGATGTGGTGGTACTGGGCGAGGATGTGGGGGTCAACGGCGGGGTGTTTCGCGCCACCGTAGGGCTGCGCGACAAGTTCGGTTTCAAGCGGGTGATCGACACGCCGCTGGCCGAGGGATTGATCGCCGGGGTGGCGGTCGGCATGGCGACCCAGGGGCTCAAGCCGGTGGCTGAGTTCCAGTTTCAAGGCTTCATCTTTCCCGGGATGGAGCAGATCATCTGTCAGGCGGCGCGGATGCGAAACCGCACCCGTGGCCGCCTCTCCTGTCCCCTCGTCTATCGCTCCCCGTATGGCGCGGGCATTCATTCGCCTGAACATCACAGCGAGAGTGTCGAGGCGCTGTTTGCTCATATTCCCGGTCTACGGGTAGTGATCCCCTCCAGCCCGAGGCGTGCTTATGGCCTGCTGCTCTCGGCCATCCGCGATCCGGATCCCGTGATGTTTTTCGAACCGGACCGCATCTATCGCTCGATGAAATCCGAGGTGGTGGATGACGGTGTCGGCCTGCCGCTGGATGTCTGCTTCACCCTGCGCCCGGGCCGGGATATCACGGTAGTGGCATGGGGCGCCTCTATTCAGGAGGTGATGCGGGCGGCGACGCTGCTGGCCGAGCAGGATATCCAGTGCGAGGTGCTGGATCTGGCCACCATCAAGCCGCTGGATATTGAGACCATTCTCACTTCGGTGCGCAAGACCGGCCGGTTGCTGGTGGTACACGAGGCGTGTGGCAGCTTCGGAGTCGGGGCCGAAATTGTGGCGCGGGTGACCGAGCAGGCACTCCCCAGCCTCAAGGCGCCGCCCAAGCGGCTGACCGGCGTGGATGCCGCCGTTCCCTACTATCGCAACGAAGCGTATTACCTCATCACCGAGCAGGATATCGCCGATGCCGCTCACCAGCTGATGGAGAACCAGTGGCTATGAAATTTTTCAAATTACCGGATCTGGGTGAAGGGTTGGCCGAAGCCGAGATCGTCGAGTGGAAGGTGAGCGCCGGTGATACCGTTACGGTCGATCAGGTGCTCTTGTCGGTGGAAACGGCCAAGGCGCTGGTGGATGTGCCTTCTCCGGTGGCCGGAGTGATCGCCCGTCTCTGCGGCGCCGAAGGGGATATCCTCCATATCGGTGCGCCGCTGGTGGAGTTCGAGGGAGGGGAGGATGATGGCACCGTGGTGGGCAAGGTGAGCGCCCATCAGCAACATATCGAGGATCACTTCGTGGTGGGGGCCATTGCCCCGGGGGGATCGCTGGTGCAAGCCATGCCTGCGGTGCGACTGTTGGCACAAAAACTGGGTCTGGATATCGACCGGATCAAGGGAAGTGGCAGCGGCGGCATGGTGACCGAGCTGGATGTGCAGCAGGCATTCGAGTCACAGCAGAGCAGTGGCAACGAATTCCTCAAAGGGTCGCGGAGGGCCATGGCCAAGGCGATGGAGCTCTCTCATCAGACTGTGGTGCCGGTCAGCATCACCGATGAGGTGGATTTGCGTCACTGGCGC
Organism: Aeromonas sp. R2-3; assembly: GCF_040908375.1. Classification (NCBI taxonomy): domain Bacteria; kingdom Pseudomonadati; phylum Pseudomonadota; class Gammaproteobacteria; order Aeromonadales; family Aeromonadaceae; genus Aeromonas; species Aeromonas sp. R2-3. The sequence goes on along the minus strand of NZ_JBFODP010000027.1, from coordinate 234,353 downwards.
CCTGATGAGGATGTGACGGTGCGCCTTATCAAGGCCATTGGCGTGGCGTGCCGCGCCGAGCCCTCGATGAATGCCTGGTTTGATGGCGACACCCTGTCACGGCGGCTGTTCAAAGAGGTCAATGTAGCCATCGCGGTGGATTCAAAGCATGGCCTTTATGTGCCGGTGATGGAGAACGTGGCCGAGCGGGAGGGGGCAGATATCCGGCAAGGGCTGGATCGGATGATCGCCGATGTGAAGGCGCGCGCCGTGCCGCGCGAGATGTTGCAGGGGGCGACCATTACGCTCACCAACTTCGGTGCCATCGCAGGCCGTTATGCCAGCCCCATCGTCACGCCGCCGCAGGTGGCCATCATAGGGGCAGGCAAACTGTTCGAAAAAGTGGTGTTCATCCATGGTGAAGCGCGTCCCGTCAGGGCATTGCCGCTGTCGATGACATTTGACCACAGAGCCTGTACTGGCGGGGAGGCGGCTCGTTTTCTCAGAGCGCTGGTCGAAGCGTTGGAAGCGGCCACCTTATAACGGTTTGTGCCCTGCCGTTGGCAGGGCACAAATTTGTTTGCGTAATCTACAAAGCCACGTATAATCCAAACCAGCTTGAAAGGGCGATAGTTATGTCAATGAATACGATGTTTCACATCTTGTCCTGTTGTTCATAAGTTAATCCCGTTTTTTGAGCTTTACCCGCTGAAAAGCATAAGTAATTATTTTGAATACAGGTTTAAAAGATATGTCTAACATGATCACCGGTACCGTTAAGTTTTTCAACGAAACCAAAGGTTTTGGCTTCATCCAGCAAGAAAACGGCCCGGACGTTTTCGTTCACTTCAGCGCCATTCAAGGTAACGGTTTCCGTACCCTGGCTGAAGGTCAGCGCGTACAGTTCTCTGTGACCCAAGGTCAGAAAGGCCCGCAGGCTGAGAACGTAACCGCTCTGTAATTCTTACAGAATTTAAGAAAGCCGTGGTACCTCTGGTGCCACGGCTTTTTGTTTATCTGGCTTCTGCTACTGACTCCCATGTGCTGAATCATGCTGCTATCGCTCCTGCTTGCTGCCACCTTGACTCCGACGTCCGATGCGCCGGTACCTGTGCAATCCGCGATGGAAGCACAGGTGAGCTGTCAGCAATTTGTCCAGGTCCGGATGGGCGCGGCGCTGCAACCCGATGAGGTGAATGCGCGACTGGTGCCTGAAAGGGAGGGGGAGTGGCTGGTGGATGGCAAAGTAAAAGGACCCGAAGGTCCTTTGCTGTTTGCCTGTCATCTTCACCAAGGGGAGCGCTGGGAGCTACTCAACTTTTCCCTCTGGTCACCATAGCCGGTCAAAGCGGTTTGAGTGCAACCAGCAGATGTTGCAGGTGTTCAACCATGGTCATGCCAAACGGGGTGAGATAGCCGCCATCTTCTGCGCTGATGAGCCCCTGTTGATGCAGACGGGCTGCCGCCTGGCACAACTCTTCAGACATATCGCTGCGTAATTTAATCCCCAGGCTCATGTTGGCCGGATCAAAGCATGCCAGTATTTTCAAATCGTTCACGAATTCGTTAGAAACCTGGTCGATCCCAATCATGGAGTTACTCCTTACGCTAAAGATGTATGCAAACTAGCATCCCCGGATCCACTTTAGTGGGCGCTGGCTCAAATTATTGATCTTTGGCTGGATGCTGCGTTTCAAATGCTGTTTATTTCGGCGTAATCAGATGGTTGGCTGACAGCTTCGCCAAGGGCCGAGCCGGACCAAACGTGGTAGGATAGGGCACTTCTTTATATCGGACGGTCTATTGGTGGCTGTTCGCCCTGTTCAAGGTATCGCTCATGGTCAAGATCACTCTGGTATCCCTGCTGCATTCACTTTGTGCCCGCTTTCCGGTTTACCCCGCTGCTTCGTTGACGTCCCTGTTGGATGCCCATCAGGGCGAGGTGTGGTTACCTGCACGCAAGGGGGCCGACATTGCGCTGTTACGCAAGCATGCCAAGGGGGCTCATGAGCTGGCGTCACTCGATGCGGGCTGGTGTGATTTTGCCGCCAGCGACAGCGGTGATACACCCGAGCTGGATGCACTGGCCAACTACGACAGCGAGATGATGGATAACCTGCTGATGTACTGGCACTGCGCCGCCAAGATCAACAGCCCGATCACCGATAACCTGTTCGAGTTGCGCCGCGAAGTGGTGGATGAAGCCCACGGGGTGAAACTTGCTGCCGCCTGGGAGCAACAGCAACAGCAGCGTTTTGAACAATTGATGACGATGGCGGCCAATGGCCGGGATCTGCTCTGCTTTGTCGAGGTGGAGTCCGCCTACTGGCTGCGGCAAAAGCTGAGCGAGCAGCCTGATGTAGAGCTGATCACCCCTGCGCTGTAAAAGGGGCAATATGATGGCTGGCGGTCTCGCTATCGAGGAGGCTGCTCTATCCTTATTTGCGTCATTGCCCTCCCCATCCGGTGCCAAGGGGCTGCAAGCTGGACAAGCTGACGACAAGATGTGAACATGGCGCCCTTTATCGAGAGAGAGACTTGGCCAATGAGCTATGAACTGAGCGACACCGAGCGCAATGCCGCGCTGCAACTGAACGCTGATTACCGTTACGATCACTTCATCAGCAAGCTGGTCGAGCATGAAGAGCTGTTCGTCCTGACTGACGAGCATGGCGTCATGATGCTGACCACCGACGATGAAGATTGCATCCCGGTATGGCCGCACCCGGAGTACGCCAAGGCGTGGGCCGAAGGCGAGTGGGCCGATTGCAAGCCGCAGTCCATCACCCTCAAGGTGTGGCTGGAGCGCTGGGTTGACGGTATGGAGCAGGATGAGCTGTGTGTTGCCGTGTTCCCGACCCCGGATCAGGAAGGCATCGTACTGGAGCCGGCCGACGTGGCTGACGCCATTGCCGAGAAGCAGGCCAAGCGCGGCTGATCACCGAGCTATTCGCAACACCGGTTGCCAACAAAGACCCCGCTATCTGGCGGGGTCTTTTGTTTTAAGGACTTTTGCCGATGGGCTGATGCAATCAGGGCTGGCGATAAGTGGTGTCGATGATAGGCTCGGCCGGGAAAGTCTTGCCACTCTTGATGGCTGCCCTGGTCTCGGATTTTAGCTCTTCATCGATCCATAGCAGACCGCCATAGCTGTAACCGCTGTTGTCGCCCCCAAGAGGCCAGTAAAGCTGCTCGCTCTTGGGTGTTGCAGGTACTTTTGGCAGTTTTATCCAGCGCCAGGCGCCTTCCCGGGTGTAGGGCACCTGATAGGCAGGGACGAAGCTTGCCAGCTCATAGAGCCGCTGCTGGATCTGCCGTGACAGGGCCGCCTTTTTGGCAAAGTCGAACTCCTTGTCATACTGCTCCACCAGAGCCGTGATGGCATCGTCATCGATGTTCATGATGTTGTTGGTCTGGGGCTTGTTGGCGTTGACCTTGTGGAAGAACTCCCAATAGGCGGGATAGCGGCTACCCGCCCAGGCCATCCAGGCGCTCTGGTGTTTTTTCTCCAGCATCGATTTGAAACCGGCCGAGGCATCCATCAGGTTGAGCTCCAGATTAAGCCCCGCCTTCTTGGCCTCTTCCCGCAACAGCGTGAGCCGCTGGGCGTGTTCCGCGGTGGTGTAGGTGATGGCGAGGGTCAGTGACTGCCCCTTGTCGTTTTGCAAAATCCCCTGCGGCCCCACTTTGTTAAAGCCTGCCTTGGCAAAGTATTCCCGTGCCAGTTTGGGATCGAACGGACGGGCCTTGATCTCGCTGTTGGTAAACTCACCCTGACCTGAGCCATAACTGTTGAGTCGCTGGTAATCCCCCCGCAGCAGGGTGGTGAGCATCTTGTCGAGGTTGAGGGCATGCTGGATCCCGAGCCGCACATCGATATTATTCAGCAGCGGATCGGCGGTGTTGAGATAGAGCCCCATTGGCGATTGCGGGGTCTGGTTGTAGAACCAGGTACGCGCGATATAACCCTTCTCGAACTCCGCGGTTTTGGTCTTGTCGTGCCACCAGTTGGGCATCACCAGCGGGAAGGTGTCGAGATCGCCGCGCAGGAAGTGCTGCCAGGCGATGTTCAGATCCCTGAGCACCTTGATCTCGATCCGCGCAGGATTGAAGCGATGCTGGAAGTAGCGCTCGTCATCCCCCCACCAGTTTTCAATCCGTTTGAAGGTGACCGATTTGCCCTTTTTCACCTGATCGATCTGATAAGGACCGGTGACTGGCAACACCTTCCAGTTGTACTCCTTGACCCAGTTGGCGGTGAGCTTGATGGCGTGGCTCGGCTCCGGGCTGATGGGCAGTGACTCGAGCAAATCCTGGCGGCTCTTTTCGGTACCGCTGGTGATGGCCAGGGTGTGATCATCAAACTTGGTGATATCGGCTATCTGGGTGCTGTAGTAGTTGTTGTACCAGGGGTCGTTGATCTCTTTGCTGCGCATCATCTTGAGGGTAAAGAGCCAGTCATCGGCGGTCACCGGTTGGCCGTCTGACCAGCGCGCTTTGGGATTGATGCGAAAATAGAGGGTCTTGTTGTCGGCGCCGAAGGCCCACTCGTTTGCCAGCATCGGCATGGGGTTGCCGGTGACGGGGTGGGTGCTCAGCAGTGGCAGGTTGCTCTCTCTCACGTAACCGGCAAAGCCGCCGTTGGAGTCGGGGCCATATTTGCGCAAGGTCAGGGGGAAGCTGGTCATAAAGGTGCGAAAGGTGCCGCCGCGCTTGGCGGCCGGATCGGCATAGAGAGGATCCTGGTTGTTGCTCTCCCACTTCAAGTCAGCGGGCAGCGTGGCACTCCAGCCAAACGGGCTCCAGCACAGGGTCAGGGTGATGGCGGTGGCGCGAATGATAGGGGGGAGTCGGCGCTCCCCGGCGGTGATGGTCGATGGCATGTCCTTGCTCTCCTGAAGTCTGCTTCCTGCAGATCACGCTCTGATGATGTCAGTCCCGATGGGGACTGGCTCATCATGAAAATTTTATCCTGTCAGGTCAATGAAATAGCGTGAATTAGCGGGCGGCCTAGGCCGCGACGCAGTGCAGGGTGATCCCCTTGGCCGCGATGGCGGCCCGCATGGGGGCGGGCAGGGCATCATCGGTAACCAGCACGTTGATCTGGCCCGGGGCGCCAAGCTGGCTCGGATGGATGGCGCCAAATTTGCTGCTGTCGGTGATCACCACATTGGTCATCCCCTTGGCCAGCACGCTGTTGACCACGTCGGCCCGCATCATGTCGCGGCCGGTGAAACCCATCTCGGGATGAAAGCCATCCACCCCGATAAAGGCCTTGGAGAAGTGCACCTGCTCGATGCAGAGGCGCGTGAGCGGCCCCACCACGCTCTCGCTCTGATGCTGGAACAGCCCGCCGAGAAGCACCACCTGAGCTGGGGTGTCTTTGAGCAGATGGGCGATATAGCTGCTGATGGTGATGATGGTGACCCGTTTGTGCAAGGCTAGATGGCGCGCCAGCATGGCGTTGGCGCTGCCCCCCTCGATAAAGACCGTCTCGCCATCTTCCACCAGCTGGGCGGCTCGCTCGGCGAGGCGCTCCTTGAGCAGGTAATTGATGTTCATCCGGGCATCCGGGTCATCGGTCTCCAGCGCCATGGCCGAGCCGTGTACCCGTCTGAGCAGTCCCTGTTTCTCCAGCGCGGTGAGGTCGTTGCGCACCGTCACCTCAGACACGCCTGTGTGCCGGGAGAGTTCACTCACGCTCATCTTGCGAGCCTGATGGACCAGAGTGAGGATCAGTTGGTGGCGTGGATTCATGGTGCGCTCACATAGAAGGTGTTGGATAGCGGCAAGCCACCCGTGGGGTGGCTTGCCAATCATATGACGTCACTGGCGCCATGGGTGCGCCCCGTCAGAGACTGTGCTCGGTGCGGGCGATGATATCATCTTGCGCATCCGGGGATAAGGCGGTGAAGAAGGCTGAATAGCCCGCCACCCGTACCACCAGATCCCGGTACTGATCGGGATGGGCCTTGGCTGCCAGCAGGGTCTCCCGCGAGACGATGTTGTACTGCACATGCCACCCCTTGTGCACTTCGAAGAAGGTGCGTAGCAGGCTCATCAGCTTGGCTTTGTCCCTCTCGTTCTCAAGGCTCGCCGGGCTCAGCTTCTGGTTGAGCAGCACCCCGCCGAGAATGGCCGCCGTGGGCAGCTTGCCGATGGAGTTGAATACTGCCGTCGGGCCGAGACGATCCGACCCCGAGGAGGGGCTGGCCCCTTCCGCCAGCGGCGTGCGGGCATGGCGACCATCTGGGGTAGCCATGGTGGCGGCACCGAAGGGCACGTTGGCGGAGATGGAGGAGGTGCCGGCATAGTAGGTGCCGCCGATGGGGCCACGGCCGAAGCGGGTATTGTGCAGCCCCTTGAGCTCGTCGATGTAGCTCTGGTAAGCCTGCACCAGCAGCAGGTCAACCTCGTCCAGATCGTTGCCATATTTGGGGGCGGCGTTGGTGAGGCGCTGGCGCAACTGCTCGCCCTGGAGCCCTGCAAAGTCTTGCTCCAGGGCGGCAGCCAGCTCTTGCTGCTCCACCACGCCCTGCTCGAACACCAGTTTCTTCAGGGCTGCCAGGCTGTTACCGAGGTTGGCGATCCCCACCTGCAGACCGGAGACCCAGTCATAGACGGCGCCCCCCTCCTTGATGGTCTTGCCGCGCTCGATGCAGTCATCTACCAGGGTGCTGCAGAGGATGTCATGGGCTTGGGCTTCCAGCACGCTGTCGACCACGCAGTCGATCTCGATGGATTTGCGGGTGAAGTAGCGCACCTGCTCATCCCAGCGGGCCATCACCTCGTCAAAGTTGCCAAAGTTACCGTCTCGCAGCGATTGGGTTTGGGGCAGGAAGACCTTGCCGGTGGTGGCATCGCGGCCGCCATCAAGGGAGACCAGCAGGATGCGGGCGAAGTTGATAAAGCTCATGCCGGTGCAACGGTAGCCCCACTTGCCGGGCACGGCGGTCTCGATGCAACCGATGGCGGCGTAGTGGTGGGCATCTTCCACGCTCACCCCGAGCTTGATGAACTCGGGGATCACCACCTCGTCGTTGTTGAAGGCGGGCATGCCGAAGCCGCAGCGGATCACCTGAATGCAGGCGTCGAGGAAATCCTCGCTCATCCCGGCGTGGTAGCGCACCGAGAGGTTGGGCTGGGTGGAGCGCAGCTGGCCGCAGGACTCCAGAATCGCGTAGGAGAGGCCGTTGACTGCGTCATGGGCACTGCCATCCCGCCAGTTCTGGCCGCCAATGGTGACGTTCTGGTAGAGCGGGCTGCCAGCGGAGGCTTTGGAGTGGGTGCCGGAGCGGATCTTGTTCACCTCCAGCAACTTGAGCCAGCACCCTTGCAGCAGCTCGATGGCGCGGGGGCGAGACAGGGATTCTGACAGCTCCACTTCGCGGCGATACCAGGGATAGAGGTACTGATCCATCCGGCCGAACGACACCGAGTGGCCGTTGGATTCGATCTGCAGAATGAGCTGGATAAAGTAGCAGAGCTGCAGTGCCTGCCAAAAGGTTTCGGGTGGCTGGTGGGCGATGTGGGCGCAGTTGAGCGCGATGGTCTCAAGCTCGTTTCGGCGCTCGGGGCGAGATTCTTGTGCTGCCATATCATGGGCAAGTGCGGCGTAGCGCGCGATGTGAGCGCTGACCGCATCCAGAGTGATGGCGACGGCGTGCAGGAACTGCTCGCGCTGCAGATCGGCCCAATCCGCCAAATCCAGCCGACTGCGGCGCTCGGCCACCTTGGCCTTGAAGCCATCGAGACCCAGCGTGAGCAGCTCCTCATAGTTGACCGCGAGGTGGGCATCTCCCGAGGTCATGTTGCCCTCGGCCTTGATGATGCCGCTCTCCAGCAGCGCTTTTTGCTCGTCGGTAAAGAGGCCGAAGCAGCGATCCTGCACCGTCTGGCCGCGCCAGAAGGGGGTGAGGGTGTGGATGATCTCTTTGTCGGTTTCGCTGACTGCAAAACCGGCGCCGGGACGGTCTGCCAGCTCGTCGATCTCCTTCTCAATCCAGCTCACCGTGTATTCGGGAAACAGCGGCGCCGCCCGTACCTGACTGGCCTGATTGCCGACGATAAGCTCGTCGTGCTTGATCCAGATGGTGCGCTCCTTGAGGTGATGAGCCAGCGCCAGGGCGCGGCGCACCGGCAGCGGCCGGGCCAGATGGGCCTGATAGGCCTCGGTGTAGTGGCGGGCACGCTCGGTACAGACCGGCGGCTGAACGATGTGGATCAGGCTCTCTTTGTGGGCGCGGATCCGCGGGCTGAGGGTATTGAGGTCGAGCTGGGTCATGATCTTATCCTCTGGTCACAGGGGTCAGCCCCTGACGTTGGGCGTATGCGTGGGCAAAGCTGAGTAAATCGGGATCGTCGAGCGGTGTGTCCGGCGCCAGATAGGGCTGATCCAGCAGGGCATATTTGCCCATCCCCAGCGTGTGGTAGGGGAGGAAGTGGATCTCCTGCACCGTGCCGAGACTGGCTGCGGTGTCGGTGATAGCTTCGATCGATGCGCGGTCGGCATTGAAGCCGGGAATGAGCGGCACCCGGATCTGCATCGGCACGCCGTGCTCGGCGAGGCGTTTGAGGTTCGCGATGGGTAGCTCCACCTTGCCGCGGGTCCAGTGGAAGAAACGTTCTTTATCCACGTGTTTGAGATCCGCCAGCACGAGATCCAATGAGGGGAGGCTTGGCTCAATCTGGTGCCAGGGCACATGGAGGCAGCTCTCAACTGCGGTGTGCAGCCCTTCGGCCTTGCAGCGGGCCAGCAGGTTGGCAGCAAATTCGGGCTGCATAAAAGGCTCGCCACCGGAGAGGGTGACGCCACCGCCGCTGTGCTCGAAGAAGGGACGGTCCCGCAGGATGGTGTCCATCAGGGTGTCCAGCGTTTCATCGCGGCCGCACACCTGCAGCGCTTCGCTTGGGCAGAGGCCGCGCAGCCGTTCCATATCGCCGGCCTTGAGGGCAGAACGGCTGAGCTGGATGCCCTCGCTGTCACGCAAGATTGCCGGACAAGCCTGGCTGCATAGCTGGCATCCCTCGATGCACTGGCGCCGGTCGAGTAGTATGTCCGGCTTGGGAGAGCGGCTTTCCGGGTTTTGACACCACAGACAGGCCAGCGAGCACCCCTTGAGAAACACCAGGGTGCGAATGCCGGGGCCATCGTGAGTTGAATATCGTTGCAGGTCGAAAATCATACCGCCTCCTTTTGTATTTGCATTCTATTTGCTTTCATTCGAAAGTTGACTTGATTTCGATCAAGCTGTTTGCAGATGTTTTATCGCTAGAATGGCGACAAATTGAACATCCCGTTAAGGAGTCAGAGATGGAGCTGTATCTCGATACCGCTGATGTGGCGGCAGTGCGTCGCTGGTCACGGATCCTGCCGTTGGCCGGTGTCACCACCAATCCTTCCATTACCGCGGCCGGTGGATTGCCGCTCTGTGAGCTGCTGCCCGCCCTGCGCGACGTACTGGGGCCCAAGGCGCGCCTGTTTGCCCAGGTGATGGCCAAAACCGAAACCGAGATGGTGCGCGAGGCTTTTGCCTTGCGTGAACTGGACCCGGATCTGGTGATCAAGATCCCGGTGTGTGCAGAGGGGCTGGCAGCCATCAAGAGCCTGACCGCCAACGGTGTGCCGACCCTGGGCACCGCTGTCTATACCCCGCTGCAGGGCTGGCTGGCGGCAGTGGCGGGGGCGGAATATGTCGCGCCCTACGTTAACCGGCTGGATGCCCAGGGGGGCGATGGCATTGCCACCGTGCAGGAGTTGCAACAGCTGCTTGCGCTGCACGCACCGAACAGCAAGGTGCTGGCGGCGTCATTCCGTACCCCGCGCCAAGCGCTCGACTGCCTGCTGGTCGGTTGCCAATCGATCACCTTGCCGCTCGATGTGGCGGAGCAGCTGCTGAACGTGCCTGCGGTGGATGCGGCGCTGGTGAAGTTCGATCAGGATTGGCAGCGCGCCTTCGGTCGCTGATCCCGGTGACAAGCTGATTGCCGTGATTGAGGGGGGAGGGTGAAGAAGCGCGGGTGATGGGGATTGACCGACTAGACTGGAAAGAGGTGGCTACATTCGCTGGCCGCCCTGCAGTCTACCGGAGGTATCCCATGAGCGACCATTTGCTGCTCCCCCATGGTGAAGATTTGCGTCGTGCGGTGCTTTGGCTCAGCGAGCATCACCAGCACGATATCGCCGCCATTGAAGAGGCCAGCCTGCGTTTTGATCTCTCGCCGCTGGATGAGGAGTTTCTGATCCGGCACTGGCTCGACAGCCAGCGCCAATCATGAATATCTGAGGTGAGAGGTTTAGAAGAAGTTGGCGAGGTTGATGCCAAACTCTTTGGGGTCGACCGTGTTTTCGATGCTCTCCTGTACCCCTGACTTGGCCAGATCCAGCCACTGTACGTCGAGGTAGTGACGCTGGGTGGCGTGATAGATCACCTTGACCACCGGCTTGAGCGGCTGCTGCTCGTTGCGCTGCATCACGATAGCCAGGCGCTGGTTTGAGAGCTGTACCAGGGTTCCCACCGGATAGACTCCCATGCACTTGATGAACTTGGTGACCAGTTCGGCATCGAAGTGCTGATTGATCCCCTTGAGCAGAATGCGGAAGGCCTGGGTCGGCTGCATACCTGCTTTGTAGACCCGATCCGCAGTGATGGCATCATAGACATCGACGATGCCGCTCATCCGGGTATAGAGAGAGAGCTGCTCCCCCTTGAGTCGCTGCGGGTAGCCGGAGCCATCGAGCCGCTCGTGGTGGTTGGCTGCCACTTCCAGCATGGTGGGGGTGATGCCCGGGGTATTGCTGAGGATCTCGTAACTGTGCACCACATGCTGACGCATGATGGCGAACTCCTCATCGGTCAGCTTGCCCGGTTTGTGGAGCACCTCGTCCGGGGTCATGATCTTGCCCACGTCGTGCAGCAGGCCACCTAGGGTCAGCTCCTTGAGCACGCTGCGCTCCAGTCCCAGATAGCGGCCGAAGTTGGCCAGCAGAATGGCCACGTTCATGGAGTGCTCCATAAGGTAGGCATCCTTGGCGCGAATACGGGCCAGGCAGAGCATGGCATCGCCGTGGGTGAACATGGTGTCCACCATCTCTTCGGCGACTTCGGCCAGCGGGGTGATGTCGATGGGCTCACCCGCTTTGAGGTGACGAATGAACTTGCCTTGCAGCTCGCGCGCTTCCTGATAGAGGCGGCGGATTTTAAGCTCCCGTCCTTCGCCGTTGGCACTGGCACGGCGTCCTACCTGGGCGCTGTTGGCATTGAGGTCGGGGGAGGTAACGGCGTCACTTTCGGCACTGCCCAGCTTGCTGCGAGCTAGGTCGATGCGTACCGTGAGTACCCCCTGACGCACCAGATTGGCAATTTGCGCCACGCTGGTCACCAAGCCCATCTGGGCGATCTCCATCCCACCTGTCTGGCTGGCGATAGCAATGACATACATGCCGGGTTTCAGCTGGTTGACGGGAATGACGGGATAGGATGCTTGAGACTTCATGAGGGCTTCCTGACTCTTATTATTATGAGTATCGTTCGGATGGGTCACACCGGAGAAGTGTAACATCGGATGACCAGTTCGTCATAATTGGCAACCCCTTAACAGTGGCGTTGTCGCCCCCGCCCGATATAATGACGCCCCTTTACTTGTTGGACTCCGAGGTTGTGAATGCGGCTTGATAAATTTCTGTGCGATTGTTCCGATTTGACCCGCTCGCTGGCAGGCAAACTGATCCGTCAGGGCGAGGTCATGGTGGATGGCATTGTGGTCAAGCAGCCCGCCTTTCATATCAATGAGCAGAGCCAGATCGAGTTTGACGGCGTGTTGCTGACGCTGGAGCAGCGCAACCGCTATTTCATGCTGCACAAGCCGGAAGGGTATGTCTGTTCCAACGAGGATCCGGATCACCCGACCGTCTTCTTCCTGATGGATGAACCGGCGATGGGCAAGCTGCACGTAGTGGGTCGCCTCGACCTCGATACCACGGGTCTGGTGCTGGTGACCGACGACGGTCAGTGGTCCCACCGCATCACCTCGCCGCGCCACGAGTGTGCCAAGACCTATCATGTCTGGCTGGCCGATCCGGTAAGCCCGGATGCAATCGCGCTGTTCGCCGAAGGGGTCTACCTGCGTAACGAGACCGATAAAACCCGTCCTGCCCAGCTGGAAATTCTCGGCGAGTGCGAGGCCCGCCTGACCATCCACGAAGGCAAGTACCATCAGGTCAAGCGGATGTTCGCCTCCATCGGCAACAAGGTCGTTGGCTTGCATCGCGAACGGGTGGGTGGCCTGACGCTTGACGAAGAGCTGGCCCCTGGTGAATACCGCGAGCTGACCGTTGAGGAGATTGCCCTGTTCTGATCTGGGATGGTGCCGGGTGTCAGTGAGTGCTGAAACCCAGCACCAGCGCCGTGCCCAGGGTGGCAATCAGTGCACCCGCCCAGGCGGCAATGGATGGCCGCTCCCCCGAGTGCCACCACAACAGCGGCAGCAGCAGTACCGGCGTGGTGGAGGAGAGAATGGCCACCATGCCCACCTCGCCCTGCCGCAACGCCATCAGGATCAGCGTCATCCCCAGCCCCATCGCCAGAAAACCGTTGGTGGCAATCATGGCGAGGATATGGCGATTGACCGGTTTGAGCGGCATGGCCAGCGGCAAGCGCCCCAGCCGCAGGACGCAATGGGCCAGCAGGGCACTGCCCATCCGGATACCCGATGCACTCACCGCATCCACCTCACCACTCATCATCACCGGCTTGGCGATGATGGCTCCCACGCTCTGACACAGTGCCGCCGTCAGGCCAAGGCCAATTCCCAGCGCCAGATTGCCACGGATCTGCTCCCACTCGTTGCTGCTATTGCGTCTGCCAAACAGGATCGCCAGCATCACGCCGGCAAAGACCAGCACGGCCCCCAGCAGTCGCCAGCCTGTCAGCTGTTCATTAAAGAGCCAGAGCCCAAGCAGGGCGGAAAACAGCGCATGGCAGGAGAAGAGCAGGGCACTGCGTCTTGGCCCCAGCCGATTCATGCAGGCAAACAGCGCGGTATCGCCCACGAAGATGCCGACCAGCCCCGAGATGGCGAGCAGGGGCAAGACGCTTGCGGTGAGGGTTTGCCAGCCACCGGTGAGCAGACTCATGGTGCCGAGCATCAGGCTGACCAGAAACATGCGCCAGCGGCTGTAGGCAAATGCGCCGAGATGACGGGCCGGTTTGACCGAAATTAGCGCTGCAATTGCCCATAAACTGGCCGACGCGAGGGCCAGCCACTCATAACCCATAAAAACTCCTGAAAAAATTAACCCGAAAGACTCCATCTCCCGGGCAAGCCCGATACAATACGGGGCGTTTTCGGGGATAACAAGAGCGGCATCAGGCATTCATCAGGCGCGCCGTCGGCCTTCCCCTCCTGCAGTGGTTTTATTCGAGGTTTTGTCATGAGGTATGGTTTCTTCCCCAAGCTGGCGCAACGCTGGCTCTCCCCGCTATTGCTTGCCGTGCTGGCAGGGCCCCTGGCCCATGCTACCACCGTTGAGCAGCAGCCTCTGCTTGCCGATCGGCAAACCCTGGTCAAGGGCAACGGTGCCGAGCCGGAGTCACTGGATCCGGCCCTGGTGCGCTCCGGTTTTCCGGGGGAGGCGGTACTGGTCGATCTGTTTGAAGGGCTGGTCAGCGAAGATGGTCAGGGGCATATCGTTCCTGCTCAGGCCCAGCGCTGGGAGGTGAGTGAAGATGGGCTGGAGTGGCGATTCTTCCTGCGCCCTCAACTGAAATGGTCCAATGGCGAGCCGCTGGTGGCCGCTGATTTCGTCTATGCATGGCGCCGTCTGCTCGATCCGGCCATCAACTCCCCTTCTGCCGGATTGCTGCTGGCCACGGGGATCAACAATGCGCAATCCATCTATGCCGGTGCGCTGGAGCTCGGCAATCTTGGCATTGAAGCGCAAAGCGATCAGATCCTGAAAATCACTCTGGAGCGGCCGGCTCCCTATTTCCTGCAACTCATCAGTCAGCGCCCCTTTGTGCCAGTCAATCAGAAGGCGATAGCCAAATTTGGCAAGCAGTGGACCGAGCCCGGCAAGCTGGTGAGCAATGGTGCTTATCGGTTGGCAAGCTGGACGCCAAACGAGCGGATAGAAGCCGAGCGCAATATCCACTACTGGGATGACCTTCACACCCGTATCGGACGGGTCACCTACCTGCCGATCACCTCGCAACATGCCGAACGGCTGCGCTATGAGGCTGGTGAAATCCAGCTCACCAACAAGGTCTCCCTCGGCTATTACCAGAAGATGAAGCGCGAGTCTCCGGAGCGGCTCTGGGGCTTGCCGCTGTTTGGCACCTATCTCTATGCGTTCAATTTGAAGCGACCCGAACTGCAGGATGTGAGGGTGCGTCAGGCGCTCTCCATGGCGGTTGATCGACAGCAGCTCATTGGATCGGTGAGCGGGCAGGATGAACAGGCGGCATGGTCGCTGTTGCCGGAGATGCTAGGTTACCCCCGGGTGATATTGCCTGTGGCGCTTGAAGATATGCCAACCCGCCAGGTCAAAGCGGCAGCGTTGCTGTCAGCGGCCGGGTATAACAGTGCCAATCCACTCAAGCTGAGCATTACCTACAACAGCGCAGAAACCCACAAGCAGATGGCAATGGCCATTGCCGCCATGTGGCAGAAGCTGGGGGTACAGGTCACCCTCAACAGTCTGGAGTGGGGTGCCTATCAGGTGGCCAAGGATAGCGGTGATTTCCAGGTGGCCAGAAGCTTCCTGTTTGGCGATTACGTGGAGCCGTCTGCCATGTTGGGCAGCTTCCGTTGTCAGGATCTGCGCAACGAGAGCGGTTACTGCAATCCCGACTTTGATCTGTTGCTGGAGCAGGCTGCCAATACGCTGGACAGCGCGAGCCGGGTTGAACTCTACCGGCATGCCGAACAGTTGCTGCTTGAGGAGGCGCCGATCCTCCCCGTGTATCATTACAATCAGATGAGACTGGTCGATCCCACCCTGCGGGGACTGCCCAGCCAGAATTTGAAAGGGACGATTGCCACCAAGGATCTCTATTTCAGCCCGCAGTGAGGAGCATTTCATGAAACTTGCCATCATTTCCGATATCCACGGCAGCATCATTGCGCTGGAACGGGTGCTGACCCAACTTGAGCCCTGGCAGCCGGACCACTATCTGCTGCTCGGCGATCTGCTCAACCATGGCCCGCGCAATCCTCTGCCGGAAGGGTATAACCCGGCCGCTGTGGCCGATCGGCTCAACGAGTTGGCTCCGCAAATCATCGCGGTGCGGGGCAATTGTGATTCCGAAGTAGATCAGATGCTGTTGCGCTTTCCCATCACCGCCCCCTACAACCAGTTGCTGATCGACGAGCGGCGCTGGTTTGTTAGCCACGGCCATCTTTATCGCCCGGACGAGGTTCAGCTACCGCCGGGTAGTCTGTTCCTGAGCGGTCACACCCATGTGCCGGTGCTGGAGTGGCAGGGGGAGCGGGTATTGATGAACCCGGGGTCGATCTGTTTCCCGCGCGGCGAGTTGCCTGCCAGTTACGGGAGCTATGAGGACGGGGTACTGCGCGTCAATGCGTGTGAGGACGGGCGAGAGTTGTTGCGACTGGTGCTTTAAAACGGAGTGCAAAAATGCAAGGCCTGATAAGAGATGTCAGGCCTTGATACCGTAAGAGCGGGTGCCAGAGCGAGTGTTACCCTTGGCGTCATAGGTCAGGCTGTTGCGATCGCGCAGCTGACTCAGAAAGGTTGCCAGACGACGGTTTGAGACGATGCTCAATTCAAGCAAGCGACCGTTGATATCATTTTGTGCCTGGCAGGCATCCAGTTTTGCACGAAGCTGCGCCATCTCGTCGGGATAGGCTGCCAGCTGCAGTGCCAGTTCCGGCATCTCTGCGAGGGTCTTGTCCAGCGTTTCTATCGCAGCAAGCAACTGCTGTTTGCGCTCGGTCAGTGCGGGCAGGGCCAGTGCCTGATGCTGTTCGAGCAAGCTGAACTCCTCTTCCAGAATGCCTTGCATCTGGCTGAGGTAATCATCTTGGGTGTGCAGTAACGAAGGTAAATCCATCATCCCAGAACTTTGTCCAGATTGGCCTCGAAACTGAACATCTTCTTGGCCACAGCGTCGCTGTTAACCTGATATTCGCCACTCGCGACGGCTTTTTTCAGCCGTTCGACCTTGCTCTCATTGCCGGTCGAGGCGGTATTGAGGTTTTGTTGCATCTTTTGCAATTGTTGCGCCTCGCTGGTCAAGGAGACGGAGTCCAGCTTGACAGTAGCCGCTTTGTTTTCGGGCGATGAGGTGACTGACTTGCTGCCTGTCCCCTGGCTATTAGCGGTATTTTGCAACCGATTGTTCGCCAAGTTGTTGATATTGTTGATGGCCATTTTAGTTACCTTCGTCTGCTTTAAGGTTTGCTTACCTGTTTATCGGTGCGGCAGGTCAAAACTTTAGAAAAAAGTTGTCAAGGATCCGAATTTAAAACGTGACCGATACGGCACCCACAGCACTGACTTTACCCTCAACGGTTTTGCCGGAGCGAATATTGACGAGTTTGATGATCTCTCCGAAGCTGCCATCTTGCAAGGCTCGGGCCATGGTTTTGATCTGGAAGTTGCTGTTTTCTGCCGTCAAGGTGACCTGATCCCCTTTGCACACTACACAAACTTGGCTCAAACGGATGGGTTGCCCCGGTTTTAACTCCCGCTTGCTGCGTACTCCGACAAGAGGGGCTGTGTCAGTCAGGTAGTCGCCGCGGATCAGGGTCTGATCTTGATAGGCCAACACCAGCTGGCTTTCACTCAGTAGGTCCCCCTTGGCGATGGGGTTGGTCACAGTGACATAGGGCTTTTGAATGCTGACCCGCACCGGGAGATAGACGTCCCAGGGCTTGTCTTCCTCACACTTAAGGTAAACTGTTGTATTACGGCGAATTTCCATTTTTGCTGGTAAGCTGATAGTGAGCAGATCTTCGCAGCGGGTCAGTGGGAGCCGTTCATCCAGTGTGGCAGAGGTGACCTCGGCTCTGGCATCCAACGGAATATCCAGCTGGCTGTAAACGAACTCTTGTGCCTTTTCTTGCAGATAAGTAGTGACGTCCGAGGCGTAGCTGGAAGATATGCTGCCAAAAAAGAGGCTGATGAGTAAAAGTCGGTTAATCATTTTCGCTCGTTGGTCGATAAGTTGTTCACGCATATCACCATATTTAACTATGATTGCTTCAGAATCTGTTCGTTGTCACATCGATAGTCTGACGCAATCCATCACGCATGCATGATTAATGCCAAGCGTTTTTAGGGAGTGTTTATGGCCAGTATCCTGGACTCGGTCAACCAACGTACCCAGCTAGTGGGGCAAAACCGGCTGGAGTTGTTGTTGTTTCGTCTCAATGGACGTCAAAGATTTGGCATCAACGTATTCAAAGTGCGTGAAGTGTTGCAGTGTCCCCCCTTGACTGTGATGCCCAAATTGAACTCCTGCATCCGCGGGGTCGCACATATTCGTGGCCAGACTATCTCGGTCATCGACCTCAGCATGGCGGTTGGCAAACGCCCGATTGATGACCTGAGCAAATGCTTCATTATCATCTCCGAGTACAACCGCTCTATTCAGGGTTTTCTGGTGCATTCGGTCGAGCGCATCATCAACATGAACTGGGAATCCATCCTGCCTCCGCCTAAAGGTGCGGGTCGCATCAACTACATGACTGCCGTGACTGAAGTCGACGGCGAGTTGGTCGAAATTCTTGATGTTGAGCGGATATTGAACGAAATTTCGCCGGTTGCAACGGATGTGAGTGAGGAGTTGGTTCAGGCCAGTGTCGACCACCCGACTCTGGGGCGTCCTGTTCTTGTTGCGGATGACTCCTCAGTGGCACGCAAACAGGTACAACGTGCGCTTGAGGCTATCGGTGTCGAGTGCGTGTTGGCAAAAGATGGCCGCGAAGCATTGAACATGCTGCTGGAAATGACCAAAAATGGTCCTATCAAGGATCAGGTTGCGCTGGTTATTTCGGATATCGAAATGCCGGAAATGGATGGCTATACCTTCACTGCCGAGATCCGGAATAATCCCAATCTCAAGGATTTGCATGTTATTCTGCATACCTCGCTCAGTGGAGTATTCAACCAGGCAATGGTGCAGAAAGTTGGTGCGAACAATTTTATCGCCAAGTTCCAGCCTGATGAATTGGCCAAGGCCGTACAAAACGCACTCTAATAAAGAAGAACAGCTGCATGAAGACACTTTCGGACGACTTATACAAACAGTTCAGCAACTTTCTGGCGGTACAGAGCGGAATTGTGCTGGGGGATAACAAACAGTATCTGGTGAAGAGCCGTCTTTCACCTTTGATGGCTCAGTTTGGCATCGAGAGTCTGTCTGATCTGGTTACCCGTGCAATGAGTGTGCGAGAGCGTGACCTGAAAATGGCCGTGGTGGATGCCATGACGACCAACGAGACCCTCTGGTTTCGTGATACCTATCCGTTTCAGCTTCTTACCGACAAGATTTTCCCCGAGTTGGGGAAAAGTGGCCGCCCCATCAAGATCTGGTCTGCCGCATCCTCGTCAGGTCAGGAGCCCTATTCCATTGCCATGACGGCACTGGAGCAGCAGATGAAAAAGCCGGGGACCTTGCCTGGTGGCGTGCAGATTGTCGGGACGGATATTTCGACGACCATGCTCAATCAGTGTAAGGAAGGCGTTTACGATAGCCTTGCTCTGGCACGCGGTTTGTCACCGGAGCGCAAGAAGATGTTTTTTGAGCCTTACGGTGACAACAAGATGCGGGTTGCCGAGCGAGTCAGAAAATTGACCACCTTCCGGCCACTCAACTTGCTGGAGAGTTATAGTCTGCTCGGCAAGTTTGACATTATCTTTTGCCGTAACGTGCTCATCTATTTTGCGCCGGAAGTGAAGTCGAAGATCCTCAACCAGTTTGCTGCCAGTCTCAATCCCGGTGGATATCTGATGTTGGGCGCGTCGGAGTCACTGGCCGGGTTGACCGACCGGTTCGAGATGATCCGCTGCAATCCGGGGATTGTCTACAAGGTCAAATAGGCCTGATCTCCTTGATATTCGGGGTCTGCCGGATATTGCCAGTTCATGCAAAGAGGGAAGCAGCGAGCTTCCCTCTTTCTTTATCTACAGCTCAGTCTTTCTATTTACCTACCATATCTCGCCACTGCAAAAGTGGTTAAAACCTTAAGGTGGCCAAATGATGCCGTCTGACTCAGGGCACGAGATGTTCCTGTCGTTTTCGGTTTGCAATGTGCTCATACCAAAACCATCGAACTGAGTGATTTGCTTATGGCACACCTCTTGCAAACAAAATAAACCAAGCAGGAGGTGTGCTATGGCTCTTTCATTTGACAAGGCATTCGGTGTGCATCAACACACCATAAGCGTTCGCGCCAAGCGTGCTGAGGTGCTTTCCAGCAATATTGCCAACGCAGATACCCCGGGCTTCAAAGCCAGGGATATCAATTTTGCTCAGGCATTGCAGGAGGCCCAGTCGCATCAGGGGTTTGGTTTGGCAACGACCAGCGAAAAGCACTTTGCCTTGAATATGGACGCCCCAGGTACCGTGCAATATCGCAACCCGCTGCAACCGGATACCGGTGACGGCAATACAGTCGATGTGCAGCAGGAGCGCAGCGAATTTCTGCGCAATAGCCTCGAGTATCAAACCTCCCTTGAATTTATGAATAGCAAGATCAGTGGCCTGCTCAAGGCCCTGAAAGGAGAGCAGTGATGAGTTTGTTCAAGGTCTTTGACATAGCAGGCTCGGCTATGAGTGCACAGTCAGTGCGCCTCAACACAGTTGCCAGCAACATGGCCAACGCGGACAGCGTCAGCTCCAGTGTGGAAAATACTTACCACGCCAGGCGGCCAGTCTTTGCCGCCCAGCTCGATCAGGCGATGTCTGACAAGCAGGGCTCGGTCGGGGTTGAGGTGAAGGGGATTGTCGAGAGCAAGGCGCCACTACTCAAGGAGTACAACCCCAACCACCCGATGGCGGATAAAGACGGTTTTATCTTCAAGCCAAACGTCAACATGGTTGAAGAGATGGCCGACATGATCAACGCCTCGCGCAGCTACCAGACCAACGTACAGGTTGCAGATTCGGCCAAGAAGATGCTGCAGCAGACGCTCCAGCTTGGCAAGTCCTGATAGGAGGGATGCAGCATGGTCGATACAACCAATAATGTGAACGGCATCAGCCGTACCACGACCCAGACGACAGGCACCACTACAACGCCGAAGAAAGAGCTGGATCAAGCTTCTTTTCTGAAGCTGCTGACCATGCAGTTGTCGTATCAGGATCCCTTCAAACCAGTTGATAACGCACAGATGCTCTCCCAGATGACATCCATGTCGACTTCTGAGGGGATCAACAGCTTGTCCACCCAGATGGGCAATCTCAATACTCTGATGACATCTAGTCAGGCGCTGCAAGCCTCTGCACTGGTCGGACAAAATGTGCTGCTCCCTAGCAATATCGGTTATTTGGAGAAAGAGGGGTCCATATCCGGGGTTGTGGCTGTCGGTGTTGAGAACAAGTATTCGAATGTGAAAATCACGGTGGAAGATGAAAAGGGTCAGGTGATAAAGGAGTTTCCTCTGGAAGGTGATTTACGCGGCAATGTTGAATTTGCTTGGGATGGTAAAGACAAGAGTGGCAATCCGGCCAAGCCTGGAAAATACGTGATTAAAGCTAACGGCACCATGGATGGAAAGTCGGAGAGCATCTCGGCCCTGACCTATGGCAAGGTTGATAGTGTGGTCCTGGGGAACGGAACCAACCCGACTCAACTTAATCTGAGAGGTCTAGGCACTACAACGCTTAACAGTATCCTGCAAATTTCAGGATCTAATCAGAACAAACCAACAACTCAGTCAAAAACCACGTCTACAGCATCGATCTAAGGAGCTGGATATGTCATTTAACAATGCCTTGAGCGGTGTCAACGCGGCACAAAAAGACTTGAACGTCACCGCCAACAACATTGCCAACGTTAACACCATGGGCTTTAAAGAGTCCCGTGCCGAGTTTGCGGATGTCTACGCCAACTCCATTTTTGTCAATGCCAAGACCCAGGTCGGTAACGGTGTGGCGACAGGTGCGGTTGCTCAGCAGTTCCACCAGGGTGCGCTGCAATTTACCAATAACGCGCTGGACCTGGCGATTCAGGGGAATGGCTTCTTTGTGACCTCTGATGGCTTGACCAATCTGGATCGTACCTATACCCGTGCTGGCGCCTTCAAGCTCAATGAAAACAGCTACATGGTCAATAATCAGGGGCATTACCTGCAAGGTTATGAAATCAACGCCGATGGCACGCCTAAGGCGGTAAGTATCAATGCGACCAAGCCGATTCAGATACCTGACAAGGCCGGTGAACCAATCAAGACAACCAAGATTGACGCCAGTTTCAACCTGCCGTCTACAGCGTCGCCGTTGCCTGCTGGCGCCGGTGCCGGTGATGCATCAACCTTTGATCCAAAAGATTCGAAAACCTACTCATCTTCTACCTCCGTGGTGATTTATGACTCATTGGGTGAGCCGCATACCATCACGCAATATTTTGTCAAAGAAGCTGACCCGGCAGATCTGACCAAACCCGCCAATCCTACAGCTTGGCGTATGTACCTCTACCAAGGTGATAAGCCTATTGATATTGTCGGTGGTGTCACACCCACTATGGCAACTGGTTTGAGTCAGGCGCCTGCTGGTGCAAGAGTGACCTTCGGGGCTGATGGCAAGATGATTACCCCGACTACACCGGCGACCATCAAGACAGAGCAATTGGGAGCCGCGCCCCCGGCAGGTGCTGGCATTATCACCAATGGTGCAGATCCCACTCAGCAGGTGGATATCAACTTCGGAACGGTGACCCAGTATGCTTCACCGTTTGAAGTCAACAAGTTGACTCAGGATGGTTCCACTGTCGGCCGGTTGACAAAGGTGGAGATCACTCCGGACGGCATCGTGTCCGCGACTTACAGTAACGCAACCACCATCAAGGTGGCCATGGTGGCAATGGCCAAGTTTGCCAACTCGCAAGGATTGACTCAGGTTGGCGATACCTCCTGGCGTCAGTCTCTGCTCTCTGGCGATGCCTTGCCGGGGACGCCAAACTCAGGGACATTTGGCACCATCAAATCATCGGCGCTGGAGCAGTCCAACGTGGATTTGACCTCCGAGCTGGTGGACCTGATCACGGCCCAGCGTAACTTCCAGGCCAACTCCCGTTCTCTGGAGGTCAACAGTTCGCTACAGCAGACCATCCTGCAGATCCGTTAATCGCGCAATAAATGATAATGAGAGGGGGCTTGGCCCCCTCTCTGTTTCTGTCGGATTCCCATCCTCCTTATCCCCCATATTTCTGCTGTTGGCACTCTAATTGCATTTCTCCTGTCAGAGTCATCTGTTTGACGGAGAATTCCATGGATCACCTGCTTTATATCGCCATGTCCGGGGCCAAAGAGACCATGAACAGCTTGGCTGTTCGCGGCAACAACCTCGCCAATGCCAATACCACCGGTTTCAAGTCCGATTTCGAGCAGGCCAGAAGCATGCAGGCGTTCGGAGAGGGCTTGCCAAGCCGGGTGTTTGCCATGGCTGAGCGCCCGGGTCAGAACCTGCAGCATGGCATGCTGATGACCACCGGACGGGATCTGGACGTGGCGGTGGATGGTCCGGGCTGGATTGCCGTGCAGGATCCAAAGGGCGGCGAGGCCTATACCCGCATGGGGAATCTGCAGGTCAATGCGACCGGCAATTTACAGACCTCGACTGGCCTGAATGTGGTGGATGACGGCGGTCAGCCAATCGTGTTGCCGATGCCGATGGAGAAACTCGAGATCAATCGGGATGGCACCATCAGCGGTCGTCCTGAGGGGGCTGCCGCCAACTTGCCGGAAGATTTTCAGCGGATCAAGTTGGTCAATCCGGCCGCCGATGCGGTGGAGAAGGGCCAAGATGGTCTGTTTCGCCGCAAGGATGGCCAGAATGAACCCGCATCGGCCAATGTCGGCCTGATTGCTGGCTCCCTTGAAGGGAGCAACGTCAATGTGGTGGATGAGATGACCAACCTGATCCGGCTGCAACGCCAGTTCGAAACCCAGGTCAAAATCATGAAGACGGCCGAAGAGAATGATGAAGCTCAAACCCAACTGCTGCGAATCAGCTAATCAAGGAGTTACCTATGAATCCTGCACTCTGGATCAGCAAGACCGGGTTGGATGCACAGCAGACCAATATTTCGGTCACCTCGAACAACTTGGCGAACGCCAGCACCGTGGGCTTCAAAAAGTCACGGGCCATCTTTGAAGATCTGCTTTATCAAAACATCAACCAGCCCGGTGGCCGCTCCTCTGCCGATACCGAGCTCCCCTCCGGCTTGATGCTGGGGGCGGGTGCCAAGGTGGTGGCGACCCAGAAAAACCACAGCCAGGGCAACGTGCAAACCACCGACAACTCGCTGGATTTGATGATCAGTGGTCGTGGTTACTTTGAAATTCAGCTGCCGGATGGCAGTGCAGCCTATACCCGCAACGGTCAGTTCACCCTCAACGATGAAGGGACCATAGTGACGCCGGGTAATGGTTACCCGCTGCAACCGGAAATCCAGATCCCGGAAAACGCCCAGAGCGTTACAGTGGGTGAAGATGGCCAGGTCTCGGTACAGCTCAAGGGAGATGGCGCGTCTCAGGTCGTCGGTCAGATCAACATCTCCGACTTCGTCAACGCCAGCGGCTTGCAGCCGATGGGGGAGAACATGTTCGTCGAGACCCAATCCAGTGGTGCTGCCGCCCAGGGGACTGCCGGTGCCGATGGCTTGGGGGTGATCAAGCAGGGGATGCTGGAGACTTCCAACGTCAACGTGACCGAAGAGCTGGTGAACCTCATTCAGGCTCAGCGGGTCTACGAGATGAACTCCAAGGTGCTATCCGCCGTGGACGGCATGATGTCCTTCCTGATCCAGCGTACCTAATTAGGAGGTGCATGATGAAAGCCTTATGGATGCTGGGATTGTTGGTGCTGGGAGGGTGTAGCAGCACTCCCAATACGCCCAAGCCTGATGATCCCGAGTTTTCCCCCGTCTACGGGGAGTCGGAGCCGGTGTCGGTGCGGCCGACAGGGGCGATTTTCCAGCCGGATCAGGTCAATGGCATCTATTCGGATATCAAGGCGCACAAGGTAGGCGACATCATTACCATCGAGTTGTCGGAGTCGACCTCAGCCTCGAAAAAGGCCAATACCCAGAGTGGCAAGGACAATAAATTCAATCTGGATCCAGTCAAGCTGGGTGGTGTGCCGGTCACCGCCAGTCCCTATGATCTCTCTGCCTCCATTGGACAAAACAGCGCGTTCAAGGGCCAGGCCAAAGCGGACCAGAGCAACAGCTTGCAGGGCAATATTTCGGTCAGCGTGGCCAAGGTGCTGCCCAACGGCAATCTGGTGGTGCGCGGCGAGAAGTGGATCATGCTCAACAATGGCAATGAATATATCCGGATCACCGGCCTTATTCGCCCGGAGGATGTGACGTCTGATAACAGCGTTTCGTCCCAGAAAGTGGCCAATGCCCGCATTTACTACGGTGGTACCGGCGATCTGGCCAATAGCCAGGAGCAAGGGTGGCTTACCAGCTTTTTCAATGGTCCCTGGTGGCCGCTCTAGGAGATGTTATGAAGTCACTCCGTCTCGTCACTCTGCTTTGCTGTCTGCTGCCCTTGGGTGTGGCCAATGCGGCCCGGATCAAGGACATCAGCTCGGTTGAAGGGGTGCGTAACAACCAGCTGATTGGTTACGGTCTGGTGGTGGGGTTGCCCGGCACTGGCGAGAAGAACAACGCCTTCACCGAGCAAACCTTCCGTACCATGCTCAACAACTTTGGCATCAAGGTGCCGGATAACATCAAGCCCAAGATCAAGGATGTGGCGCCGGTGGCGATCCATGCCGACCTGCCCCCCTTCTCCAAGCCGGGCCAGACCATCGATGTGACGGTCTCTGCCATTGGCGAGGCCAAGAGCCTGCGGGGCGGCACTCTGCTGCAGAGTTTCCTGAAAGGGCTCGATGGGCGGGTTTATGCGGTCGCGCAGGGCAGTCTGGTGGTCGGTGGTCTGGGGGCCGAGGGGGCTGATGGTTCCAAGGTAGTGATCAATACCCCGACCGTCGGACGGATTGCCAACGGTGCGACCGTGGAGCGGGAGGTGCCCAACTCCTTCAGTCAGGGGGACACCATCACCTTCAACCTTAACCGCCCCGACTTTACTACGGCGCGCCGTCTGGCCGATGTGGTCAACGATCTGGTGGGGCCCAATACCGCTCAGGCGCTCGATGCCACCTCTGTCAAGGTCTATGCCCCGCGAGATCCGGGTCAGCGCGTCTCCTATCTCGCCACCATCGAGAATCTGGAGGTGGATCCGGCCAACGAGGCGGCCAAGATCATCGTTAACTCCCGCACCGGCACCATAGTGATCGGCAGTCAGGTCAAGCTCAAACCGGCGGCCATCAGCCATGGCGGGTTGACGGTGACCATCGCCGAAAACCAGCAGGTCTCCCAGCCCAACCCGCTGGCAGGAGGAGAGACAACGGTGACCAACAACTCGACCATCAATGTCCAGCAGGAGCCGGGGCGGATGTTCAAATTTGATACCGGTGCGACCCTGGACGATCTGGTCCGGGCGGTCAATCAGGTTGGGGTCGCCCCGGGTGATTTGATGGCCATCCTTGAGGCGCTGCAGCAGGCAGGCGCCATCGAAGGGCAACTGGTCATATTGTAACAAGCGGCAAGTGGTTGCCACGGGTGGCAATGAGGTAAGCAAAATGGCGGAGTTTGACAGCAACAGCGGCATGAATCTCGGGATGGTACAGGACATCAAGAACCTGGACCGTCTGCGCCAGATGAGCCAAAGCAAAGAGGGACAGGCCGAAGCGCTCAAGAGTGCGTCACGCCAGTTCGAGTCAATCTTTACCCAGATGCTGTTTCAGAGCATGCGTCAGGCCAACGGGGTGTTGACTCAGGACAACCCGATGAATAGCAGCTATACCCAGTTCTATGAAGGGATGCTGGATGAGCAGCGGGTTGCCGACATGTCCAGCAAGGGTGGGCTGGGATTGGCTGACATGGTGGCCAAGCAGCTCTCTCCCGAGACCTTTACCCATCAGGATGGACGGGTGCTCAAGATGCCGCAGCGCACCGAACGGACCTACAAACCCTATCAGCCACCGACGGCGGCTGCCGATGATTTGATCGCGGCATCAAAAGTTGGCAAAGATTTTGCTGAAAAAGAGATGACCGAGGGGGTCAAGGAGAGCCACGCACTCACTATGCCCCGTCGAGCGCACCGCAGCATTCCGCCCATGGGGCGCATGGCCAGCGAAGAGGGCAGTGCCACCGGTAGTGGGGGCAAAGAGTTCGATACGCCGGAAGAGTTTGTCAATCGTCTGATGCCGCTGGCCAAGAAAGCGGCCGACAAGCTGGGGTTAAGCCCGGCGGTACTGGTCGCCCAGGCGGCACTGGAGAGCGGTTGGGGCAAGCGGGTGATCAAGGATGGTGAGGGGCAGGTGACCCATAACCTGTTTGGTATCAAGGCCGATCCGCGCTGGGCAGGGCCCAAGGCGGTGGTCAGCACGCTCGAGTATGAGCAAGGTGTTGCCTCCCGTCAGAAAGCGGCATTTCGCTCCTATGAGTCGTTTGAAGAGAGCTTCAACGACTATGTGGACTTCCTCACTTCCGGCTCTCGCTACAAGGGAGCCCTGGCGAAGGTGGATAGTCCTGATCGCTACTTTGAGGCGCTGCAACAGGCGGGTTATGCCACCGACCCGCACTACGCCAGAAAATTGAAACAGGTATTGCGCAGTGATGCCATTGCCCAATACAACGAGATGGAGCTGTAACGTATGGCAAGCGACCTGCTTGGGATTGGTTCATCGGGCGTACTGGCACAGCAACGCCTGCTGCAGACCACCAGTAACAACATAGTGAACGTCAATAGCCAGGGCTATGTGCGTGAGCGTACGCTGGTGTATACCAATACCATCGGTCTGGGGACCGGTGACATCAAGACCGAGCGGGTGATCAACGACTATATGCAGGGGGAGGTGCGCCGTGATACTTCCGCCTATCATGCCTCCCTGACCCATTATGAACAGCTGGCTGGCGTTGACAGCTTGCTTGGGGATACCAGCAACAGCGTGGGGGCGGCCATCACCTCCTACTTCAAGTCATTTCACTCTGCCAATGAATCGCCTGCCGAGATCGGTGGGCGCAAGGTGGTGATGACGGAGTTGAGTGGCATGGTCAACCGTTTTCATACCCTCTCGGCGCAGCTCGACAAGCAGAGCGATACCCTCAACACCCGCATTGAAGATGAAACCAAGCAGGTCAACAGCCTGCTCACCAGCATCAATGATCTTAATCAGGCCATCATCCGCACCCAGGGGTCACCCGAAGAGAACCTGATGCTGTTTGATCAGCGGGATGAGGCGATCCGCCAGCTGTCGGAGAAGATGGATATTCGCACCGTAGCCCAACCCAACGGCAGCATGCTGGTCAATATGAGCACCGGCCATTCGCTGATCCTCGATGGGGGCGTCGCCCAGTTCAAGGTGATTGCAGGAGATCCTGACTCCCGGGATCAGGAGCTGCAGCTGACCCTGGGGGCGAACAAGGCAACCATCGATCACGATACGTTTGGTGGTGCCATGGGGGGGCTGTTCAAGGCGCGTACCGACCTTGAGCCGACCAAGCGCGAACTGGGGCAGCTGGCCGTGGCGATGGCGGATGCGATGAACCAGCAGAACCGCCTCGGGATGGATCTGGATAACGAGATTGGCGGCGATATCTTCACCCTGCCTACCAGCAAGGGCTTACCCTACGGCAATAACACGGGGACGGTCGGGGCGAATGTCAGCTTCGTGCCGGGCAAGGGGACATCAGTGACCCCGTTTGATTACGAAGTGCAATTTAGCAGCGCTACCGGTTATGAGGTGTTCTCGCTCGACAAGTCTGGCAATCGTACCTTGATCACTGCGGGGGCTACCCCACCAACAACCTTTGAGCTGACTGGGCACGGGATCTCGATCGATCTCACCGGCACGCCGGCTGCGGGTGACAAACTGTTGCTGCAACCAACCAAAAGTGCGGCCGCCGGTCTGGGTCAGCTGATCACCCGACCGGAAGATTTGGCCCTGGCCTCTCCGCTTAAAGCGGAAAAGACCACCAATAATGGCGGCGGGGCGGATATCAAACTGGGTGGCGTATTCAATACAGGTGCGGGGTCAGGTTTTGGTACCAATAGTCTGAGCCCGACAGCGCCTCAGGTGGTCAAAATCGATGGCAGTGGTAACTATCAGGTGTTTCAAGCCGATGGCACTACCTTGATTGGCACGGCCCCCGCGAGCAGCAAGGGGCAAAACCTGATGTCGGCTATCGTTAACCCTTTCCCCGCCGGAGCTGCAGTCTATGCCAACCCGAAACAGGCGCCCGGCTACGAGTTCAGCATCACCGGAACGGTGGATCCCAAAGACAGTTTCAAGCTCAGTTACAATAGCAATGGCTTTGCCGATAACAGCAATGGCCTGGTTCTGGCCGAGCTGCAAAACAAGGATCTGGTGCGCAAGAGCACCAATGGTGGGACGACCAACGACAAGATGACCTTCAATCAGGCCTATTCCGGGTTGGTGATGGAAGTGGGTAACAATACCAGTCAGGCAAAAACGCTGCTCAAGGCCAATGAGTCCAAGCTTATCCAGAGCACTGGCATCTTTGAAAGTGTGTCAGGGGTCAATCTGGAGGAGGAGGCGGCCAATCTGATCCGCTTCCAGCAATCCTATGCGGCATCGGCGCAAATCGTCAGCACGGCCAAAACCATTTTCGATACACTGCTCTCTTCCGTGAGGTAACGTCATGCGCATCACCACCAACATGATCTACGACCGGAATATCTATTCCCTCAACAGCGCCAACGAGCGGTTGAATACTGCTTATCAACAGCTGCAAACCGGCAATAAATTTCAGACTGCCGGAGAAGATCCTGCGGGGATGAGCCAGAAGATGGCACTGACCAAGGAGATTGACCTGTTCAAGCAGTACAGTGTCAATGGCAGCTTGCTGGAAAACAGCCTGGGACATGAGGAGACGGTATTAACGTCGATTAATAATGCGATGCTTAGTGCCCAGACTCTGATCCAGAAGTCAAATAATGGCGCGATCAGCATGGATGATCGCAAGGCCATAGCCAGCGAGCTGGAAGGGTTGCAGCAGCAGATGTTTGACCTGATGAATAGCAAAAACTCCTCGGGTGAATTTATATTCGGTGGCAATCAGAGCAAGACCCAGCCATATATCAAAGACGCTAACGGAAAATATATTTATCAGGGAGACCCAGGTCAGCGAAATATTCAGGTCTCACCCACAGTACAAATTGCTGCCAATGATTCCGGGCAGGATCTGTTTGAAATCGTGGCGACCAGAAGAACTGCCAGTGCAACCACTGCAAATATCAAGGTCGGGGTCGGCGATCAGGGTAACTTTGATAATTTCTATAAGTCCAATTATAACTCGGCACTGCCCAGCAACACCTATACCGTATCAACCACCATAGGCCCGCCTGATACCTATGATATCAAGGATGCCGGTGGTACTACCCTGCAAACGGGTAACTACACTGCTGGCACCAAGATCCCCTTCAATGGTCTGGAGTTGACCCTTGATTTGCCTGCAGGTGGTGCGGCTCAGCAGTTTGACCTTAATCCACCGAAGAATGACAACATATTGAATGGTATGTCGGATTTTATTACCGCTTTGCGTGACCCCGCTATTACCGCTGACAACTTTGCGCTGGAAGTAGCCGATGCTACCGTCCATATGAAAAATGCTCGCCTGAATATCGATCATGGGTTGGGGGAGTTGGGTGGCAGGATGAACAGTCTCGAGGCAGTCACGGATTCTAACGAGGGATTGAGTACCCTCAACGCCGAGGCGAGAGCCAAGGTATCGGAAGCTGATCTCTATGAAGTGATTTCCGCGCTGTCAAAAGAGGATGCGGCATTGAGTGCCTCGCAACTCTCTTTCAGCAAAATAAGCCGTCTGACGTTATTTGACTATATTCGCTAATTAAAGAGGGGCCCTTTGGGGCCTTTTCTTTTATCCAGGTTCTGTAAATTGGTTCCGTGTCATCTCCTGCCAATTGTAACAAGCTGTTGCCGTTGCCAATTTAATGGTGGTTGCGGGGTTGACCTCCCAGCGGGATTGGATAATCATGCCGCCCGCACAACAGAGGGTTGTGCGAATTATTTGCAGCATCTCGTTAGGCGAGGCTCCTGTATAAACACAGGCCACTGATCTCACGACGTCCAGAGACGCCCAAGATCAGGACAGTTTTCATCGGATTAAGGTGTAAACCCAAGTGGCTTCCGGCATGCCGGATACGTTATACAGTGCTAAAGCTGGTACGTGGGGATGATGACACGCCGAACGGCGTCATTTCCTGCCTATTACTCGTCAATCAAATTGCTGTTTTCTTGTTGTTGCCTCCGGCTATTTCCGGAGGCATTCAGGTTCGCCTGAAATCACATGAGGATATCTGTGATGAAGAAAACACATACCATTCTTAACCGTCACCAACTGCTCGATCTGGCCGCCCTGCAGGGTTGGCTGGAACATAATCTGGATCCGGTTCAGCGCGCCGATCAACTGCTGACCCTGCGTCCGGAAGAGCTCAACTGTATCTTTGATACCCTGCCAATTCCGCAAGGTGCCGAACTGCTTGGTTCACTCTCGGCCGAGAGTGCCGGGCGCCTGTTGCAGCGGCTCCATGGCAGCATCGTCAGCGTGTTGCAGGAGGCCATTCCCCGCCGTGATATGGTCGCCATCCTGCGCAAACTGAGTCGTCAGGATCGCACCATGTTGCTGGCTCGCTTCCCGACCCTGGCGCAGGGCATGTATTACTCCCTGCTGGATTGGCCCACCGAGTCGGTGGGGGCCAACATGCGCCACGAATATCTGGCGGTGCGGGAGGAGGACACGGTCGGTCACGCCAAACAGCTGATCCACGATGCCTGGGACAATGCCCAGCTGTTTCGCCATATCTATGTGGTCAACGGGGATGGTCGTCTGCAAGGGAGCCTCTCCCTCAAGACCTTGCTGATCGCCGACCCGCTGGCCAGTGTCGCGACTCTGATGGACCGGGAGACGGTACGGATCAACGCCCGTGCGGATCAGGAGCTGGCAGCGCGCCTGCTCATCGACCGCGACCTGTCGGTATTGCCGGTCGAGGATCAGGGACGACTGGTCGGTATTTTCCATGTCGATGATGCGGCGGATATTCTGGAGCTCGAATCCACCGAGGATGCCGAGATGCAAGGAGGCTCATCACCGCTCGATACCCCTTACTTGCAGGCGACGCCCTGGCAGCTGTGGCGCAAACGGGTGGGCTGGCTGCTCATCCTGTTTGTGGCGGAAGCTTACACCGGTACCGTGCTGCGGGCATTTGAGGAGCAGCTGGAAGCGGCCATCGCGCTGGCCTTCTTTATCCCCTTGCTGATCGGTACTGGTGGTAACAGCGGCACCCAGATCACCACCACCATAGTACGTGCCATGGCGGTCGGGGAGGTGAGCCTGCGCAATCTCGGCACAGTGCTGAAAAAGGAGCTCTCCACCGGTCTGCTCATCTCGGGGGCCATTGCCATGGCGGCCTGGGTGCGGGCATGGAGCCTTGGCGTCGGTCCACAGATTGGCATGGTGGTGACCTTTACCATCATCGCTATCGTGCTCTGGAGTGCCACAGTCGCGTCCATTATTCCCATGGTGCTGCGCCGTTTCCGCATCGATCCGGCGGTGGTCTCTGCGCCGTTCATCGCGACACTGGTGGATGGTACCGGCCTTATCATCTACTTCGAGATGGCCAAGTGGTTGCTGCCTGAGTTGCAGTAACCGGGAGATTGAGATGAAAAAGGCAGCCAGTGGGCTGCCTTTTGTATTTATCTTTCCGGTTTAGCCGAGCTGGAACAACAGTGGCCAGCCCTGCTCCTGACAGTAGCGGTGCTCCTTCTCCAGATTCTGCATCAGGAGACGGTTCTCCTCGCACCAGTCGATCGGCAGGGTCACGACCAGCTGATCGCCTTGCACTGCGACTTTCCACTCGGGCAGCAGGTTGTCCTGACGTTTGTGGTGAGCGGCGACTGCGAGGCGCAGGATGCGGATGCAGCGCAGCACCGTCTGCATGTCGTGGTTGGGCAGGGGAGGCAGCTCGGAGAGCTTGAGCCCCTTGCGCTGAAAGCGTACCAGCGCTGCCAGCAGGCCCTGATCGTCCTGGTTGAAGCCTGGCAGGTCGGTGTGTTGCAGGATATAGGCGGAGTGGCGATGAATGCCGCTGTAGTTGATGGCAAGGCCAATTTCGTGCAGCCGCGCCGCCCAGCCGAGGATGGCGCGATAGGGCTCTACTTCCATCTGCCAGGGCTCTTGCAAGGCATCAAACAGGGTCAGCACGCTCTGCTCCACCCGGGCTGCCTGTTTTTTGTCCATCCGGTAGTGGGTACCGAGCGCCTGTGCGGTGCGCTCGCGAATATCGTGGTGCTGCAAGCGCTCCTCGAATTCATAAAGCAACCCTTCGCGCAGGGCACCATCGGAGTAGTCGAGCCGCTCGATGGGCAGCGAGGTAAACAGCCCGAGCAGGATGGCGACCGCAGCGGCAAACACCTCCTGACGCTCCTCGGTAAGCCCTGTCAGCTTGAGGTTATCGACTCGCTTGCGCTCAATCATCAGCGCCTTGAGCCGCTCCAGCCCCTCCAGCGTAATACTGCCATCGGTCAGCCCCTCACCTTGCAGTACATCCCGTACTGTACGAATGGAGCCTGAGCTGCCAAGGCAGCTCTGCCAGCCCAGCTTGCGGTACTGGTTGACGATGGGGGCGAGTTGGTGCTGCGCCTCCAGCACGGCATTGGTGAAGTGCTTGTCGCTCAGCTTGCCGCTGGCAAAGAAGCTCTGGGTAAAGCTGACGCAGCCCATCTTGCGGCTGGTGAGCGCTTTGTGTTCAAACCCTTCACCTATGATGAGCTCGGTGCTGCCGCCGCCGATATCGATCACCAGTACCTGGCCCTCGATATGCTGGGTATGGGCGACCCCCTGATAGATGAGGCGTGCCTCCTCCTGGCCACTGATGATCTCGATAGGGTGGTTGAGCACCTTGGCTGCTTCACTCACAAATTCGCGCGCGTTGCTGGCACGGCGCAATGTGTAGGTACCGGCGATGCGGATCTGATCCGGTTTGATGTTGGTGAGCCGCTCGGCAAACAGCGACAGGCAGGTGAGACCGCGTTCCATCGCCTCCGGGCTCATGCGTTTCTGCTCATCCATCCCTTCCGCCAGCCGCACCCGCTCTTTGATGCGATCGACGATGCGAAAACGCCCTTCGCTCAGATGGGCGATCACCATATGAAAACTGTTGGAGCCGAGATCCACGGCGGCATAGAGACTATTGTCCATTGTTTGACTCGATACGTTTGAGATAGTCGTAAATCGCCACCTGAGAGCGGATCTTGCGGCGGTTGCCCCGCTTCACATATTCGTTCTGCTGGTCGGCATCAATGACCCGCGCCTTGCAGGTATCACTCAGTTGTAGTTCGAGAATGTCCATGATGCGCTGCTTGAGGCGCTCATCATAAATGGGGGTGCCCACCTCAATACGGCCGTCGATATTGCGGCTCATCCAGTCTGCGCTGGAGATATAGAGCTGGGGGTTGCCCTTGTTGTGGAACACCATCACCCGCGGGTGCTCGAGGAAGCGGTCGATGATGCTGATCACCTTGATGTTGTCACTTAGGCCCGGTACGCCCGGACGCAGGGCGCACATGCCACGGATGATCATCTGGATCGGTACTCCCGCCTGTCCGGCGGCATAGAGACGGTTGATGAGATCCTTGTCCACCAGATTGTTGATCTTGAGGATGATGCCGCTCGGCTGGCCCGCCTTGGCGTTGGAGAGCTCGTTGTCGATGAGGCGATAGAGCTGACGGCGGCTGTTAATGGGGGAGACCAGCAGGTGATTGAATTTGTAACGCTTATAGGGGTACTCGATGTATTCAAACACCCCTTCCACTTCGGCGGTGATATCCGGATTGCGGGTCAGCAGCGAGAAGTCGGTATAGATCTTGGCGGTCTTCTCGTTGAAGTTCCCGGTGCCGATATGGGCGTAGCGCACCGCCTCGCCATTTTCGTGGCGGGTGATGAGGCAGAGCTTGGAGTGGATCTTGAGGCTCGGCACCCCGAACACCACCTTGACCCCGGCATCGGTGAGAATATTGGCCCAGTCTATGTTGGCCGCTTCGTCGAAACGGGCGCGCAACTCGACCACCACGGTCACCTTCTTGCCGTTGTTGGCGGCATCGATGAGGGAGTGGATGATCCGCGACTTCTTGGCGACCCGGTAGATATTGATGCGAATGGCGCTCACCGCCGGATCGAACGCCGCCTGGCGCACCAGCTCGGTGAAGTGGTGGAACTTGTGGTACGGGTAGTAGAGCAGGATATCCTGCTTGGTAATCGCATCGAAGGCGTTGACGAAGCCGTCAAAATCGCGGCAATCCAGGGCAGGCAGCTTGGGGTTTTCCAGATAGTCACGGCCCACGTTGGGGAAGCCGATGAAATCCTTGAAGTTGTGATAGCGCCCGCCCGGCATGATGGCATCGTAGGAGCTGATCTGCAGCTTGAGCTTGAGGAAGCTTATCATGGCAGCGGGCATCTCCCGCTCGTAGACGAAGCGCACCGGCATGGCGGTGAGGCGCTGCTTCAAACCGTCACTCATCTTGTCCACCAGGCTCAAGTCCAGCTGGTCGGAGAGATCATATTCGGCATCCCGGGTCAGCTTCACCGCATAGGCGGCAATCTCGTCGTAGTCGAAGAAGCCTTTGAAGATCTCGTCGAGGCAGAAGCGGATGACGTTATCCAGAATGATGATCTGCTTCTTGCGGCGGGTCCCTTCCGGCGGCAGCTGGAAGAAGCGGGGCAGGTCGTCGGTCGGCACTTCCACCAGGGCGTACTGGATCACCTGACCGTTCTTCTTCATCTCGATGGCCAGATAGGTGTACTCATCCTTGAGGAATTTGACCGGATTGACCTCTTTGTTGAGCAGGATCGGGATGATGTGACGCAGCACCTTCTCCTTGAAGAAGACCCGCAGCCACTTCTGAATGGCATCAGAGAGCTGGTTCTCGTTGACCAGAAAGATGTTGTGGCGGGCCAGCGCAATCAACAGCTCTTTATAGGTGTTGTCGAACGCTTCACCGAGCGCCATCACCTTCTGCTGGATGGCACGCAGCAGCACTTTTGCTTCATCGTCGCCACCATGTACTTCATTGATGAGGATGCGACGCTTGACGTCCGATACCCGTACCTTGAAGAACTCATCCTGGTTGGAGGAGAAGATCCCCAGGAAACGAACCCGCTCGATGAGGGGCACCGTCTTGTCCATTGCCTCTTGCAACACCCGTTCATTGAATGAGAGCCAGCTCAGCTCTTTCTCTTCATACTGCTTGTCGGTGCTCATCTTGTGCCTCTGTTTCAGGTCGCGTCTGCGCGGCAGTTATGGCGTTAATATATGACAAATAAATGGCAGTATTGTTACTGCTCGCTGAACGCTTCGTCGATGTCGACCACCAGATCGTCGGAGAGGGATTCCAGCGCGGTGATAAGCGTATCCATCGCGAGCCCGTCGGGCAGGGCAACCAGCGCATGGGCATAGAAGAGCGGGGCGCCGGAGTGGGGAGCCGGTTCACAGCCGGTGGTGAGATCGGCCACGTTGATCTCGAGCTGGCGCAGGATGCTGGCTACTTCGTGGACGATGCCGGGGCGGTCGTTGCCGGTCACTGTCATCATGACTTGATGGGCTGGCTCGGCGGTAGGTGTCCCTTCGGCAAAGCTGATGGTCAGACCCGGTAGCAGGGCCAGTGCTTCGCACAGGCTGCGATAGTGCTCATCGGGGACAGAGACATGAAGGATACCGGCAAACTGGCCCGCCAGTTCGCTCATGGCGCTGCCCAGCCAGTTGCCCTGCTCGCGGCTGATGACTGCAGCCAGACTCTCGACGATACCGGGTTTGTCTGCACCGATCACGGTGACCACCAATTGCTTTTGCATCCTGCTCTCCTTGAAATGGGATTTCTTGCTCTATCCCTATTGTGCCTGCTGGGACTGGTCATATGAACCCCCGCCTGCTGACAAATAGATAAAAAGACGGGACTTTTCACTTTCTATACACGGGTCTGCTGCCTTGCTCCGTGGCGGCTGTGGTAAAGTAATTCCCCTTTCGTGTCGTGAACTGGATCGTGCTCTCATGAATACCCTTGTCCTATCGGGATTGTTGTTGCTGGCGCTGCTTGTGCTGGCGATCTTCTGGAGCAGAGGCAGACAGCAAAAGCGCCTGCCCTATGATGTGCAGGAGACCCTTTTCAGTCCCGCCGAGCGATCCTTCCTCGGGGTGCTGGATCTGGCGGTGGGTGACAAGGCCCGGGTCTTTGCCAAGGTGCGGGTGGCCGATGTGCTGACGCCGCAGGCCGGGATCGGCAAAAGCAAATGGCAGCAGTACTTCAACAAGATCAGCGCCAAGCATTTCGACTATCTGCTTTGCCACCCCGCGGATCTCTCCTTTATCTGCGCCATCGAACTCGATGACAGCTCCCATCGTCACCAGAAGCGCAAGGCGCGGGATCTCTTTCTGAAAACCGCCTGCGACAGCGCCGGTCTGCCGTTGCTGCAGATCCCGGCAAGTGCCAGCTATCTGGTGGAAGAGCTGCGCGAACAGATCCTGCCGCTGCTGGTCAAAACCAGCGAACCGGTGATCGACGATTTGCCGCACGGAGCGCGCCGCGAGCCCACCTTCAACCCTCTGTTGCTGGACGGCGTAGATGTCGGTGCCGGGATGCGTGGCCGCACTGCCCATGCCGAGGCTGTCTCGCCTGCGTCGCTCCGCGAGCCCGCCATCCAGCCCAAGGGGGTGATGGAGGCGCCACAGAGTGAGGGTGAGCTGGTCGATAGCCTGTTCGCCGATGTGGAAGATGATGAAGAGCACGAGGTACACCACTGCCCTCGTTGCGATGCGCCGCTGGTGGAGCGGGAGGCGAAAAAAGGCCCCCACGCCGGTCGACTCTTTCTGGCTTGCAGCCGTTTTCCCGAGTGTCGTTATGCGGCGCCGCACCATCATAATCGCCACTGAATGCGCTTCACCGTGTCCCATGCTGCCCTCTGACGAGGGCAGTTTTCTTTCCGCCATTGGCGGCGTTTGTTAACGGCGCCAATGCAGAAAATTCCTCGGCAAAATTTATCTAATCTCCCGTTTCTGTCGATACACTTAGCCTGAATACGACAATTTTTGACAATGTGTCGGAATTTTGGCACTTTGTGTGCCTGCAAAAAGACAGTCAGTAGCTGTTTTATCATTAAATAAAACAATAAGTTAGTTCAGGACATCGCGAGGAATGGATATGGTGGAGATGGGCGTGTTGATTGTTGATGCCGATGCGCAGCGGCGCCAACAGTTGGGAACCGTGCTCTCGTTTATGGGGATCCCGTGGCAGGAGGTGGCACAAAGCGATCTGGATGTGGCCATCGAATCCTCCGGTCCGCTGCAAGGGGTGCTGGTGGGTGAGCTGACCGACCGTCCCTTGTCAGAGCTGCTGGCTGCTTTCCCCCGTACCCCCTTCCTCTCGCTGGTTGAGGCCGATCTGCCCAACAGCAACTTTATCGGGGTCGCGCTCTCGCCTTTTACTTATGAATCCCTCACCCGTCATCTGCACTTCTGTCAGGCCTTTGTATCCTTGCATCCCCGTCAGCAGACCCATGACAAGGGGCAGGCCCTGCTGCGTTTGCTGGTGGGTAAAGGGAAGGGGATCCAGGAGGTGCGTCGGCTCATCAGCCAGGTAGCCGAGACCGATGCCAACGTGCTGATCCTCGGGGAGTCTGGTACCGGTAAAGAGGTGGTGGCTCGCGCTATCCACGAACTCTCTTCCCGAAGCCAAGGCCCCTTCGTGCCCATCAACTGCGGCGCTATTCCGGCCGAATTGCTGGAGAGTGAACTGTTTGGCCACGAGAAGGGGGCGTTTACCGGCGCCATCGCGGCTCGTCGCGGTCGCTTCGAGCTGGCGCAGGGGGGCACCCTGTTCCTCGACGAGATCGGCGACATGCCGATGCCGATGCAGGTCAAACTGCTGCGGGTATTGCAGGAGCGGTTGTTCGACCGGGTCGGTGGCGGCAAGCCCATTCAGGCCGATGTGCGCATCATAGCGGCGACCCACCGGGATCTGGAGGCGATGATCCGCACTCAGGGTTTTCGTGAAGATCTCTACTACCGCCTCAACGTCTTCCCCATTGAGACGCCGCCGCTGCGGGATCGCATCGATGACATCCCGCTGCTGCTGCAGGAGCTGCTCAACCGCCATGCCGAGCAGCACCACGGCTTTATCCGGCTGACCCAGCGGGCGCTGGAGTCGCTGATGCAGTACCCCTGGCCCGGCAACGTGCGCGAGCTATCCAACCTGCTGGAGCGGCTGCTGATCCTCTACCCGCACCAGATCGTCGATGTAGCCGATCTGCCGAGCCGTTATCGCCTGCTGCCGAGCGAGCCGCGGGATGAGCGGTTGACCGAGATGGATGAACGGGATGCGCTGGCGGCGGTATTCCAGGATCCGCCCGAGCTGGATCACGCCCTCGCCTCGGCCCGCACCATGCAATTGCCGGAGGAGGGGGTCAACCTCAAAGAGATGCTGGCCGACCTCGAAGTGGAGCTGATCCGTCAGGCGCTGGAGTCTCAGGACGGGGTGGTGGCCCGCGCCGCCGATCTGCTCGGCATGCGCCGTACCACCCTGGTGGAGAAGATGAAAAAGTACGGGATGAGCAAGGACGTCTGAGGGTCAAAGCCTTGACGCAAATACGCAATCCATTGTTTTAGTTAATATAATTTAGTGGCATGGAAATTGAATAACCTGACCCAATAGCCAGTTTGAGGTCAGGTTTATGACAATCCAGCAGCAGGACATGCCACTCCAGTCCCACGAAGTGAGCCAGCTCTATGCCATCTTCAAGGCGCTCCCCACCGGGGTGTTGCTGCTTGACGGGGCAGGGGTGGTCACCCGCGCGAATCCGGCGGCCATCTCCCTGCTGGGGGAGCCGCTGGAAGGGGAGCTCTGGCGTCACATCATTGCTCGCTGCTTCGAACCGCGCGAGGATGATGGCCACGAGATCTCCTTGCGCGACGGGCGCCGGGTGCAGCTCTCGACCCAACCGCTGCCGGATCAGCCCGGCCAGCTGGTCTTTATCAACGACCTGACCGAAACCCGCAAACTGCAAGACCGCATCAACCACATGAAGCGGCTGTCGGCGCTGGGCAATATGGCGGCTTCGCTCGCCCACCAGATCCGCACACCGCTCTCCGCTGCCATGCTTTATGCCGCCAATCTGGCCAACCGCACCCTCAAGCCGGAATCTCGCTCTCAGTTTCAGCAAAAGTTGATGGCCCGTTTGCAGGATCTGGAGAAGCAGATCAACGACATCCTGCTGTTCGCCCGCAATGGCGACAATCAGGTGGTCACCCCCATCTCGGTACAAGGGCTGCTGGCCGAAGTTCAGGCCGGAGCCGAGGCCTTCTGTCAGCAACAGGGCTGCGAGCTGCACATGGAGGCGCCGGAGCCCGATCTCTGTCTGCTGGCCAACAGCAGCGCGTTGGCGGGGGCCATCAACAATCTGATTGCCAATGCCCAGCAGGCAGGGGCCACCTCACTCTTGGTCAGCGCGGTACGCAGCGGTGCCCGGGTGGAGATGCGGGTCATCGATAATGGCAAGGGGATCCCTTCCCATCAGCTCGGTCAGGTATTCGAACCCTTCTTTACCACTCGCTCCCAGGGCACAGGTCTCGGGCTGGCGGTGGTGCAATCTGTAGTGCGTGCCCATCAGGGGGAGGTCGGTGTGGCCTCGGTTCCCGGTGAAGGCACCTGCTTTACTCTGTCGTTCCCCCTGCACCAGCAACCGGTGCAGCTTGGAGGTGTAGCATGACACAGGCCAGGATCCTGGTAGTTGAAGATGACAATGGCCTGCGCGAAGCGCTGGTGGACACCCTGTTACTGGGGGGTTATGAGTGCCGTGAAGCGGACAGCGGCGAGCGGGCTCTGCTGGCCCTCTCCCGTCAGCCGTTTGACATGGTGATCTCCGATATCCAGATGGGGGGGATGGACGGTCTCACCCTGCTGGCCACCATCCGCCAGCAATATCCGCAGATACCTGTGCTGCTGATGACCGCCTACGCCAATATCGACGGCGCGGTGCGCGCCATGCGCGAAGGGGCCATCGACTATCTGGCCAAGCCGTTCTCCCCGGAGGTGCTGCTTAATCAGGTCAGCCGCTATGTGCCCGCCCAGAAGGTGGAGAAGCGCGCTGTGGTCTACGGGGATCCCAAAACTGCCGAGCTGTTCCAGCTGGCGACTCGGGTGGCCAGAAGCGAAGCGACCGTGATGGTGACCGGCCCGAGCGGGACGGGGAAAGAGGTGCTGGCCCGTTACATTCACGACAACTCCAGCCGCGCCGAGCAGCCCTTCGTCGCCATCAACTGCGCCGCCATTCCGGAAAACATGCTGGAGGCGACCCTGTTTGGCTACGAGAAGGGCGCCTTCACCGGTGCGGTGCAGGGGTGCCCGGGCAAGTTCGAGCAGGCGCAGGGGGGCACCCTGCTGCTTGACGAGATCACCGAGATGGATCAGGGGTTGCAAGCCAAATTGCTGCGGGTACTGCAGGAGAAAGAGGTGGAGCGGCTCGGCAGTCGCAAGATGATCCCGCTGGATGTGCGGGTCATCGCCACCAGCAACCGGGATTTGAAAAAAGCGGTGCAGGATGGCCTGTTTCGCGAAGATCTCTACTATCGCCTCAACGTTTTTCCGCTGCGCTGGTCTGCCCTCTGTGAGCGGTCCGGCGACATTCTGCCGCTGGCGGAGCATCTGCTGGCGCTTCATGCCAGTCAGCAGGGGCTGCCGACACCACAGTTGACGGACGCCTCGCGGGAACGGCTGCTGGCTCACTCCTGGCCCGGCAACGTACGGGAGCTGGACAACGTGGTACAGCGTGCCCTGATCCTCAGCCCCGACGGGGTCATTGATTGTGACCACCTCATTCTGGAGGAGCTGGACGAGCAGGAGATGGAGTTTGTCAGCGTGGAGCGCAGCTATGGTGGCGATCGCCTCGGCAGCGAGCTCAAGCAGCAGGAGCACCAGATCATCCTCGACACCCTGCAAGATTGTAACGGCAGCCGCAAGGCGGTGGCCGACCGACTCGGCATCAGCCCGCGCACTCTGCGCTACAAGCTGGCCCAGATGCGGGAGGCGGGGATCGACCTGCCAGCCTGAGGCATGTGGGAAACCGCACTGCGTGGGGGCTGTCATGGTCTTGACGGCCCGGCTCGATTATCATGGGGTCCTTGGCGCTTTGAGCCTGGGCCCTGTTTTTATTGGTAAAGCAGGGGACCGAGCCTTAATAAGGGACCCCTATGATCTCTCATCGAAAACTCGAAACCGTACTGAACCATCTGCTCGAACCGCACGCCATCAAGGATTACTGCCCTAACGGCCTGCAAGTGGAGGGTCGCGAGCGCATTCGCAAGGTAGTGACCGGTGTCACTGCCAGTCAGGCGCTGATTGACGCGGCGGTGGCTGCCGAAGCCGATGCCATTCTGGTCCATCACGGCTACTTCTGGAGCGGTGAACCGGCCCAGATCACCGGCATGAAACAGCGCCGCATCAAGACCCTGCTGACCCACGACATCAACCTGTTTGCCTACCATCTGCCGCTGGATGTCCATCCCGAGGTGGGTAACAACGCCCAGCTCGCCAAGCTGCTCGACATCAAGGTGCGTCGCGGTCTGGAGCCTTGGAACAGCAAGAGCGTCGCCATGGTGGGCAAGCTTGAAGAGCCGATGAGCGGCCGCGACTTTGCCAAGCTGATTGCCGAGCGCCTTGGCCGTGAACCACTCTATTGTGGCGATACCGGCCCCGAGCTTATCCGTTCCGTGGCCTGGTGCACCGGCGGCGGTCAGAGCTACATCAATCTGGCGGCGGAG
The DNA here is from genome assembly GCF_040908375.1 of Aeromonas sp. R2-3. Lineage (NCBI taxonomy): Bacteria > Pseudomonadati > Pseudomonadota > Gammaproteobacteria > Aeromonadales > Aeromonadaceae > Aeromonas > Aeromonas sp. R2-3. The sequence goes on along the minus strand of NZ_JBFODP010000027.1, from coordinate 192,265 downwards.
CAGGGCATCGATGCCTTTATCTCCGGTGAAGCCTCCGAGCAGACCATTCACACCGCTCGCGAGATGGGGATGCACTTCTACGCCGCGGGCCATCACGCCACCGAGCGTTACGGCGTCAAGGCGCTGGGGGAGTGGCTGGCGACCGTGCACGGGCTGGATGTCACCTTTATCGATATCGACAATCCGGTGTAGGGTCGTTTGGCCGCGTAGCGGCGTAATCGGACCTGACCTAAGCCATCGTGCGGTAGGTAGAAATGACAAGGGAGGCCTAAGCCTCCCTTGTTGTATCTGACATGCAGTTGTTAGCGGTTACTCGCAGGCGTAACCAGCGGGGCCCAGCAGGGCGCCATCCAGTTGCACGGCGCCATCCACCATCTGCAGCCTGCCTTCGCAGAACCAGCGTACCACCAGCGGGTAGATGCTGTGCTCCTGCGCCTGTACCCGTGCTGCTACCTCGTCCGCCGTGTCCCCTTCAAAGATGGGCACGCGGGCCTGCAGGATCACCGGGCCACCATCCAGCTCTTCGGTCACGAAGTGGACACTGGCGCCATGCTCGCGCTCCCCATCGTCGATAGCGCGCTGGTGGGTGTGTAGTCCCTGATACTTGGGCAGCAGGGAGGGGTGGATATTGATCATTCTGCCAGCGAAATGGCGCACCAGATCGCCGCTCAATATCCGCATAAACCCGGCCAGCACCACCAGATCCGGCTGATAGTCTGCCATCAGCGCCAACAGGGCGGCGTCATACTCCTCCCGGCTGGCAAACTGCTGCTGGGCCAGAATGGAGGTCGCCACGCCTGCTTCTTTGGCGCGAACCAGACCATAGGCATCGGCCTTGTTGCTGATAACGCCGACCACCTCACCGGCGATCTTGCCGCTGGCGCAGTGGTCGAGGATCGCCTGCAGGTTGCTGCCGCTGCCGGAGATTAGGACGAGGATCCGCATCATTTGATGACGACCTGCTCCTCACCGTCTGCTGCCTTGGCGATATGACCGATGTGCCATGCGTTCTCGCCTTCTGCCTTGAGCAGAGTCAGCGCCTTCTCCAGCTGGTTGGCGGGCAGGGCGATGATCATGCCGACGCCGCAGTTGAAGGTGCGATACATCTCGTGACGGGTGACGTTGCCAGCCTGCTGCAGCCAGCTGAACACCGCCGGCCACTGCCAGCTCTGCTCATCGATCACCGCTTGGGTGTTGGCGGGCAGGACACGGGGGATGTTCTCCCAGAAGCCGCCACCTGTGATGTGGGAGAGGGCGTGGATCTCGCACTCCTTGATGAGCTTGAGCACAGGTTTCACATAGATGCGGGTCGGCTCCAGCAGGGCGTTTGCCAGGGTGGTGTCACCCAGCGGCTGATGCACGTCGGCTTTGGAGACTTCCAGAATTTTACGGATCAGGGAGAAGCCGTTGGAGTGAGGGCCGCTGGCAGCCAGCGCGATCAGGGCATCCCCTTCACCGACCTTGCTGCCGTCGATGATTTCGCTCTTCTCCACCACACCGACGCAGAAACCGGCGATGTCGTAGTCTTCCCCTTCATACATACCCGGCATCTCGGCGGTCTCGCCGCCCACCAGGGCACAGCCTGATTGCTCGCAACCGGCACCGATCCCGGTGACTACCGCGGCTGCGGTGTCCACGTCCAGCTTGCCGGTTGCATAGTAGTCGAGGAAGAACAGCGGCTCTGCGCCCTGTACGATCAGGTCATTGACGCACATGGCCACCAGATCGATGCCCACGGTGTCGTGCTTCTTCAGGTCGATGGCCAGCCGCAGCTTGGTGCCCACACCATCGGTACCGGAGACCAGTACCGGCTCCTTGTAGCCCGCAGGGATTTGACACAAGGCCCCAAAGCCGCCAAGACCACCAAGGACTTCAGGACGACGAGTGCGCTTTGACACGCCCTTGATACGTTCAACCAGTGCATTGCCGGCATCGATATCTACGCCAGCATCCTTGTAGCTCAGTGAGGTTTTGTCAGTCACGAGTATTCCCCGTCATATAAAGAAGTGGAGGGTAAAATTCGGGGCGTATTCTAACAGTGGCGGTGAAAAACCAGAAAAGAAATCGTTTGCGCGTTTTTGCGCGGAAATGCTCTACAAGCGGTGGCTTTTGTTGTATGATTCCGCGATTTTTTTGCGGCAGGTTAGAGGAGATAATAATGAAAGTCGTTGAAGTCAAACACCCCCTGGTCAAACACAAGATCGGTCTGATGCGTGAAGGCGATATCAGCACCAAGCGTTTCCGTGAACTGGCCAAAGAAGTGGGCAGTTTGTTGACCTATGAAGCGACCTCTGACTTCGAAACCGAGAAGGTTATCATCGATGGCTGGAATGGGCCAGTAGAAGTTGACCAGATCAAAGGCAAGAAGGTAACCGTCGTACCCATCCTGCGTGCCGGCCTTGGCATGATGGATGGCGTGCTGGAGCACATGCCGAGCGCCCGCGTCAGCGTGGTCGGTATCTACCGTGATGAAGAGACCCTGCAACCGGTTCCCTATTTCGAAAAGATCGTCAGCAACATCGAAGAGCGTCTGGCGCTGGTCATCGATCCGATGCTGGCCACCGGCGGTTCCATGATCGCCACCATCGATCTGCTGAAGAAGAAAGGCTGCCAATCCATCAAGGTGTTGGTACTGGTTGCCGCGCCGGAAGGGATCAAGGCGCTGGAAGCCGCACACCCTGACGTAGAGCTCTATTGTGCTTCTGTCGACCAGGGGCTGAACGAGAAGGGCTACATCGTGCCGGGTCTGGGCGATGCAGGCGACAAGATCTTCGGTACCAAGTAACTTAATGCTTTAACCTGCTTCCCATGTGGAAGGGGTGAGCGGAGCCGGCGCATCGCCGGCTCTGCTGTTTGTGGCCGCTTGTGCCAGCCTTGCCGCAGGATGCGCCTTGCCGCTACCATAAGCACACTCTCCCATTTCGAGACTCTGTTCATGTTCAAACGTGTTGTGACCGCCCTCTGCTGCGGCTTGTCATTCATGGCCTCGGCCGCTCAGGTGACCGACCTCTATCAGGGCAAGGCCCCGACCAGTGGCGACATGGTGGCCGCTCAAGGGCAGGCACTGGGTCAGGTGCTGATCAAGGTGACCGGCAAGCGCGACATCCTCACCCAGCCGGTGGTGGTCAAGGCGCTGGCGGCCCCGGGCGATTATGTCAAAAGCTATGGCTATCAGGATCAGGACGCCGTCAAGTATCTGAAAGCCGAGTTCAAGAGTGATAAGGTCAACAGCCTGGTCTCCGAGAGCCAGTTTGCCCTGCTTGGCCCTGCGCGTCCCCAGATGGCCATCTGGCTGGTGGTGGATCAGGGTGAGCGTCGCTTGCTGGCGGATCAATCCAGCGATGGTTGGGCGCAAGCCTTGCGCGAGCAGGCCCAGACGCTGGGGCTACCCATCAGCATTCCGCTGATGGATCTCGATGACAACATGGCGGTCAGTGCCACCGACGTCTGGGGACGCTTTGCCGACCCGATTTTGCAGGCAAGCCAGCGCTATGGCGCCGAGATGGTGGTGTTGGGCAAGCTGACACCGGAAGGTGACAAGTGGAGCATCGATTGGGGACTCTACGGCCCCAAAGCGGCCGGTGAAGTGGCCGAGCTGACCCGTGGCAATAACACCGGCACTCAGGCCGAAGTGGCGCAAGGGTTCGCCGATACCCTGGCGGCCTGGCTGGTGAAAAACTACGGTGCCCGCATTTCGGGTCCGGCAACCAGCCAGACCCTGGTGGTGGATGGCCTCTCCGAAGTGGACAGCATGATCGCCGTGCAGAAGATGCTGCAGGGGATGGCCAACGTCAGCAAGGTGGCAATCGGCAAGCTGGAGGGGGATCAGGTCACCTTCAACTTCACCCTGCAAGGGGATCTGGCCGAGCTGGTGCGGGCGCTGCAGCTCGAGAGTCGTTTGCGCAAGGTTGACGATAATGGCAGCGGTTTGCG